>CAYPFJ010000022.1:0-44100 GCA_964409945.1 uncultured archaeon | reverse complement strand
ATCTTGATTAAATATAGTATTGCATTAATTTCTGATTCTTTTTTGTTAATTTCTTGATAGAGAATTGCATTAAATTTATACGAGAGAGCCAAGGATAAAATGACTGAGTATAAAATTACTATTATAAGGTTTAGTTCTATTAGAATTAATGAAAGTAATATAATTAAGCTAAATGATGATAAAAAGATTATAAAACTTGCCCTATAAATGTTATCTTGATTAATATTATATAAATTTCTGTAGAAATAATTATAGCTTTCATTCAATACCTTAAATTTCAATTTAGGTAAATTATAATTCTTGAATTTATTACAAAATGCGATATATTTTCCGAGATTTTTCATTTAATTAACATTTTTAGTATAAATTAATAATATTAACTTTTATCAAAATAGAACATCGAGAAATATTTAAAAGATATTCTTTGGGTAGAATTTGGTGAAAGTTACAATTTACAAATGTCTCATTGTATTCTAAAATTTTATAACAAATTTTTTCTTCAATAATGAATTCATATTTAACAATATTGTTATAAAAAGTGATGTTTAAATTACCCGGATATTGTATTTTTTTAAGATATATTTCATCTGTATTTTCAACAACGTAGTCAATACCCTGGTTAATCTCCTCAATAATTATCATATAGGATTCTAATTCATTCTTTTCAATATAATTAAATTCTGTTAACCTTCCAAGAAAGGGAATTAATATTGAAGAAAAAATCGTTAGAGTAAAAATCCCAAACCCAATTAGTAGAGTTTTTTCTATTAGGTTTGTCATATAAATGAATATTAATTTAAGGATTTAAACTTCTATTCTTTTTCCATTTATTCCAAAAGTGTTCTAATTGGTCTATAGTTCTTAAGGAATAATATGAAATTTTATGAAAGAAATCAACTAGCTCAATATTTCTTAACTTTTTATTATGTAATAAAAATTCGAATATTTGATTGAATATTTTAATGAATGATAAGAACTTCTCTTTAGTTAAAGCTATATATTTTGTTAATTCAACAATCACATTTGTTTCATAAAGGGGTTTTGTCAACAACCATTCTTCAGCTTCCGGATTATATTCAAAAATTGAATCACAAATTGAATTTTTTGTATCGCTGGATTTACTAATTTCAAACACACCTACAACCTTTCTTTTATTAAAATCTTTTTTCATTAAAATAATTAGATCAAGATCATTTAGACATGATCTATTTATATTGAAGTGATAAATAAAACGATTTATAAGCGAATCAATATCTTTTGAGTGGATTGTTTGAAAACCCCTTAATCCAGCAGCAAGACAATGAAACATAGCTTCTGCTTCTTCCTTTGTTAAAATCTCTCCTAAGTAGATAGTATCCGGTGTTCTATGTAATAGAGTTTTGATTTGATTGCTTTTTGAATAATTACTTGATATTGATTCTTCTAAGGAGTCTACCTTATATTTTAATTGATGTTTACAATATTCAAATTCATTTAATGATTCTGTAATATTTTCAATATATATCTTTCGAAATTCTTTTGGTGTCAATAAATCTAAAGCATTAATTAGTGTTGTTTTTCCAGTATCAGTTTCACCTGTAACTGTAATATTTTTTCTTCTGATAATATTGAAATATAAAAATGCTGCAATTAATGGATCTATAGTTCTATTTTTTAGTAAATCTTGTATAGTTAGAATATTTTTATTTAACTTTCTTATATCTAAAGCAAAATTATTAATTTGGATAGGCTCTACATCAATAGAAAATCTACAATGAAAATGTTTATTCTTAATAACAAATTTTATACTTGGATTCATAAAATCGAGCCTCTGACCACTATATAATCTAATTAATGTTTTAATTCGTTCGATTTCTTTCGAATTAAATCTTATTTGTGTTCGACATCGGCCATAAGTTTGATGATTTATGTAAACTTCATCTTTTGGTGAATCAAGGAATATTTCTTCAATAAAATCATCAATTAATAAGGGAAATAATTTTTCTAAGTTTAATTTTTTTAATACTGTAATAAAACCTATTTTTTTATTCACAGATTTTGATAACTTATATTTTGAATCTAATACTTTTAGAGATTCTCTTTTATAGATTTTTATTAAACTTGCTAAGGAAATTAATTGATCAAATTCAGCAATTTCTATATTTTGATGAAGAGATTGACTTATCTGTTCGAAGTAATCCTCTTGTTGTTCTCCCTTATAGAAAAAATCCACTTTGTAATTTTTTTCAATTTCATTTGAGTTTTCATAAATTTTTACCTTAAAAACATCATATTTTCCAGTATTATATGACTGTAATAATATTTTATCATTGAATAAGCTTCCAATTTGAAATTTTTCAATGGAATTAAATAGAAATGATTTTCCCAAAAAGATATACTGATAGAAATTATCAATATTTTTAGAATTTCCACTTTCTGTTTGAAAATCTTTAAATTTTTGTATTATTTTCAAATTATTTAGAAGTCTAAGGACAAACTTTTCTGATGTTTTAATAGAATTAATACAATTTTGACAAATTGAATCATTGACACCATTTTTCTTCAAATAAGAAATTCTATTTTTAAAATTGATATAAATTATAATTGGATTATAATATTCATATTCCTTAATTTTAGAGAGAGAAAAGAAATTAGGCAGATTCTTACATTTAAATTCTTTATAATTACATTTTTCATCTCTAATCTTTTTGATTTTGTAATTTACTCTTTTAATTTTTTTTAAAATCTTGAAATAATCTAAAAATAATTTGAATTGATCAGCATTAACTAAAATCTCATTGCATAATATTGAGAGAAAGTCAAATTTTCTATCTCGGTATTTATATAAAATGTTTAAAAAACAATAAATGCATTTTTCGGATTTAAAGAAATCATTTTCATTATGAGGGCAATTATGACAATCTAAAACCAAAAATATGTCTTTTTTACCTTCCAAATTATCTTTTTCTGTAAAATAAGTTAGATCTTTCAAAGTCATTTAAACATTTTTTATAAAGAAGAATTTAAATAACCCACTTTTATCTCTAAGGGAATATTAGTAAATAAAAATCTAAATGAAAAAATTTATTTGTTTTAAAAAATTTATTTCCAAAAGTTAATGTGATAAAGGATGGGTCATCGTAAGAAACACGCTCCCAGACATGGGTCGTTAGCATTTCTTCCTAGAAAGAGAGCAACGCAAATAAAAGGTCGAGTAAGACATTGGTTAGATAGCTCAGATGAGATTAATTTTCTTGGTTTTGCTGGATTTAAAGCGGGAATGACTCATATAACCTATATAGAAGATCAAAGAAATAGTCCTTATTATGGAAAAGAATTGATGAAGCCAGTAACAGTAATTGAAGTCCCTCCATTAATCCTGATAGGGATAAGAGTCTATAATGAAGATGAATATGGTAAGTATATTGTTGGAGAGCTATATACTCATGAATTTAATAATTATTTATCTAGGAAAATAAATCTTCCAAATTTAGATAATTATGATCCTAAAGTGTCTAAAAAAGAAATTCTAAAAGTTTTAAATGACACAAGTGAAATTCGAGGCATTTTTCAAACGCAACCATACCACACATCATTACCTAGAAAAAAACCAGATATTATTGAAGTAAAAATTAATTCAATAAACCAACCTAAGGATGAATTTGATTTCGCTTATAAAAGTTTGGGTAAAGAAATAAGAGCACGAGATGTTTTAGCTGAGGGGGGGTTAGTAGATGTGGTTAGCATTACCAAAGGAAAAGGTTTCCAAGGTCCTGTTAAAAGATTCGGAATTAAAATTCTAACTCGCAAAAATAATAAAATAAAGAGAGCTGTTGCATGTATTGGTCCGTGGCATCCCGCTAGAGTTCTCTATACAGTTCCACGTGCTGGACAATTAGGATTTCACCAAAGAACAGAATATCATAAAAGGATTATGGTAATTGGCGAAAATGAAGAAGAAATTAACCCAAAAGGGGGTTTTATAAGATATGGGAAAATTCGAGGAGATTACATATTGATTTTAGGGTCTATTCCTGGATCTAAAAAAAGATTAATTAGATTAAGAAAAACTATCAGACCATTAAGATCTTTTGTTGTTAATACTCCTGAAATTACATTTATTAGCCGAGAGAGTCAACAAAGAAGATAATTTAATACAATTTGGTGATATTGTGGATAAAGTCAATGTTTATAATTTGGATGGCAAGAAAAAAGGGCTTATTGATAAACCAAAAATATTTGATGTAAAACCAAGAATTGATCTTATTCAGATGGTAAGTGCATCCGCTCAAAGTAAAAATAAACAGGTTCAAGGAAGAGATAAGAGAGCTGGGTTAAGAAATACTGCCGAAGGTTGGGGGACAGGACACGGGATGTCTAGAGCTCCCAGAATAAAAGGTAGTGGGTTTATTACAGCGAGGCAGGTGGGACGAGTCCCTTTTGCTAAGGGGGGGCGAAGAACACATCCAATAAAAACAGAAAAAAAGATTAAGAAAAAAATTAACAAACAGATCAATAAACAATCAATAATTTCTGCAATTTCTGCATCTGGTGAAAAAGCTTGGGTTCAAAAGGGGGGATTTATTGTTGAAAATGTACCTGAAATCCCTTTAGTTGTCGATGATAAAATCCAAACAATAAAAAAAACTACAAAAATTTATTCAATATTATGTAATTTGGGATTAAAAGAGGATTTAATTAAAATTAAGAAAAGCAGAAAGATTAGAGCAGGAAAAGGAAAATCAAGAGGTCGAAAGTATAAAAAAAAGAAGGGAATTTTAATCGTAATTAAAGAGGATTATGGAATTATTAAATCCTCAAGAAATATTCCTGGAACAAGTGTTATTAGAGTGGAAAATTTATCAATTAAAACATTAACACCCGGTGGCACATCTGGTAGATTGATTCTTTGGACTCAATCTGCTTTCAATGAATTAAATAATTATGAGGTGCTAATTTAGATGGAAGAATTCTATAAAATTATTAAAAAACCGTTAATTACTGAAAAAACTTTTGATTTAATCGAAAAGGAGAATAAACTGGTATTTATAGTAAATAGACAAGCAAATAAAAATCAAATCAAAAGAGCTATTGAAAAATTACATAATGTAAAAGTAAAAAAAGTTAATACTATGATTACTCCAAAAGGAGAGAAAAAAGCTTTTATAAAGCTGCACCCCGAATATTCCGCCCAAGATATTGCAATTGATTTAGGTATTTTTTAGATAATAATTACTTTTAAATTCTTGACAATTAAATTTTTGTATGTCATTTGGATTGATTATTTTAATATTTTCCATTAATTTTATTGATTTAGCTTCTATTAGTTTTTTATATCCCAATTCATTTAATATTAGAATATAAATAATATATTTTGGATAATATTTTTTAAGGATTCTTAGAATATATTTAGAATCTATATTTTCTAATATAATTAACAAATAACTGTGTTCAATAAACATTAGGTTATCACCCAGTCTTACATATTCAATTTGATTATTTAATAGTTTTTGTTCAAATTTTTTATTGATTTCTGATAAAGACAGTGGCATAGAATAAGTTTTAGGAAAAAATAGATCTAAAAAATCATTTAAAAAATAAAAGGTGTCTTTTATTTCTAATCTCCAAAGATAATTAAAAATTGTCCTAATTTTAATATCTTGTTTCTTAATTAAGTTACTTTGAAAAAAGTCATTAATACTATTCTCAAGATTAATTATATTATCAATATTTTCACATTCTTCGACAAAGTAAAAGGATATTTTAATATCATCATTATTATCTGTTTTAAAATTAATTATTAAAACTCCTTTACTCCCTAAATTCTTTATTAGATTTAAGAAGTCTAATATGAATGATTTTTTTTTTTTAATAAAATCTAAATTAATGAGAAAAAAACTAAAAACCTTTGAATTATTGTCATTTGAAATTTTTATTGATTCAGATAATTTGGTGATAAAAGAATTAGAATTTATTTCTTGAGATATATTAGATAAAAATTGAGTTTCTAAATCTTTTTCTTTTAAAAATTTAGCAGAATTATGAGTTTCAAATATGTTTTGTTGGATAAAATTAAAGGATTTGACTATTCTTTCTCTTTTGGAATCTTCAAAGTTTAAAAATAATAATTTTTCACAATTTTCATGAGTATCTATTTGGATGGCGTAATATTGAATTAGTCTTTTTCTTAGAAATTCATTTAAAACGGATAAAATTGATTTAGAATTTTTATAAACAAGTATAGCGAACGCAACGATTTTATCATTTTTTTTTATATTCTTATAGTAAATAAGGTGATTTTCAATCAAATAGTTGAATAGTTTATACTTTCCCTTTTTAACCATATCATTAATAATTTTGATAAGAATTATAAAAACTGATACTTTTTATTAATCATTTTAAGTATCAGAAATTCATAATTTCAACCTATTGTAATAATTTTTTGAAATAATAATATTTTTGAGAAATTTAATATTTGTACATTAAAATACCTAAATAGATATTCTTAACTTTAATCTAATTACAATCAATTAAAACGTTAATGTTAAAACAAAACTTAAAAATCACTTCCATGTTATATTAAATAAATTTCTAATTTTGGTGGTAGAATTGTTAAATTCTATTAAGGAGCTCTTGTTAAATTTAAATCCAGATATTATAATTCAAGCACCATCAAGAATAAATTTAATAAATCCCTTAGATGCTGTTGAAGGAGATTTTTGGATGCCGTCAGTAGCGATCAATGGGGAAAAGAATCCACTTTCAGTATTCTTTTATATTAAAAATATTGCCCATGAGAGTAAATTAAAAATATATAATTTAAAAATTGAATGTAAAAAATATTCTTTCGAACTAATTAGAGATGAAAAACTTTTAAAGAGTAAAGATGAAATCATGCGAAAAATTGAGGGGCAAGACAAGTTAATTTATGCTAGTATCGCTAAATTCTTTAGAATGAGTTCTTATTTTGAAGAAATGTTTAAAAAAACTAACTTCGAAATTGGGTTAATCTCAACAATTCCTTTACAAAGTGGTTTAGGTGGTAGCGCTGCTATAATAATTGCCATTCTTTATGGATTTGCAAATTATTTCAATATTTTTAATAACTTAAAATATGTGAAGAAAAATGAATTTCCAATAAATAAAGATATAATAGCAGAAATGGCGACTAAGATTGAGGATGAAGATTTAAGAATTACATCGGGTTATGGAGACCGATATGTAATAAGCAGGGGGGGATTGAGTTTTTGTTCCTATTATGGTAAGCTTTCCCACAAAGAAATTTCAAAAGAACCTTTAGCAATCTATGATAGAATCGATAAAGTATACAATTTAAATGATATTCCTATAATTGTTTGTTATTCGGGAGTACTTCATGAAAGTGGGGATATCCATAGAACGTTAAGGAAAATCTATTTAGAAAACAATCCTGAGATTATAAAAAGCTATAGAGAATTAGGAAAAATAGCTTGGAAGTCTAGATTTGCTATAATGTGTCGTAACTGGAAGGAGCTAGGAAGATATTTTAAGCAAAACACTATAATTATGAACAGGATAATGAAAGACGCGGGTTTTGAATATGGGATTGGACTAGTAAATAATATTTTAATCGAAATAATAGAAGAACATCCCGAGGTATATGCTGCTAAATTAACTGGTGCTGGGGGTGGAGGCTCTGTTTTTGCATTGGTTAACCCAAATAAATTAGAAACCATCTTAAATTATTGGAAAGACAGATTAAATGAGATAATTATAAATAAAGATAAATTTTCTTCAAAATTTCCTTCATATCCATTAGAAATAACAAATAATTTGAAAAAGGCTCAATTTTTCCGAATTAAAATTGATAAAGATGGAGTGAAAAAGTTATAATCCATAAGTAATTATATTACTAAAAGAAATAGAAGATTTAAATTGAGCAAATTCGAGAGATATAAAAAAAAAACTGAAACTTATATAGACCCCCATAAACATTGTAAAAAGTGCGGAGAAATGATAGCTGAGGCGTTTTCTTATTGCCAAGATTGCTATGAAACCTTAAAAGAAAAGAAAAAAAGAAAATTCTTCAGGAGGAAAAATAAAGATTCATAATTAATAATCCACTATTTCTAAACTACAGAATTTCTAAAATTAGATATTTAATCTCTCTATCAGCCAATTTTTATCTAATAAGGATAAAAAAGGACCCAATCGTGGACCGCTTTTTTTACCTAAGATAATTTGATAGAGTGCTTCAAATAATTTTCTCGGTGGGTAATTTAATTCATTTTTAGCCAAAGAAAAAATCCTATTTTGAATAGAATCAGCATCTAAAGCTTCAGTTTTATTTAAATATTCTTTTAATAGTTGTATTCCTTTAATTTGGTTTTTTTCCATTTTTTTTATAATATTTTTATTAATTTCATTAGGTATTGTGAAAATCTCTATTTTTTTCTCAATTTCTTTCTTTATTTTAGGATCTTTTTCTGTTTCTAGTATGTTTTTTACTTCTTCAATCCAATTTTTAGTACGGGAAAGAAGTGCCTCGAATTCCTGTTTTGTCATTACTTTTTCAAAATTTTGCTTTTCCATATAGGATTTTGCTTTTTCATAGAGTTTATCCAAACTTAAAATATTCTGAATTTGAGTGAAAAATGTCAAAATTTTCAAAGGTATTCTTTTTGTTTTCGTGTGTGGAACATCGGATACTTGAGTTAAGGGAAAAATATAATTGAAAAACCTTCTATCTTCGGAATCTTCAGTTGTTTCTAAACCATAATAAATATTTTCCATTCTTTCATAATAATCATAATATTGGGGTAGTTCTTCAATCCTAAATGTAATATGTTTTGTTGGAATAGTTTTTAAAATAATTGTCCTATAAATCGTTGGATCTGCCATATCTAGGTATTTCGTTGGAGTAAAAACATGCCCTTTAGAAGTTCCCATATCTTGATCTCCTAATCTTAACCATTCATAAGGAACTTTAACCGGTCCTTCATAAGCATATAATTCTTGACATAATTCAATTCCCGTATCATAAGCACCTCCTTTAACACTATGATCTTTACCCGCGGGCTCACAAGTAGTATTATATATAGCCCATTTTGCAGGCCAATCTACACGCCAATTTAATTTCAGTCTCCCACTCCAAATAGATAGAATTCCATCATACCCACACGCCTCACATACATATGAGATTGTTTCTTTCTCTTTAAAAAATTCTTTCACTCTATTCGGGTTAATAGATCCTTCACTATCTCGGTGTTGAATTCTATTACAATTTTCACATATCACCATTACGGGCATCCAATTTTTCTGCATTTCAATAAAATCTTCTTTATCTTCTTCTTTTAGGGTGGGAATTATATATTTCTTTAATATTTCTTTAATTTTTTCTGTATTCTCTAAGGCAATTTTAATTTTTTCTTGCATTTTTTTTGTTTTGTATAACTCATGAGACCATACAATTTTTGTTTTAATTCCAAAACTAGGAAATATATTAACTAATTCATTACCAAAGTGATGAGCATAACTCTCACAACTACAATCACTATATGGACATGGAATCATAGAAAATGGTTTCCCAATGTGTTTATTTTGAAAATTTTTTGAGATATATAACGGAAATCGTTTAGCCGCGTCTAAACTGTCGAAGAATAATAAATTATTAACTACTTTACCATCTTTTTCAAAGATTCTTCTTAAAGTATCACAAATTATTATTTCTCGTAATATTCCTAAATGAATATGACCTGATGGTGTTTTACCGGTAGAGAGTGTTATTTCTTCAGGTTTTCGTGAGTAGATTTTTTCAACAATTTCTTCTACCCAATGAACTGGAAAATCTTCATTCAATTTTTAATCACTTTAGAGCTTTTGCTTCAATGAGGTAGTGTTTTGTATTACAAAAATTTTTCTATTATAAAAATTGTATATTTAACGTAAGCAAATTATATTTATCATTTTTGCTTTTAAATGGTAGTGAGTTAATTAATGAGGATTGCTGTTTTAAATAAGGATTTTTGTAAACCAGATAAATGCAGTCCTTTTGGGGAAAAACCTTGTATCAAATATTGCCCCAGAGTAAGGACTGGAGATAAAACGATAGTTTTAAGCCCTGATGCAAAAAGCGTTATAATAACAGAAAGTTTATGTTCTGGAGAAGGTATTTGCATTAAAAAATGTCCTTTTAATGCAATACATATTGTAAATTTACCCGATCCTCTAGAAAATCAAATTTCATATCGATATGGACAAGATCAATTTTCCTTATTTCGAATGGCAATCCCTAAAAAAGGAAAAGTGCTTGGACTCATAGGACAAAATGGAATTGGTAAAAGTACATTATTGAAATTACTTTCGAATGAATTGATTATAAATTTTGGTCGGTTTGGAGAAGAAACTCCCGAATGGAAGGAAATAATTGAACATTTTAAAGGTTCTGAACTACATCAATATTTCATTGAATTAAAAGAAGACAAAGCTAAGATTGTCCACAAACCTCAAAATATTACAGTGATCCCTAAATTTGTATCGGGAAAAGTATTTGATCTTTTGAATAAAAATGATATGGGAGAACAACTAGATCAAATTTCTAAGGAATTAAATCTTACAGAATTCTTAGATAGAGAAATTTCAGTACTTTCAGGAGGAGAATTACAAAGAGTGGCCATTGCAGCAGCCTATCTTAAAGACGGAGATATATATTTATTTGATGAACCGAGCTCATATTTAGATGTTAGTGAAAGAATCAATATGGCTAAATTAATCCGTACATTATCAGATAAAAATAAGACTATAATTGTTGTCGAACATGATTTAGCTATTTTAGATTACTTAAGTGATTATGTTTCAATTTTATACGGAATCCCTGGTGTTTATGGAATAGTATCACATCCTCAAGGTGTTCGAGTAGGTATAAATATCTATTTGAATGGATATATCAAGGATGAAAACATGAGGTTCAGAGAGGAAGCTATCTTATTTCATGAACGTCCACCTCAAGAATCTTTATTTGATTCTGGAGATGTAATTTTTTCTTATGATGATATTGAAACTTCATTAGGAAACTTTCATCTAACCGCTTCTGGGAGTGAAATTCATGCTGGTGAGATTATTGGAATATTAGGACCAAATGGTATTGGTAAAACTACATTTATAAACTCAATCGCAAAGACTATTACTACTGAAATTAAAGATTTGGATGAGAATATAGAAGAAAACAATGAAGAAAATACTAAAAAATTGAAGGTAATAATAAAACCACAATATATTAAAATTGAAGAGGAAGGATCAGTATCAGACCTTATAGCACAAATTAGATTAGCTCCCCATTTGAGTCAATCCTATAAGAAAAGACTGATAAATAATTTAAATTTGGAGAATATAAGAGAGAGAAGTTTTTCTGAATTAAGTGGAGGAGAATTACAGCGAGCAGCAATTGCTAAATGTCTTTCTACAGAAGCAGATATTTATTTATTAGATGAACCTTCAGCGTTTTTAGACGTTGAAATGAGACTACAGGTTGCTCAATTACTTCGTAAATCTATTGAAGAATTAAAAAAATCTGGTTTTGTTGTAGAACATGATATAATAACACAAGATTTCATTGCTGATTCCATATTAGTATTTGAAGGGACTCCTGGTTTAGAAGGTAAGGCTTTACCTCCTCAAAATTTGAGGGATGGATTTAATACATTTTTAAAAATTATGGGAATAACATTTAGGAGAGATAGCATTACGAAAAGACCTCGTGTAAATAAATTAGGAAGTAATAAAGACTTATATCAAAAACGCATAAATGAGTTTTATTACATCCCTAAATAAAATACTCCTTGATTTGGAAAAAAATCTATTTCTTTTATTAAATATATTTTTATACTCCTTAATTTCGATTGGAAAATAAACAAATTAAAACCAATAATCTAATTTATTTCTATTTTAATAATATTATTTAAATATTTTTTACGAATTATAAACTGGGTCCTATATTAAAATTTAAAAGTATTTTTCAATTTCTTCTATATTAAAATAAGTTTGCAGTGGAAATTTTGGTCCCTATATTGAAATTAACACATTATTAATAAATAGGGTTGAATCAGATATAAAATATAAAGAAAAATAAATTAGTTAATCTTTAAATTTCCAAAAAACACGTGGTCGTCCTCTATTTCCATCATTGCGAGAAAATCTTTCAATTAATTTCTTTTTCTGAAGCTTTACAAGATTGTCATATATAGTAGTTCTTGGAGTTACTAGTTGCTTTACTAAATCTCGCCTTGTTAATGGCCCCACGTCTTTTAAAGTTTTTATTAAATTAAACTGAATGGGTGATAGATATGCTCTTGGTTCAGGATAATTTTCTAATGATGTTTTATTTGCCATGATTTATTCCTCCACATCTTTAAAATAGAAAGAAATACGACAATTTAACGACTTTTTAAATTTTAAAGTGAAAAAATTTATTCTTATGATCTAGATAATTGCAAATGATATATAAATGATGCTTATTTATGTATTATTATCATCAATTAGCATAAGATTTAAAAATGAAAATTTTTTCTTTCATATTGTAAAACTAATTATTATTCATTAAAAGATGACTGAAACTGCAAGAACAACTGTTACAATTAATAAAAGTTATATGAAATTAATTGAAGAATTAGTAGATGTTTTTGGAGCAACAAAAGCACAAGTGATCAGTAATATAGTGGAATATTTTTTTAATGATAGTAAAAATGATCCTCTTTTAAAGAAGTTAAGAGCAAGAAAAAGAAAAGATAAACCCCCTGAGAAATCTGATCTTGATCAAAGAATACAGAATTATTTAAGAAGGGCAGATAAAATACCTTTCGAAGTATTTATTGATCACTTAAAATTAGATTCTGAGTTTGTAATAGAACATCTAGATGACTGGGGTGAAAAATATGATTTTATGGTGATTGAGAATAAGATAATTAAAACTAAGTAAATTTAATAACTTTTTTTAAACGATTATTTAAAATATCACCGAAATAAATCAAAAAAATCATTTGACAACCCTAAAGTCCAATCTAACATTGAAGTAACAACACCAATGATAATGAAAAAAATGAATAATGCAAAACCAACTAATAACGCATATTCAATAAGATTCCCTCCATATTCATCAGAAAAGAACTCTTTAGCTTTAGACCTAAATTTTTTGAAAAAATTTTTAAGCTTCATTATTACATCTATTTTTAATTACTCTTTTAAACTAAACTAATTCTAATTGGACTCTTATTTGAAAATATATTCTTAGAATTTTAGAATTTTATAGACTTCATTAAGCTCATCTTCGGGTGCTTGAATTCTAGGTATTTTAATTCGAAATTTTTCATCATCATAATTTCTTGGGATTATGTGAATATGAAAATGTTTAATAACTTGCCCTGCAGCAGCAAAATTATTTTGAAGTACATTATACCCATCAATTTTTAAATTTTTATGAATCTTTGTTGCTAAATTCTTTACTTCCTTATAGACCTCAGTAAGCTCATAATTCGGTATGTCTTCTAAATTTGAATAATGATTTTTTGGGATTACAATAGTGTGTCCCTTAGAAATAGGAGAAATATCTAAAAAAGCTAAAACTAATTCATTTTCAAATAAAATTTTTGAAGGAATTTCTTTATTAGTTATTTTACAAAATATACAATCTTTTCGTTTCATATCTATTAGACTCTTTTTAGTTTTAAGATATTTTCGATTTAATATATATATTTTAATTTAAAATTAAAAAACCTTTACTCAGTTTTATCATATTAAAATATCCAAATTTTCCATATTAATGCTTTTAAAGAGTGATTGAAATGTCGCTTCAAGAAATAAAAGAGATTTTAACAAATAAATTTTCACCTAAAGCATTTAGATTCAATTCAGAGATATATGGCTTGCATTATGATAAGAGTTTAAATAATAAAATGATAAAGAAGGTAATGCTAACAATAGATCTAAGTTTACAAGCGATACATTGTGCATTAAAACATAAAGTTAATTTAATAATATCTAATCACAGTCTAATTAACAAACCAATATTAAAATTTAGGCAAAATCTAATAAATAAATTAGTATTACTTTCTAAGTTCCCAATTTCAATATTTGTATTAAATTCCTCATTTATTGCAGCAGAAGGAGGAGTTTCAGATACACTCGTAAATGCTCTTTATTTAAAATTAGAAAACGCATTTGAAATTAAGAATAAAGAAGGAATAAAAATCCCTATTGGAAGGATCTGTTCACCATTACATTATTTAAATAACAAAGACCCATTTACGTTAGAAAATTTAGTACAACGGATAAAAACAAATTTGAACTTAAAGTACGTTTCATTCGTTGGAAATCTCAAAAAATCAATCAATAAGATATGTATTGTTGGTGGGCAGGTTTCGGATGCAAACTGCATAAAGAAAGCTATGAATTTAGGATGTGATTGTTATATATCGGGAAAGATTGACTATTTTGACGCTGTTTTTGCTAGAGATATGGGACTCAATTTAATAGAAACACCTCATTATAAGAATGAAATATTAGCAATGAAAAAATTGTGTAACATTTTGAGTCTAGAGTTTCCTGAAGTTGAATTTATATTATTTAAATCTAAAAACCCATTTAATACTTATATGTAAGATGGTTGATAAAAGTTTAAATTTTTTAAGAGATAAGTTGAATTTAAAAAGTAATAATTTTAATTATTTATCATAAACATTGTAAGTGAGAATCTTATGCCTATAATGGAATATAATGGTAAGAAACCCGATATAAGCCCAAATAGTTATGTTTCACCTATGGCGACTTTAATTGGAGATGTTCGTGTCAACGATAATGTAATAATTTGGCCCGGATCAATTATTCGCGCTGAAAATTCACCAATCAATATAGGAGAGTATACAACTATATTTGATGGAGTTATCTTGTTTACACGATCACAAAAGAGCTCAATAAATATTGGTAGATATTGTATTATAGAAACAGCAGTTACACTTTTAGGATGTTTTCTAGAAGATTACATTCAAATAAAAGAGGGCTCATTAATTTATGAAGAAGCATCAATTGGTGAAGGAGTAATAATTTTAAACCAAAGTCAGGTTCCACCAGGATTAACCATCCCTGCCCGAGCTGTCATGAGGGGAATTCCCGTTGAACCCATAAGAGAACAAACACGTAATGATGTACTTAAACAGAAAGAAAAAGCTGAAAATTATTCTCAACTATTCATTAAAATCAAAAATCAACTACCAAATGCCCAAGGATATTTATTAACCCTGCCAGATTTTATCAAAATAATGTTAAGAAAAGAAGAATAAAAAAAAATCTTTATACATTTATTTATACCATAATATTAAGCATTTTTACAAGTTCTTTATATCTTGAACGAAGTGTAACTTCAGTTACTCCCACTAAATTTGCAATATCTTTCTGCGAAACCTTTTTATCTTTCTTTTTACAAACTAGATATAATGCTCCAGCACATAGGCCTTTTGGATCTTTACCACTTGTAGAATATTTTGAAGTAAAATTGTGTAAAATCTTTATAGTTGCATTTTCTGCATCTACATCTAACTCCAATTCAGCAATAAACCTTGGAATAAGAGAGATGGGATCTGTTGAGGGTGCTTTTAAATTTAATTCTCTAATCAAAGTTCTATAACATCTTCTCACATTTTTTGCACTAATAGACGTCTCATCTAAAATCTCTTGCAAAGTTCGTGGGATTTTTCTCTCTCTGCAAGCGAAATATAAACACGCTGCGACCATCCCATTAATCGATCTCCCGCGTAGTAATTTCTTTTTGAAAGCCTCTATATATAATCGTATTGCTGCTTTTTTAACATGATTAGGCAAGTTTAGATTACTACCTATTCTTTTTAATTCGGTAGTAGCAATTAACATATTCCTCTTATCCCATGTCATCCGGGAATTCCATTTAGCAGCTCTTTTCAAATCAGGGCTTTTAATATTTGCTTTATCTATAATTGTACTTAGACCCATATCTGGTAATAAAATTGAAATCGGAGATCCTGTTCTTTCTCTAGATTCCTTTTCCTGCTTGGTAAAGGCTCTTTTTCCACTATGGGCTATATCGACTATTCGTTCACTGATGACTAAACCGCATTGTACACATACAGTTTCTCCTTTCTCGTGAAGTAAAATAATCTTACCTTCACATTCAGGACATAAATTTGAAAAATTACTTAAATCTGATTCAACTTCCATAATAACAACCCTATATAATTTTTAAAATAATTACTATTATTAAAACCTATTAATTGAAGATTTTTTAGTAGAAATTATCCCGTGTAGCGAATAAAATTGTATTATAAAAACTGACTATATTGCGTGACTGAAATGCTAATATATTCTTTGATGCAAATAATATAAATATAAATATAATATATAAATATTTCGCTAGTACGTAATTACATTAGAGCATGTCTATGATGGTTTTAAAAAATGATCTATTTTTTCATAATAACTACCTATACTAAATAAGGAAAACTAGTTGAAAATCCCAAAAATATTATCATAACGATTGATGTCATCAAGAGTCGAATTATACCATGTGGATTACTTATCACACGATTGTTATTAATTAAATAATAAAGACTCAAGAAGAAATATATTATACCTAAAAATGAAGCAAGTGCTATAATAGGATGCATGTATAACAATAATCTTTCAAACATAAGTTCCGGAATGTAACGACCTAAGATATCTATTAAGAAGAAAATTAAACCGTTTGGTAATGGAGACAATATCCAAATCAAAAAATAAATTAGATAATTGAATAGGATTCCAAAACCAAAAGATAAATAAAGTGTTCCTAATATCAATCGTACTTTTCCGAGCTGATCTTCTTCCTTCATTTTACCTTTACTCCTTTGCTGAAGATAAACCCCTCTTAATCTTGTCAATGTTAATAATCCAATAAAGAATATTATAAAAACAAATGTATATTTCATGAATGGAAAAATAGCTTGAAAAAACCCAAAATACGACCGTTCTAACTCAGATAATATAATACCTGAAAGCAAATCTTCTATGAAATCGTTATTCATGAAATTTAGTATAAAATTCAATCTATTTTATTATTCTATTGTGAATATTTAAAGTCTACACATAATCTAATTTAAAATACTTATAAAAATGAGACAAAAACCAGCATCAAAGATAAGTACACTTACAATTAAGTTATCTTTTCACATTCATTATTGACAATTTTCATTGTCGCGTTAAAATCTTGCCACCAATCTTGCCCTTGCTGAGTTACCAACATAGGATCGATCTTATGAGAATCTAAGCATCTGATTTCTTCTTTATGGGCTTTAATTTTTCCTTGCCATATTTGAGAAATAATATTTTGTAAATTAATTTTTACTTTTTTAATTAATTCTTCGTAAGGAACCGAAACATCTTCAGTCTTTTGTAATCTTTGAAGTTGGTCAAACTTAACCTTTTCTTTTGCTCGATTTAAATCACTACAACTGATTTTAATAGAAAACGGCTCCTCCTTTCCCCATTTGCAAAATTTCTGAATATCACATAGAGAACAATAACTTTCAAAACTAATTGTGTAATCCTCAAGACCAACTATAGAATAATTTAAAAATTTAGGCATTTTTCTTCTATTGTTTATTAATAATAACATACACACTTTAAGCTATTATATTTTAGGGCTTTCAATTTTTTGGTTTAATTTAAAAAGGTATTTATAAAAAAAACTTAATGAGACCATCAAATAAAAAGACATTTTATCTCACGGTAATCTCTATATCTGTTATAATTGGTATTATTTCAGTTATCTTATTGTATATATTTAATTGGAATGCAATAGTTCAGTAATATCTTACCCATGAGGGCGCTTTAGGCGTAGTATTGATCATTTCGAGTAGAATAATTATTTTATCTGGAATGGTCATATATACCTTTTATAAATGGTTTCAGCAAGAACAATAATATTTTTCGGATTTACCTTTTTTATTCGGGATTTTCTTCTTATTTCTTGTATTCGGAAAGGCTTTAGATTTATTTGCCGACTTCATTTATTTTCAATTGGATGAGACTCTTGTTTTAAAAGCCCTTAAGACTTGATACTTCATTATGATCTTTGACTTCTTACCAATGATATATCTTAGTACTGAAATGATTCTATTTTCCTTTTCATTGCAATCAAGATTAAACAGACTTGCCAACGAGGAAATGCACAATAAGATTAACTATCGATTGATTTTCAGCATTTTATTTATTGAGTTCATAGCCGGAATATTAGCACCAAGCGTTCGAACCTTAACCATATATTACCCTGTTATAATCATTCCTTCATTAATTACAATATTCTGGTTCTTTCGATTTGCTTATAAAAACAAAAACCTCTCTCAAGTCAACACGTTAATCTTGACAATAGGATTTGGAGCTTATTTAATTTCTCAAATAGTCCGTCCTATAGCACAATTTATTATCGGGGAATCTGATACTTTCTTGATTTTTGCTGAATCAATAGATTTGGTTATTTTCCTTGTTATCTTTCTAGATTTTTACCGGGAATCTAAGTATTAAACTAATTTTTTTCTAAATTACTTTTTCTTTAAATAATTAGTAATAAAGTTTAAGTTATATTATGTTTAAATTAAAAAGAAACGGATCAAAATCATATTTTAATGTAAATTATGCTTCATTTATATTTATATATTTAACCTATTCATCCATATTTGTTTTTCTTAATAAATATCTTCCAATTCTTTTTTTTGATGTATTAGATATTAATAGAATTATTCTTGCATTAATGCAGTTTCTTGCTTATTCCATATTATTATTACGTCCTGTTTTAGCTACAATAACAGATAAGTTCAGAATTAAGGGTTATCAACGGAAATATTATATTATTCTTTCTGGATATTTATTAGCGTTATTCTACATTCTTATTGGGTTTAACTTCAATAATATTTTAATGTTTGGAGTCCTTTTATGTTTGATTTATATTTCAAGTATGATGCTAGATGTCTGTTCAAAATCGTTAGTTATTGATATTTCACCAACTAACGAAATGAAAAAAAGAAATCTTTTTTTTGTGTTTTTAGGCGAAGCTTTAGGAAATTTTTTTCCTTTCTTCTTATTCTTTCTTCTAATCAATGATATTCATTCAATAAATTCTTGGGAAACTATGATTTACTGTAGCTTTCTTTTATTAATACCTTTATTAAGTATTTTGCCATTTATTATTGAGAGAAGTCAATTGAATCCTCAAGTCATCGAAAAACCCGAAAAAATTGAAATTTCTGAAGAAATTAGTCTAAATTCTAATCATAATTCTAAATTAACATTCATTTTACTCTGCATTTTTATCTTTTTTGCATTTAGCGATGTAATTTTCGCATATCCCTTTTTTCCTTTTCTAATAAATAAATTTGGACTCAATAACTTTAATATCTTTAATCTCTTTTTAAGCTTTTATTTTCTCATAAGTATAGTGAGTAGTGCAATTGGTGGATTTCTTGTTAAAAAAGCAAAACCTAAAATTATTATATTCATTCTAATCCCAATAATCGGAATTATTTATTTGATGTATATAATTGTCCCTTTTACATATTTTACTATATTATATTTTTTAGGATGCTCTTTAGGGACAATTGCCAACTTTAACATCACAGTCTATATTATGAAGTTTAAACAAGGAGATAAATCAGTCTATTTTCACCTTATAGCATCCTTCAGACATCTAGCATGCTTCATTTTTATTCCATTAGGAACTTTACTTTCCAGTTTTATAATTACTGAATATCTTTTTATCATTGGTGCTATAATGTTGAATGTCTCAATCCTTCCTTTAATTTTTGTAAAACTTTAAAAAAATAAAAAGAAATATTTGCATGATAATTATAATTTCAACAAAAGAAATCTTGAATCTTATGATCATAGTGATTTTTAATAACCTTGAAAAGTTCCGGATATTTAGATGTAATTTTTTTCTCGATAGATTCAAGTAAACCATATCTACATGTTCGCACATGCCTGCAATTATTACATTCTTGATGACAATTTGGAATCAATTTTTCTAGTCTTGTCAAGAGTTTTTTTGAAAAATCTTTAAATGGTTCATTTTTAAACGTAATTAGGATCTCATTGGATTTCCTTAATTTCCAAAATTTTTTAAAGAGATCAGAATTGCCGTAAGCTAAACAGAGCAAAGAAAAAAACTCCCATGTAGATATTCGTCTTAGAGAAAGTGTATCAATTCCTAGAAATGTTGAAAGATTATAATTTTTTATCACTACATAAATCAACGATTCAGATCTAGATAATATTCCTAAATCAATTGATTGGATCTCTCTTATATTTGTTATGAGCATTTTTTTTAGCTTAAATACTTGATCTGGCATGTATAAGAGATGATCAAGTATGCAACATTCGAGTTCTGGAACAAATAATCTTATTGTAGGAAAACCAAGCCAATTATAGTCTCTCATAAAAATGTACCAACCATTTTTTCTACAAAATTCTGTAAGATTTTTTAGTTCAACAAGAAAATTTTCATCACTATAATCCCATTTCTTAAAACTTCCAAAATTTACAATTAGAAATTCTAATTTTTTTGAAGGATACATTTGCTGGACTTCAAACCTATATTTGAAAAAATATTCTAATGGGAAATAGTTGTTTAATTCGGGAAAAACTTTATACAATTTTGAAATACGTAATAAATAGCGTTTAGTATATCTTAATCTAATCTTATGAAATGGAAAGACTTGTAATTTTTCGGTAAAACATCGCTCAATTGCGAAATTAATGGAAGTAGCTGCTGATATATGAAATTCCAGTTTATCGATCTGTTTATGGTGAAAAACTACACCGACTACAGGGATTCCTTTGTTTAAGCTCAAATCTTTTACAATAATATCAATATTCTCTTTATTAAATTTCTGTATAATTTCTTTATTATTATTTGAAATATATTCTGATGGTATTGTAGGGCATTTTATATTATTAGAAATTACTTTTAATATAGTATAAGTTTCGAAAATCTCACATAAAGCTTGCACAAAAGCTTCTTCGTATGAATTTCCTGAGGCACATCCTTTAGTTGAAGATAAGAAAATAGTATCAAGAAAAACTTCTTCATTTGTATAAACATTCTTAAATGGGAGATACATCTTATTGTATCCATCCCAATTAGGTAAGTATGGATTGTTTTTTCGTGTTTTTTTAAAAATTCTCTCATTTAATTCTTTATCTTTCTTGGATATCTCTGTATTAAATATAGGGCAAATCTTTGGTTTTAATAGGTTTCGTGAAAACCACCACCCTATTTGAAGTCTTTCTATTAATTCAGCATATCCACTAGCGACACTAGCCTCTAAAGTCGTACCTTTCCCAAAGGAATTATATAGAATAAAATCATTACCCACCTCTAAAGCATGACTGAGATTTGTACTAGTGATCCATATATCTTC
Organism: uncultured archaeon; assembly: GCA_964409945.1. Taxonomy (GTDB): domain Archaea; phylum Asgardarchaeota; class Lokiarchaeia; order Sigyniarchaeales; family SOKP01; genus Loki-b32. The sequence goes on along the minus strand of CAYPFJ010000022.1, from coordinate 22,672 downwards.
AATTGAACTTGTATAAGAAGAATGCTCAACAAATTTATTTCTTTTTAAGAAAAATTTTAATGATTTTGTTATATTCTGAATGGTTTCCTGAAATGAAACGGCTTTATAACCATTCACTTTTTCAGAATTTCTAAAACCATTAAACTTTGGATAAAAAATATGTGTTCCATCCTGTTTAAAATAAGACTTATTAATTATTGTCATATTCTTATTACATGTTTATTTATTTCTATAAAATTTTTATAAGTCAAACAAATTTCTAATTTCAATTTAAACTCCTAAAAACCTAAAAAATTTTAAAATTGATTTCAATTTTTCAAAATAATAGTTAAAAAATAAATATAAAACGGTTTTAGGACACGAGAAATCAGTAAAAAAGGAATAAAAAGAAGAAATATAGTAATTTAATCTGATAATGATTTACTTAATATGGACATCCGTCACCGCCATGAGGGGCTCTTACTCTTGGACATCCATCACCGCCATGAGGAGTCCTTACTCTTGGACATCCATCACCGCCATGAGGAATAGTAAATAAATCGATTATCATTTTATTGTTATTCATCTTATTACATCCTGAATTGTATGTAATGAACCAGTTAATTATGATTCAATATCTTATTATATCTCAAATATTTAAACCTCTAATATTCAAAGACTCCCAGTGACAGATAATAAAAAGTAAAAATAGATAACCAAATAAGAACCTAATTAAATATATTAACCAAATTAAGGTAGAATTTCAAAATAATAATTTATTTATTCCATTAAATCTAAATAATCTAATGAAAATATTACAATTTTTGAGTAATACCAAAATAAATTGATAATATAATTTAAATTAAGGCATTTGATATGACCAAATGAGTTAAAAATTTTAAGTTATAGTCTTTCCTTTAGTAGATAATGGAATTTATAGATGAATTTGATGCTCTAGAAAATCTATCGGTAGGTAAAGGTTTGGAAGATATTGAAAAAATATTTCACATGTATGTAGATTCATTAGCTAACTATATATCTATAGAACCTATTCACAAAAATGTAAGAATACAAATATCAAAAGAGAAATTAATAACCAAAAAGAAAAAAAATAATCCATTTGACATTGGAGTAGTTCGTTCTATTCAAGATAAGTTTTTATACATAGATATTTCTCAAGATTATATTAAATTCTTGCCATTTATCCTATTAAGAGAAGCTTACAATATATTTCTCCCTAAGAAAACTTTATCGGCTAGTGTTACTATAAATTCTTTTGTAGAGAAAAATCTTCGCCATTTAAATGGGATTGACGATTGGAAATTGATGATTCGAGAGTTTTTTATCCATGATGAATATATTAGCACTATTATGACTACTTATGAAAAATTATACTCTGAAACGGCAAACATTATTCAGATCTTCTTTAATTTAATAAAGAGTAATATAACTGTAATTAATAAAGATTTGGATGATTTAGTTATGCTATTACAAGAAGAAGTTATGTTAAAAATTTCAGAAATTCTTTATGACAATGAAATGGTCGAAACTTTGAGGATTCTCATCGATATCTTTTATGAAGTTAAATATTATAACGCGTTATTAGATTATAAAGAGTATTTCAAAGAATTTAAAGAAAAAAATATGATACGAACTAAACTAAGTTTAAGGAAATTTACCTCAAACATGAAATTGATAAGTAATAATTCATTGCTTAGTCCAAGTTATAAAGTTCACTGGAATGCGATTAATGTATCTATTTGTTTTTGTTATATGAAATTTCATCCTTTAATAACTACTTCTAAGATAAATAAAATTTTAAAAGACTTTCCCTTTTTACTAGAGCCCAGAATTTCTTACTCTTCAGGTTTCGGTCCAGAAATTTTAGGATATTTTGCATTCCCAAAAAAATACTTACTAGATTTTATAAGTGTATTAAAAAAGATGAAAAATTTAGGTTATTTATCTAAATTATATTTATTTCAAAATTATTATTTCAATTATTTTATTAATTTAAATTTCTTGAGAGAATTCCATAATAATGAATCCCTTATTAACCCCTTTCACAACCAATATGAAAAGAAATTTGAAATAAATACCTTTTTAAATTATGGGTTTAATTTTCATCAAGAAGATTTAGATTTGTTAGATTTTTTAATATTTGATAAAATACGTTTCTTTTCTACAAATTCATTTGGATTTGAAAGAAGAGAGAACACTTTAGAATCTTTAAAAAATGATATAATCGAAGAGATCACTTATCAAAGAAACCTTATTAATGATATTAAAGAATTTGCGATATCCTTTTTAGAAAATCCAGAGATTAGTAAAAATTTTATTAATTTTTTGGAACCCACCTATAGTTATGGTTTATTTTATTTAAAAAATCTCTTAGATGAGCTTTTATTAATTTTAAGTTTAATTGAAAAATATCATAGAAATAATCCTAAAATTAGAAATTCAATAGAATTTGCTGAAAGTATCAAGAAGCATGGACTATCTTCTTCTTTAGGTGATAATTTACTATTACAGAACAAATTGATAAAAAAACTTCTATTTAAGGAGTTTATACCTCTCTATTTTAATAATAAAAAGCTCTTTTCAGAGAAAATAAATCAATTAATTTTATACAATAAGTTTCTGAACATTTGTTTTAACCTTAAAATTTTCAATTTAAGAGCATTAAGAAGAATTATTGAGAAACCCGAAAAAATCAAAGAAATTTATAACAAAAAGGAGTTAAAGTTAAAAGAAATTTATGAAGCAGTTAAATTAAGAGATATAACTAGTAAGGAGGTCGAAGATAGAATCGCACGATTCCTTAACCATGAACCGCCCATAGTAAAACCATATTTACTTAATACTATTCCATACGTTTTTGCGAAATCTGAGTTTTTTGGTTTTATAATAAGGAACAACGAACAGTCTTTGAGAATACTGAATTCTATTAAAAGTTATGTCCCAAGACTCCTCTTCTACAAGTCAATAGATATGATTTCTAATGAAGATCTAATTTTTGCTGAGATTCGTTTCCCCAACTTCCACTATCATGACGCTTATCAGTTTTATTCTATATTATTTAATAATTTTAAAGAGAATCTAATTATTGCTAAAAGAAATTTTTATAGTGGATTTACTGAAGTATTTTCTTTAAAAAATTTATATGATCTCGAGAAAGGTCAGTTTTTTTATACTAAAGACTTATTTAAGCAATACGATAATTATTTACAAAAAATTCTAGGAGATCCTTTAGAGGCTATTCCTGTGGAAGTTAATAAAACCCAATCAAATCTATTCTTAAAGGAAAATAAGATGACTAATTTAGTAAAGTCAATTAATAATAGATTATCAAAAGAAAGAATTGACTTTAATATAAAAAACTTAAATATGTTAAGAGATCTTAACGTAAATCTTAATAAATCATTAACTGACTTAGATAAATTTAAACAAATAAACAAAGAGCCATTTTTTAAAAAATATGTGAAATCTATCCATTTTATACCTTCTTTTCAGCAATTCGGATTTGATCAATTTTTCTTGTATTTATGCCCTACTAACGTGAGTAAAATAGATCTTAAACTTCTATTTCTCAATACTTTTCAGCAAATAAAAGTTCCTTTATCAATTGATAATCCAATCCCGTTTTTAATAAAATATATTATGCCTTATAACACCCCCAACGATAAATATCTCCATTGGTTAGTGAAATCGAAGAAAATAATTCAAGAATACTCATTATTCTCTGTTAAAAAAATTTATATTTTATTACATTTTGATTATAATCTTACTGAAAATGGTTGGGAATATGATGCTGATAAATTTAAAAGCCACTTAGAAAATATTCTCTTTAAGCCGGGTTATGATGCTCAAATTCCTAAAGTGAGCGAATATAATATTTCAAAACAATTAACCTCTCCTTATTATGATCCAGAATCTGAGGAATATGAAGCATTGACCCAAATCTACAATCGCAAATCATTGAATATAAAAACACATTTAGGAACAAGAAATTATAAAGTTGTAAACTCAATTAAAAACTTATTAAACAAAAAATTAATATTTCCATATTTATCCCTAAAGAATTTAGGATTTCAAGATAAGCTACTTATAATCCTTCCCAATATTAAATCCAAATCTAAAGACATTTTATTACAAATATTCAGTTACTTTAATTATGGTTTTATTTATGAGATTGAAGGAGAATTTTACATTTATGGATTTGATAAGGAAGTAAAATTTGAGGATGGATTAATGATAAAACTGTATCTTCCAAAATCCAAGTTTAGCATGTTTTATAAATTTCTAGAAGTCTTTAATTTATTATTTGAATATTTAGAAATCCCCCATCATTTATTTTTATATGATTTAGTTGACAGTAAGGAGTTAATTAAATCGGTTTATGGAAATATTGAGTTCCTAAAACAATATAATCCTTTAAAGAATCTAAAGTGGAATAAAGAGGACAAAATTTGGTTGAATCATAAGATATTTACTCAGAAATTTGAGCCTATCTATCCAGATCTATTTTATAATGAAGAAGATAATTAGCATATTTCAATAAAAATTTGCTATTGACAAATAAAGAGTATAGATTCATTCAAATCTTATTTTAAATTACAATTTGTCTATCTGGCATAGTTTTATAAAATTCAACCATTCCTTTGTTTTACATCATTATTTTGAAAAGATTCAATAACTCCACCACAGATAGGACAATAATTATATTGTGAATCTATTTCTACACACATTCTACAAGATGGGCATCTTATGTACATAATTTTATGAAAATACATGAAAAATAGTCTATAATCCTCTATTTAAATTCCTACATATTTTTCAAGGTCATAAAATTTAAACATCATATAAGATATTTTTATAAGTATAAGACATTTAATAGAGAAAAAATGGACCTATAGCCTAGCCTGGATAGGGCGTCGGACTTCTAATCCGAAAGTCGCAGGTTCGAATCCTGCTAGGTCCGCTATTATTTTGATGCTTTTATTTTTAAATCAACAACAACTAATTCAGATTTTGGTGAATAATGCTTTACAATTTTAGAATTAATAATAGACTCAATTTCCCAATTAAATCGAGTTAGCTGCTCCTCAAGATTCTTTAAAGATCTCTCTATAGGGTTTGGTTTTTCTGAGAATTGATAAAAATATAAGATCCCACCAGTTTCTTTCATTAAAAAGGTAGCAATATCTAAATATTTGATTGAGTCTTCGGGTAAATTCATGATTATCCTACTTGCTTTATTGTATAGAAGTTGACCTAATTGGCTTTTTGGTTCAAGGAGATCTTTAACATCAATGTTGTTGGGGATAATTTTTCCTTTTAGGTTATTTAACTCGACATTATCTTTCAGATATTGATAAGCATTAGGATTAATATCAAAGGCATAAATTTTGACATTTCTTTTTTTAGCAATTTGAATAGAGAAAGTTCCAACACCAGCAAACATGTCAACAATTATCTCATCTTCTTGTATCTCAGTTGAAGCAATCCTTCTTCGTTCGAAAACTAATCTTGGAGAGAAGTATGTATTTTTAACATCAACTTTAAAAATGCAATCATTTTCTTTATGAATTGTCTCAGAAATATCATCACCATATAAGACCTCTAAATCTCTTAATCGATATTTTCCTTTTATTTGACTTTTTTTCTCATAAACGATTTCAACATTTTTATTTACGCTTAATATTGCCTCAGCAGTTTTCTGTTTGTAATCATTGAATATTTTGTTATTTATATTATTAAACTTATCAAACTCAATAATAGCTATATGTCCAACAATATCATATGATTTTGGAATAAATTCTGAATATTTATCAGGTATTTTACCTTCTAATGCTTTCTGAAGGGTTCTATATTTATAATTTTCATTGGGGAGTCCTTCTTTGGAAATTATTTCAAAATTAATTTCTTTATCTACTAATAAAATTACTTTATCGATTAAAACTTGGTCATTTACTATTGGAAATAATATATTGTCATTCTCATGTAAAATTTTAAATTTTTGGTCAATAAATTGGGTATTCTTAAACTTATTTCTTAAAAAATTAATGAAGGTTTGACCATCTTTTGTTTTTAACTTAATAAATAAGATCTCAGCTTGGCTATTGTTTCCCATTTCTCTCATTTATTTCAAATATGATTGATAATTTATTTCCAGGAACTTTTAGCTTTTCGATTAATTCACGGTTTATATCCTCGGAAGATTTCGTACAATTTATAAGAACTGTTCTATCACAAATAAATTTGCTTTTACGAAAAACCATCTCATTTTTATCCAATAATCTCATTTCCTTACTTCCAAAACCAAAAAAAGAATCTTGGAAATTTTCTAATTTTAAAGTGATTTTTATTTTACATCCATCTTTTATTTTTTTTTTCAAACTGCGATTTAAATCAAAACAAGCTTTTGAAGCATCAATTCCTATGATACAATTTCCTTTCTTTGTTAAACTCTTTTCTTTTGTAATTTCTATAGTTGTACTATGCGTACAGAGAATATTTTCATGTCCATAGGCAGAAATCTTTTCTAATATAGCCATATACTCTATTCATCCCTAAAGAATTGTAATAAATCGTTTAAACTAATAAAAACCGAATAGTTTGATAGAAATTTAGATTTTAAAATAGATTCTAGGCCATAAATTGGATTAACAGCGTCAAATTCTACAACTTCATTAAATTGATTTATGTAGTTCTCGGGAATTAATACTCCACATTTATAATACTTGCTATAATTTTGATTAATGAAAGCGCTTGATATCTTAACTGAATTTTTATAAAGTTCATTATCCTCTTCGGAGACTGTTATGGATTCAAATTGCCCCATCGGATATGTGTTTATTAATTCAAGTGGAATTATTCCAAAATAGAAAGAATTAAATACAACATGTATGTTTTTGCGATGGATTATAGTATTATCATTTACTTCTTTAAGCCAATTTTGGATTGTTGGAGAATTTTCTCCTCTAGCATCTAATTCTGGTAAAATTATTAAAAATTTTACATCTTCTGGAACCCGATAGTTGATATTAATCCTTTTCTCGTATCTGCTAATCAAAGGTCTATAAATATTTTCAGAAGAAACAAACATTCTCCCATGCTTCTTATAAACTTTTTCATAGGGTTCAAATGTTAGAGTTTCATTTTTTAAGATACGTGCTGCTTTGACTAAATTGGGGTGTGCTCGTATACGTTGATTAACAAGTTCCCACAAATTCCCCTCTCTTATTGCTTGTCTAATTGTTTTTAGCTCAGAAAAAGAAATATATAAGTTGTGTTCTGCTAAGAGTTTAATTCGCAAATTATCATCGAATTTCCTCAGTTCATTTGGGTTAAATTTTGCACAGATTGGGCAGTGACATGGAAATTCTTCTAAATCATCAAGGTTTTTAGTACCTGTAGATAATGTAAAATACCTATTCGCTTTAGCGAATAAGATATACGCTGCAGAATCCATTAAATCGCAACCGCATGCTACAGCTAAAGAAAAAAACTGAGGTAATCCTAACCCAAACATATGTAACGGTTTATTTGGGTTTACAATTTTTTTCACATTCAATAAAATTTGAAGAGCTACGTCAAACCTGTAATCGAGAAAAGATTTTACTAATCCCCCTATCGCATAGACACCAAAATCTAGTTTATTCATTTCATTAATACATCTTGTTAGAAGATCTTGGTATTTACCTCCATGAATCGGTCCAAACCATACGCAATTTTTATTTGATCGTCTTTTGATATTCTCTTTTGCCCTATCTATTGTGGCATCAACCTTAGTTTTTGCTTTTTCATATGCATCATCAGGCTGTATGGGAAGATCAAGGATCACTGGAAAATCTGATTCAATCTTTTCTTGGAACAATTCGATCTCTTTAGCCTCAATCTTCATATTAGAAGTGTTATACATATATTGCTGAAATGCCCCACTATCTGTGGCAATAAGGCCATTAAAATCAAGATATTGATGAATTTTTTTCTTTAAGACATCTTCTTTTACAACTTCATTTTGAAAAAGGATATAAGCATTTGTAAAAACAGCTTGAGCATCAAACTTTTTTAAATCTGAAGGTGAAATTACATTTTTAAAAGGGTGTACTACAGGAAAAAGATTAGGTGTAATCATTTGTTTATTATTAACTTCTAGTTTTCCTATTCTTCCTAGAGCATCCACATCTAGAATTTCATACTTCATTTGGTTTCCTTTATAAATTTATCTTTATTAATTAAAAAATTCTTTTAAACGATTTTCGTTAAATAACTTTTCAAGCCAATCAATTTTTCCAATTTGATAATTTTCTCCATTTTTATTTTCAATTACGATTTCAATTATAATTTTTGCGACAGTTTCAATATTAATATCTGAAGTATCGATTTCAAAAATAGGTACTTCTATTTGCTTTTGGATAAAGTAATTGACACAATTACCCAAAATTTCTGCTTGAATATTCTCGGTAATTTTTTTTATATCATAATTTTTTTTTTCTAATCTTTTAAATAATTCATCCGGATCACATCTTAAAATAAATACATAATCAATTAATTTTTCAGGAATTATATCTGAGAAATGACTTTCTATTATCAAGTATGGTGGACTATCTTGTTTAATCTCTTCAATCGTATTTAAGACATAAGGTAAAAATATTTCAAAATCCACAATATACGTTTTTCGTTCTTTGTCATATTCAAATGAAAATTTGTCTGAAATTGCTAATTCATTCAAAGAAATTATCTTAGCATCAATTAAATTAGAGATTTTCTTTGCTACTGATGTTTTTCCACAGCCAGGTGTTCCAGAAATAATGATATTTTTCATTTCTAAATATATAATAGAGAATGATAATTAAAAAAGTGAAGGAAGATAATTGAAGTTAATTCATAGTAAGAGTTTTCAGGAAGAATTTTTCTTGATAATATCAAAGAATCCTCTAAGATGTAAAAATACATAATAAAAGAGTGATTTAAATTATGATGATAGTATCATTCAATATAATCCATTGGGTGCTTAATAACATAATTACAATACAAACTTGGTTTCTTATTAAAGAATATTATTACTCATGAGGAGAAAGTACTATTTGATGAATCGATGCGATTACAGTTAAGTAAGCGCAGAATGGACAAGAAAGAAGATCTTGAATTTGAAATTCTGACTTACCTTTTTTTACTATCTACTAATGTTCAACGAAATCTCTGAAACTATGATATACACAGACAATATATTCACATTTGGGGCATTCGTACCAATCTTTATATCTCTCATTTGATTTTAATAGTAATGGGATTTGACAAGAGGGACATTTTATATGTTGTTCTTTATCATTTATTATATGCTTTTTATAATCCTCTTCTAGCTCACATTCAAGATCTTCTTTTAATATATATGAATCTGTTTTTGCTATAAAATCTAATATTTCTTAGTTCGGATAATACCATTCATTATGATGTCTGTATTTTCTAAATCTTTTATGTAAATCATATTCTCCTCTACTATTGCCTTCAATAATCTTTAGTATTCTCAATTTGTCTGCATTGAAGCTCTTTAAAATACTACATCTATCTTTTGGATTAGTAGAAAAACCAATCTTAATCAACCCTGTTTTTTTAGCTTGAATAAAATACAACATTATATAATTCCGCTTAAGTGATAATGCTTTTCTTAATCATCGATTAATATGAGTAAAGAAAGAATTTTTGGTCATTCACCTTCTCTAATTAATTATAAAATAAAGATTTTCTTTAATTTAAATGAAAGAGTCCCGAAATTTTATGATTAATAAATAAATCGATGCAATAAAAAGCAACTACTTCGCCAAATAAATAAAAATCTTTAACGTAGACTAAGCGTACTTAAATTTAGCAGGTTATTCCATCCATATTTTTAATCGGAGTGACTAATTTAACTCATCTCATTGAAAGATTGAAATTTAGTTTTTAATTAAAATTTATTGTTTAAAATAAGGAAATAATAAAATAATTGAGAAAAAACTGCAAGAACCTCATGAATTATATATTGTTTAAGAATAAATATCCAATGTTTGATATTGAATATAAAATTAGACAGAGCTATTATAATGCTTTAGAAAATGCAAATTTAAAAGAAGATGATATGATCTTTATTGATTGGTTTTGTAAAAAATATATTAAAGCAAATGAAGTATATTTAAAATTAAAATTTTATACCTTTTCGAGGCTGAGGGGTTAAAAAAAATAATCTACGCATGGCATGCCTATCTAATAAGTGGGAAAGGGGGGCTTTGAACCCCCGACCTCACGGTTATCAGCCGTGCGCTATACCAGGCTAAGCTACTCTCCCTACGTGGGAATTTTAATAATATAAAAAGATGTATATAAAAAACGTAAATTAACGAATAAATTAAATAAATAGTATTTAAAAAATTTTTTGACCAAAAAAATAATAAAATATGCTTATTTTTAATAAATATTAAACCATAGATGTGTTGAATAAAATTGAAGTCTGGATATAGTTATGTCAAAGAAACATTTGAAAAACACGAGAAAGGATATCAATCGCCACATTGGTATCGTGGAATAGAATATCGAAAAGGTAGATCAATTCAAAGAGTTGAAAAGCCAACAAATCTTCATCGAGCAAGAACATTAGGTTATAAAGCAAAACAAGGATACATAATAGTAAGAGCAAGAGTAAGGAAAGGTGGCATGCATAAAATTCGCCCAAAACGAGGAAGAAAACCAAGAGCCTTGGGTGTTTCTAGATACACAACAGGTAAGAATCTTCAATGGATTGCTGAGGAACGAGTTCAGAGAAAATATCCAAATATGCAGGTTCTAAATAGTTATAAAGTCTATGCTGATGGGAAACATTGGTATTATGAGACAATTTTAGTTGATCCTAATCATCCTGTTATTAAGTCAGATCCCAAAATTAATTGGATAACTGAACCACAACATACGAAGAGAGTAACTCGTGGTCTTACATCTGCAGGAAAAAGAGCTCGAGGCCTTCATAAGAAAGGTTGGGGATCAGAAAAAACACGACCAAGTATTAGAGCAAATAAAGGTCGAGGTAAATAAATTTTTATTATTTTATCAAGGCTTTTTAGAATTTTGGATAATATTATAACTTATTTATACTAATCGTCATTCCACCATCGAGGATTATATTTTGACCCGTAATGTAGTCTGCCACCGGTGAAGCTAAGAATAATGCGACATCAGCTACCCATTTAGCTTCACCAATTTTATCTATAGGTATTTTTACACCTCTGGTTTTTAAAAAATCTCTGATAAGTTTAGGATCATTATTATAAATAGGTGTTAAAAATACTCCTGGCGAAATTGCATTAACTGTAATATTGTTGGAGCCTAATTCAAGAGCCCATAATCTAGTAAACGCTAATAAGCCAGCTTTACTTGCACTATAAACCCCAAGATATGGATTAGTCCCATTCGGCGTTCCTGCACAAGAAGCAATGTTAATTATTTTTCCCGCGATTGGTGTAAAATGCTTTTGTCTTCTCATTTGTTTAAAAAAAGCTTTCGTAACGTTCCAAGCTCCTTTTAAATTGACAGCCATGACTTTGTCATAAATTTCCTCTTTTACTTTTAAAGAAGTATATAATCCACCATCAATTCCGGCATTATTTACTAATAAAAAGAGGTTATCGAATTTTTCAAATACACGCTCAACCATTTGTTTTACTTGTCCAGAATCCGAAATATCAGCCTTTACTATAAGAACCTCAACATCATATTCTTTACGGATAATATCTCGTGTTTGTTCTAAACCTTCTTTATTAATATCATTAATAACTAAATTTGCTCCTTTCCTTGCAAACACTTTTGCCATTTCTCTTCCAAATCCACCACCACCAGCTCCAGTTATTAAAGCGACTTTTCCTTTCAAAAAATCTTCTTCTGACATATTATTTCACTTTTAATTAGATTTTATTTTCCAAATAAACCTTTATTTTTTTTATATTGAGCTAATAATCTCATTGGAGGAGGTGTTTCAAAAGCAATACTAACATTAATTACCGCTGGTTTTTTAGAATCAATAGCTCTTTGTAAGGCAGGTTTTATATCTTCAGGATTTTCTACTTTTTCTCCATAACATCCAAATCCTCTAGCAATTTCTGAATAATCAATTGAAGGTAAATCAACATCGCAGTATCTTTTGTTAAAACCTTTTTTCTGATTGCTCTTTATCATTCCCCATGCACAATTATTAGCAATAACAACAATTATTGGCAAATTTAATCTTACAGCGGTCTCTAATTCTTGTACATTAAATAGAAAACTTCCATCGCCATTCAAACAAATTACAAGTTTATCTGGTTTTGCCATTTTAACTCCAATGGCATAAGGAATTCCAACACCTAAATGTCCCATAGAAATTGGGAAAAATGTAGACCTTGGAGGACGAGGTTTTAAGTTAATAAACTTATATGAGAATACAACAATATCTCCCCCATCAAGTACTATTTGTGCATCCTCTGGGATATAATCAAATACTTCATAAACAAGTCTTTCTGGTTTCATTGGTAATTTTTTATATTCAAGAATTTTTAAATTCGTATTCAATTGATTCTTACAAAGGTCTTGTAAATAAGTATTCCATTCGGACCATTCAGTTATTTTATCTTTTGGTAGGGATTTTTCCATTTCTTTTAAAAGTTGTTTAATTACAGCCTTACAGTCTCCAACAATTCCTACTTCAATCGGTCTATTTTTTCCAATTTCATTAGGATCGATATCAATTTGGATAATTTTTTGATTTTGACTCCACATTGGGGATGCTCCATAAAATATTGAATAATCCCATTTACACCCAAATGATAAAACTACATCAGCTTCCGTAGCAGCTGTCCTATAAGCATTATTTATTAAATAAGAATCTAAAAAATTCTTTTTGTCTCTTCCAATTGAACCAATACCGTTAATAGTAGTGCTTGTTGGTATCATATATGTCTCTGATAAAGTTTTTATCTCCTCTGAAGCTTCTGAGGCTATTATTCCCCCACCAGTAACTATAAGAGGTTTTTTTGTCTCTTTTAAAATTTCAATAGCTTTTTCAATATCTGCTAAAGAACCGTTAGGTCTATTTAATGCCCTATAATTTTCTGGGTCTAAAACCTTTTTAAAATCTTCATCAGTAGCCTTTCTAACTAATGCAGTTTCCCTGAATTCTAAATATACCGGACCTTTTCTTCCTGATAAAGCAGTTTTTATTGCTTTTTGAATCGCGTGCGGAATTTCTTCTGGTTCTTCAACTTGAATTTGGGTTTTTGTAATCGGTTTCATTAATGCTATTTGATCAATTCCCCCTTGTAAAATGCCAGTGTCTTCGAACATACGACCTATTTGTGCTCCAATAACAAGCATAGGAATTGAATCTGCATTAGCTGCGGCTATAGCTGGCACAAGATGAGTTACACCGGGACCAACAGTTCCAAGGCAAACACCAATCTCTCCTGTAGCTCTCGCCCACGCATCTGCCATATGCCCTCCTGCTTGTTCATGTCTGACCATTACTGTATCTATACCTTCTTCTCTGCCCCAACGCTCAATGGCATCATAGATTCTTAATAATTCACCACCAACTATGCCAAATATTTTAGTAACACCTTCCTTTAAAAGACATTTAACAACTAAATCGCCGCCATTTAATATTTGATTTGACATAATTAGACCTATAGAAAATAAAAAATAAAGTTTATTATAAAAAGAGATTCACCAAATATATACAAATTAGAGTGCAATCAATTCGAGATAATAACCTAAAACTTTTTTAGTATCTAAATAGTAAAATTTAACTTTTCCAACTTTTCCTATTTGAATTACATCTAAATTGTATTCGTTCTTAAAATAATTAATGAATGTCTCAGCATTCTTAGTATATACGCCTAAGTGATGTAGGCCCACTTTACCTTCTTTAAGAAATTCTGAATATAAATGATCCCCAGTGGATTCCAATAATTCAATAATTTCAAACTGTTTACCACTAAAGTTTTGCATTATCTTTTTCATTTTAAATTCTACTTCCTTTCCTCTATAATTTACAGTGCTGGTTTGTTCAACAATATTGATCTTTCCCTTAAAATCTAGTAATGCTTCATAGAATTCTGCCGCTTTTTCAATATCTTTGACAAGGATACCAATTTGATCAAAATTTGATAATTTTAATTCTGTCATTCTTAATATACTGAATTTTATTTTACTCTTTTTGCAAAATGTAATTTACTAACTGGTTTTTTTAAAGGAAAATCCCCTTTTAAAATCATCGATTTTAAATGTTCTGCTAATTTTATTGCTCCATGTCTATCCGATTGTCTTAAAACAATTGGGACGTAATTACCTTCGAAATTAACTCTTTTTAGATCTAATTCAAATGCTTCTGGACATAAATGAGTGCAAGTACCGCAATTAAAACAACGAGATCGATCAATAGCAGAGATCATGCCCTTTTTTATAATAAATGCATCAGTTGGGCATTTATCAATAGCTTTACATTCTTCACAATTTTTACACGCATCAGGATTAAATTTCATCATAAAATTATTATCCCAGACATCACCATAAGTCATTTCTCCTACTTTTTCACGCCCTACAAGACTTAAAATCGTTAATTTAACAAATTTATCAGATTTCACTATATTATTGAATATTTTTTCATTTAGTATAGGAATAGGAAGGGCTATACTACAGATAGGTTCTAATCCATAAGAAGTTTTGAAAGCACCCATATACTCTTGCTTCATTCCTTCAAATGGAGCAATAGTCATCATATTAGGCTTTTCGATATAATTACGGGTTCCAGGCCCTATTAGATGTCCAATAGTTCCATTTACAAGAACAGGAGATCCAACACCAAATGATTCGAAATTAGGATCGTTTTGAAAAGGATTAAGTGCACCACACCCCGAAAAAGTTATCTCTGTTTTATTAGGTGAAAAAGGTAGACACGAGAAAATAGTGTTAACTTGATATGTTTCACAGTTAATCATTGCGTTATAATTTTTAATAGCTTGTCTAGTGCCTGCTAATTTTGCAAATTGCATATCTTCTAATTTCATTTGTTTTTCAATAGTCTCACCTTCAGCACTCATAGCTACGATTGTTACCGATTTTCCTTCAACGATTTCCCTAAAAAGAGAACCACCACAATAATTATCAATGGTTTTACTTTGAGTAGTGCCATAAATAATCAGATCCACAATACCTAAATATTCATTTGGGCATGGTCCAGGAAAAGCTGGTATTCCGTTTATATCAACTTCGGTAAACTTTCTCAATGTTTTAGGTGGTGAAAGGCGAAAAGAGAAGATGCCCATAATTCCACTCATAAGTCCTTTGGTTGCAGTTGTAACAACATCTACATCTTCAAAATTAACCTTCTTGCCTTCATTAATCCGATCTAACAATTCTTGAACGGTTAATATAACTGCCGAACCATCTTCGATCTTTTTTCTGATTTCTGAAAGTTTTCTTTTTTTAACCAATAGAAATCATCACTTAATTTCAAAAGCTATCAATTTAAATATTTATTTATAATAAAATTTTTTTATTTATACCATTCTTAACATAATTATAAAGAGTCAAGCAGTTCTTTTGAGGTTGTAGTAAATTTGTCATATTTTGAATTAAGATTGCTAGTAGATTTCAATGATTTTAACGATGTTTTAAAAAAGTTAAAATTATGTGAAGAATTAGGAATAAAAAATGTAATTATTGAACCTAAAAATAAGTTTAGTACAATATCCTTAGAAAGTAAGAAAAGTATAGAAAGAGAGACGAATTTAAATACTTTTTATCGAATTAATTTAAGATGTGATAATCTCGAAAGCTTTAAAAGAAGAATTCAAGCTTTTAATAATTTTTCTGATATTCTTTCAATTGAATCTTTAAATAAAGAAGTGCAATTACACGCCGCAAGAGATTCAAGAGTAGATATAGTTTCGTTTTCAAATCCCGAAATAATGAAAACACTTACTCCTGGCGTTGTTTCACTGACTAAACAAAATAAATCATTTTTAGAATTTTCAATGGCTCCAATTATGGTGCGAAATAAAATAAATCAATCAAAAAATTTCAGAAACTTATATAAAACCATCCAGTTAACACTAAAGTTAAAAGGTAATTTTATTATAAGTGGAAATTTTAATAATATATATGATTTTAGACATCCAAGAGCTTTAATAAGTATTTGTAATTCTCTTTTAGGAATTCCTTTAGATAGAGCTAAAAAAATTTTCAATGTTAATCCTATTTTATTATTGGAAAAATCTAAAAAACGAAATTTGAATAATATTGAACCGGAAGTGAGAATAATTAGAGGGGGCGATTTACGATAGTTAGAAAAGAAAGGCAAAGATATATCTTTTTTAAAATTATTACAGAAAATAAAACAGATATTACTCAAAATTCTCTAGTAAAATCAATTTGGCAATCAATCTGGCGATATTTTGGATTGAAAGAAGCTAATAAAATTGGGTTATGGTTAATAGAACTTAACCTTGAAGAAAACTATGGAATTATAAGATGCACTCACCAAACAAAAGAAATATTAATTTCCTCTTTAAGCCTCGTGCAAGAAATTAATGGACTCAGGGTGATACTGGTACCTAAAAAAACTTCAGGGACAATAAGAACTATAAAAAACCGATTAAATAAAGTTTAATAGATACGAATGAAAAAATCATTTCTTAATGAAAAATGAGGGTATATAAGTTAACAAAAGCATATATTCAGCCGATTAATGACACTTCTAAAGCTAATCTAAAAATTTCCTTATTAAACATTAGAAATATAGAGAAAAATCCATTTCTTTTAATAGTTCAATCAACAATAGAAAACTCAATAAAATTATCAATTTATCCACTAAAAAAAGAAAAAATTTTAAAAGTAACATTCTCAGGATTTGATTTTTCTAATGAAATTTTTGATGACATCTCAAAAATTTTCCAGAATTTTCAAGTTATTCATACATCGGGAGCAATGATAATTAAGAAACAACTATTTTATGAATGTTATTTGAATCTTAGTTTAGATGAAATCAAAGTTAAAGATTTAAAAGCTTCTTTAGATAAGATTAAAAATATATTTAAAGAAATAAAAATAGAAGAAATTGGACTTAAAAAAAGCAAAGAAAATTAACCATGGATATATGGAAAGTTTTTTTAAAATTCTCAGATGGCGAAGCTAAAGAACTCGAACTATTTGATGCTAAAGTATTTTTTGGAGGATACCTAAAGATAAAAAGAAGTTATTTTAATGCTCTTTTTAAAACAATCAAGATAACTAAAAAATATTTTACACAAAAAGCAATAGAAAAAGTAATAGGACCTAATAAAGATAACTGGACCCTTAATCCTTGGATGCTAATAATTGTTAAAGATAATGAAAAAAGAAAACCATTTTGGTTTTTCATCAAAAGAGAAAAAGATCTGTCTGGAATACTTGTCGCTATAGGACCTAAACCATTTGCAGAATTTAATAATAAAAATTTATCAGAAGCAAAACGAGAAATTAAGAGTCTGATAAATTATATTGTAGTGTATTTAAATAAGTTTAATTGCGTTATTATGCTCCCAAATTACCTTCCCTGAATTAGTACTATCTAAATCAGATTAATCTGATAATATTTTCTTTATTATTTACTTTTAATTACTAAATTTGATGTTGAAACTTCAGAAAAATACAAAGAATATGCGAAAAATATTAAATTAAATTTTAATTATCAATTTTAATATCAGTTAATACAGAAAATAGAACAATTTAAAATTAAATGGCCTATTAATCTTGAAGAAACTAAGTTTCAGAGTCATAATCTGCATACTAATTGTAAATTTGACCATTATTCCATTCCTTTTTGCATTAAATGGCTATGGAACAACTGAAGAAATCGATTCTAAGTTCGGAGATACACCAGTAATTGATGGATATATTGATCTTTTTTCAGGAGAATGGAATAAAGCCATGAAAGTTCAGATTAATTTAGGAGGTTTACCTCCTAAAGGTTTACCCATTAGTTTGTGGGTTATGCAAAATGATTTTAATCTCTATATTTCAGTACAACTTGAATTAGAACAAGGATATCATAATATCACTGAATTTATAGGACTTATTATTTCAAATAGTTCTTCTGAGGCAAAAGAAGATTTTATCGACGCGAAAATTATTCAATTTTCTAATATTTCAGTGGATAAGTTTAATTATTTTGACTATTATATTAACAATAGTATTTTTTCTATTGATACTGAAGTTAATGGTAATGGCGCTGCAAACTTAGACGGGGTTACTTCCACATATGAATTTTCTATTCCTATTAAGAATACTCTTGATAATGTGGAAGATGTAGTATTAGATTATGGTAATACCTATGCTTTTAATATTACTTATGGAGATGTACCGATTTATCCAAACGGAATTAAAAAAAGCACCACAGTTCTCATAAACCTAATATCATTACCCTCTACATTACCATCACTTACTAATATAATTTTATTTGCACTTTGTATAGTAGTTTTTAGCATTATAGGAATTCTCTATGGGTTTTATATATATAAAATTTTAAGATTGAAAGCAGATATTAAAAGAGTAAAACGGTAAAATGTCAAAAATTCCTAAACAACAAGAAAAGGAGCTAAAATCAAAGGAAAAATATCGATCTAACGAAAAATTCGCGTATAGATCGGTAATAATCTCAGCCATTTTAGGAGGAATTTTTTTTATTATATCTCTCTTCTTTAATACTGGATTTATAACCATTTTTATGAATAAAGATATATTTTGGAATTTTATTGATATCACAATTAAAGTATTAGCTATTATGTTTTTTTTTTTGTTTATGATAACGAGTGTTGGAAATTATAAAGAATTAATTGGTAAACCATTAAATTGGAAAGAATTACTTTTTCTATTCTTGCTTTCTATTGGGCAAACTATCTTAAATATTTGGGTTTTTACTTTTACGCTTTTTGGACTTGCTATCATAATAATCTACCTATATATAGTCCAAGAGTTTTAAAACAGAACTTTTCATAAAGTTAAAAATGGGTTCGGAAATTTTATTCATTGGACATAGAGGAACTAGAACTAGTTTTGATGAAAATACTGTAGAAGCATTTAGAAAAGCTATAGAATTTGGGGCGGAATTTATTGAATTTGATGTCCGGAAAACTAAAGATAAAGAACTCATTATTCTGCATGATTCATCTTTAAATAGAACCACAAATGGCTCTGGGAAACTAAAAAACTTCAATTATAATGAAATTAAAAAATATAGAACTAAAAATCATAAATGTGCTATTCCACTCTTATCAGAAGTCTTAGAAGAGTTAAAAGGAGGAATAAAGTTTATAATTGAGTTAAAAGAAGATGATATAACGGATGGAATTCTAGAAATAGTTAACAATTTCAACATATTAGAAGAATGTATATTTAGTGGGAGGAATTTAATAGGTTTACAAGAAATTAAAAAGATCTATCCAAAAAGTAGAATATGCTATAATATTACTAAAGGAGTGGGTTTCAAAATCAAAGATTTTTTGAGATTAGGGAGATTTAAACAATTAGAATTTAAACCAGATTTAATAAATCTAAGGTCGAATCTAATATCTTTAGAATTTATTGAAATTTGCCATAATAATAATATTAAATCTTTAGCATGGGACTTTATCTCATATAAAAATCCAATATTTCAGATTAAATCTCTAATTAATTTAGGTATTGATGGGATTTTATTTGATAATCATAGAAATATTACAAAAATTAAAAACTGGGTTAGATCAACTTAATTATTTATCTTAATCCTTGAAATCCCATTGGGTAAATATAAAATAATTTCATCTATAGATAATAATTTAACCCAAATCCTTGAATCTTTATCAGTGTTTTTAATAAAAGAAGATTTGATTTCTTTAGCTAGTTTTCCTTTGGTGAGACCACTTGATTTTGAGGGAATAATATTTACTACATATTTGGTTTGCTTTTTTATTGCCGATTCCGGACCAGAAATGATCTTTGGGTAAAAAACTTTACTTGTTTCAGTTAAATCCACTTCTAAATCAATAATTTTTAATCCTATTGTCAATTCAGTCTTTGCATTTTTAATAAAATTCTTTTTACCAGAAATAATAAAAGACCCTTTTGGTAAAAACTCACCTGAAGGAGGACTTTTTGAAATTTGATTAGGGTGTACATAAAATATATCAACAACGCCCCAGTTTTCTTTCCATGCTCGTGAATAACTTGCTACAAAATCAGCAGCTTCCTGAATAGTATTTAATGGGATTTTTCTATCTTCTGTGTTTTTAATTACTACTAACGGAGAGCCAGGGAAGTTAGTATGAAATACTAGATCTGTTGCTTCAATATAATTTTTAAAAATAGTTTCATTCGAACTAGCATCTCTTCCACCGATAATTAGGAATCCATCAGAAGATATAAACCATCTATACTTCTCATACCATTTTTTCTTTGGCTTTTTAATGAGGAAATCAACTTCGGCTTCAATTGACTCTTTTTCAAGTTTTAACTTGTCAATTTTTTTCTTAGTTTTTTCAATAGCGATTATAGTTCCTTGTATTTTTTTCTCAGCTTTTTTACCCTTGGAGTATATATAATTAGCATTTTGTCCAATACTTTTTTTTAAGTCAATGTAAACATTATAGTCATTAACTCTTATTAAAAGTTGATTAGTTGAAGGAATCACTTTTTCGTAGAATTCCGTTCCATTTAAAGATTCCAACTTTGCAGTTTGCAGTTTATTATTAATTTCTTCCCATTGATAACCTTTTTTTTTTGCTTCCAATATCACAGAATATAATTTTTCTAACGAATTTAAATTAGTATATATTGATTCTCCAATTTCGTAATATTTTTTCTTTTTATTCTTAAGCTCTTCAAGATATCCCTTTTGATTTTGCAAAATTTTTTCTTGAGATTTAATTTGCTCATCAATTCTTTGATCTTTTGGACTCTTTAAGGCTTCAGAGTCTATTTTAGAAAAAAATTCATCAACAGCTTCATTAAATGTAACAAAATGTTTTTTATCGTAATCTCTAAGGATTTCGAGATTAAAAGGAAGTACAGATATTTGATTCTCTTGTTGATCAAAAATGATCTGAGCATCAATTTTACCAAATAATAATTGATTTCTTAAATTTTTAAAAGAATCATATAAATTTTGGTATTTTTCATCAGAAAGGTTTTTTCCAAGAAGTTTTTTATCAATTTTTCCTCTATAACATATTTCTTCACTATATAAACCAGATATGTGGATATTTCTTGAAATATCTCTCACAATTTCGACTTCAGAGTTTTTAAATAAATCTTTAAAATCTTCTTTATTCAACGTAATAAAATTCTTTCCTTGACTTTTAGGAAAAAAATATTCTTTTTTAGCAAGGAGTTCTCTCTCTCTAAAAATTCTATATTTTTTTGCAATTTTAATAATATTATTTTCATCTATAAGGAGAAAATTTCCCTTATTAAATAATTCTATTACAAATTTCCAAGGTTTATTTTCCTTATTGCTTAATTCGATTACGATGATTCGATCAAATTGGTGTTGGGAAATTTTTAATATCCTACGATTTCTTAAAAGTTTTCTTAAAGATCCAATATATTGACTGGGATAATTTGGAACAGGATAATCATAATCTGTTAAATTTATCCGAGAATCTTTTTTAATAATTAAATTTTTCTTTCCAAAATTAGTATTAATTTTAATTATCAATAAATCTTCTATTTCATAGATATTTAATATTGTACCATTAGTCAATATTAAATCTAATTCTTTGACAATAACAAATACGTCAAAATTAGAAAATTCTTTGGTTATGTTAATCATATTATGTTTAAATCCTTATCTATCAATAATATATAATGATTTTTATAATAAATAATATTTATAATAATAATTATGGGAAAGCACAAGAAGGTAGATATTAAAAAAAGAAGACATAAATTACTAAGAAAGAAGAAGAAAGAACTACAGAAAAAGACAATTCAAACTGAAAAAAAACCATTAACAATTTTGGATCTTCGATTAGAAAAGGAAACAAAGTTATATTGGATTCGGGCACTTACTGGAGTGTTAAGTGCAATCATAGGAAGACTTCTATTTGGATTAATAGGGTGGTTTATGCTTCTATGGATGCTAATTTGGTGGTTCTTATTTCCTTTCGTAGTTAGTTTTATAATTTATAATTATGAATATGATAAAGAAGAGTGGAATTGGAAAAATATAATTCTTCCAGGTATAGGTATGTTTTTCTTCTTGTTTATGATTTTCGGTGTTTTTATTCATACAATACTTAATTTTATACCGGAATTTTCATCAGTCCTAGAGTTATTTCTATAAGAATAATCCCTTCATCTTTATAATTGTATTCTTTGTATTATTTTTTTCTCTGTCTTTTCTTTTGAAGTAAATACGATTTCCTCTAGTTTGTAAATCCTTTCACAATATAAGCACTGAATTTTCAAAGGTTTTCCTTCAAGAACCATGAACTCAGTTGATATGGGTTCTTTTTCTGAATTTGAAATGCATGTCTCATTGATACATAATATTAATTTTTTAATTGTTTTTGGAAGTTCCACTTTTTTCTTTTCAATGACTTTATAATTTTCAATTAAAGAAATTGTAGCATTAGGAGATAATATAGATATCTGTTGCATTTGTGTTTCATTC
>CAYPFJ010000021.1:0-45802 GCA_964409945.1 uncultured archaeon | reverse complement strand
GTTTATTTATAATCACTGGTTCTTTGAATAGTGATTCTGGTAAATTTTCAATTGTTAAAACTTCAACCCCTTGATCTTGTAGTTTTTTCTGGAAATCTAAATTAATAAAGGTATCGAAAATGTTATAAGCATGCCCTAAAAGTAAGAATTTAATGTCACCCTTGTGCGTTCTCTTAGGTAAGGTAAATGGACGATCTCTTTCCACTAACCGTAATACGTGATTGACTGGAGCTCCATCTCGTAAAAATTTATGATATTCATCAAAATATTTTTGAGCCTCTCTATATGCATTTAAAGATTGATTTTGAGTTCTCCCTAATTCATTTCCAAGCTCGATTGTGGATGTTGCTATTGGAAACTCCTTTACATTCACTTCAAAATTTAATATTTTTGGCACTTCTGGTAAAATTTTGATAATATCTGGGAGCGATAAGAATTTAGGGCAGAAGTAAGCGTCTTTTACTTCTGCTACATATCTTGGAACAAAGATATAGTCCAAATCAGGATGTTCTCGAACTAATTTCAACACATGACCATAGTATATCTTTATAGGAATACATAGTTCTCCAAACCCGTGTGTTACCCCTTCCTCGACTATCTTCTTATTAGTTGGTGGACTTAAAATGATTTCAACATCTAATTCTTCAAGTAATTTTTTCCAAAATGGAAAATACCTATAAAAATGAAGAGCTCTCGGAATTCCAACTTTTATTTTTTTTTTGCTCGGTTGCTCACTTGTTTCCATATATATATTTCCTCAATAACTCACGCATCAGGTGTATCATAAAGAAGTAAATCTCTGATCTGATCCATCATCTTTTCTGTTAATCTCTTAATTTCATCGTAATCCGGCATTGGCTTGCCCCAATACTTTTGATGATCCATGAATGGGGGACCGCATTTGATAATTTGGCCTTTATAAAACTTCAACATTTTCGCATGTTTAGGATAGGTGGCTTCTGTTCCAGTTATACCGATTGGGATAATAGGTACTTGTGTTTCGATGGCCAATCGCATAGGACCAGTATGACCTTCTAAAAGTTGACCATGTCCAAGATTCGTAGTTCCTTCGGGGTAGGTGATTACAACTTCACCACTTCTAAGAAGTTCCTTCGCATAATTGAAAGCGTCAACATCATGTTCTCCTCGTTTTAAAGGGAACGCATGATGATTTCTGACCCAAGCATTAACAAGTGGAATTTTAAATAGCGATTGTTTTGCCATCTGATACGCTACACGTCGGGGTTCATGATGCATTATAGCTGCTGCCAGTATAAGTACATCCCATTCAGAATTATGACTAGGACAAATAAGTGCAGCGCCTTCTGCTGGAATATATTTATCAAAATCAATTGCTCTATATGGCATCATGAGATCTGACCAATTACATACTAAATCTCCTGAGAAAGCTTGCACTGTGTTTTGAAATTGCTTCCTTACTCCAAACTCCTCTAAACTTCTTAAAAGAGCGTACCAAGAATCATCAATGAGATTAAGAATACCTTTTCCTTGATCTTTCAAGTAACCCATGAAATTAAATTTAGATTCCTTTTCAACTTTTTCAGGTGAACCAATTGAGAGTTCTTCTTTTTCTTCCCCATAAACACCCTCTCGTAGTTCAAATACAGTGTTTCTCAACTCATCAGTCAATCTTCTTATCTCTTCATAAGAGATTGTATTAATGTCATAATCAGAATAATAAATTGGATCACCAACGCGTACTTTTACTTGAGTTGGTTTCATTACTAGGTTACCTTTAGGTAGAGCATTTCTCGAGCCAATTACAGCCATCGGTACAATTGGTACTTGCATCTCAATAGCAAGCCTTACAGCTCCAGTTTTAAATTCCCCTAAGGTTCCATCTTTAGACCTTGTGGCTTCAGGGAATATCCCTACCCACTCACCTCCCAGGATCACTTCCTTCGCTTTTTCCCATCCTCGTTCAGGGTTTTCACGATCAACTTTAAATGCTCCAAGATTATTGAAAAGTGTCCTTACAATAGGCGTCTTAAAGTTATCTAATTTACTCATGTAGCGAATTCTTCTATGACAAGCTGACCCCAGAAAGAATGGGTCGATATGTGACTCGTGATTTGAAACCAGAATGCCCGGACCCCATTCTGGGAATATATTACCCTTCGGATATTCTGCTTTGAAGTTCCAGAAGGTACGCGCAGCCCATTTGATGTAAATATGCTCGCTTACGCCGAATTGGCGCAAAAGCAATAAGCTAACCACCATTGGAGCCGCCCTTCAATCTGCTTCAAGTCCAACCTCTTAATAATGTATCGATACAAATCGTTGAGTGGGTCGATTGGGTTATATTTTAAAATCTTATAAGTCCAATCTTGATGGCGTTTCTCATATTTGAGCTCCTCTTGCATTTTCTCTTCGATACTTTTCTTGAGGTCGAGTTCTCGGGCGATGTCCATACCTTTCTTCTCTACTTTTTCAAGTTCCATATGTCTCAACTCATTTTTATTAAAAAAGTCGTAAAAATTTAATAAAATTCAAACTTTTAAGTCAATTTAATTTTACTTAAAGACTTGTTTATATAAAAAATTAATGGTTAGGATAATACGAGAAAAAGTATTATCTTCTTTAATGTCTTAAATAGCAAATAAACAATTTATGGGAATTTTAAATAGAGAGGATAACTCTCACTTGTATAAACGCTGTTTACGTATTGCCTATGAAGAGGGTTTTTCTCTAAAGTAATAACACGCAACTTTTTCAAATGTCCAAGTCCTTTTATAACAGGTATTTGATTATTATCCAAATAAAGTTCCTCCAAGCTTGCCAGATTGTCAAGATTTTTAATCTCATTTATATTATTGCCTGAGAGATTTAATCTTTTAAGCTTTTGGAGTGAATCAAGGCTCCTTATTTCCTGAATCGTGTTATTTTCAAGATGAAGACTCGTTAAATTCGAGAGATTATTTAATCCTGAAATCTCAGATATCTGATTATCTTGAAGGAATAAAACTTTGAGACTCTTTAAACTATCTAAACCTTCAATTTTCTTCAAATAATTTGAATTAATTCTCAGATCTTCTAAATTCGTTAAATTGTCGAGCCCTTCAATCTGTTCAATCTGATTTCCATCAAACCACACTTCCCTTAAATTGGATAAATTTCTTAGACCTTCAATATTTCTAATTTTATTAAAAGTTAACATTACGATTTTCAAATTCTTAAAATAGTATATTCCTTCAATTGAAGACAGCTGAGTTCTACTAATCTTTAGACATTCAAGATTAGATAGTTCTTCAAGATTTTCAATATCATCAAAATTCTTAAAATTAGTGTCTGTTATTGTTAATTCTGTAAGCGTACCTAATCTATTGTTATAAAACACATTCTCAATCTTATAGAGTCGATCTCTTATAATAACTTCAGATTTTATAACAATCACCAATATATTTTTTTTTATTAACAAGAAAAAGAATAAAAATGAATTATTTAAATTTATGGAGGGAGTTAACTTAATAATTCTTACCACCAAGGTAGAAAACCGTATATGTTAAAGATTTGTTCATAATTTACCAGCATATATCTATTATTTTTAGACCAATCATTCTCCCACTTAGTTTTCCAAATTAAAGAATCCTCAAAACCCGTCAGAGTTATTTGCTTATATAGTCTATCAGATTGTCTCACAGAATATATCTCATTCAATTTGTAAAATTTATTCCTGTCAAAAATACATATGGCTTTCTCGTATTCGTATGTAATATCCTCGCTATACTGCTTCATAATAAACATAAAGTCCATGGTATTTTTACGGTTAGATTGTGAAGGAGCGTAAGCCATTGATAAAGCAACTACGTACTGAAGCTTCATTTTGGTCAGAGAATCTATATAATTACCTTTACTATCTTTTGAAAGGTCAATAACTATATATCTCGCCTCTGAGGCTATAGTTGTAGGCGGTAAAATTTTCTTCAGAGTCGAGTAGGCATATTGATACCCATAACTAAGTGTCTTTCCATCAATTAATTTCTCTCCAACATTAGGAGCTAAATAGATCTTTACTTTACCACTATTTTTTTCAATTATCTCCCTAAGAACCTGAACTTTATCATCAATAGCTCCTTTATTAAATACACTGAAATCTACATCTGCTTGTCTAAAATCAGTAACCTTAGATCCTTCATGATGACGAATAGCACTTCTCCAAATCCTAATATCCTTGCCCTCAAAATCACTTTTAGAGAAGCGTAATATGAAAGGTTCTCCATTAACTAAGACAGTATGGAAAATAATGTCTCTCTCATGAGTATTTTCTTCCTTGTTATAATTAAAATACTTAGATGTGTCAGTAGCAAGATCTTCTTCATTGATTCCAGTCAAAAGATTCTCAATTTGGAATCGT
This sequence comes from uncultured archaeon, assembly GCA_964409945.1. Lineage (GTDB taxonomy): Archaea > Asgardarchaeota > Lokiarchaeia > Sigyniarchaeales > SOKP01 > Loki-b32. Next base: position 41,427 of record CAYPFJ010000021.1, on the reverse strand, counting down.
ATATTATAAGAACCGTCTGTAAACCGATAATTTAACATATCAAAAATCTCCCGTTCAGTAGCTAAGACTAATCGATTGTATAACGAATCTTTAAATGATTGTTTATATTTTATTGAATTAAAATCCATCGAATCAATAAAGGCTCGTATCTTCTTCTCAACAACACTCATAATCTCCTTTCCTGATTCATAAAACAAATTTCTGATTACATTTTTAGTACCGCTACCAGCATAAAGTTCTGAAAAATGGCTATAATATTGAAAGTAGAATTGATCTTGAATTTCAACATGGAATTCCTTAAGTGAATTAGTCTTCAAGCTTCCTTCTATAAAAGGCATTGGTGAATAACCGAACGATACCATGTTAGTAGAACTTTCAATATCACCTGAAACTGGAAGGTGCATATAAGAGTCTAAGAAAAATAGGGAAAAAAGATTATTAAGAATCACCTTTCTACCTAATGGAGTATCAATTTGAGTCGTCTTAATCAAAGTCTTAATCCCAAGTTTTCTAACAGAATCTAATAAAGCCTCTCTACTTGGAGCGGTAAGGATATCGAGCTTATATCCTCTTTTATATTGATAAAAATCAATCATATGAGTGAAGACGAACATTAACGTAATATGACCAAATAATCGATTGATGGATTCAAAAATCGCTTTACCTGCTTGTAGCTCTCCGTTCTGTTTATCAAAGTACTTAGGATCACTATTAGTATTAATAATATTTTTGGAATATTTCTCTAACAATTTTTGAGCTTCTAAAATATGCTTATTGGAACCAGAATAATCTTTTACCCTTACAAAGATATCTTTTAACCACTTCTTAAATGTAAATTCACCAGAATCAAAATGTTCTTTTTCTACAGGCACAAATTTTCCATCTTCATTCTCTTTAAGGAAGAGGAAGTTCTGAACAGCTTGATCATCTAACTTATTCCCCTCTTTAAACAACTCACTAAAGATCAATTCTACATCAGATATCTCCCGAATAGAGGTTGGATCAATTTCTCCTGAGAACGGATCATATTGTAAATTCAAAGCTCCAAGGAATTTTCGAATAAGTAATGAAATAGATTGCTCCTTACTAGTATGAGAGCTCTCTTTAATTAATAAATTCTTGAATTCGAATAAATCAAGAAACACAGAAAAAAGATCTTCTTTTGAAATGATTGAGGTATCTTTTTCTGCTGATATTAATTCAAATGTTCCATCTTCTGTTAATTGGCTCTTAGCGCTCTTAAACTCGTAAAGATCTTCAAGATTCTCAAAATAATTTCTGCTCATTTGAGATGGAAAACTATGATACAATTCTGATGTTTGAGGAGCGAATGCAGGATTAATAAGATTTGTAAGCAATAATGAATGCAAATAACCATTTGAATCTGATTTTGCGAAAGAAAAAAGTATTCTAATGCCATATTTAAAGTCATTGTCACCTATTTTCCCTTCTAAAAATTCATTATTAAATTCTTTTACATTTTTTAATGAAAATTTATTTTCCTTAGCGTTATAAAAAATGCTAGATAACAAATATCCAGAATAATCCGAAATGATAGCATTACGAATTAATTTGCCATTCAATATTATTCCATCATACCAGTCATTAGGAGTCTTTACAAGCTTATTATGCGAAATTTCGGCTAATGCTAAATCTCCCTCTTTGGAATGAATAATTCTAAATGATTTATCTTTTATCTCGTTTAAAGAAGTAATTGGTGTCAATTTGTTAGACTTTAGAATGTACACTTCTTTAAAATGCTCATCCCCAATTTGATAACCTCCTTGGACTGATTCTATGATACCTTCTAATTTTATATCCGTGATTCTGTAATAATTAAAGTTTGAGGCTCTATCAATACCAGAGACTTCAAATATATTTCCAGAATCTTCATCAATATACTCAAATTCTGAAAATTGAGACTTAAACTCACTAGCCTTAAGATTAGAAATATCTCTGATAAAATCTTGAATATCAGAAAGGTCAGAAGAACTAAATATCTTATCAACCTTATGCTTACTTATTATTTCATTTAAAATGAAACCAACATCGCTAACTAATTTTTTAAGTTCAGCTTGGTAATCTGTATAACTTGGCTGATATCCCAATTTCTCCCATATTTTTTTATTTACCGCTTCAATTATCTTCTCCTCTTGTAATATTCGATTTGACCCTTTATACTCTTTATTTCTCCCAAATAAGGAGTAAAAATCAAGACCACTTAATTCATTTAAAACAAACGAGAAATAACCATCAAAATTATTAAGACCATCATTATTTTGTATTAAACTTATTAAAGCTGCTTCAATTTGTAAATTCTTTATTTGCAGTCCTTTCTTCTCAAAAGTCTCAAACATATTATACCGAACTTGAATATACATGCTAGATAAAAGATCCGCTAAGATATGCTTCATTGTCCAAGGATCCGAAACAAATTTAATTGGTTGTATTCGAATAATCGCATCCTTCATCTGATTAGCAAGGAATAACCAATTAGATAAATCAGGATATCTCCAATTATCAACTCCATCAGAGAAATATGGTTCACTAAATAATTTCTTACCATAACCAAAATAGTATTTATCAATAATCTTGGAAATACTAGCAGCATCAATCTCATTATTCTCATATGTGTGTCTTAAAGCATTAGGTAAAAATTTAATAAATACTTGTAACTCTGCAAGAGCTCCTGTTCTTTCGGCAAAACTAGCTAAAGGAGTTTTAAACTCATTGAAATTTCTCTGGGCAAAAAATGTAGCGAAGAACTCATTTAAAAAGTTATTCCTGATCTCATTTCTAAACTGATTATCAGTAAATAATTTTCGATTATAAAGAGAATTTGATAACTTGGTGAAAACCTCGGAGCTCTTCTTAAGTTCAAAGGTCTTCGAGATTTCAAATAATTGAAGAAGAACTGAAGACTCAAAAGAAGCAGTAAGTATGCTGTCAATAAGGACAACTGAAGCTTTATCGACTTTTTTAACAAAACTATCTTTCCAAAATTTGGTCATTCTTGTATTCCATTCTAATTCTCTTGAAGTCAATGCTCTACCTAGCTTCTTCTCATTATAGAGATATGCATCTTCAAATATATCCTTCAGTTGACTAAGCACAAAAGCTTTTTTATCTTCAAAAGTCACTTCGGATGACTTTATATTAAAAACTTCTTTCATTAATTGGACTACTTGACTATCAAATTCATCAGAAAAAGCTTCAATTTCAGAATCAGAAGCTTTCAATAAAATGTTATCAGCAATCTTATAATTTGAGCTAGTTAAGGGTAATAGCTTTCTCCTAAAATTAAAGACTTTTTCTGATTTCCTATCAATAACTACTCCAGTGGGTGAGACCTCTTTAAATGGAGTATAAATCCAATAGGAATCAGAAGTTCCACCCCAAGCTCCTGCTGTAAGAGGCATTATAGTCAATGAATATCCCGACATTTCTCCAAAAATCTCTCCGATAGTAGTTTGCTCGTCAATATCTAAAACACCAATTTTCTCACCAATCCTTACGGGAATCAACTCATTAGTAACTTCATCAACTAAACTTAACGCAAGAGAGATTTCTTGACTTCGATCTAATCCTAATTTATTCTTTATGTAGAGCTCGAACTCGGGCAGCGTTAAATCAGATGGCGGGTTGACATCGATGCCTTCAGGATTCTCTTCGCTCCAGACGTGAAGGGTTTGCCTATGAGGTTCGTATCCAATCATTCCTGGCAGAAACTCGAGATTGAGATGAAGCTGTACGAGATTAGGATTATCTTGAATTTTCTGCTCTATATTTCTGATACTTTCTTTAGAATTCCTTAGAGTCTCTATCTGACTCTGAATTGAATCCACTTTAATTTTTTCAATGTTTACAGGCTATCAACATTTTGATTATCACATCAATGCAAAAAAATCAAATATTATCCTGTAATAAAATCAAAAAAAAAAGAGTTTTAATTTTTTGTGTTTTGAGTCAGTTTTTCCAGCATTTCTTTAAACAAATGCTTATATTGTGGAAATAAATAAGGAAAATAATGTTCTAAGTCAAGTAATAGCTTTTCTCTGGACTCATAAGTAAATACCATTTTATTTCCATCTTCATACTCAAATTCTAGTTTCTGTTCATCATTTTTTAAAGAGTTCATAAATACTATGTAGAGTTTTACCCTATTTTATAAGAAGAGAATAACGAAGTAGTGATTTATCTCTTTATATATGGAATATATCAGAAATCCAACAGCCCATTCACAATTAAAACTAGGAAATTCCTTTATAATACTATCATGGAAGCCAAGAATAAAAAATCCTATAAGAAAACCTTCACAGAGAAGGAGAAAGAAGAATATAAAACCCAAAAGGAAACCGAAAAAAAGCAACTTGTAGAACTTTATCATAAATTCCTAGAAAGACACACCATTCAAGATTTTATAGGCATCGTTGCAAATTATAAAAGTATGCATAATTACAGCTTAAGAAATATCTGTATGGTATTAGCTCAATCAGAAGAAAGGCAAGATAACAATTTTGTTGGAGTTTTAAACAGTTATCTAAATTGGAAAACACAAAATATCTATTTGCTGAAAGGATCGAAAGGATATAAAATCAACGTCCCTATTTTTAGAAAAGACCAAGATGAAACCATACAAGACCAAGATCCAGATAAGAAAGTTTTATCCTACTTTAAATTAGGCAACGTGTTTGATATAAGCCAAACTACCGAGTATGAAAATTATTTGAAAGAGCAAGAGCAGATCGATAAGGTAATAATGAAAAATGCAGAAATTGATTATAACACAGCCTTAGAATTTACAAAAAATAAGTTCCCTAACCTCAAAATTAAAGAACAGTTCAATCACCAAGAAACCAAAGGCATTTATGATCCCGATTCAAAAGAAATTATAATCTATGAAAAATCTTCTCATACTGTATTGCATGAATTAAGCCACTACTTGACCATTACCGTTTTAAACCTTGATGCAAAGAATTATGCAAAAAATGAAGTATTAGCCGAAATAAGTGCATTTCTTTTGATGAAACAATTCGATGAGAACATAGACTATAACTTCAAATATAGCAACATCTGGAGTAATCGAATCACAGATTCATTTGAATTAGAGGAATTTGAGCAACATTTCAAAAAGCTAACTAAATACCTAAATAAACTTTTTCCTTAATTTTTTTCTTATTCTTTACTTTTTTAGGTTTACTAATATTAGGAAATAATGAGAGTTCAAACAAATTCCTTCTAAAAATCGTAAATGACAAAGATCTGTATGCTGAAGTTATGTGTGAAATTAGAAAAATGACAAATATTGAAGAAATTTTTCGAGTTCCATACTAATCACTAACCAATTATTAAAAATAGTATTAAATTTTAATAAAATTCAATTTTTTCAGCTGAATTATAACTTTACTTAAAGGATCTTTTATATAAAAAATTATCGATTCTCTTACGATTCTATTAAGTATGATTAGTTATCGTATAAATTCTCTTTAAGATTATTCGGAATAAATAAAACCTATAAAAAAGAAGAAGAATTAAAAAAAAGAGTTAAAATTGGATTTTTATCTTTTTTTGTGTAGTTTCTTAATTACTATTCCAGATATAACAACAATCATCAAGGATATGAGGAATATATTAAACCCTGGGATTTCGGGAGGCAAATCTTCCGTATCAATATAGCCCATAGCGGATATTAATCCAAAAGGGAAAGTGGGCATTTCAATTATAATTGAATTTGTAGCGAAATTATATGTTACAGAAGTAAGATAGAATTCTGGCGGTGCTGGATCCCATTCTTCTGTTCCACTCATGTTATACGCATAGAATAGAAATACTACACTGCTAAGGTCTATACTTGAAGGAAGTGTAATTGTCATGGTAACATTTCCAATAATTGAGCTATAATTGATTAATAATTGATCAAAGAAAGCAAAATATGTACCTAATGGTAATGGTTCATCCACAGGATTCATAGGGAAGAAAGTAGAAATATATGCAGAATCCGAACCTATTACATCCATTTCTATAGTAACAGTTATACCTGAAGGAAAATAACTGCTTACTGTAAAAGTGTTGGTACCTGAATGGAGTGCTTGGTAAAATTTAGGATAAACCGACATATAAGACCATTCTGATCCAGGAAAAGGCATTTTCGTCCAACCGTACATCATAGTCATTCTACCTGAAATTTCATCGAAATAAAAATGTAATTCTCTATTTAATGTAGTATTTCTAAGTACTATATGACCAGGATTAGAGGTTATATCATCATAGACACTGCTCCACATAACAAAGAAATCTGTTAGATCAGAGCTAGTAGTACCTTCAGGTATTATTATTGGAGGTCCACCAACCTCAAATATTAAGGGTGATACAGGCCAATAGATATTTGCTATAGCAATAATAGTTTCATCAAAGTAAGTCCAAGATTCTGTGGATGGATTCCAAATTTCAAGAGAAGCTACAATATAAGAGAAAAATTGATATTCTGGTTGATCTGAAGGTAAAACCAAGGGAATATCATAATAATTATAATCCTCAACGAGCCAAGTCATATTCGCATAAACTGTATGAGTTCCAATAATTGTTGCTTTAATATCATACAATTCGTCTTGATTGCTTTTTTAATAAATGACATGACCAAAATCGACGGACCAATCTACTAAAGTTTGAGTTTTTATCTCATAGTACATAAAACCATAAGGATTTAGCATTAGAAATGATTGAGTAATACCAGTTGTTTTATTTATTATGATTTCTACATGATCAATTCCTATAGAATTGCTTAATTCAAACTCTAAAAATTCATTTTCCATAATAATAATCTCATCAAAGTTCATTCCCTCCCAGATACGCAGTGTATCAAGATTCCACATAAATTCTATTTTTTCTATTGGAGTATTGATAGGCCAGATGAGAGGCAATATTGGATCTCCACCTATTTCATCATAATACTGCGGATAAAAGTTATTAGCCGCACCTACTATGTTATTATCCATGAATTCATAATCTGTACCATTCCATATGAACCTGTCAGCAAAAACAACTTGAAATACCATATAGATCAGACCACCTGAAAAACCATTATTAGACTTTTCAAGTAGAATATCAGAAATTTCTGTAACTTTTAATTTAAAGTCAATAGCATCATCAACAGTATATTCATTCTCTATCGAATCATAGAAAATTTCATCTCCAACATTCACACCCCACTCAATTTCATCGGTGATATCATAGTCAAATACTTGTCTCATTGAGGCATTAATAAACATTGGACCATTACCCATATCAACCATTAAATATGCACTTCCATAATCCATCGTTCCGTTATCATAGAAATATTCCTCAACAAAAAATCCATCTGTAGAATTAGAGAAAGAGATCTTATTCATACCAGGATCAGATGTATAACTATCAAACATATTATATGCTCCCATTTGTCCGGCGGGATAGTACATTGATTCATTTATAATTGGAGCTAAAACATCAACTTCCAAACCCTTTGAACCATTTATTGGAAGTAAATAGGGCATCCCATTTCGACCCGCTCTGATTCTATGTTTTATTGTGTCAGTACTATTATATCCGAAAAGTGCGATTTCCATAGAGTAGTCATAGGGTTCTAATTCGTCTGAAGTGACATTATAATAACACTGAGTTGCATTTACTTGAGAGACTTCATTCTTTCCTAACCAATCAACAGTCCTATTTTCAATAGACGTAATGTTAAAGATCCAGATATCCTTAAACATCATTTCCACTTCACCAGTAGTACCATTAGCAATTATAAATTCTCCTTCGAAATACAACTGATCTCCTTCATTAACATCCCAATGCCATTGATTATCAACATGTTTTTCTGGTATAAAAGGTCCTGCTTGAGTATTTAAGATTAAAAAACTAAATGTCATTGTAGTAGTCAAAAAAATTAGTAAAAGAACAATAATTCGCTTGTTGCTTTTTAACATCATCTTTAACAACTCTTATTAAATCTATTTTGACAATAATGTTATATTCTTATTTTTCAATAAATTAGATTAAACAAATAGTAACTGATTTTATTTTTATATTTATTGTCTAAAAATTCTGAATAAAAGAAGTCTAAAACATTTAGATAAGAGCTATTTGTTTTCAATTAGCTGTAACAATTCAGCTAACGAACTGATTAGTAAATCTGGCTGACTTTCAATTAAAACCTCTTTTTTTGACACTCCACTTGCCACTCCTATAGTCCACATTCCAGCTTCACGTCCAGCGATGATATCAGAGGGCATATCACCAACCATTAAAAAATCTTCTCTATGACGTTTTTCGTAATTTTCTAAAGGGGGTTGAAGTGCCATTGGATCTGGCTTTTGAACGGGAATTTTATCACTACCATAAATACCTTTAAAAAAGTTGTATAGGCCTTCTTTCTCAAGATGCTCAATAATTGCCTCTGTTTTATTATGAGAAACAATAAAGAGATCGTATTTTTTCTTCAGTTTTTTTAAAAGCGGTTTTACAGATGGAAAGAATGAAGCCTCTTTTGAATATTCTAGATACTTAGCAAAAATCTTTATTGCTATGCGCAATTTTTTAAAATAAGTTAATCTTTTAAGCGCTGTTATATATTTGAAAACCTCATAAGATTCGAGTAAGATTTTGGGTAATGGATAACCTTGAATAGTCTCTAATAAAGCTCCAATCTCTTGAATTGTGTTGTCCATATCAAATTCTGCTTTTTGGACTTCTTTTTCCAAAACCTCAGCGATCGATTTCTCAAGCGTTTGACGAATATCTAATAAAGTACCATCAAAGTCGAATATTATTGCCCGAAGAGAACCATTTTGTAATCGTTGTATTAATTGAGTTTCTCTGGTCATGATCTTACTTATTTTGTAAGCATAAAGAATAATTAATTAAAAAATCTAAATGTTAAAAACTATTTTAGTATAAAATCAAGAAACAAGAAACATACGCCTTTAGAGAAAATCCTACTAGTTATTGTTAAAACAATAAATTGAAAGGTACCAAAAACTGCTAAAATAAAAGCCCGCTATTTCCAATTTTTTCGAAGCATTAAGCATTTGTAATTAATCCAATTTGAATTTTATAATATTAAGAATAAATAAGTTAAAAATATAAAAACAATTTAATTTTATATTTAGGGATACAAATAGGAGAAGTGATTAGATTGGATGAGTTTATAATATTTCAACTTTTAATGATAAGCTTTGGGTTCTCTTCAATCATATTCTTCTTAGTGCTACTCAAAATTACAGCAGGATATGGACAGCATGTAAATAAGAAATGGGGACCAACAATTAATGATAAACTTGGTTGGGTTTTAATGGAAATACCTACGGTAATTATTTATTTTATATATTTTATCATTGGAGATCATAACTCTGGTTTAATTACTCAAATTTTTCTGTTTATTTGGATGTTGCATTACTGTCAGCGAACTTTTATATTCCCTCTGTTAATTCGTGGTAAACAACCAATGCCCCTAACGATTATAATACTGGGAATAACATTCAATGGAATTAATACTTATTTACAAGCAAGATGGCTTTACCATTTCTCTCCCTCTTATAGCTTTGATTGGATTTTTAACCCTTTATTCATTACGGGAATTTTAATCTTTTTTAGTGGATTTATAATTAATCTCCAATCAGATTACATAATTCGTAATTTAAGACAGCCGGGAGAGACCGAATATAAGATACCATATGGTGGTATGTTTAAATATGTTAGTTCTCCTAATTATTTTGGCGAAATAACTGAATGGGTTGGATGGGCAATTATGACATGGAGTATTCCTGGACTTATCTTTGCTTTGTGGACTTTCGCAAATCTCGCACCTCGAGCACGATCTAATCACTTATGGTACAATAAAACATTTCCAGATTATCCAGATAATCGTAAAGCTCTAATTCCCTTTATTTTTTAAAGCACCTTATCGCTCAAATGATTTAGAATAAGATATAATATAGATATTTTTCTTCGACGCGAATCTTATCAATTAGATTATAGCTTTTATGTTCTGAGTCGAAAATCATTTAAATTCCTATATTTTAATTAACGATATTGAATTTTTTGTTTCTTATTTTATATTTCTAAAATAAAGTTCAAAAATTCATATAATATTAAATTGGAAAATATGAAAAGAGAAAAAAAAATATTTTAAAATTTAATATATTATGAGCATCTTTATCGATATTTTACTCTTCTGACCTTTCTAATAATTCTCGAATTTTTTTCAATTCGCGTAAACGTAGTTTGTCTTCTCCTATTTCTTTTTTTTTAATTGAATTCTCAATCATAGAGGGTGTGTTAATCAATCTTATTTTTTCCCATATTGCTGTGCGGATAAATTCTGATTGTGTCTGATGAGAAAATAGAGCAAATCTTTTAATATCTTCTAGTTCTTTGTTATTGACTAAAAATTTAACTTGGTAACTCTTTTTTAAAGTTTTTTGAATAATATTGGGAAGTTGGTTTACTAGATCGTCAATATTATTAGTTGAAGTTAATTCAATATAACCCATTAAACCTTCTTTTTTAATAAATTTCCGATATTTTTCTCTATCAATTGCTTCCTGATTTTCAACTAAATCAAGTTTATTTCCAATTATGAGCACAGGGCATTTATCTTTTCTAACCTGAGTCCAAACTTTTTTAAACCGTATTTGATAATTATCAAAAGTTTCTGGTCTAGATAAATCAAATATAAAAAAAATAGCTGATGCACCAGTGTAATATAGTGTTTGAAGTGATCCAAATTTATCATCGTCAATGATATCCCAAAACTGAAGTTTATAATCATGACCATCAATATTTACATTTTTAATAAAGAAATTTACACCTACTTTTGGAGCTGCATCTTCATGAAGAGATTTATCGGAAAATTTTTCAATTAATGTGGTTTTACCTACTCCAGTTGCTCCAAGAACTACAATCTTAAATATATCTTTATATATCTCTTTACTCATTATTTTATCACCTTGGTTTTTTATTTTTTTATCGAACTATATGTACCGATCATGTACCTATAATTAAAAAAGAAATATTCATTTATAAATTTATGTACTGAATAAGTACATATACAGATAGAATAAGAGAAAAAACCCCTAGGCTATCAAATTAAAATTTTTAATACTCTTACAAATATAAATAAAATTAAATATCGAAGATAAATAAAAAGGAAATGTTATATTGCAAAATGTTCGGTTCTTCTAATAATCTCGTCCTGTAAATCGAGTCCTAAATTCACAAAATAGTCGCTATATCCCGCAACTCGCACTACTAAGTCTCTATATTTTTCTGGATCCTTCTGTGCAGCCCGTAAAGTATCTACTGATACGACATTAAATTGTACATGATGACCATCCATTTCAAAATACACTCTAATTAACTGAGCTAATTTATTAATCCTATTTTCTTCTGAAAAAAATTGAGGTGCAAATTTTTGGTTTAATAAAGTTCCTCCCGTTTTTAGATGATCTATTTTTCCAGCGGATTTAATAACTGCAGTTGGACCATTAATATCCATACCTTGAACTGGAGAGATACCTTCTGATAAAGGAGTATAAGCCTTACGTCCATCTGGTGTGGCACCCGTTATTTGACCGAAGTAAACATGCACAGTAGTAGGAAGTAGATTAATACGGTGTACACCACCTTTAGTATTAGGACGATTATCAATAGCGTTATAAACAATATCAAAAACTTGTGTAGTTATCGAATCAGCATAATCGTTATCATTCCCGTATTTGGGTGTTTTATAAATTAATTTCTGTTGTAACACCTCATTTCCAACAAAATTGTTATTTATGGCTTTTATTAGGTCTTCCATAGATATTTTTTTTTTATCAAATATATTATATTTTAAAGAAGCTAAACAATCTGTAATGCTACCCATCCCTACGATTTGTATATATGAAGTGTTGTATTTGGCTCCACCATCATTGTAATCCTTCCCATTCTTTATACAATCATCGATTAATATTGAAAGGAAAGGGGCGGGATTTTGTGCCCAGATTCGTTCAATTATTTGATTTCCTTTAATTTTTATGTCTACAAAATGCTTAATTTGTTTTCTATAAGCTTTAAAGAATTCATCAAAAGTTTTAAAAGTTGTAGGATCACCAGTTTTCAATCCAATCTGTTTTTTAGTTACAAGATCGAAACCATTATGAAGTGTGACTTCCAAAATTTTTACTAAATTAAAATATCCCGTTAGTATATATGCTTATTTTCCAAAAGCACCAGATTCAACACAACCACTTGCCCCACCATTTCGGGCATCTACTATAGATTTACCCTGTCTAGTTAATTCTTGTATAATAGCATCGGTATTGAACACTGAAGGTTGTCCAAAACCAGTTTTAACAATTTCAAGGGCTCTTTTTAAGAATCTATCGGGGGTCTTTGTACTAATCTGAACATTGCTACTTGGCTGGACTATCCTCATTTCTTCAATTACATCTAATAACATGTAGGATATTTCATTTACTCCATCAGAACCATCCTCTTTAAGTCCGCCAATGTTAATATTACAAAAATCGGTATAAGTATTGCTCTCTTCAGCGGTTACTCCAACCTTTGGAGGAGCAGGTTGATTATTAAACTTCACCCAAAAAGCTTGAAGTAATTCATATGCATCTTCCTTAGTCAATATTCCATTAGCAATATCATCTTTGTAAAATGGATAGAGATGTTGATCTAAGCGTCCAGGATTGAACGAATCCCATGTATTATATTCAGTTATAACACCTAAATGAATGAACCAATAATGTTGGAGTGCTTCCCAGAATGTTTTAGGTGCTGATGCAGGAACACGAGAACATATCTCTGAGATCTTTTCTAATTCGCTTTTTCTTTTTGAATCTAATTCCTGATTAGCTAAATGTTTGGCTTCTTGAGCATGACGTTCAGCAAAAGCAATTATTGCATCTACAGCGATATTCATTGCATTTAGCTGCTCTCTCTTATCAAACGCTTGGGGATCATTATAAAAATCTAATTTTTCTATACTATCTTTTATTTCTTGCTTAAAATCTAAAAATCCTTTATTCCATATGTTTTTACCACCAACTGTGTGGCCAGGTGCTCTCTGTTCCATAAACTCTGTGAAAATTCCAGCTTCATATGCATCAATCCATTCATCATCAACTTGCGAGAAGATTTTATCACGAATAGATCTTCCTTTCCAAAAGGGAATAATTAGATCTGCTGTTTTTTGTTTTGTATCTTCTGAAACTTTAAATGCAATTTTTTCACGAGTATTTAAAATCTCTAAATCGCGTAAACTATGGCAACAAACTTCTGGATAGGTAGGTGTTGCTTTTGGTTCTGGACCACGTTCGCCAACAATTAACTCGCCCTCATTAATGCAAATCTTTTTGTTTTCCATAAGGTGCTGAAAAGCTTTAGCTCTCGCAATTGGAGCTGAAAACTTATGTGCAGCACCTATTTTATAAAACTCTGTCATTAGTAAAGCACGTTCTAATGAGATATAAGGAATTACTTCACGACTTTGTGTTCGTAGCTTCTTAATTCGTTCATTCATAATATGCTTATTAACTGAAATAATAAAACCAGATAGTTATTGATAATAAAGAATTGAATTAATAAAAAAATAATTTACTTACTTATAATTTCTTCAGCTTCTTTAGCTTCTTTGTCTCGGATTACCCGTCTTAAAACTTTTCCTATCGCACTCTTTGGAAGAGAACTTACAAATTTTACTATTCTTGGATATTTATAAGCCGCCATTTGCTCCCTAGACCAATCAATTATTTCTTGTTCTGCGATTTTTCCTTTATGTTCTGTCTTAAGAATAATATATGCCATAATATTTTCACCTCTTTCTGGATCTTCAATACCAATTACAGCACATTCTTGAATTGCAGGATGTTCATATAAAACTTCCTCAATTTCTCTTGGATAAACACTATGACCTTTATATTTTATCATATCTTTAACTCTATCGAGTAAAAAGATATAACCTTCCTCATCCATTTTTGCAAAATCACCTGTTCTTAGCCACCTATTACCCCCTGCTTCAAAAAATACCATTTTATTTTCTTCTGGTCGATTTTGATATCCCAACATAACCTGAGGTCCAGCAACAACTAATTCTCCTGATTCTCCAATAGGCATGAAATTAAGATTATCATCAATAATCCCACATAAAGTATTTGCAACAGGAATGCCACAACTACCAAGCTTTTTAATAGCCCAAGGAGGACTATTTGTGACAGTGGGGCTTGTTTCACTAAGTCCATAACCTTCTCCTAATGGAAACCCTGTTTTCTTTTCCCATTCTTTAGCGATTTCTATGGGCATTGCTGAGGCTCCTACATTAGCATATTTTAAACAAGAAAAATCTACATCCTTACTTAATGGCGAATTTAGCAAATTAATAAACATCGTTGGTACTCCTAATAGAGTATTTGGCTTTTTTTCTTTAATAGTTTCAATAATCCGAGGAATATCAAATGTGGGAAAGATTAATCCTTTTCCCCCTGTCATAGGACCTTGAATAAGTTCACATGTTTGTCCATAGATATGATACCAAGGAAGAACACACATATTTACAAGATCTCCCTTAATATAAGTTTCTTTCATGTAATCTGATATCTGCTTCATTTGTAATATATTAGCAATGATATTATAATGAGATAAACATGCCCCTTTAGGATCCCCTGTTGTCCCTCCAGTATATTGAATAACTGCTATATCTTCTTTAGGAGTGATATCAACTTTGAAATCTGGAAGTGGTTTTGGATTTTGCTCCAATAATGTATTGTAATGAATTATTTTAGTGGTTTCAGGCACATCTGGAATCTCACCGGCAACATTAACAATAATAATTTTCTCCAATGACAGTTGATCTTCCACTTTCTTAAATTCCTTGATAAACTTATCAATCATAATTAAATATTTTGCTCCAGAATCTTTAATTTGATATGCCATTTCTCTTGCCACAAATAGAGGACTTATGGCAGTTAACGTTGCTCCAAGCCCTAAGGCAGCAAAATAACAAATACTAAAGTGTGGGGAATTTGGTAGCCATAGGGATATCACATCACCTTTTCTTACACCTAATTTTAAAAGACCACTAGCAAATCTTCTTGTTAAGCTATCCATCTCTTTGAATGTAAATTCTCTCCCAAAATAATCCATTGCCACTTTATCACCATATTCTATAGCACCTGTCTCGAATAAGTTAATTAAGGACTGGTCTTCTGGGATATTAATTTCTAATGTAATTCCCTCTGGTAAATAATCTTTCCAAATTCTGTTTTTAATATAATCTGGGAGTTTCATTTTATTTAGCACTTTAATATTTTTTTTTAAAATAATGAATTTAATTTAAAAATTAAATTTTTCAATTCTCAGATTCTTAAATTCTACTTTGCAAATTATTTTTTAATGATTTATTATTATAAATTCAAGTATCTTTGAAAAACTCAAAATAAAATTTCTAATTTTAATTTATAGGTTTAAGATTTTGAAATCACAAGATGAATTAGGTGTTCCAGTCCCAGCAAATAAACCGTTAGTAGTAAGGACAATAAAAAAAGTTACAAAGGAACAACGTGAGTATGTACTCAAAAAAACTGAATATAGTATGTTTTCTTTTCCAGCAGATTTAACTTTTGTAGATTTTTTGTCTGATTCGGGCTCTGGAACAATGACAGATTATCAATGGGCTGCTTTATTTCATGGGGATGAGTCTTATGCTCGCAATAAGGGTTATTACGTTCTTTTAGAAGCTGTTCGAGACACATTTGAGCGAGGTGATAATCCAAAAAGATCTATAGATTTAATTCTTTCTGGTGAAACAAACGTAAAAAAGCTCATTGATGAGCTTTACATAACTTCATATGAGGGAGGTTTTGTAAATGGAGGTATTCATCAATTAACCCGTCCTAATGCTTTCATTGTTCCACAAGGACGTTGTGCGGAACATTTACTATTCTCAACAATAGCTCCCCTCTTAAAAGAAAATAAAAATATTACTTATTATATCCCAAATAATGGACATTTTGATACTACTGAAGCCAATATAGTATCAAATGGCATCCAAGCTATAAATTTGTTTTCAGCAAATCTTATGAAAGATTTTCCTTATGATGAAATGGATAAAAGAAATCCCTTTAAAGGTAATATGGATCTTGAAGGACTGGAGAACCTAATTCAAGATAAGAATGTCGAATCAATTCCATTAATTTATGTTACAATTACAAACAATATAGCGGCTGGTCAACCAGTCTCAATGAAAAATATAAAATCGGTTTATAAAATCGCTAAAAAATATAATCTTCCTTTTTTCTTCGATGCCTGTCGCTTCAGTGAAAATGCTAATTTTATAAAAGAATTTGAAGAAGGATATAAAAATCACTCAATCCAAAGTATTGTACAAGAAATGTTTTCTTATGTTGATGGTTTTACTATAAGTTTCAAGAAAGATGGCCTAGCTAACATGGGTGGCGGACTTTTCTTTAGAGATAAAGGTGTTTTTCATAAAAAATTTTCCATAAATGAAGATATTGGAATTAGACTGAAAGAAAGACAGATATTAACTTTCGGAAATGATTCATACGGTGGAATGAGTGGTCGAGATATAATGGCTTTAGCTGCAGGGCTTTATGAAGTTATAAAACAACCTTACTTAAATGAACGAGAATATCAAGTAAGAGAATTTGCACGAAAGCTCGCAAAGAATGGTATTCCTGTCATTCTTCCCGCTGGTGGTCATGCTGTATACCTTAATATGGACAAATTTTTTGAGGGAACAGATATGAAAATCGAAGATTTTGGTGGTGTTGGATTTACTATCGAACTTTTAAAACACTTTGGTATACGAGCTGTTGAATTAGGCCCTTTCGCTTTTGAGTGGGATAAGAAAACACCCGAACAACGAAAAGGGATTTTGAATTTAGTCCGTTTTGCAATACCTCGAAATGTATATAATGCTTCGCATATAGATTATGCTGTAGCAGCAATTACTGAACTTTATCATAATAAAGAAAAAATTCCTAAAGTTAGAATTTCTCGAGGCGCAGATTTACGTCTGAGACATTTTCAATCAGGACTTCAACCGATTTATAAATCTTAATATAATGTAACCTAAATTAACATTATTCTATATTAATTAAAAAAGTAGAAATTAATTAAAAAAATTTATATATCTAACATTCGTAATTTCTGCGAAATATCCTTTCTTCTAAGTATTTTCATAAAGTCATCTTTTCGTTGTTGAAGACGAGTTAAAAAAGTATCAAGTTTATCAAAATTGTTAAAGAAAAATTCCCTACCATCATTTATAATCTTAACTCCTTTTTTATCGTTTTCAATAATTGCATATATTCCTCCTACGCCCTCAGAATGTTTTATAAATACTTTTTCTGCATCAGGAATTTTTTCATTGCCTTTTTTCGCCCAGAAATTATTTTTCAATAAATATGACCTATACATGCTCATTTTTCCACACACAACCTCTTTTTTTTAATTATGATGAGTCATCGAGATATGTTTATCAATATACTCGTTATGACCATCGACATAAGTCCTACATAACATAAAATTAAAGTCGATTAATAATATAAAGTAATATCCAAGGAACATATCACCTACATATTATAAGACTTTAACTTTATACTCCACAAGAAACATAGTTTCCAAAAACACTTATAAATCATTAAGTAAAAAGCCCAGAACTATTTACTAAATTATTTTTACTTGGGGTTGTTTAAATAAAATTTCAATTGGAAATTTTTATTAAAAAAAAAGATTAGGGATATTTTTCATGTAATCCCTTAATAAATTCGTCGAGTTCTTTCATGATTTTCTTCTTTGGGTCATAAGCGGCTTTTCCACACTCATCTTCTAAATCAAAGCATGATTTTATGTAGGCTTTATTCATAATTGTTAACATAGTTTTTGTAAAAAAGATGAATTCAGTCTGATATTTGACTATTTGTTTCACAAAATTGAGAGTTTCAGTTTCAAGTTGATCGAGTGGAAAAATCTTTGTTGGAAAATTGATGTTCATTAACTCTTTCACCCCAAACTTATCGGTTGTAAAAAGTAAATTCCTAGCGTAGGTCAACCCAAGACTCAATAAGGGTAAAAGAGTTGCTCCAGTCTGAGGAAAAGCTGAAATTGCGAGTTCTGGTAATCTCAAATATAATTCATCAATAGGTCTATCAGCAAAAATCCTTAAATCAGAAGCCATAATCACCATTACTCCAAAACCTATAGCAATGCCTTGAATCTGTGTAATTACTAGTTTTTTCATAAGAACAATAGTCTCATTGACCTTTCTACCCCATTCAGTTATTTGTACTACTTTTTCGGGAGAACCTTGTATTTCTTTAAGATCATACCCTGCTGAGAAAAATCTTTGTCCCGTACTCTTAATCAAAATACACTTAACGTTCTCATCTCTGTCAGCACTAATTAAACTTTCATATATTAATTTTAACATAGGAATATTGCACGCATTCGCCTTATTTGGTCTGTTTATTGTAATTGTAGCAATACGCCCTTTCACTTCATATAGAATAAATTCTTGTTCACTCATAAGATCTTTAACTCACGATTTAATATAAACTATATAAAGATACGTAGATATTATTTGAGTTTTAATTGTATGTTTATTAGATTAATCTTATAATTTCGGATAATTCTAATTACTAATATTCAAAGTAGTTAGATGAATAGTACAAAATTGAAAAAAAATAAAATAAACTTAACAATTTCGAAAATAAAACGATCCATTTAGTCTATTTTAAACCAATCGTATAATTTTAGTATTATCATAACGTAAAATACTGGAAACGATTGGATTAAAATATATTAATAGATAAATATATTATTGCCGTACGAAGGGAGAAATGTGTATTTTTCAGCACGTAAGGGATGAGGTGGTATAAGTTAAAAATGATTGCTGACGTAGAGTTTTTCACGGAAATTTTCGAAGAATTTCTAGGTATAGATAACCAAATTTATGAGAATGAATTATGGAAAGCTCACTCGATAATTAAGTTAATGCACGCTTCAGATGAATTTGTTGATAAAGAGATTATAGAGGAAGGTTTAAAAATTATAATTAACTTGTGCAAGTTTAAAGAGTGTGGAGATCTATTAGATTCTTATGAACAAGAAAGTTACCCAATTAATCAATTAATAGAATCAGAAAAAGCTCTACTTAACTCAATATTACAGGCAGAATTTATTTAAACTGCTTTTCGAATTCCCAAATAGAATCTTGGATTGTATGAATATTCTGTACAACTTTTCCAGAACTTTTTTCTTCCATTTCAGAAGCATCAAATATTGCTTTTCCAACAGCCAACGCTCTATTTTTGGTTTCTTCTATAATAGCTACAATATCTCCTTTCTTAATTGAAGGATCTATTTTGGTAATACCAGGACGCATTACATCAGCACCATTTGCTACATATCGAATAGCACCAAAATCAACAACTATAGTCTTCAACTCTATTTGATTGTCCAATAATAACGTTAAAACGGGAATATACCCCTCTTTTGATTTAAAAAGTTTTAATACATTGTTTATTGCATATAATATATCTCCTGCTTCTGTTTGAATGAGTTCAACATTACTTTTTTTAGGAAATATTTGATTAACGAATTTTTCATCGTATTGCTTTAAGATTTCGTCTTTCAAGGGTTTCAATTCGGATTTTCGTATGAAATGTCTTTGTTTTATCTTCATTAGTTAAAAAATAAAATTTAAGAAAATTAAAATTTAGTATTTTATGAGATGAGACATAATTTATTTTTTTTGTAAGAATGATGAATAAAGTTTACACATCTGCGGTTGTTATTATCCCTCCACAAAAAAGTTGGGCACCAATTCAAGAAATCCGCAAAATTTATGACCGAAATGTTAATAGATGGATGCCTCACATAACTTTACTCTATCCATTCAGACCTGAAAATGAATATATGGCACTTGAAAAGAAATTTTCAGAAACATGTAAAAAAATTCTCGCATTTGAAGTCACTCTTCAAGATTTTCACTACTTTAACCATGGACATCAAATTTTTACAATATGGCTTAAACCAGAGCCATTTGATAAAATTCAAGATTTACAAGCTAAAATTCTTAAACTAATACCAGACTGTAACGATATGAATAATTATAAAAATGGCTTTAACCCGCATTTAAGTGTAGGTCAAATTAAGGGTAAAAATAATCTCTTAGAGATTACTAAAAATTTTGAGGATAGATGGAAAATAATTAAATTTTTTTTGAGTGAAATTTTTTTTATCTCCCGTGAACAAAATAAAACTTCAAGATTTGAAATAAAAAAACGAATTCAACTTAGAATAGAATGATTAAAATTTTTATATTCGAAACTCATTAATTAATTAATTAAAAATTGAAAAATTTCAAAAAGATACTTGAGAAAAATCATGACAGATGATAAGAAAGAAGGACAATTAGTGTTTCATGGGCGTACAGAGATGATCTTTAAGATAATCGTGATCGGAGACCCCGCAGTTGGTAAAACCAGCCTTTTAACAAATTTCTGTGGTGAAAAATTTAATTATGAGTATATACCAACCGTAGGTGTTAACATCACGAAAGAACCAGTCACAATAAAGGACGATATGGGTAAGGATATAAAAATTAATCTAATGATTTGGGATATAGCTGGTCAACCTCAATTCTATATGTTACATCGGCCATATTTCAACGGTGCTGATGGAATGATGTTAGTTTATGATTTAACTCGCTCAAGCTCTTTCTCAAATATAAATAATTGGTTTTCAACCGCAGTTAAATATGGACTTTCGGGAATTCCACGTCTTTTAATTGGTAATAAAATAGATTTGAATGAAGAGCGAAAGATCATATTACCCATGGCAGAGCATCTAAGTGAAAAAATTGATGCGCCATTTTTCGAGACTTCGGCATCAACAGGAAAAAATGTTAAATTAATTTTTGAGAAGATGGCTAAACTTACCTTACGTTCAAAATTGGAAGAATAAGTACATTTTTCACAATCTACTTCTATATCATTATTAATTTTTGTTTTAATCTCTTAAACCGTAGGATTTAAATATATAGTAATTTAAAATTCAATAACAAATTTGATCACTATTTACCTCTTTTCAGAAGAGAGAATAAAGAGAAACTATTATTCCATTGATTTCATCTACTTTTTTTATAATACTACTTCTCCTTAATTCTCTCTAAAAGTGTTAATTCGCTTTTAAAAGATGGCTATTATAAAAATGACTCTTAAGGATATATACTTAAATTTTGATTTATATGATGTTAGAGTTTATTTATCCAAAATACGATCTTTTCTTTTAATGAATCTTTGATATCATCGGAGAGATCTTCTTGACCAATTAACATCTTTCCAAATTGTGAGATTTCATATAGAATTCTATGACCTCCTTTAAAGATAAATATATCTTCTTTTATATTCTCGAGTTGTCCAATAACCACTTCAGGTTCCTTAATATCATCAATTTCATTTTTTAGAGTATTGAATTGTTCAATAATTGATTCTTTTTTATCAGTTGCAGATGCGTCCCGATCTACTTCTCCACGTTTATCTTCTTTTGAGTGAAGTGATATCTCTGATCTTTGAATCAAAGACCTAATTAAATCAAGTTCTGCTTCTAAGATTTTTTGATTTTCAATAACATTTTTTAATTGAGGCGTTAAAGATTTAATATCGAGTGTTGCTTTACTTAACTCGTTGATTTTGTCAGTTAGCATATTGATTTTTAAATTGGTTTGTCCCATCTTAGTTATAATATCAAGTCCAAATTTTTCGAGAATTGAAGCAAATTTGTTAATTTTTTCATTAGCTTCTTTGATGAATTTGACTGTATTCTCTTTACCTAAATCCTCTTTATCTTCCATTGATTTTCCTCTTTTTATTATGATTATGAAGAGATCGCTCTAGCCAGAAAGATCTTTTTCTTTCAATAATTATTTTTCATATAAAATTCTTATTTAATTAATCATAATGCTCTTATAAAAAATTTCTTAAGAATAAAAAATATTATAAATTTCTTTTTTCTAAAAATCTCTATATAAATTTTTTTGCATTCGTTCCTCTTAAAAACAAAAATTTATGTTAATTTTATTTTTTATAGTAAATATTCAGTAATAGTGAAATAAGATTTATCCTCAAAATGATTCAATATATAAATATATTAACTAAAGACGGTAAATCACTGTTATTCAGAAATTATGGAAGTTCTGATGTTGATAGAGATTTGTTAGCGGGATTCTTAAGTGCCTTTTCTGGATTTATGAAAGAAATCAGTCAAAGTGATATTAAAAGTACACAAACAGAAGACTTCAAATATTATTATACGATCATTGATGTAATTATCATTGTTGTATGTACAGATTTAGATGACGATGATTCGGTTGTGAATTCTAAGATATTAAGTATAAGAACAAAATTTAATGATAAGTATGGGAAAATTCTTGAGAATGAAAGTTGGGGAGGAAATCGTAGTCTTTTTACTGAATTTGAACATGAATTAGATAATATTATTTTAGGTGCTATTAAAGTATCGATTATAGGATTTGGGGGCGTTGGGAAAACTACATTAACAAAATTAATCTGTGGAAAGAATGTTGACCTTGAATATGTTCCTACAATTACAGCTGATATTGCTGCTTATGATGGCGATGAATTTGAAAGATCTATAACTCTTTGGGATTTTGCAGGGCAAGCTCAATTCAGATCTTTATGGAAAAGTCTTTTACAGGGAACTGATATTACATTACTGGTTACAGATTCTACATTTGAGGGGATTAAGAATTCAAAAGAAATAATCCATGATATTTTAGATAAATTTTATCATGATAAATTAGTCATAGGCATTGCGAACAAACAAGATTTACCAAATAGGCTTACGCCAGAATTTTGTGAAAAAATCATCTCCAGCGAAAGCCGTGTTATTAAGACTTATGGTATGATTGCGATTGAACCTATGTATCGAGAGAAAATTTTAGCAATTTTGAAAGAAGCTATTAAAAAAATTTCATAAATTTTTAATATAAATAAAAAAATAATTTCAATCTGTTTTAGGTGTGTAATTTGATTGATTTTGAAAAAGAGGATATTAAATTCGAACAGAAGGAAGAAGGAATAAAAATTTTAAAATTACCCGAATTAACGGAAGAAGAAAAGGAAATTGTCAACCCAATTGTCGCTCCTACCTCAGGATTACGAATTCAACTTCTTGACATTAAAATCCCAGATGAGAAAGAAAAATATGTTTTGACGAATAGAAAGCTCTTTCTATTTCTTAGAATGTTTAAAGCAATCAGTAGAAAATTCAAGGAAATGAAAAATAATCAAAACTTAAAAATTCTAATTTTTACTGATGACCGACCAACTAAAGATCTATTACTCCAATATAGTTCTGAAATATTTGCATATGATGGATATGAGATCTATTACCAAAAAGATAACCCGGGAGAATCAAAGATTTCCTCTCCCTATGGAGCAGCATCAATCGCATTATATGAGGACATAAATTTAATTATTGTTTTAACTGCAAGTCACAATGATTTATCCTGGAACGGTATAAAGCTATATATAGATTACCCAATCCCTATGTCAGGAGATATTTTTAAGGATATTTCGAAAAAAGCACTTGAAGTGAATGAAATTCAATTTAAATCAGACTTCACGCCCCTCCTTATAGAAGCAGAACAGAAAAATAATGATTATGTAATTAACTTATTATCAAAAGTAATAGAAATAAAGAGTATAAAAGGTAAGAATATAGTAATTTGGCCTTATTTAGGTAAAGCTAGAGGCATTGTAAATCTATTTAAGTATTATGGCGCTAATCTTACAGTCGTTGACGAGGAAGTTAATCCTCCTAATCCATTAAAATATATACAAGAACCAAAGCTACAAAATATAATGACCCAAGCGAATTCAAATATTGCATTGTTATTAGATGCTGATAGAGATAGAATTGTATTGTATATTAAACAAAATGGAGAATATTTTACTTATATACCAAATGAAGTCTATTCTGCGATGCACAACATTTTAGCAAAGGAGTTTAATAAAAAAATTTTAAATGTAAGGACAATTCCAAGTGATTTGAGAGGTGACCATACTAGTTTTTTAAATATCCTAACAGGGGTTGGATATAAACATTTAGGAATAATTTTGTATTTTCTTCTTGGAATTGAAGTAGATAAATCTAAAGTTGATACCGCAATCTTATATTTTGAAGATGAGAATAAAAATTTAATTAAAATTAATAAACCCGGCCCTCTCAGGCAACAATTAATAAAATTAATGGAAAATAAAAATCTAGAAAAACAATCTTTCTTAATGGTTTACTGGGAAGAAAGTGGAGGTCACACCCTTAATATTTTGGATGTCTCCAAAAATAAGCGAACTGGTGATTATAATTTTAGTACTGAATTTACCGTTATTGCGGATAAATATCCTGTTCCTGCTTTAGTATTAATAACCGAACTTATCTGCAGAGGATATGTCATTTCTGAATCAATCGACTGGTCAATAAAAGGGATAAACCGTACCATACCTGCTAATGATGAAGAAAAAGTTAGAATTATGAAAAATTTTGAAAAAAATGATGGAAAACAAATTAGTGTTGGTGGTAAGGATTATGACGTCCAAGCATTATCAGATAACAATGGTATGATTGACATTTATCAATTGAGAAGTAACGACTCAACTCTTTATTTTAGACCAAGTGGAACAGGTCCAGAGGTTAGATTTTATATATTTGGAAATGTAGAGACTCACTTAGATGAAATAAAAAGAGTTCAAAATTATATAAAAGAAAATTATGCTTAAGATAATTGCTCTTAACTTCTTTCTAATACCTTTTTAATCTCAAAGATTTAATTGTAATAAAAAATTTAGATTAATTAATATTAATTCTTTCAATTTTTAAAAAATACTTATAAAATTGATGTGAAAATGTTTCAAGAGAAAATTATTAATGATCAAATTCTCGAAAAGATGTCATTAAAAAATGTCTTCAAAATCTTTAATGATAATGTTTTTCCAATGCTAAATAACGAAGAACAAGAATATTGTAATAAACTTCAAGAATTTTGCTTAGATTTCCATCCAAAAATCGATAAATCAAAAGACGTCTATGGGCTACTTCCAGAACTTGGAAAGCATGGTTATATACAACGAATAAACCCATGGAAAGACTTCAAACCTTATGGAATGAAAAGAGAAATATTATTAGGCGCTCATCTCTCGTTGTTAGATCCTCAATTGGAACTTGCACGATTAGCAACCGGAATATTATGCGGAAATCCTACTTTTCATTATTATGAACATGGAGGCGGTTCTGATATCCCTTTAAAAGTGCAAGATGAGCTTTTATCTGGGCAAAAAATTGGCTGTATAGGCATTACTGAACCTGAGAGGGGTTCTGATGCTGTTAATCTGACAACTAAATGTACAAAAACCGATGAGGGCGTCATATTTAACGGAGAGAAAGTTTATACCACCAATGGTGCGGTTGCTGATTATTTTGCATGTTATGGTGTGTATGATGAAGGAAATCCAAGAGACACAATGGTGCAAGCTATCATTGCTCGTGAATTTGGTGTAAAAACCGAACGATTAAAAATTAATTCAGTACCGCGAGTCCAAATTGCACATACTATATTAGATAATGTTTTAGTACCTCGAGATTATGTACTTGCAGATGATGGACTTGGATATAAAAGACTTTTTGAAGGATTAGTTCCTGAGAGACTGTCAATAATGGGAAGTGGAGTAGGAATTTGCTGGTCTGGGCTAATATATGGCATTATTTATACCAATTTAAGGAAACAATTTGGTAAACCTGTGATCAGATATCAAGGTGTCGGATATGGATTGGCAGATTTATTAACAAAAACAAATGCTGCGACCGCTTTAGCTCTACAAGCCGCAACTGTATACGATGAGAGAATCTTATTTGCCGAAAAGCCTTCTAAAGAGGCAGAAAAATGGGTTGCATCTATTTCTTCTCAGGGTAAATACTATTTAGCTAAACTCACACATGAAGTCTGCTACGAGACACAACAGCATATGGGGGGCATTAGTATAACAGATAATACCCCTGTGGATGAATTATGTGATATCAGTAAAATTGAAGAAGTAATTGGCGGATCAAGAAATATCCAACTTCTTTTAGTCCAATCTCAAATTCAGAGATATACTGGATTATTATAATCCTTTTTTTTATTTTTATTTTTGAAAACTAAATATGTCTCATATTTATAAATTCAATGGAAATTACTTTCTCATTTTAACGAAATCACCAGAGTTCATAAGGTTACAGGGTTTAAGATAATTCTTTCCCGTCTTTTCTGCGATATCTTCTAGCAATTTGGACCACTTTTCGAAATTAAGTTTCCCCGCACTAAATGGGCCAGGCATATTAGTTCCTTTTAACATAATATCATCTATAATTTTATACCCCGAGACAATTTTTTCTTCCAAAAGCTTACATCCTTCATTTAATTGGATTGCTAAATGAATTTCAGGATTAAATAAGCCTGCTTTTTTACTTAAATTTACATTTGGTGTCCCCGTTGTCCAATCATAAAAGCCTTTTCCTGTCTTTTTTCCAAAATTTCCTTTTGTTATGAGTTTAGTAAGCACTTTACCTGGAGCAAAATCAGGGGATATATATTTTTCATAACTCTTCAGACTATTATAACTAACATCTATTCCAAGATAATCATTTAATTGACACGGACCCATTGGGATTAACTGTCCTGCTCCAGCATCAGCATCAATCTGTTCCCATGGAATGTTCTTTTCATATGCTTGGTCAAAAATCCAGTTTGAATATATAAGTGAAGGAATTAGTAATCTATTCGCAATAAATCCTGGGCTTTCCTTTTCAATTCGTACTGAAAGCCTTTTTCCTTTAACACAGGGTAAGTTTTCACCAATAGCTACACATATATCTAATACCTCATCAGAAGTTTTTTCTCCCTTCATTACTTCAACACAGCATTGAGTAGGAACCGGCGGAAAAAAATGCATTCCAATAACCTGTTCTGGTCTTTTTGAATCTTCTGCAATTTCAGTTATTCTAAATGTTGACGTATTTGAGGCAAAAATACAGTGAGGGGGTGAATTTTGCATGACTATGTTACACACTCTTTTTTTAATCTCCATTTTCTCTACAACCGCTTCAAATACAAAATCAGCATCCTTAACTGCAGAAACTAGATCTATTGATTTTCTACACTTTCTTAAAAGATCATCAGTAGAGATCCCTTCTCCCAACTTTCCCTTAATTTTAATTTTATCTATACCTTCTTTAATTTTCTTCAAACCGTTATCTACGATTTCTTCTTTTAAATCAATTAAAGTGACATTATAGCCTGCCATTAGTGATACTTGAGCAATTCCATGCCCCATTATACCTGCTCCAACCACACAAATATTTCTGATATTTTTAATATCAAGCATTTTTAATTATCAAGTGGTATCTATTTCAATTATTCTTTTGATTTTTATACGATACTTTCTTATATAGAATTTTTTCTAAAAATTTACTACGAAAAAAAAAAAAAAAAAAAAAATTTAGTTAAAAAATTATTCTGGTGTTGCTCGTTTTTTCATAAATACATAAACGCCAGCAAGTACAGCAACCCCTCCGACTACAGAAACAACAACAATAACGATAATAATTGTTGGATCTATTCCACCAGAGGCAATTCTTTTCATTATGGTTACTTCCTCAAATGCTTCATTTCCTACAATATCTCTCGCATAGAACGTGAGAGTAATACCTCCTTCAGGTAAAGCATCCCATGCAGCTTGATTAATCGTTCCATTTTCTGTAAATGTATAATTATTTAATCCTCCATCAAGTGTGTACCACATTTTATCCAGAAGAACATCAGTAATCATAACACTAAAACTTGGTGCACTAGTACCAAATACTTCATTTTCAGAAGGAGAATAAATAACTATTAACGGTGGTCCATCTTCCGCTATAGGCAAGTAATCTATACTTCCTGCAGAACCTCCTATATATGTATATGGAGTATCGACAATTCCATCTTGTGGGGTTGTGTCTGGTCCAGTATGATTATCCCAGTAATTACCAATAATCGGGTTATTCCATTTGTTATAATTTCCATTATCTATTGCATGTTTTCCATTTTTAAGAAAGACATTTTTGTAGATTGAATTGTTTTCACAATCAGAATAAAGATATATACCTAAAGCGTTATTTTCCATAATATTTTGAGTAATAACATTATAATCACTGTCATCATCTATTTGTATCCCTGAAATTTTATTATCATTTACTTTATTTCCTAAGATTGTGTTGTTGTGGCTTTGAGCTACTAAAAAAATACCATAATTGGTGTTATTATTAGCAACATTTCCCGTAATTGTGTTATTATTGCTAGTTTCCAGACCTATTCCTAGATTATTATTATTGTTTATTGTATTTTCTATAATCTGAGTAAAATCGCTGTAGTATAAAATTATCCCTTCATTATTCCCATTAAAAATATTTCTTGAGACAATGTTATTATAACATTCATTCTCTAGATAAATCCCATCCATACTCCCACTTGCGGAATTTCCGCTAATATTATTAGAATCACTCGAATCTAAAAAAATTCCTGCTCTTATATTGTCACATACTGTGTTTTTTATGATATCATTAAAATGACTCTCCTCTAAATAAATCCCATCATCATTTCCATTTGCGATGTTTCCAAAGATGGTAATATTATAACAATAGTTCCATAAAAATATCCCCTTATTGTTGTTATTTGCGTTATTTCCAGAAATTGTGTTATTGATACATTCCTCTAAGGATATTCCCTTATCGTTTCTATTTATATTATTTTCTATTATGCTATTGAAATCACTTTTATCTATAGAGATCCCATCATCATTATCATTTACCTCATTTCTCGTAATATTAATGTAATCAGATTCAGATATATGTATCCCGTCATAAGCATTCATGTTTACAGTGTTTTCAAAAATATTACTCTTAAAGCATGATTCTAAATAAATCCCCCTATCGTTATTAGAACAGTTATTATTAATTAATCTAGAATTATTCACATTTTCTAAATAGATTGCTGTATCAGAATTATAAATCAAGCATTCTCGAATGATGAAAGTGACATTCGAGTTCTGAATTGTAATACCATCCATAATCCCAAATCCACTTATTTTAAGATTTTCAATTATATAGGGATCAGAATCTGTTCCTAATCCAGAACACCAAATCTGACTTTTTGCCCATGTCCAATTATGTGCACCAACTCCAATAGCATTATCATCAATATAGATTGGAAATTCCACTGTAGGAGATGTACAATCGTTATACTCTATAATATTTCCTTCACAGTTAGTTTCTAAAATACACCAATTATTGTATTTCAAGTCATTTCCTGTGATATTATTGTAATCACTCTGATCCAGTGCTATACCTAAATCGTTTCGGTTTATTGTATTATTTTTAATCTCATTGCTATCAGAATTTTCTAAATTTATCCCTATTTCAAGATTACCATTGATGGTATTACCCATGATATTACTATCATCGCAACCTTGTAGCTCTAACCCACGTGTATTATTGTTAATTGTATTGCTATTGATAGTAAAATCATAGGAATTAACCATATAAATCCCTATTCGTATATTATCATTTGCTATATTGTTAATAATAGAATTCTCAAAATTAGTATATCTTATATATATTCCATAATCATTGTTCTCATTTGCAGTATTATTTAAAATAATGTTATTATCGCATGTACTTCCAAAACTGTTTATAAATATACCGTAATCATCATTGTTGTTTACAGTATTTAATGTAATGTTATTATAATTACAGTTATTAGTCAGTTGTATTCCATATAAATTGTTATTTACTGTATTCCCTGTAATGTTATTATATTCACAGTTCGTATCTAGATATATTCCATTAATATTATTATTACTTACATTATTTCCTATGATAGTGTTCCCTTCACAATCAATTAAATAAATACCTTGATAATTGTCGGAACATTTGTTATTTATAATGGTTCCATTGTTAGTATTTTCCAACCAAATTCCCGAATCAAAGAAAGAATAATCTGCATTGAATATCGTACAATTCCTAATAATAAAATATTCGTTTTTGGAATTTTCTATATAAATTCCATTTCCTGTAGGTGAATCACTTGCATCAATAGTTACATTTTCAATAAAGTAAATTCCATTCTTAAAATAACACCAAGAATAATTACCAGCAGTCCAAGACCAATTTTTAGGATTGCTAGCATCTACATGGATGAATGATTCAGTATAGCCTCCTGAGCTTTTTAGATCAATTTTAATAGTTTTATGATTATCACTGAAATTAATGCTTTTATTTATCAATAAAGGGACTACAAGCCCTATTATTATCAAAATTATTAATTTTTCTCTTTTAGACGTCATTTTATATTTTTCTCTAATATTTATTTATTCAATATGGTGATGAGAATGAGATAATATTTAATATTTTTGCCATCTGAATTTATTTTCTATTTTTGTTAAACTTGAGGGAAGTATGTATAACTTACTGTGTCTATATGAATTCTAATTAACTAATAAACTTTTGAAATGAATATATTATCCCATTTCGTAAAATTACAACAAAAAAATTAAGGAAATAGTTGATAAGATAATAGATTTTAAACTAATTACCAAAAGGAATAAAAATACAATTATCTGAAATTTCTTTATAGAGATTTTGGGAGTAATCTGTTGACCAAATTTAGTTCCTATGAAAATTATCGGAAATGCTAGAAATAATACTAAAATCAGCTCGTATGGAAATATGTCTGAAATGAAATAGAAGGGTATTCTTGATATGGATAGTATGGTTCCAATAGCAGCAAAATTTTCAATAAAACTCTCTCGATAATGTCCAGTTTTTTCTAATAATGCAACATTAATTGGACCAGCGGCACTAATTAATCCAGTTAATAAACCGTAAGAGAATCCACCAAAATAAATGAGGGGTGAGGTTGTATTAAGTTGATTTTCAATTTTCATATTATCGAGATTCTTAAAGTATTTTATCAGCTTTAAAGAAGAATAAATGAGAATAAAAGTGCCCAGAAATAATTCAATCCATTCTGTTTTAATATTAATGATTAGATACGTTGCCAAAATTGTAGCGGGGATACCTAATGAGAGGAATCGGAAAAAGTATCCTTTATCTAAAAATGCCCTATATTTAATAAAATTGAGTAAAGCAGGGAACGTTCCCCATATGTTTACCAATATTACGGCATTTTTAATACCGATTATTGGCGTTATAATAGGTATTAAGACTAAAGCATCTCCAAAACCGATAATACCGTACGTCATGCTCGAGAAAAAAATTGCGATTAATGAAAGATAAATGATCATATTATGGGAATTCAAAAATTAGATAATGTAAAAAGCTTTTTAGATTAAAGCGTTTGACAAAAAAATCAATAGATTCAATATCTCCTAAATTTTCAAAAATCCTAATATTCTTCATTAATCTTTTTTTGAGGACTTTTTTTCTTTTTGCCAAAAAGAAGCTTTTGGTTTTTCTCAACAAACTTCCAACCAAACCCAGTGAGATCTTCAAGCGGGCCTTTAATGCCTTTTGGATTCCCGGACTTTGTAAATAAAATTTCTGTGTACTTTATAGCCTTAAATACTTCATATGGTGTTTTAAACTTATCTATTAATGTGCTTGCCTTTTTGGAGCCAATGTCTGCTAAGCCTTCTATTATAAAGGATCTTCTTTCTTTTTTCGACATCGCTTTAGGAGCTTTTCTTGAAAATATAGGCATACTATCTTTAACTTGTTCCCTATAAGCAATTCTCTCAATAACAATCGCAGTGTCCTCCAAGTTTCTGGTAGGAATCACAGAAATTCCTAATTTATAAGATATAAAAGAGAGAGCACCATAAATTGATGACATTTTCATTCCAGTATTTTCAAATACCTCATCATTCAACCCCTCTAATACTAAAATAGGATATTGATACGTATCTTTTAATCGAAGTAATTGTTCGAATAATCTATTATCCATTATTGAGGAAACAAAATCGAACCCTTCTTTTCTTTCTATAGCAACCTCGCTAGAAACAACAATATCGGCAATGTCTAATTTTTTTGATTCATAGGTTATTGTATCTTTTTTATTATCTAATAAAGCCATTAATTTCTGTTCTCTATTATCTATAATTACATGGAGTGGTTTCTTTTCAGTCATCTTACTATTTAAGAATTAATAAACTCGTTATTAAAAATTTCACATGTAAGTTATTAAACTATTAATTTTAAGTTTTGAAAATAAAAATTTTCGAAATTTAGATAGGAATTTCTTTTTCTTTAGAAATCTGAATTAATGTTTGATTAAATCCTTTCAAATAATGTGTAATATCTCTTATATGATATAATTTATTACGTATTACAATAAATAATATAAATAGGAGACCCATAATCTCAGTAATTATCACAAATGGATCTGTCCATAATTTTCTAAACCAATAGGTTAAAGGTTCTTCAATGTAATAATAATCATAAGAAAAAAAGGGATAAAATAATGGGACATATGGAAGATCCAATATGAGATGAGAAATGAGACCGAAAAGAAAGGGAAGAGAAATACTTTTATTTCTTTTAGAGGAAAAATGGACGATTAAAAAACTTACGATTACAAAAAGTAGGTTATGAGAATAAAGTCTTCCTCCTCCTAAATCTAAAAGGAAAAGTGGTTTATCAATTATATCAGGAAGTAGCGCTCCAATTATCAACGATAACTTATTGATTTTTAATCGTTTAATTCGCGGAATTTCCGTTAAAACTAAAGGCAGAGCAACATGGAATATTAGAAAAATATTTTATCACACTTTTCTTCAATTAAAATAATGCTATTTTTAAAAAATATAATAAATAAAACACTAATCCAAACAAAACTAGAAATTCAATAGCTAACTTAAAGGATCTTTTAATCAGATAACTATAAGGAACTAATTTTTCATGAAATAAATCTAATTTCTCGAATAGATCATTGATTCTTATAGTTCCTAATCCCTGAGCAGTTGGGTCAAAATTCAAATCTAATCTCGATGTCTTTATTAAATCTAATATTGCATTATATGAAATTTGAGGATTAAATTCTTTAATTAATGCGATTATCCCTACTGCAATTGAAGCAGAAACACTAGTACCAGTAACTCTTACCCGTAAATTATTTGATAATGGCACAATTATATTTGAACTAGGTAAACATAAATCGGGTTTTACTCTTTCGTCTAAGGTAGGACCTCTTCCGCTAAAACTAGGTATTGTAAGTTCTTTTGTAAGTGCTCCAACCGTGATAACTTTTTCTGCTGCCCCAGGACTTCCTATAGTATAAGAGTCCGGACCAAAATTACCTGCTGGACTCACTATGATTAAACCATTTTCAGTGAATAGATTGCATGCTAAGGATAAGATATCTTTTCCATCAGATGGATCTTTAGTTGTTAGAGTAATTAAAAGAATGTCAATGTGAACTCTATCCTTATTAATTTTTTCAAATATCTTTAAAACATCAGAAATATGATACTCCTCATCTAATTTAGTTAATTTTAAATCAATCAGATTGACATTTGGAGCAATTCCAATAAATCTATCATCAATATCCTTAAACTGATTGCTAATTATACTTGCCATAATAGTTCCATGGGTGATGTCTTTTACTGGAACCTCAATTTTATTTCTTTTTTTATTTCCATCTAAAGGATCCTTCAGCTTAGGTATTGATGGTAAACTTTCGTTTATCCCATCATCTACAATTCCTACATTAATATTTGTTCCTCTATATATGATGTGGGAATTTTGATAATCATTTAGTCCTAAAATCTCTGAAACATCTAACATTGAGAAATGAAGCTTTTGATCTTCTTCGATTTGTTCTATAATCTTCTCTTTTTCAAAATGATAAATTTGGTCTTTCTCCAAATTAGTATAAATTGAAGGTATAAAATCAAACTTATCAAAAATTTTCAAATCTTTATTTTTTTCTATGAATTTCTCTCTATTTGAGAGAGTACTAAATGAAATTAATACCCTAAATTGCTGATCTTTATGTTGAGTATCAATTTTTTTTTTAAAAGGAGTATAAATCGTCATTTTTTTCTTCTTAATTTTATCAGTTAAAGTTTTATTTAGTTTACCATGGTTTTTTTAATGTGGTTGATCTACTCATTTCAGATTTTTTTGGATAATCTAAGTTATAATGAATTCCTCGGCTTTCTTTTCGTGATATAGCACTAACAATAATAATCTTTGCAACAGTTGCAAGATTTCTTAATTCAATTAAATTTTTTTCAATTCTAAAATCCCAGTAATATTGATTAATCTCATCTTGTAATAAGTTGATTCTTTTTTTAGCTCTCTGTAAGCGCTTATCAGTTCTAACAATGCCTACGTAATTCCACATAAACCTTCTGACCTCATCCCAATTCTGACTTAGAACTACAGCTTCCGTAGAGGGTACTGCATTACCAGGTTCCCATTCGGGAAATTCCTTTATTTTTAAATCAGAAATTTTTTTTTCGAGTGTATGACTGCATTCATAAGCGTTGACTAATCCCTCCAATAAAGAATTACTTGCTAACCTATTGGCTCCATGTAATCCGGTACAGGAAGATTCACCAATAACATATAGGTTTTTAACTTCTGTACTTCCATCTATTCCGGCAACTACCCCTCCGCAACAATAATGAGCAGCGGGAACGATAGGAATAGGTTCTTTTGTGATATCAATGTTAAATTTTAGGCACTGTTCATAAATTCCGGGGAAATGACTAGTAATAAAATCGGGAGTCTTGTATGATGCAATGTCTAATAATACATAATCATCACCAGATTTTTTCAATTCAGCATCAATTGCTCTCGAAACTACGTCCCTAGGTGCTAATTCTTTTTTGGGATGATAGTTTCCCATAAATTGCTTTCCGTCAAAATCCTTTAATATTGCTCCTTCTCCTCGCATTGCTTCAGAAATTAAAAACGACTTTGCGTATGGATGATACAAACATGTTGGATGAAATTGATAAAACTCCATATTTGAAATTGAGCATCCTGCACGATAAGCCATTGCTATTCCGTCCCCTGATGCAATATCGGGGTTAGTTGTATAGAGATATATCTTACCTGCACCCCCCGTAGCTAATATTGTGGCTTTTGCAGCAATATTATGGATTTCTCCACTTTCTTGGTTTAGCGCATATGCACCATAACATTTAAAATTCTCAGCATATAAGTTAACAGCACACCAATATTCTTTTATTTCTACATTATTCAATTTTTTAACTTTATTGATGAGTGCTTGTTCAACGCTTTGCCCTGTTTGATCATTTATATGAAGAATTCTTCTTTGGGAATGCCCTCCTTCTTGCCCTAAATTGTATTCTCCTTCTTCATTGCGTGTAAATTCTATCCCTAAATCTATTAAATCCTTTATTCTATCTGGTGCTTGAGTAATTATCTTTCTTACAACATTTTCATCACACAAACCATCACCTGCTATTATTGTATCATGAATATGCTTTTCAAAATTATCACTTTTATCCCATACACAAGCAATGCCTCCTTGGGCATAGAATGTACTGCTTTCATGTAAACTTTCTTTTGTTATCAATAAGACTTTTTCTTCAGGTACTAATTTAGAAAGATTTAATGCTAAAGAAAGTCCAGATATTCCACTTCCAATAATTAAGAAATCTGTTTTATACTTCAATTGAGCTAATCTATTTTTTCCTTAATATAATTAGAATTTATTTTAGAATACAATTAATAAAATTAAAATTTTATGACAATTAAAATAAGGGAAATCTTTTTCAAGGATTTATTATCTTAATTTCCTATTTATTTCGCCAATATTATTCTCTACTACTTCAATATATTTTTTTTTTGTTCCTTTTTGAAATCAACCAAAATTCTTTTTTGATAAAAAATATTTATTATCAATTAAGGAATTGGAATATCAATAAATTCTTATGATAAAACGTGTACTCTTTTACTGTGCGGGAAACACTTGTAGAAGTCCTTTTGCTGAAGCATATGCAAATTGGCTAAAAAAAACTAAGTTTAAAAAAGAACTAAGAGAAGTAGAATTTGATTCCGCTGGGATCTACCATTATTACAAAACTGCTCAACCTGGAACAGTAAATTATCTAAAGTCAAAAGGCATTGAGATTAGAAATTTTACAACAAAAAAAATTAATTCAAAATTACTTGAGATGCAAGATCTGATTTTAGGGTTCGAACAAAAACATCATATTAACAAATTGAAAAGAAAATTTAAAAATCTTAAAGGAATTGAGGATAAAATCTTCTTATTATTAGAATATGCTGGTGAAAAAGAGAATTTAGAGATAAAAGATCCATTTCATTTACCACAAAAAGAATATAATAAAATTCTTGAGAGGATCGAGAAAGGAGTATTGAAACTCATAGAAAGAATTATTGAAATTAATAGAAAAGAAGAATAAGATTTTATTAATTTTAATGATAATCTATAAAAATTCAGAATACTTTTGACTAAAATATTTTCTTATTATATATTTAGTTGATGCAAATTTCTGAACATTTCCCTGAAACCTCTTAAGATCTTTAGAGAAAATTTGTCCAAACTCTTGTGAAAAATTATCAAGTTTTTTGAATAGAACGGGTAAATCTGTAGTAGTGATTAAAGCGGCAATATGATATTTTCCAAACGCAAAAAAAAGATGATTTCCTTCTTTATCAATTTTCTTAATATGTTTTTTACTTCGAGTTATTTCAGAAATAATAGTTATTATTCCTGATAATGCACCAGAAATTAGATCTTCGTCAATTTCACACTCATTTTCCTCTTCTTTAGTCTGATATTTTTGTATAAAACTATGATTATATATACAAACTCCACTAGTGCTGAATATAAAAAGACTTTTTAATGTTTTTGCCCAGTCCCTTTCTTTAGAAACCAGAATATCTTTTCCCGCCATCATCCAAACGAGAACAATTACTATAACAAATGAATTAAATAGATTAGGTAAATTTGGTAAATATTTAGCGATATCTGTATTTTCATATAAGACATCTATCATTCGATACAATATATATCCCAATGCTAAACCAAAGCACATCAAAGACATAAAGAGCCCATTTATTCGTCCTCTGTATTTTAAATTGCCTCTTTCTGTCGAAAAATCTCCAGAGATTGTAATTATTGCTAGTATAAGTGGAAGGATAGCAAAAGCATAATGAATCGAGATATGAATTTTTATCGGAATCCAAAATACTAATTCTGCATCTTGAAGATAAAAGGAACTATGCGATATATAAAAAAAGGAAACAATTAAAATTCCTATAACTAATGTGTTCTTTCGACCAACATTATCAAAAAACCAACCCGCAGCAATAACGTAAAAAAAGGATATTACTGAAAATGCTATAATATCAATTTCATACCTACTAAAACATTTCAAGGAATTATATAATAAACCTCCTAATAGGCCGCTTAAAAAAGCGAAAGTAATCGAATATCGAGAAAAATGTTTCTCAAAGATTAATTTTAGATATTTTTTATCAGATTTAAGTCTCTTCTCAGTTTCAACATATCTATAGGTCCTTGAAAACCATATTATAATATTTAAAAAAATTATTTCGATAATGATAAAGAAGATGAATAAATCCTTATAAAAAATGAAAATAAGCCCTGTCAGACCGATAAGAAAACAAGTTGTTAATAAAAAAGCTGTTATTCTTCCTCTATTTAAGATATTTGTTTCATGAACTAATGTTGAAAACCAAACTATAATTAATTGAGGTATCGTAATCAATATAATTACTAAACTAATTGATTTAGTTAAAGGATATGAAAATGTGCTTAAATACAAACCTATTATACAAATTGACAGAGTTATAATGTATAATCTTGTTTTATCTTTAATGATATCAACAAGAAATCCAGACAATAAGAAAATGAGAGAAATAATGAACAAAATAATAATTGCTGGAATCTCTCGAGTAAATCCAATCTTCATTTTAACAAAATATTCAAATATAAAAAATTCAACTATTAAAATAACTGCAAGAAAAGAGAAAAACAAATAAAAAAATGATTTCTTTCCTATATTTACATCTTTAACAAATACTTTACCAAACCAATATTTTATACTTTTTTTCATATTTCTCTTATTTTAGCGATATGCAATAATTCTTTTAGTAAATAAATTGCTTTCCTATGAATATAAGAATAGCCTCGATTTGAATTTCATATATTAGATATTCGTACTATTTTTAGGAGATCTTTTTATTTAACATTTTTGCATTAATTAAGTGAATCACTATTACACTTCAAAATAAAGCTAAAAAGAGATTGTTTTACTTATTATTTAATAAATTCACTATACTTTTGACTGAAATATTTTAATATGAGAAATCTTGCAGGTTGAAAGTGTTGAACATTACCTTGAAAATTTTTAAGATCTTTAGTGAATTTTTGCTCAAATTCTCGTGAAAATTCATCAATTTTTTTAAATAGAACTGGTAATTCCATTGATGTAATCAATGCAACTATATGATACTTTCCATAAGTAAATAATAAACTAGCTTCTTCTTTCTGAATTTGTCTAAGCTGTCTTTTACTATGGGTTATTTCAGATATTATAGTAATTATCCCTGAAAGAGCTCCAGAAACAAGATCTTCATCAAATTCTTTATCATCTATGTCTTCTGTTATTAGTTCTTTATGTTCAAAACTGTAATTATAAAGACAAACTCCACTTTTATTAAAAACAAAAATATTTTTAAGAGAATCTGCCCAATTTTTTTCTGTAGATACTAAGAATTCTTTCATCGTCATCATCCAAGCCAAAAGAAGAACTAATATGAATCCATTTAGAAGATCAGGAAAATTAGGTACAAAATTATTAAGATTAGGAAATCTATGATACAAATCCTTTATAAAAAGATTAAAAATGTATCCCAGAATTGCTCCAAAGAACAATAATGACATAAAGAGTCCATTTATTCGACCCCGAAATTTCAAATTACCTCTCTCCGTAGAAAAATCCCCTGAAATTGTAAAAATAGCAAGTAAGAGAGGTAGTATTGAGAAACCATAATGAATAGAGAGTAAAGTTTTTCTTGGCATACCAAAAATATAGTCTGAATCAATAAATGAGCCATACGAAATAAGAAAAAATGAAAGAACTACAATTCCTAGTACAATCGATATTTTACGGCCAATATTATCCAAACAGCATCCCGCAGCAATAAGATATAAAAATGACGCTAAAGAAAATATAAAAAAATCTACTTCAAATCCATATCCTGCTAATAAATTTCCTAAAATGAAACTTAATACAGTAAAACTAGAAGAGTATCTAAAAAAATGTTTTTCGAAAATTATATTTAAATATTTTTTATCAGATTTCAATCGTTTTTCCGTTTCTATGTATTTATATTTACGGGAGTACCAAAAAACAATTACAAAAATACCTAATTCTACTACGCCTAAATAAACATATAAAAATTCAAAAATAATAAAAATAACAGATATAAATCCTAATGAAAAACCACAAATCATTAATAAGGTCGTTATTCTCCCTCGATTTAAAATATTGGTTTCATGAACTAATATCGTAAACCATAATGTAATTAATTGAGGAATTGTTAAGAGTATAAGTAATAAACCTAAATAGTATAAAGTTATTTCAGGAACAGCGCTTATAAAAAGACCAGAGACGCAAATCAGAAATACTAGATTAAAGTGTCGTGTTCTATTCTTTATTTTATCAACAATGATGCCAGAAATGAGAAAACCAATCGCAAGAATTATTAAAAAAACGTAAATTTCTAAACCCACAACTAAAACACCGCTGGTTAATATTGTATACTTAAATAGAAAAGCTTCAGCTATTAAAGTTATAGCGAGAAAAGAAAAAAATAAATAAATTAAATTGATCCTGGGCAAATTAATATCTCTTGTAAAAACCTTAATAAACCAGTGTTTTAGCGATTCTCTTTTCATTAGGACTAAATGGTATTGATCTCAGTATTATTTGTTAGGGCTTCTTGTTATTTAATATTTATGACAGATTTTTCTCATAAATTTTAATTGAAATACAATTCTTTTTATACTTGATAAAACGTGAATAAAGTAAAGCGAGTTCTTTTTGTTTGTCTAGGAAATACTGCAAGATCTCCAGTAGCAGAATATTTATCTCGCTACTATGCTAGAAATCTTGAAGCAGATTTGAAAATCGAATCATGTGGCTTTTTCAATGCTTTTAGCTATATGCAACCAGAATCTCGTAATTATTTGGATTCAAAAAAGATTAATCACTCAGATTTTATACCAAAAGTAATCAACCGTAAATTATTAAAGACCCAAGATTTAATCCTTACAATGGAAAGGACCCATTCGAATGATATTAAGAGCAATTTTAATGATATTATTGATATTGAAAAAAAAACTTTTACATTAATGGAGTTCAATGGGGAAACTCATAATGTCGATATTATTGATCCCTATTATACCTCAGATGACACTTATATAAAAGTTCTAAGAATAATCGATGAAAATGTTGAGAAAGCTATTAGAAAAATTATTAAAATTAATGAATCACAGGAAATTATGATTCAAAAAAATTAGATTTTAAGTAGATAAGCGTATTTCCAATAAAAGAAATATAAATATAATTTCAAAGGTTATATTTTTGATGAATCAATTATTGTTAAACAATTCTATTCTTGAAATTTTCGTAGGAGATTTAACCAATATAGAACAATATGATGCACTCGTTATTCCAACCAATAGTAGACTATTACCCAGTGGTGAATTAAGGTGCAAAGTTTTAAGGAAAGCTGGAACACATGTTCAAGTGGAATGTAATAAAATAATCAATAAGATCATTCATATTTCTGTAGGATCATCTGTTTTGACATCGGGAGGAAATTTAATAAAAAATATTATACACACGCATGGTCCAAGACCCGGGCAAGGAAACGAGGGAAAGAAGTTAATATTAGCAACATGGAATTCATTAAAATTAGCAGATGAAAATGGATTAAACTCTATAGTATTCCCCCCAATATCTATAGAGATGCGTGGTTTCACCGCAAAGGTTTGTGCTGAAACCATGTTACCTACAATAAAGAAATATCTTTCAGAAAAAAATGAAAATTTAAGAAATGTTTCAATTTGTTTAGAAACTGAAGCGGATTATAAGGAATTTGAGAAAATATTAGATATCTTATCTCAGTAATATTGCCTTTTTCAAATTGAAACACTCATTTTTTAGTAATTTTATAATATTTGTTCTTTAATAACTAACTTTTCTTTTTTGAATTAAGTTTTTAAATAAA
>CAYPFJ010000020.1:0-49059 GCA_964409945.1 uncultured archaeon | reverse complement strand
CTCATAAATCTAAGATCTTCATAGTTCATTGGAAAAAAATGCAAAACTTAAGTTAGAAATAAAACATTCTTCTTCTTGAAAATGACATTTGGATATTTTGGTTTAGTTTTACATGGACATATTCCATGGTGTAAAAAGTCTGGTACATGGCCTGCAGGAGAGGAATGGCTCATGGAAGCTATGAATGAGACATATATACCTATGTTAAATATTTTAAGGGAATTAAAAGAGAATGGAATAAAGACAGCTATTACAATTAATATTACGCCAATATTGGCTGAACAATTAGTAGATGAATATATGAAACAACGATTCACAGAATATATGGAGAATTTAATATCAAGAGCTAAAAATGATATCAAACGATTTGAAAATCACCAAGAACGAAAGCTTATTGCTGAATATAATTTAAGGAACTTTGAGAATGTATTAGACACATTTTATCATAATTATTATAGAGATTTATTAGGTTCATTTAAATGGCTTCAAGAAGAAGGAATGATTGAATTGATAACATCTGGAGTAACACATGGATTTTTGCCACTTTTTGAGAGTGATTCAGGAATTTTTTCTCAAATTCAGTTAGCTGTTGATAATTATAAGAAATATTTTAATAAGGAACCTAAAGGTATCTGGCTTCCCGAATGTGCTTATCGACCAAAAGATTATCAAAATGGAAAAGTTAGGGAGAGTATTGACTATTGGCTAAATAATTCTGGTATAGAATACTTTTTTGTAGACTCTCATGGAATTTTAAATGCTGAAATTTTAGAGCATAAAAATGATATTGGATTAAATACAAATTTTGGGTATACCTTAAAATCAGGACTTTCAGTATTTGGCAGAAATAAAAGAACAAGTAGACAAGTATGGAATGCAGAAATAGGATATCCTGGAAATGAATATTATAGGGAATTTCATAAAAAAGATAATGAATCAGGTTTACATTATTGGAGAATTACTAGCAAAGAATTAGGAAAAGCGGAAAAACAACTTTATAATATTGAAAAAGCAGAGGAAATAGTCAAATCCCATGCTAATCATTTTGTCTCATTAGTCTCTGAGGAACTAAAGCAATTTTCAAATAAATTTAACCAAATAGGAATTATCATTTCTCCATATGATTTTGAGCTTTATGGCCATTGGTGGATGGAAGGTATATCTTGGCTAAAAAAAATATTTGAATTGATTTATAACCATGAAGAATTAGAATTGATCACTATTAGTGATTATATATCTAAATTTAAAGAAAATTTTTCGATAATTAAGATGGAGGAGAGCAGTTGGGGAGAAGGGGGTCATTTTCAAGTCTGGAAGAATCCGGAACATAATTGGATTTGGCAATATATCAATGGTTCAGTCAAAGAGTTTGAAAATGTTCTGGAAGATAATTTAAATCCCAATGAATGGGGGAAAAGAATCTTACAACAAACAGCAAGAGAACTTTTATTAATGGAAGGGAGTGATTGGCCCTTTCTTCTTTACACTAAGCAAGCAAAAGAATATGCCAATCAAAGGTTTCATCATCATCACCAGCGATTTAATAAACTAATATGGGCTGGAAAGGATTCACATGATAAAAATCGTATTTCTCTAAGAGATTTAGAAGAAATTGAATCAATAGATTCTTGTTTTAAAGAGATAAATTTAAATTATTTTAGAAAAATTAAAGGATAAAGATTGCTGCAGCAATAACAGCTGCCCATTCGTTTTCTTCTTTTACTGTTGCACTTGCTGTGATATTTTTGGTTTCTACAATTTTCCCTCCCATTTTAAATACTTCTTTTTTTTCATCATAATTTAAATTGGGATCAAAAGGAATTCCTAGAGTTGATGCTAGCATTTCAGCAGCTAGATCTTCTGCTATATCTCCTACATTCTCTGGCTTTACTCCGAAAGAATGATGCTCGCTTAAATACCCATAATGACCCTTATCAGCGGGTTTAGCGACCCCTATTGAAGCACAAATTAGCCGATTATACTCATTAGACTCAATCCTTGCTATAACAGCAAAAACAACTTGACCCGG
Source organism: uncultured archaeon (assembly GCA_964409945.1). Lineage (GTDB taxonomy): Archaea > Asgardarchaeota > Lokiarchaeia > Sigyniarchaeales > SOKP01 > Loki-b32. The sequence goes on along the minus strand of CAYPFJ010000020.1, from coordinate 47,030 downwards.
ACGGAGTTGTTTTAAACCATCTTCGGTATTAACTTCAATACAATACGGAGGTAAAATGGAAGAAACATTCACTATATTATACTTTTCAATTCCAGCATCTCTTAGGGCTTCTTCGAAAGCAGCTAGCTTAGATCTATGAAAACCCTTACCATTAACAAAGAAAACCTTTTTTGGGACTAATGACATTACTTAATCGTTATTTCTTTATGTTATATAATTAAGAATTTAATATTAACGCTTTTATTTAAATTTATTCGAAATGTTAATAATATAATAATAAATTTGATGACTAAGTCGTTATAATTCTGCTTGATCCATCAATACATTATTTATCTCTTTTTAATTATTAAAAAATAATACATTTTGGAGTTAAATTAATGATCTAAAGAAAAAATTGAAGATATATTAAAAAAGGTATTCGATTTTAAGCAACTTTTTCAATTGAATACAAGCTTTTCAAGATTCTTTAAAAAAACTGAAAAGAATTAATTTAAAATATTTAAAGCATTTAATTTTATTTATGAATTCTCATCAAAAAGAAGATTATTTAATAAAAAAAGTCCAACCTTTTAATGTTAAACAAGTAAAAAATATTAATGACTTTTTAATCTCTCTTAAGGATTGTGGCTTCCAAGGAAGAAATCTAGGTTTGGCACTTGATATTTTAGAAAAAATGGTTACTAAAAAAAAATGTTTAACGGTATTAACATTAAGTGGTGCGATGGTTCCTGCAGGTATGGGTGATTTAGTTTCAATATTGATGGAATATAAATTAATTGATGTTTTAATCAGTACTGGAGCAAATATTACTCACGATTTAGTAGATGCAGCTAGTGATATTGGACATTATTTAGGAAGTCCTAATGTAGATGACGATGATTTATTTAAACATAGGATAAATAGAATTTATGATATATTTCTCCCTGAGGATAATTATGAAAAAGCTGATCAAGAATTATTAAGAATTATTCAATCTTTATTTGACCAGAAAAAAATACATATCACACCTTCAGAATTACTACAGAAAATAGGGAGTAAAATTTCATCAAAGTGTATTCTTTCAACAGCCGCAAAAAATAATATCCCCATATTCATACCAGCCTTTTCAGATTCAGAGTTGGCTTTAAAACTCATAAAATATGAGATTTATGAAAATTATGATTTCCAATTTGACATTTTAGCGGATGTAAGAAAATTTGGAAATATTGTAAAAAACTTTAAAGAATATGGAACCATCATCGTAGGTGGTGGCGTTCCACGTAATTGGGCTCAACAAATCTTCCCTATGTTAGATCAATTTGATAAGATAGTGAATATGGGTTATAATTATTCAGTTCGAATTCATACTGCTATGGAATATGATGGAGGTCTATCGGGCAGTACATTCTCAGAGGCAAAATCTTGGGGTAAATATTCTTTAGATTCAAAGCACGTTAGTGTATGGTGTGATGCTACAATCGCTTTACCAATTTTAGTTACAGGGTTACTTCAACGGTTGAAAATTATTTAATTTATCTTAAGCATCTTCTAATTTTATTATATTTCTTAATTGTTCAATTGCTTTCTCTTGTGTTTGCTTATCAAGCAAACAATCTGTAATTTTCCAGAACCTATATTCATGGTTCAAATAAGCTGAACAACCTTTTTTTATATGTTCTGGGCAATTAATAATTTGCCAGCATTGAAATTTACTGTCTTCATAATATTTATGAAATTTTTTTAGTAACTTTTTATATTGAAAATCAGTTTCTTTTAGATATCTATCCAAATCATTAGAATTATAAGTATTCCAAAAGAGTATTGTCTTATTTTTATTTTCTTCTTGTTTTAAATAATCTAACATTGCGGCCATAGTTTTTCCCGTATAAGTAGTTTCAAGTCTAAAATCCTTTTTATATCCTTCTAATTCAAATACTTTATCAACGGCATATTGTCCTCTTAATGTCTTAATACCATAACCAGATCCTAAATAACCAGTAACAAATACAAAATCATCTTCGTTTATTTTTATATTAGGAATTGATTTGTCTTTCCTCCTCAAATATTTAATAGCTTTATTAGCATTCCTTTTCACTGCTGGTGGATTCGAGGTTAAACTTGAAGAAACCATTACAACATGTACTTTTGATTTTAAGCCTAATAACTTACAACCTGCTACAAGTCCAGCTGCAGTTCCTACCGTTCCTCCCGCTACAAAAATCGTATCAGGTTCACGAAGGATATTTTGATCAATTTGGTTTTTTAACTCAAATACCGCATTTACAAATCCAACTGTTCCAAGAGAGGTTCCTATTCCAAATAAGGGAGAGCCTCCTGGAAACATCAAAAAATATTTTGGATGTATTAATTTGAAAAATAAAAATTTGATGAAAGTACTAATCATTCCCTTGCCTAGATGAAGTTTCGCACCAAAATAATCAAATAATAATAACAAACGTTGAACATGCCAGGTTAATGGTTGATGAAAAAGATAAAGATGGCATTTCAAGGGTGGATTTAATTCATGGCAAGCAATTGCACACGCTAATCCGTGATTTGTTCCAATCCCTCCAATTGTAACAACTCCTTTTTTTTTTTTCTTTTTTAACACTTTTCCAAATATAAACTCAAATTTTCTGAATTTATTTCCACCATAAATAGGATGATTTTTATCATCTCTTTTAATATAGATTTCTCCACCCTCTAGTTCAAACCCTTTTTCCAATTCTGTAAGCTTTTCAATAGGTGTTGGCAAATTTGTAAGTAAAGGTATCCAAGGAACTTTGTTCTTTAACATAGGATATTTCTGAAAGAGGATAGGCTCTTCTTTTATCATACAATTTAAAATACAGAATGTCTAAAAAGATTTTATAAAATTCTATTTTGAATAAATCTCTATTTAAGTTGTTAATATAAAATTTTATAGATTTGATTATTTTTCATTATTTCAATATATAGCCATCATTATTCAACATGATTAATTCATTTTCAAGAAATTTATCAAAATGCTTTTGGATCATTATCATTTCAGCAATAATTTCATATTCCTTGAATTGGCTATAATATTTATAAATTATATTTTGATTTTTAAAATCCACTAAAGTTTTCGGGTCGGTTTCAGAAAAATAGGATAAAATTCGCTCATCACGTTTATGAATAATAGATTTATATTTCTTTAATTCTTCTCTAATTGATTTTTTACCATTAAGAATTGCTCTATGACCAGTGATCGCAGTTTCAATGTCAAATTGACTTAATTTATTGATTGAATCTTCAAAATCCATTAAATTTGAGTCGATACCAGCATAAAATACAAAATTAGTTAAATCAATATCTGCAAAAAATGCAATTTTAGAGTCTAATTCCAGAAATGAACAATGACCCGCTGTATGACCAGGAGTATGAATTATCTTTATATTTAAACCGTTTCCAACTTTAATTATTTGATTATCCTCTAGAATATTATCGATTTGAGTATTTTCAAGTCTTAGACTTTCCATAAGCCATTCAGATTCTTCTTCTGCTGGAGAATTAGAGATCCCATAAAATTCATTAAATTTGTTTACATTTTCGATCAAAAATTTATCTTTTGAATGAATAAGAAATTTAGCACTGGATAATAATCTGTTTCCTGAAGTATGATCTTCATGCCAATGGGAAAGTAACACAGTATTTATTGGATATAGCCTTTTAAGTTTTCTTAAGAGTCTGCTAGATATTCCTGTGTCAATTAATACATCACCTATAAGTAAAGAATGTGAATAAGGATATTTACCCTCTCTAGCTCCTTTTATAAAAAAAATTTCTTTAAACTCATCCGAAATTGGGTGGACAAAATCATTCATTACAATCTAAATTAAATTATAGTACTTTTTAATGATTTTTAAAAACTTAAAGTTAAGATAATAATAAACCACATCAAAGTGTTAAAAAAATGCATTATTATTGTCCTAATTGTACTTCAATGAAAATGCCTAAAGTTATGAGCTATTTCCCCCCAAAGACGGTAAAATGTTTAAATTGTGGATATATGAATTTCGAGACTAAGTTTATAAAAGATAGTCACGAAAAAGCCACATCTCTTCATCATTCTCATTGAAGTTTTATCTATTTTTTTTTTAAATTTAAAGGATTTTCAAAATTTATAATCTGATTAAATCAGTTTTTCAAAATAGTAATAGAAATAAAATTTAATTTACTTAATTTCTAATCTTATTTAAAAGCATAATAGCAACGCTTTGGAGAATAAATTTTTCCTTCTTCTCGTAATTCCTTTATAATTTTAGAAACTTCTTTAGATTCAATACCTATTTGGTCTGCAATTTCACCAGGTCGGAGAGGTTTAGCACTACTTTTAAGTATATTCAATACTTTTTCTTTAATTGCCATAATTTATCAAATTTTTTACTTCAATTGAGTAGGATAATGTATCTTCCTATTTATAACAATATTTTATATTTATAAATTAAAAATCAAATTAAACACTAAATTAATAACTTTTAGCAATATAGACAGTACATCCAGCAGGTTTCCCACATATTAAACAAGTAGCAAACTCATGTTTCTCCTCATCAACCCTTTTACCCCGAACCTCTCCACCAATTTCTTTTTCTACCACTTCAGCACAATGATACCCATCCATGTCAATTGAGCAGAAACCACAGCAAATAATTTTTCCATTATTAATAGCTTCAATTGCTGCGTCTTTTTCATAAACACACTCAACTTGAGACTCAAAATCAACTAATGATTTTTCTTTTATTTCTTTAGTGTAATTTTGGGCAATTTCATCAATTTTATCTACTAATTGTCCCTCTTTTATCTGGAACCTCTTACCATCATGTCTCTTCACAACTATCATTTGCTGTTTTTCCATATCTTTTGGTCCAATTTCGATTCTGATAGGTACGCCTTTCAGTTCCCAATAATAATATTTATTTCCTACTGATTCATCTGAATCATCAATTTTAACAAGATATTTATCTTTAAATAGGTTATATATTTCATTTGCTTTATCCAGTACCATTTTTTCCTTTCCTCTATAAAATATGGGTATAATTACAATTTGAATTGGTGCCAAATCGAAAGGTAAAACTAAGCCTTTATCATCACCCAAATATGCGATCATGGCACCATAGTTTCTACTCTGAGCGGGTCCATAACAGGTCTGATATCCATATTTCTCTTCCCCATCCTTATCTATAAATTTTACCTCAAATGGCTTTGAAAAAATTTGTCCTAACAAATGTGTTGATGGCAGTTGTAGAACCTTTCCAGAACCCATTAAAGCATCAGCAGCATAAGTGTGAACTGCTCCTGCAAACTTATCCCATTCTGGCCTCTGAAAAAAGATTATAGGAATACAGCATTCATCTTGAAGAATTTGATAGGTTGTTTCCATATCCTCTTTAACTTGTTCCATTGCACCTTCCATTGTAGCAAATACATTATGTGATTCAATCCAATGAAATTCTCTTCCTCTAAAGAACGGTCTTGTCATTTTTCCCTCGTATCTCCAAACTTGACAGGATAAGTATCTCTTAAATGGTAGATCCTTATAACTTCTTATCCATAATGCATACATCTTATATAAAGCAGTCTCACTTGTAGGACGTAATGCTAAACGTTCTGGTAATTTACCAGAACTCCCCGCTTCGGTAACCCAAAATACTTCGGGAGCAAATCCCTTAACATGTTGAGCTTCTAATAAAAAATTTGATTCAGGAATAAGAGAAGGCATTATCAGTGGAAAATGACCTTTTTTATCTAGCAAATCTTCTGTTTTTTTATACATTTTTCTAATCGTGAGTGTCGCCCATTCTCTATATACAACAAATCCCTTAATATTATACCTTATATCCGCTAATTCTGCTTTATTAATCAATTCGGTATACCACGCTGAAAAATCTTCATCTTTTGAAACTGTTATTCCTGTTATAGGAGCTTCTGTTTTCTTTTTTACCATCGAAAATCATCAAATATAATTATCCAAAAATTTTATACTTTATGAGATTAGAAGGATTTAAAAAATTTATTTTATCCTTTATGAAAAATGCTAAAATAGAAAGCAATTTTAAAATTAAAACAAATTCTAAATAGCTTTTTTATTGTTATCAGCAAGTAGTTTTGCATTAGTAATTATTAAACTAGGTTCTACTACCACATAATACTTTTTAGACTCCAAATATTGTTTTAACTCTGCTCCAATTTTTCCTAATATCTCTTTATCATTCTCATCTGGGACTGAATAACTAATGATTGAGTTAGCTGATTCTAATTCCTTTTTACTTGCTTCGTCAACATGATTTATCGAAACTTGATTCGCACCAGCAACTTTTGCAATTTTCTTAATTTCCTCCTCTAAAGAACCAAATGTAAAATATTCCTTACTTTTCGACAAGAATTTTTCTGCGATGATTTTCTCTAAATTTGCACGTGAGGTAGGATCATAAAAAGCTGTTAATTCTTGAGAACAGATTGTCTTATATTTTCCACTTATTAGATTTTCTTTATCATCTATAAATTCAATTAATTTATCATAATACTCGGGATCGATCTTTTGAAAGTTTTCAATATTTCGAACTAAATCTGTCAACTTGTCGATTAAATCATAATAGAATTTTAATACTGATTTAATTTCGAGTTTATCCTTTATTTCTTTTATTTCAGGATAATACTTCCTCAGAATTAGATTAATATTTTTATTAAATTGAGCACAAACTTGAGCTACTTCATCGACAACTTTAATTGAGTTTCTTTCCAATAACTCAATTAAGTGATTTTCTAAACTTGGTAATTCTTCAAAAATTTCGTTGATCTTTTGTTTGTATTTCTTTTCTATGTAGCTCATTTGTATATAGAAAAGATAAAAATATTCCTATATAATGTTATTTTTCTCAAAAAGAAAAAGAAATTATATGAATAATAGAGTGAAGATTTATTTAAATTCCAAGGAACAATTTTACCACAGTCATTACTGCTCCAGTGACTATAGGAACAGAGAAATTATCGTCTATTCCAAATGAAAACAACTCAGTAATAGGTGCCATAATCCCTCCACACAATAATACTACCAACGGGATATTAAAAAGATTAAATATAAAATATCCACATATAAGTATTCCGCCAGCATATGCAAGTGTTCCTTCAAGGGTTTTATCAAATATCTTATGCTTCCCAAACGCTAATCCAAATATCTTCCCAAAAATATCTCCGAATATAAGAAATATCAACACTGATATAGCTATTACTTTCTCAAATAAAAGTATGCTAAAAAAACCAGCAATTAAAAATAACGTCATAGAGGAAAATTTACTGATTTCACTTTTTTTAAAAATAGATCTGAATTTTTCAGTTAGGAGTATATTTGTCTGTTTATGAATAAATCGCACTAAATCAAGAATTATAAAAACTAAAGCTACCGAACCAATAAGCGTCAATGCTGCCATTTTTGGATTAACTACGTAATGAAGGACAAATAAAATTGCCATTGGTCTGATTGCAACACGCCACCATGAAGCTTTAAAGGTTTCGTCTTCAATTACAATTTTCTTCTCACTGATTATTTTATAGAGCCCAATTGAAGCAATATGAATAAGAACTAAAACAAAAAAGAGATTATATGGGTTATTTGGATATATTTGAAAAACAGCAAAGCCAAGTATAGGAAATGTAATAAGTGATAAAAGAGTTCCAACATTACAAACGTATGTGAAAATTACAACCAGTATTATCAAATAAAGCATTACAAAAAAAATGTCTATACTAGTTGTAATATAACTTAGTAGGTAGAAAAGTAGTAAACCTGTGGATGTTGCAACACCTTGACCACCACGAAAATTGATATAAAAAGGAAAAATATGCCCGATTACGGCTGCAATTCCACTCAATTGCCAAAAAATAAAATTTACGCCTAAACTATAAGCTATTAACATAGCTATCAACCCTTTTAATGTATCATATAATGCAGTTGGAATTGCATAGGATAGCCCCAATACTCGGAATGCGTTAGCTGTTCCAGCATTCTGTATTCCTTCCTCTCGAATATCAATTCCCTTAAATTTACCAAAAAGAAATGCGGGTAAAATTGCTCCTAAAAGATAACCAATAACAACACTTACAATACTTAAAACAAGCTCAATAATCTCCACTAATTCTCACATCTTTTGATATTGTTGTATATTTTGAATGATGTCATATAAATATTTTAGTTTAAGTTATCTATTAAAATCCCTTAATTGACAAAAATAAGAGAAAGAAGGCTAAAAAATGATTAGATTCAAAATAATGATATTTACTAAATATAAAATAAAAAAGAATGAAAAAAAATTCAGATATGTTTAAAGATTGTTGTTAAGTATATTTTATGACAATTTGCTTTTTATTTGCTTTGAACGACTTCTTAACGTAACTTCGGTTACTTTAGCAACCTCGGATACTTCTGCTTGAGTCTTTCGGCAATTTCCTGCTTTTGCTGCCATGTAAATAACACTTGCGGCTAAGCCTTTTGGGTCTTTACCTGTTCGTAATAATCCATTTCTTGAAGCTTCTACAAGCATATTTATTGCTTTTTTCTGTGTTTCCATTGGTAAACCTAAATCGTTGCCAAATCTAAAGACCAATTGTTCAGCAGTTATAGGTTTATACTTCAAATTTAACTCAGGAAGTACTTCCTTAACGATCATGCCTAATGAACGGTGTACAGTTCTTCTAGGGGTCATAGATGCTTCACATACTTCTTCAAGTAATCTTGGGAATTCATGTACTCTAATTGCTGCATATAAAGCAGCAGCAATGAAACCATCAATTGATCTCCCCATTGTCAATTTCTTTTTAGCTACAACACTATAAATTTTCCAAGCAGTTTCCTTGATATATTCAGGGATATTCATCTTGGAAGTAAGCATCTTTAATTTTGGTTTAGCTTCCCAGAAATTTCGTTCGATACTTGAAATTAATGAATTTTGAATTTTGGATAATCTTGAGAACAGAGTTTTACCTTTAGCTCCAATAAGTCTTCCCTTAGAGTCAATTTTAGTGTTCGGGAGCATTGTTCTTGGCCCAAATTCCCGCCACCTTGGCTCAGTACGTCTCCTTTTATTTACTTCTTCTACCGTATACGCACGTCGTTCATTTCCTACTAAATTCCTACTAACAATCATTCCGCAATTCAGGCATACATTATCTCCGTCTCTTGATTCAATACAAGGACTATTACAACAACTAGCATCTGAACTACAACTTAATTCCTCAGAATCCGTTTTTGTTGAACGTAGTCTATCTTTATAGCTCATATTTGTTCACTTTTTAATGCTTTAATTTTTTACGTCTGTATGAGTATTAATCAATATTAATACTGATCAATCAGCGTTTTATTCTGTGATTATAGTGATCAGTTTGGTATAAATTAATATCTATTTTAAATTATAATTTTAATATTTTTGTAAAAATATTTTGTTATTGACTATGTCTATTTAAGTCACTTCATTATATAAATATTTAACTATACAAAATTGTGATATGTCTACGTACATACGAAATACGGGGATTTTAGTGGGATTTATAGAATATAAGTGTTATTAAAATAATGGCACTTTGGTCTAAAAGCAAGATAATATATGATGTAAGAAGATTTATTTTCTATTGAGATTTGAGCTATAACTACTTTATTCTTTCAACAAAGGGAGTACTTGAGGTCCGTTGGGTAAAATAAGAATTGAAGCATTTTTTCCATACCTTTTTAAGCAAACATTCACGGCATCCTCAACAGTCTCAGCATATTTCAAACCGATATTCCCTATCTCATTTTCCTTTAATTTTGAAATAACGAAAATATCAGCCTTCATAAGAACACGGGCGAGGATTTGGATTTCCCATTGATCCGGAACGATAATATCTTTATTAAGAATTTTTTCATAGATTTTTTTGGGAGAATTTCCTGAAAATATCAGTTCCTTAAATTTATCTTGTCCAACTCCAATACCATCCGCACATTCATTCACCGATATAATTGCTCCTCCTTTTTTAACTGCCATTTCTCCTATTGCCATACTTTTTACAGCTTGATATAGATTAAGGTCTAGGGGATATCCTCCGTTTCCACATATTACTATATCGTATGGAGCTTTTATTTCTCTGAAGATGTGTTTTAACTGATAATTTACTAGTTTTTCGTGAGCTTTTTCGAAATTTCCAGCAGCTACTTGAACTATTTCATGCTGTTTGTTAATGCACACATTTACAATAAAATCTACTCCTATTTTTCTTGAAATTTCAATAGAATTTTTGTGTAATGGATTTTCTTTAAAAATCCCAAATCTAGCATAGGGAGATGCAATATTTTCAGCAGAATGATTATTTTGGAGAGTTTTGGCTCCTGCAATTCCGGGAATTAATGACTTCCGCCCACCCGCGAATCCAAAAAAAAAATGAGGTTCTACATATCCAGTTAAAATCTTCAAATCTGCTTCGTAATAAAGTTTATTTATTAAAATTGGATGATTATCAGTTGTTTTTCCTAAATTGATCAATGAATTTTCATCGGTTGCGATATGATCAACCACTCTTATCCTATTTAAAAGATTACTTCCTAAAATTCGTTCTAATTCCTCTTTACGGGAAATACGATGCAATCCTGTGGCAATTAGGATTATCATTTGATTGTCAACAATTCCATAATCGTTTAATTCTGCGATTAATGCTTCAAGAATTAAATGTGAAGGAACTGGTCTAGTGGCATCGCTTGCAACAATACATACTTTTTCTATATTTTTTTTATTTTTGATTATTTCTTTAAGTGTCCAACCATCTATTGGTTTATTAATTGATTCCCTAATTTTTTCAATAGGATTTTGAATTGGTTTTTGTTCTGAAGGATGGAATACGGTTACATTCCAATCGGGATTAAGGTTTATTTCAACACCTTCTTTGCCATAGTCTAATTTCATAACACATCACTTTTTTTATGAACAATTTCTCTGGCTTTTTCAAAAATTTCAATTGTATTAACTCCAGCGGGACATTTAATTTGACAGAGTCCACATAAAGTACAAGCATGTAAAACATCTAATATTAAATCATTTAACTCTAAATCACCGTGGACTAGACCATTTAATAGGTTTAGACGGCCTCTTGGACTATATGTTTCTAAATGATAATCCATTCTTGATGGACATGAAATACAAAAGCCACATCTCATACATTTTAATTCTAAAATACTTTCACTTTGATTTTCAAGGGTACGTTTTTGATTTTTAATATTTAACATCCGCGTATCCCCTTTCCCAATTCCAGGATTTAAGATCATATTAGGATCAAAGAGTTTTTTAATTTGTACCATCAAGTCAATTACTTCAGATCCATGTTCTAATTCTAGATACGGTGTTTTGATTTTTCCAATTCCGTGTTCACCGGTCAAAGTTCCACCTGCGGGTATTATTATGTCTCTATATAAATAATCTATTGCTTTTTCAAAATCTTTTACGTCTTGTTCATCATTTTCATTAAATAAAAATGTGGGATGCAGATTTCCTTCCATATGGCAGATAATTGCCACTAATAAATTTTTAGCATTAATCTTTTTAGGGATTGCTTCAATTTTCTTAATTACATCAGAAAATTCAGTAATTTGAATTGTACAATCTTCCACGCATGTGTTTGGTCTAACTCTTGAAAGAGCTGGAAGGTTAGCTTTCCTTGCGAGGATTAACCTTTCTCTTTCCTCTTCATTCATAGCAATTTTATGGAATATCGGATTTTTTTGAATAATAATATCAAACATAATAGAAAATGTCTCATTAACATCTAGTTTAGAATTTCCATCTACTTCAGCTAATAATACATATCCCGGAGGAAAATCAAAGAATTCGCCACCTAAATATTCGGTAACAGCTTTTAAAATAAGTTTATCCATGAATTCAAGTAAATTGGGCACGATACCACTTCGTCTAAGTTCTAGAACTGCATTTTTCAAATCATCAACATTTTCAAATATGAACAAACCCAATTTCCTAGCTTTAGGTAATGGTCTGATCCGCAAGCCAATTTTTGTAATAACTCCTAATGTACCTTCAGAACCGATAAATAAATCTTTTATATTATACGAAGAAACTGATTTTAAGACCTTTGACCCTAAATTTAAAATCTGTCCATTTGGCAATACTACTTCTAAATACATAACATAATTTTTAGTAACCCCATATTTGAATGCTTGAATCCCACCAGCATTACTTGCGACCATTCCCCCTATAGTAGCAACAGAACTTGAACCTGGATCTGGAGGAAAAAAGTATCCATACGGCTTCAAAGTCTCATTTAACTCATCACAAATTACTCCTGGCTCAACTTCTACAAAATTATTTTCAATGTTTATTGTAAGAATCTCCTTCATCTGACTTAAATCCAAGATTACACCACCATATGGACTTAATGAACCAGAAGATAAACTTGTGCCGCTACCTCGAGGGGTTATTGGGATATTATTCTTATTTGATAATTTTAATATCTCAGAAATTTGTTTAGTATTTTGAGGAATTAATATTAAATCAGGAACCCAGTTTTTATTAAAGATTGAACAGCCGAAAGCATAGCTATATCTAATTTCATAATTGTTAAAAAAAAATTTTTCTCCAACAATATTCTTGAATTCATTTAATAGTTCTTCAGAGATTTTATTATATTGAGGGTCCATATCAGAATTATTTACGTTAAGGTTTTATAATATTTAGTTAAACGACTTTAGATATATTTTATTCTTTTAGAAATAAATGTCATTTCAAATCTTATCAATTTATTTCTATAATCGAAAAAAATTTAAGATTAGTTTGCTTTTTTAATTATGATTAGCAAAAAAAGTAAATTATAAAAGGAAAAAAGAATGAACCCCACAGATAAGAAACAATCAGCAATTAAAGATGAATTTACAGAACTTCCACTTACTACTAAAAATCACTTATTTACTTCGAATAATATGGAAAATATCATCAATAATCTGTCAAAACCACGATTTTTAGGATCCATTCATATGAAAAATGAAGCTAAACCTAATTCTAACTTGGTTGAGAACCTACTCGAGAATGAACTGAAATTAAAGATGACTAAATCATTAAAAAGTACGTTATTTAACCCCATAACAAAGATCTTGATTTTACTTGCAATCATTTTTAATCTTACTTGGCTTTTCTTCATTTACATTTTATAGTACTAAAACATGAAGTTAATAAAAAAGCCAAAAAAACGTTCAAATAAATTTAAATCTTGCAAATTGCACTTATTTTCCCTTTAATAAATTTAAAAGGTATTTATATTTTTCAAGATTAGATTTTAATAACCATTACTACTATTTGTAATAATAATATAAATTGAAAGGTTATTACATAATTGATTTATGATGTTATAATTATTGGAGGCGGTGTTACCGGCTGTTGTATAGCTCGCACGCTTTCAAAATATGATTTAAACATTTGTTTATTAGAAAAGGAGGCAGAAGTTGCTTCTGGAACCACTAAAGCTAATTCTGGGGTAATTCATGCTGGTTATGCGGCTCAAAGAGAATATGTTAAGCGGTATTTATGTATTAAAGGAAATAAATTGTACACTCAAGCGGCAAAGGAATTGAATTTTCCATTCAAACGAATTGGTTCCTTTGTAGTAGCATTAGAGGATAATCAGATTGAACACTTAGAAGAAGAAAGAAAAAAAGGCACTGAAGATGGCATTCCCGGACTGGAGGTAATATTAGATAAAAAGAAAATAAAAGAAATGGAACCAAATTTAACAGATGAAGTGGTTGGAGTCTTACATGCTCCTACTGCAGGACTTGCTAGTCCATATGAATTAACATTTGCCTTAGCTGAAAATGCTGCTATGAATGGTGTAAAATTTTTCAGGAATCATGAAGTTGTTAAAATAAAGCATCAGGATTATATTTTTAATATTAGGACATATAAAGGTGAATTTCAGACACGAAATCTAATTAATGCTGCTGGTCTATATGCTGAAAGAATCTCTAGAATGTTAGGTTTAGATTATTTTAGTATAATGCCAAGAAAGGGCGAGTACATCCTTTTTGATCGTAATGCTTTTCAATTAAATAAGATACTATTCCCTATTCCCACGAAAGTATCAAAAGGAATATTAGTTTGCCCAACATTGCATGGAAACACTTTTGTGGGACCTAATGCTCAAAATCTATCCGATCGTGAGGATGTCTCAACAACTACTGCGGGTCTAAAAGAAATTTTAGAAGGTGGAATGAAACTAGTTCCCGGTATTCCTGCAAGAAGCTCAATCAGAAATTTTGCGGGATTAAGAGCGGTTCCCGATACGTATGATTTTATAATTGATAATACAGATATATATGGTTTTATTAATGTAGCAGGGATTCTATCACCTGGTCTTACAGCAACATTTGCAATCGCAGAAAAAGTTGTTGAATTTCTGGAATTATTAGGTGTTGAATTAAAAGTTAAGGATAATTATAACCCAATTCGCCCCAAACCAGAGAGATTTAAAGATTTCACAAAAGATGAACTTGATCAAAAAATACAAGAAGATCCAACCTGGGGGAGAATTATTTGTCGATGTGAAACTATTCCTGAAAAAGAAATAATTAATGCAATTCATGCGCCGGTAGGAGCTAATACTGTAGATGGTGTTAAATTTCGATGTAGACCCGGTATGGGAAGATGTCAAGGTGGATTCTGTCGCCCTCGTGTTATAGAGATCCTTTCTAGAGAACTAAACAAATCTTATGAAGAAATTACAAAGAGCGGAGAAGACACTAACATTATAATAGCCAAAACGAAAGATTTCCTATTAAAGAATGAAAGAGGAGGTGCTAGGGGAGAATGAAAAAATATGAAGTAGATGTTGCTATTATAGGTGGTGGGTCCGCGGGGTTAGCTGCTGCGATAGTTGTTAAAAAAGCGGAATTAAATGCTTTAATATTAGAAAGAGATAAAGAACTAGGAGGAATAACACTTCAATGTATTCATAATGGATTTGGGCTTCATGAATTTGAAGAAGAATTAACGGGACCAGAATATGTTCAAAGATTTATTAATCAGGCAAAAGACCTAAACATTCCTTATAAATTGGATACAATGGTAATTGAAATTACCTCAGAAAAAATAATATATGCTGTAAATAAAAAGGAAGGACTTATTGAGATTAAATCAAAAGCTATAATCCTTGCTATGGGATGTCGCGAAAGGACGCGGGGAGCAATTAATATTCCTGGTTTTCGACCTGCTGGAATTTATACGGCGGGACAAGCTCAAAGATTTGTTAACATTGAAGGTTATCTTCCGGGTAGAACATATGTTATTTTAGGAAGCGGAGACATTGGTATGATTATGGCCCGTCGTTTAACCTGGGAAGGTTGTCAAGTTAAAGCTGTAGTAGAAATTCAACCCTACGTAAGTGGTTTAATAAGAAATGAAGTACAATGCTTAGAAGATTATGGAATTCCATTGATAACCAGTTATACGGTAACAAAGATTCATGGGAAGGAGAGAGTTCAAGGTGTAACAATATCAAAAGTAGATAGAAATTTCGATAGAGTTATAGGATCTGATAAATTTATCGAATGTGATACACTTCTGTTATCAGTTGGACTAATTCCTGAAAATGAGTTAACTAGAGAAGCAGGAGCGGAGATTTCACATATGGGTGGTCCGGTTGTGGATAATAATCTAGAGACCACAATTGAAGGAATTTTTGCATGCGGCAATGTTCTGCAGGTACATGATTTAGCAGATTTGGTTACAGTGGAAGCAAAAAGAGCCGGATTAAATGCTGTTGAGTACGTAAAGGAAAGATCTAGAAAAAAAATTAAAGAAAAAGAACAAATAATATGTGTTCCAGGTGAAAATGTTAATTATATAAAGCCTGATTTGATTAATCGAGCTGATACAACTAAAGATATCATTTTTACATTTAGAGTCAAGCGACCTGACCGTAGACTTCTTATTCAATTTAAAGATGAAAATAACAAGGTAATTTTTAAACGAAAGAGGCGATATGTTATTCCCAGCGAAATGATTGAATTAAAAATAAATTTAAGTGAACAACAAATAGATCCCGAGTGTAAAAACTTGGAAGTAGAAGTAATTCCTCGACCAGAGGTTTTAATTGAAGAAGACTAATTTAAGAGGCAATTAAGATGTCAGAATCAAAAACTCCAGAAGGAAGTAAAGATATACGTTGTATTGTGTGTCCCACCGGCTGCCTTGTGCATGTTGAGAATATCTCCGGAGAGCTAATTATTGAAGGGCACTCCTGTAAAAGGGGGGAAGTATATGCAAGAGAGGAATTTGTTTCTCCAAAAAGAATTCTTACAACAACCATGAGAGTAGAAAAAGGATTTTTACCCTTAATACCAGTTAGATCAGATAAACCAATCCCAAAAGACAAATTAGAGGCAACCTTGAAATTAATTGCAAAAACACAAACTAAAGCCCCTATCAAAATGGGTGATACCCTTATTGAAAATGTACTTGGACTTGATATTAATATAATTGCAAGTAGAGATTTAATTGAAATTTGATAATTTAACATTTAAATTGAATTTATCGAAGAAAAAGAAGTTTTTAACTATCTTTTTTTTTTAGGAAACTTCTTAAATTTTTCATAAATAGATTTTTTCCATACTTTCATTTTACTAAAATATATAAAATCTAACTAAGATTAGAATGTTAAAAAAATTAGAATAAATATTTAAAAATAAAATTCAAAGGAGACTTAATTTGTCAGAATTCGAACAAAAAGTATTAAAATTGCTTGAAGAAATTAATGGTAAACTTGATAAAGTACTAAAAGCTGAGCCCTCTTCCCTAAGTTCGGTACCAACACCTTCAGTTGCGTCTGCTCCAGCAGCTACTACAGTCAAACCCTCATCAATTGTTAATAAACAAGAGGAAGAAGCACGTATGGAAGAGAAACCTCCTGTTGAAGGCAGAAGAATCTGTCCAGAGTGTGGAGGGACGGCTTTTGCTACACATGAAGACAGAGACCAAGTATTGCATCAAATGGGCGGCGTAAAAATTTATGCAAAATGTAATTTATAAAAAGTTACATGCAGAAAAAAATACGTTTGTAAACAATGTGGATATGAATACTAATATACGCGCTCATTAAATAAGAATTTAACAATTTTCTTTTTATTTTTTCTTTTTTTTTTTAATGACTCTTATTATAAATCTTCCTTTAATTAAATTCAGTTAGATTTTTAATTTCATTATACTTTAAATTCTTAATTATTAATTTAATTCGTATACACGGTGTAATATCTAATTCCTCAAAAGAGAATTAAGACGTGGATTCAATACATTAGAAACTTTGTGTTAAATAATTTTACTAATAAAAAAATACCATATTCAGCTCAGATAGAATTAACATTGCGCTGTAATGGGAAGTGTTCTTTTTGTTCAATCCATTCTTTACCAGAATCCATTCTAGGAACAGATATGACAACAGAGCAAATAAAATCTCTTATCGATGAATTAGCTAACTTAGGTGTACTTGCTCTTTCTTTTACAGGTGGAGAACCTACAATTAGAAAAGATTTGCCAGAATTAATATATCATACTGGTGTAGTTCATAATTTCATGAATGGTATAGCTACAAACGGATACTTATTACCGAAATTGTTTAAAGAACATAAAATTGAAGGCTTGGATTATGCATTAATCTCGTTAGATTATCCAACTGCAGAATTACATAATAAAATGCGAGGAATTAAAGTGTTTGACAAGGTTATCGAAGCAATTCATTTAGCAAATAAAAATGACATTAAAGTTATTATTAGTACAGTGGTTATGAAAGATAATATTCATTTAATGGATGATATGTGCCAATTAGCTGAAAGATTAGGTTGTTCGATTGAAATTTATCCATGTGAAGATATAATTCGGGATTACCCAAGTAAAAGTTATCATATCCACGATATTCAAGAAATTATGCCAGATATATCTTTATGGGCTAATCAAATTCGAATATTAAGAAAAAAATATCATAATATATTAACAGATCCTATAAGTGTTGAGGTAGTTCAAAAAGGCTTTGGAGGATACCCAAATTATAATCAAAACATATTACGCTGTCATGTAGCGGAAGCTTATTTATTCATTAGTCATGATGGATTTATTAGCTATCCATGCAAAATTCACCCGATAATTAAATTTAATGCTTTAAAATATCCAGTATCTACGATTTATAATTCTCATAAAGTAAGAGAAATAATGAAAATGCATGATAATTATCCTTTCTGTAATAAATGTCGGTTAGGTTGTGCTATAGCATCGTCAATCCCAACTCGGTGGAAAACTGTATATGCTAAATATGTTAAAGGATTTATAGATGGTGGATTAAGATAATAGGTTTTATTACATATTATTAGTTTTTATATCAGGATTTATATGGATGAATAAAGTCAATAATGAATTCAAAAAATTTAATTTTAAATATAATTTTCTTAATATAGTGATTGTATTATGTCAGATGGAGTAATTATTATCCAAATTATGTTCATAACTATTGGTATGATAATCCTAGGGATGATTCTTAATTATATATTAGGATTAAGAAAACAAGCGTTAAGTGAAATGAGGAAAAAAGCATTGAATATCCAAGAACGTATTAAAAACGCTCAACTTATAGGTGATTATCAATTGTTAGCACAAACCCAGCAAGAATCAGTTCAATTTATGAAACAAATGATGAAAAAACAACTAGTACCAATGTGCTTTAGATGTATAATTTTTCTTAGTATATTTGCTATTCTTGGATTTATCTATGCCGATTATAGAAGTGGGTTGTTACCCTTCCCAATCCTTTTTTTTGGCGATGGGTGGATTGCTATTTATATCCTTTTTTCACTTGGCTTTTCTTTACTAATATATGGGGTAAAAAGGTTATATAAAAAGATTACAGGAAAGGATACAAAAACGCAGAGTTATTTAAAAGAAATTATGGGGATGGTCTCCCCAACTCGTCAAGATGATAGACTTCCTTTTCAGATGTCGTCTAATATCCAGACTCGTCTAGACTATTCTGGTGATATATCTCCTGAAGGTAAAAGTGAAGATTTATCATCAAGAAAAGATTCTTGGAAAAAACGCATTGAAGATTAAAAGAATAAAATAATTTAAATTTGTTAATCGCTCTTTATTTTAAAATAACAATGAATCGAAATATTGTTTTAAATCTGCTTTTTATTGGATTATTTATACTATTTGCTATTTTATCATTCACTATAGATTTTTTTTTCTTTATCCCAATTATTTGCTTTTTACCCTTCTCATTTAGAACTACCCGTCAAAATAAAATTAATCCTGAAAATAGAACAACTAAGAATTTTTCTTTCCAGAATTCTAAAAGCGTAATAATCAGATATTGCCCGAGATGTGGCGGAGAAATTTCAAAATCGATTGCAAAATTTTGCTATCATTGTGGAGAAAAATTAAATAAAATATAATATGAGGGCATATTATGTCAGAAAATAATGATATAAAAAGACAAATGACGCTCTATTTTGTTTTTGCAGCTATTATGATAGGGCTCAACTATTTACTTCAAAAATTAAACCAATTAGTTATAGCGCCCTTTATTTGTCAAACTTATGGCACAATCGAATTTTTCCATATATTTTATTGTTCGACTGAAACGTTTAATATGCCAGAACTAATTGGTTCTATATTTGCTGTTGGAATTACATATATTATCAAGTTTTTCTTAGATAAATTTATAGTTTTTAAAAAAGCTGGGACAGAATTAAAAGAAACTTCTATAGAATTTATTAAATATTTTGGATTTGCGATAATAACAACTATTGAGAATATTGGAATTCAATTCTTGTTAACTAACTTTCTCAATACACCCCTAGAGATAAGCTTTATTATTGCACTTACTATTGGATATCTAACAAAATTCTGGTTAGATCGCAAATGGGTATTTTTGAAAAAAACTTAATAGAATATACGGTGTTTTTAATTATATATAAAAAAATTTAATAGAATAAAAGGTGTTGTTAAACATATGTCAGATGAACGCGAACCTCATGAGGAAGATAGTGATAAATCAATCGTTGATGCTTTATCAACACTCGGCTGGGTCGAGGAAACTGAAGAAGAAGAAGTAATTTTAGATACTGATGATAACTTAAAAGAACAACTCAAATTTTTTATGGAAGAAAATAAAAAATTACTTGGAAAAATCCATGAAAAAAATGAAAAAATACAGAATTTAGAAGAGAGTATGCAAGAGTTATCTCAAAAAGCGGAACAAAAAGCTGTCCAAGGGCAAGCTATTCAAAAATTATACGAAACGATTGAGAACAAAAATGATGAAATTGAAAATTTAAATTCTACTCTTAATGAGCAATCTACAAAATTAAATAAAATTATCAATGATCAAATTGAAAAAATTAAAGATTTAACAACCCAAATTGAACAAATTCAATCAGAACAAACTGAAAACATAGATATAGTTAATAAATTAGATGAAAAAGAAATTTTGATTAAAGAATTAAAAGAACAATTAGAATTTCTTGAAAATGACTCAATTCAAAAATCAAAATTTGAAAAACTTGAAGTTCTATTAGAAAAAAAAGATGAAATTATCACAGAAAAAGAAAAAGAAATTTTTACTCTTGAGAATGAAGTAAATACTGCGAAGCAAAAGATACATGATCTCCAACAACAAATTGAAACATTCAATTTAGTTAAAAAGGATCTTGAGAAAAAAGTAGAGAGAAATAAATCATTAGTTGTAGAAATTGAAGAGTTAAAACAAAAAAGTATTACCCACCAAGAAATAATTGAACGTCTTGAAGAAAAGTTAGAAGATGCACACAAAAAATCAGGAAATCTCATGGGAAAATTTGAAATGGAATTAGCTAATCTTCGGAGTATGTTAGATGATAAACAAGAGGAAATTAAAAATCTAGAAGAATCAGCTTCAAAATTTCAAGATGATTCACAAGAATTACGACAACTAAAAGAGAAACATTCAGAAGAAATTCAAAAGATTATAGATGAAAAAATGATACTTAGATCTGATCTTGAACAAAAAGATAATGAGATTATTGAATTAAAAAAGAAAATCAAGTTAATGAGACGTGATCTTCAAAGAATTTAAAAAAAGAATAAAAAATAAAATTTATTTACTTATTTTTCGCGCCACTCCACACCGCACTCTCCACAACGGTATTTTTTACCGTACATACGAGGATAGTCAAGTATGATATTTCCTTTATCGACGCTCTCATGAATCATGAGAGGGTTTTCATTACCACATTCAGGACACTTCCTACGACCATCTATATGTTCAACTGTTAAGATAGAAGTATCAGTTTTTCCGGGTATTCCAGGAGCTGCTCCTGAAGCTTTAACTTCAGAAATATCTGCTTTTACTTCTTCCGGAGACACATCTTTAATCTCTGATTTAAATTCTGGTTGGATCGCTTTCGCAATTCTGTCATCTTCATCCTCTCCTTCTAATACTGATTCTGCTTTTAGTTGTACAGCGTCAGACTCCTTATAATCTTCTCCTCTGCCTAAAGCAGCTACAAATTCAGTGTCATCACCCTCTTCAAAGATTGTTTCTTGTTGCAAACCAGCTCTGTCAGCGTCTATAGAACGTGCCCATTGTCCAGCTTTAACTTTTTCAGTAGTAGTGCAAGCATTTCCTTGCCAGATATAGACTTTATTTCCTAAATCAGCAACATAACAATCTTCTGATTCTAAGGACTCCCTCTTAAAGGGAACTTGAATCATTTTCATAGCATTAATATCCTCAAATTCTTCTGAGGAAACACGGTAAAGCACATTTTTCCACTCATGAAATTGTGCGAAATCTCCAGTTGTGACGTCTTTAAGTAGTGTTTTTGCATAATTTTTCTCAACAATTTTCATTGCTCCCATAGAATTTATTGCCTTAAGGAATTCTTTTGGTTCTTGTCCTTGATCTACCGTGATTATCTTTGCTGCTCCTCCACGTTGTTGATCGAGTGTTCTTGCTTGAGCAGCACCAACAGTTTTTTCATCTACTGAGCATTTATTCCCAATCCATACGTAAATAGTTTTCTCATCATCTAATAAATAAACATCCCCGCTTGAAAAGATAAGTTTATTGATTTCCTTTAAATTTCCTTGGTCAATCATAAAAAGTTTCAATTATATCATCCTATTTTTTTTTAAATATGCGTTCTTGTTTTTTAATAAAATCTTTTTTCTAACTATTTTATAAATTTAGATAATATATATGTATTTATCTTTAGACTTACTTTAAAAATCATTAAGAGCTAAATCAATTCTTTTTACTAATTCTGGTATTTTAGTAATATCTATAGAACAATAAGCAACACGTACACCGTTTATATTTTCATCTAATTTTTCGATTGGTATAATACCTACTTTGTATTCATTTAATAAGTGATTTACGAATTCTGTTGCTTTAATTTTATCAGGATTCAAATTTACAAAGACAAAAAATCCACCTGAATTAGGATCAATAGATATATCTGGATTTTTTATTTTTTTTAACTCAAAATTAATACTCTCATACCTTTCTTTAAGTAATTTTTTTACTTGGTCTCTTGATTTGATGATTTGTTCCATACTATTCTCCTGAAAAAGTTTCTCGACGAGCACTTGGTAAAAACTGTTACAATTTGATATTGTTGCGCGAATAAATCCTTCTAGTTTATTATTTATCTCTTCCTTTAATTTTTGTAATTGTTCATCATTATCTATCCAAGATGGTTTTAAACCAAGAGTGATAAAACCAACCCGCCCACCATATAATAAGAGTTCTTTAGTTATTCCATCTAATTTAACTGGAATCACATTTTCATCTAATTGGTGAATATCATAGAAAATAGACTTGCTCAAAACATCATCTTTATAAACATATGGCTCATAGGCGTCATCAACCAACACGATTATAGGTTTCTCAAGGGTTCTTTGACTATCTTTTAACATCTTAATGAGATTGGAAGCCTCTTCTTTTTTAGGAACATATCCCGTTGGGTTATTTGGAAAATTCAGTAGAATTACAACTTTATCTTGAATTTCAGCAACTTTATTAATCGCAGTTTTCATTCCATTAATATTCATCTCACTATTTTTAAAGAATTCAAATGTTCGAGTTTTTGCTCCAATAAATTTGTTAATTATATTATCATAATTACCCCATCTCTTATTTGGCATGATAATATACTCATTTGGATTTAAAAACATTACACAACTTTGAAAAATTCCATTTGTAACTCCTCCTGTGATTACTGGAGTTGTTATATATTTAGTTAATCTAGATAAAAGAGATGCATCTTCTTCTCCGTATAACGATTTTTTGATTATCCAATCTTTCCAAATTTCTCTTGTTTCAAGTAAACCACCAATAGAAGTATATGGTATGATCTCCTTGACAGAGAATCGAGAATAATTTGTAATTTCTTTGAGATAACATGGTAGCCAATCGGAATTTCCCCCATCAATGAAATCTTTTTCAAATCCATAAGCAGATCCTAAAGTTCCAATTATTTCAGCCTCTTTTTTTGCTCTTCCAGCCCAATAGAAGATTCCCTCCGGTAGAAAAACCCTCTTTCCGATTTCTGATAATGTATTGTATAAGGGGGTTCTTTGTATAATGTTAAATTTCATAATTAATAGAACACTTTTTAAAAATTATAAAGGAACTTATCTATGAATAAATAATTTTGGAAAGTAATTGAAATTTATTTACTGAATTTAAATATTAGAATGAATTAAAGAAAAAATATGAGTAATCAAAATAATTTTAACGATTCTGAAAAAGAAGACCAAAAACCTTTATTAAAAGGCTGGAAAAATTTCATTGATGGCGCTAAGGATGGGTTTAATAAGTTTACTGCTTCTTTAGAAAAACAAGCAAAAACAAATGAAGAATTTTGGGAAGAAAACAAAGAAAAAGTCGATGGGTTCTTTAATAAAGTAAAACAAGAATGGGATAACAAATTAAAGCAATGGAATACTGAAATGGAACAACGCAATTTAGAAACAAAAGAACAATGGGACGCTCGTAAATCAAAAATTCAACAAGATATAAAAAATTGGCAGGAAAAAACTCAACAAGATTGGAAAGATGGTGTAAAGTCTGTTAGAAAAGGATTTTTTAAAGCTTATTTCTGGTTTTTGCTGTTAACGATACCGATTCTTATAATAGTTATAATTGTATTAGCTGTCGTATTTAAGTTGTTTAGATAATTATCTTTTAGAACTTTCTTAAAACTAAGCTGCTATCTTTATAATTTATTTTAAATTCTCCTCTTATCATGATTGAAATTTTTACAATATCCTTCCTAGTAGCTCTTACGGGGGCATTATCCCCTGGACCTTTATTGACGTTTACAATATATAAATCTATTAAACAAAAAAGAGGGTACATTTCTGTAATTTTTATTCTTTTAGGTCATGCTACAATTGAATTTGCTTTAATTATTGGATTGCTAGCAGGAGCATTACTTTTTTTTCAGAATATTATCTTCCTGACGACAGTCGGGGTGATAGGGGGGACTTTTCTTATAATATATGGTATTCTCGTAGTAAAAGACGTATATAAAACAAATTTTACCACAGATTTAGTTCAAGAAGATATTAAGGGTTTTAAAGGTAATAGTTTTGTTGGAGGGATTGTTGTGAGTCTATCTAATCCATATTGGGAGTTTTGGTGGGCTTTTATTGGATTAGGGTTATTGATAAACTATCATGTAAGTTTTGCCAATCCTTTAGGACTAATCTTATTTTTTCTTGGACATGAGTTAGGTGATTTTGTTTGGTATATTCCGATATCAGTCTTCGTGTATCTCGGTGGAAAATCTTTGAATCCTAAAATTTATAAATATGTTTTAATAATTTGTGGCGTTTTTATGGTAATTCTCGGTATGTATTTAATAGTGAATATTATTATCTTTCCTCCAGGTGTATGATTTAGCAATTAATTTGGATTTCTTAATAAGTTACGAATTAAAAAAAATTAGTATGTTCAATATTGCTCAAATTCATGATCTTCTTCATTCTCAAAGAGTCCTGAATGAGGTTCAAGAAAATTATTTTGGCACATTGGACATGAGTTATATTTCGAAAGCCAAAATGCAACGCATAAATAATGGTATGTACTTCCGCAGAAAGGACAAGTGATAACTTTATCATCAGCAAAATTAATATATTTATGACAGACTGTACATTGTACGTCAGATTTTGATATACCCTTTCTAATTTTCACTCTATTTGCAAGGATTGTTTCCAATTTTGATACTTCTACTTGATAAAGACCTAAGGAATTACTTAATTGATTAATTTTAGATTTTATCTCTGAAATTCTTTCTTTTAATTCTTCTTCACTTAATTTTTCTGCAAGAAAGGAAGATAATGCAAAGTTAAGAGGTAATCCTTCGAAATTTTCGGTTTGCTCGGTAATTTCAGTAATTGTGGCAAACAGAATTCCCTCTTTTTCAATTAATTCTTTAAAACTTTTAAATAATTTGTTCAGAAGAAGTGATATAAGAAACGTTAACTGTTGTTTTTTACGATTTAAACTCTCTTCCCAAAATTTAATGACCTGATATATATCAATATCATTTGATTTCATAGAATCCAATTTCTTAAAAACATCATCTTTAATTTTTTGGATTTGTTGATAGTAATCATTTAAAATCTCTTTAATTCTTTTTAATTGTGGAAATTCTTCCTTAATTATTAGAGATGCCTCATCCTCGTAGGATCTGATTAACTCATTAACTTCTGAGATTTTATCAGACACAAACTTTCTTATTTCAACTCTTAATTCCTCATCTTTTACGGTTTTAATAAAAGAGAGATATTCATTTTTTCTACGAAAGATTTCAGAGGTTAAATTTGAAAAAATCTTTCGCAATCCAACTGTAATATTTTCATAAGGATTGAGAAGAGGCTCAATGCGTAATGCCCAATCTTCAATATCATAAAATATTGAAGAAAAACTATCAATTTTCTGGTAATAAAAATTCGCAATTTCTTCAAACTTATCTGTTTCTATTATATTATGTATCTTCCCTTGGAATCCTTTTTCCAAACTAATAATATAATAGTCAACTACTTTTGGTAAAAATTCACTAATCTTCTGATCTTTTAAAGTATCTAAATTTATATCTAAATCTTTTTCTTTTAAATTAAATTCCTCAATTTCAATTAGTATATCATGTAATTTATCTATAATTAGCTGTGTAAGTAGAGGACGTATGAAATCTGTTAAATTTTGTATTACCTCTTTCCTCTCAAGTATATTAATGAACTCTTCTCCTTGATATGGCTCAAAAATGTTATTTAAATACAACAGATAAATTAAATCAGAATAATAATTAACTTTCCGATCATCTTTAGAGAGAAAAAATTGATAAATATCATCAAAATGAATAGTTAAAATCTTCTCAGTTTTATCTTTTTTTCTTTTGCTTAAGAATACCTCATTTAAACTATTAATAAAAATAACAAGTTCTTTTAATTCATTCCAGTCCTCTAAAGTATGAGGAATATCATTTAATTTGAAATTTAAATTTTTAATTCTGTTAATTTCTATCCATAATTTCGTAGTATCTTCTTGAATAGTTTTAATCTCTTTAATAGATTCCTGCAGTTTAGAACCCAGATGGGTACTATCCATAAGAAGATCTTCTATTTGTTTTAATGAAGCCTCTAAGAGAGTACTATTTTTTGTTATTCTTTTAATATTTCTTATATTTGAGTTAAGATTCTGTAAATTATCAGTTATAACTCTTAATTCATTCAATATTTCTGTTTTTAAATAAAAAAAATCTGAACTTGTGGTAGATAATAAATAGTGTTCTGTAAAATTAGTTATGTCTTTTAAATAAGTTGAATATTGATCTAATAATTCAATAGAAAGGTTTAACTTTGATTTTACATAGGTATCAATCTTATCTTCCCCACCGTCTTCAACTTTAAGCTTTCCAAGTGTATCCTTAATTTCTAAAATCTCATCTTTACCAAAACTAAGGATTTCTCTAGTTTCATCAAAGGTGTTATTTGAAAAATTCAACTTGATTTGACCCATTATTAGCGTTAAGTATCTAATAATCAGTAAGCTTTTTTACAATAAATTTTTATTGGTTAAAGGTAGATCATTTGAAATATAAGAGCTATGAGTTTGAGCAATTATTCTCCCGTTTCTTTAATCTCAAAAAATTTCTCTTTAGGTCCTTCAGCTGTTATAGTTAAAAGGTCTATTCCATTTCCGGTCATAGCATCTCGTTTAATTGAATTTCTAATTGCTTTCTCAACAAGTTTCTCACCTTGTGCAACTGTCATATCTTTTTTATATTCTGCTTCTAAAATACCAATAGAGAGTAACATTCCTGTTCCAGCAGTTCCGTAATCATCTTCCATAAGTGAGCCAAGTGCATCGAGTGTGTACAATTTTGGTCCATCTTTATCCATTCCAGCTATCACTAAATTAGTATATAATGGCATCATCTTACGAGAATAAAGATAATTCGAGACCATCTTTCCCATGCTTCTTGTTGAGATACGTTCACAAGTCTCTAATTCATAGAGATTAGCTTGTGCTCGCAAAATTCTAACAAGAATCTGAAAATCTCCTATGAGCCCGTAGCAAGTTAATCCAATGTAATCAGTAATTTTAAAGACTTTTTGGGTTGATTTATTCGTAACTGTGTAACCCCAGGTGGCCCTTCGATCGTTTCCAAGAACAACACCATCTTTACATTTAATTGCAACTGCGCAGCTGCCAGGGACCATAATTTGTTGTTCCGACATTTTAATCCTCTTAAAATCTAAATTATTGAATTAATAAGTTATATTTTGATAATATAAATAATCAGAATTAATTAAAATTTTTCTTTTAAATTATAAAATTTTACCTTTTTCCCCTAAAAATCCAATTTTTTCATTCTCATATTTAACTTATCGTTGATAATATTTCAATCGACCCTATAGTCTCCAGATTAAAATTAATTTTTGCTTCTTAATTTGATTATGCCTTAATTGATATGATCAAATAAATAATTCTATAAAATTCAAAAGGGATTATTTTTTTTAACTAAAAATTTTTTAATTCACCATTGAATCACTATAAAAACTATAATAAAGAAGTTTTAATCATAATTGATATTGGAATAATTTTGTTTCTATAAAAATCAACATATCTTTTTTGACTGGTTGACCATTATATGATCACATAATTAATGATATTAACATTTGTTGCGGATCACTTTTATCAATTAGATATTTATTAATTCGCCACTAACTCATAGCCAAACTAAGATAAAAGGCAATTTTGCCAAAATTAATATTTGAATAATGGTGATACAAATAAAAACATTTCATATTTTTAACATGATCAACCATTGAGTGATCACAGATGATGAGTAACTTTTTAACTTTAAAATTTTTTGTCGTGTTTTTTTTTTTTATTTAACTCTTCATAGTCTTCTGATTTGCCATAACATTTAAATACCTCTTCACATATTATATTATCTAAGAAACTTTACTAATAACTTCAAAAAAAATTAAAAATTTAAATTTTTAAAATTTTGAATAAAAAAGTTGGAGGAATAAAAAATGGCTAAAAAGAAACATTCTTTCGCATGGAGCCCAATTCGCCGATTAATGAAGCAACAGGGTGCTAGTATCGTAGCTCGAAATGCAGTTGATTTATTAATTGATCATTTAGAAAAAACTGCTACGGCTTTAACTGAACAAGCAAGAACTTTTACAATGCATGCGAACAGAAAGAAAATAACTAAAAACGACTTACTTTTGTCGATTAAATATAAATAAAGAAGTTTTTTGGGCTATAAATAACTTTAAATATTTTTTTTCTTTTTTTTTCTACTTTACTATTGCTATTTTTAAAAAGATATAATAACTGTCATTTACTCTATTATAATGACAATTGAAAAAATGAAAAATACAAATGACTGAAAAAAAAACTCAAAAAGTCTCATCAAATGGAAGGATTATAATACCGAAAGAGTGGAGAGATAAGTTAGCTATTGAAGATACAAATGAGATTGAGCTGGAATTGAAGGACGATAAAACCATTTTAATCAAAAAAAAGACACATCCTCTTGAAATTGAAGATAATTTATTTGAAGGCGTTTCTCCGTTTACGGAGGAAGAGTTAAAGGAAGTGAAAAAATCGTTATTTCCTAATAAGTAATAATCACAAAATTATTTCTTAATAAAAAATGACAGAAAAAGTTGTAATTGATGCTCAGGTTCTATTTTATTTCCATTATGACTATCAGAAAATTCCATCAATACTCCAACAATTAAAAAAAAAAGTGATAAATGGAGAAGTAATTGTAATCGTACCTACAATTGCAATTGCAGAATTACTTTGGAAAATGAGAAAAACGGGGAAAATAAATGCATTTAAAGAGGCTCTTAATCGATGGGAAAGCTCAGAAAATATTATTATCGATGATTTTAATCTTGAAATCATTAAATTGATGTTAAATAATGCTAAAAGCCACGAATTACATGATGAAATCATCGCTATGACATGTAAAAAACATACTACGGACATTATTTACTCTACAGACAGAAACTTCAAGGAAGTATTTAAATTACAACTGAGATCTTGGTTATAGAGGGATACGTTAATCTATTCACAATATGAAATATTTTTTATGTCAAAAAAATTTTTTAATAAATTCTAAGCGAGCTAATTCAGGATCTTCTCCATTCTTCAAAATATAATCTTCATAATTCTTATAAAGTTTAAGCATGTCATCATACAAATCGTTGTATTTTTTATTTGGTTCTATAATAATACTTTTTTGAAAATCTATAAATTTGTTTATAATTTCATCCCAACTTTTTATCTTATTAGTCAAATCATAATATGATTTTGCTGCTCTGAATGCCGCACCTAAAGCTGCTGAATCTGTTAATTCAAACATACGAACCTTAGTGTTAAAAATATTTGCCATTACTTGAAGTATATCTTTATTTGCGGATGCTCCCCCTGTGGCATAAATTTCGGATGGTTTTTCTCCGATCCATTCTGAATGTAGTTTGATAGATAAGAATTGAGCTTCAATTATACCTCTGACATTTCCCTCTATATCATTTTCATTGAAACCAAATCGATATACATGAGGTTCTAATACTTGAGGAACAATCTCAGGAAAAAAGTAGGGTAACATTATTTTTCCATTATTTCCCGGTGGCGTGTTGTTCAAAATTTCTGAGAATTTCTCCCAATTTAGGTTAAAGTTATCTTTTATTCTTTCTCTTGCTAAAGAACCATTCTTATAACATATTAAGCTCATATAATCGCCCGTTGGAGCAACAAAGACATGTCCTTCTCCTTTAAAATCAAGATATAAATCCTTCAAATAGCCGAAATACGTATCACTTGTCCCTAAACTAATTGCAGCTTTCCCTTTTTCTATTAATCCCACACCAATAAGACTATTTGGATTGTCTCCAGACCATGCAACCAGGTGAGTATCAGGATTAAAACCAAATTTTCTTACAAAATATGAAGACAGTATTCCAATAATATTATAAGGTTCTGTAAGCGAGGGTAATTTACCTCTTAGGTTGGGAGCAGTCGCTTCTAAAGCTCTGTCATCCCATTGCTTAGTTTTAATATTCATTAAATTCATGCCGGCTCCATCGCAATGATCGATTGGAGCATTCATTCCTAATAAAATTGAAGCCATAAATGAGCTGACTACATGAATAGTTGATGTTTGCTTATATAATTCAGGTTCTTCTTGGAAAAATTTTCTTATTTGTGGTCCTGAAAAGCGTTCAAATGTATTTGAACCTAATAATTCAATAGTAGATACTAATCCTCCTAAATTCTCACGGATTTCTTCACATTGGTTAGTTGTACTTGAATCCATCCAAACTGGACTTGTCGGACGAGAAAACGAGTCTTTTAATTGAGAAAATAAAGATTTATTTCTATCTAATTTTTTAAGATTTCTTTCAAACTTGTTGTTTAAATAAACTGTTCCGTGTTGTTGTCCAGATCCTGAAACTGCTTTAACATTATGAAGGGGAATTCCAGTAATTTTCATTTTTTCAAACAAAATATCTAACGCTTCTACCCACATAAGAGGATATGAATGGATGATTTTTTCATTATCCAAAATAATAACGCCATTTTGAGTATTATATTGTGGGAAATCTTCATCATAATTGATTCGTTTTCGATATAGTACCCTACCTGAACCAAAGTCAATAATAAGCGAGGTTAAACTCTGTGTTGAGCAATCCAATCCAAGAAATAAATCACTCATAATAGTTTTTCTCTAGGATCAATTAAAAAATTTATTCTTTTCTATTAAATATTCATTTTAGTTTCTATTATTAATATATAAAGACAGAATAAAGAAAAAACAAACTATACGGATTAATATAGAAAAAAAAGTTATTTAGTTAAGACGGCCTAGAAATTTTTATGTTAGAGTTATAGATATATTGAGAAATTCCTTCAATATTCAAATTCTTAAAGAATTTAAATTATTATTTTTTATACTTTTTTCCAATCTCAAATGCAGGAGCAAGTTTTTCGCCAACTTTCCAATAATCGTTCAGTGAATATGTATATGTTTTAAATTTAGCAATATCTGGTATCCCTTCTGTTAAATATTTCTCATCAGCATAAGCATTTATTACTTTTCCGATAAAAATTTCATGACCTTTATCGATCTCCACTAATTCCTTTATCTTAATGATTTTAATAACCTCACATTCTAAATTTAGTGGCGATAGGTTTGCCATAGGGGCTGTTTTAAGATCCCCGTAAAAAACATCAAATACTTCTGATTTATCTATTTCGTTCCCTGAAACTATGCCACAATAATCAATTAATTCTGCCAAACTTTCCGAGGGGGTGTTAACACTAAATGTTCCATTTTCCTTAATACCAATATTTGTATAATGAGTCTCATAAGAAGCTATTGAAATTAATGGTGGCTGACTTTCGACAATACCAACATAAGCAAGGGTCTCAAAGTTTGGTCTTCCCTTCACATTTGCCCCGATAAGAGCGACTGGCATAGGAAATAAATAAGCTCTTGGAGTAATTTTACTTTTATTCATTATATCACTCTTTTAAGATCTATACTTATTATAGGAATTGATAACATAAATAGATGAAATTCTTGGACTTCAAATGAACATTGAACTAATTGAGAGCGCGACTTTTCTAAATGAAAAATTACGAAATCTAATGAGATCGTTTGTTATCTCCTCTCTTTTCGCTAGAAATAATGGTTTGATAATGGACTTTAAAAACTTAATTAGAAAATAAGTATTAACCAAAAATATTATTTTAAGTCTAAGATTATAAATATTGAAAATTGATAAAATATCAATTATTGAGAAAAAACTTCACATGACTGAAACTAATGAATTAGGTGTTAATGGAGAAATAAAAAGAATTTTGTTTCAATCAATGGAATTAATAATGAACAATATTAAAGCTAATATTGATCATTTAGACAAGAATTTCAAATATACTAGTAAATTTATTGATTTAGTCCTTGATGGTTTAACAAATAAGCGTAGATTTTTCTTGTTAGCTTCTGGTAGAAGTGCTTTTATTTTAGAGTGTTTTGCGACGCGGTTAGTGCATCTGGGGGCTGAAGTGTATATAGTCACAAACTTAGCAAGCATGCCCGCATTACGAAAAAAGGATATTTTGATTGTACTTTCTGGATCTGGGACTACGGGAATTGTAGTTAGCTTATTAAATAACTATGTAAATACGGTAAAACCTTATGGAATAGTTACTATCACTAGCCATCCCGAAACTGTAATTGGGAGGATAGGTGATATAACAATTAAGTTGAAAGGAAGAAGTAAAAGAGATAAGGCAGTTGGAGATACAGCAGTTCTTGCACCGGAAGGCACGATGTTTGAAATTGCTGCATTCTGTTATCTAGATGCTATAATAGCAGAATTAGCAATAAAAATGGGTAAAACAAATAAAGATTTACTTGATAAGCATTCGCAAAATACTTAAATCAATTTATAACTTTATTTTCTAGTTATATTTTTTTTATAATGATGCGCCGATTTATAGTGTTTTTACAAGAATTTTACTTCGATGAATAAAAATCTCCAAATCGGCGCACACTTTATATAAGCAATGCCCCAATTGCTGCACAAAATTCAGAATTTTTTATGAATATTGCTTTCTTTTTATTAACTTTACATATTAAAGATAAGATTTTCTTCAAAATCTTATTTTCTTTTAAAAATCCTCCACAAAAGACGATATCTGTTATATCATTATTCTCCGCCATAATTGCAGCAATTGTACCTAAATTTTCTCCAATAAGGCAGATTGTAGAATTAATAAAATCGCCATTATTTAAAGATTCAACATTAAATTTATCATCAATCTTACCCAATGTCGCAGCAGTGAATTCTCTGAACAATAAATCGACTCTATCGTCATCAGGTGAGTATATGTCAGAAACCTTCAAATCTACATTATATCTGTTTCCATTTCTTGCAAGGTGTAATGCTTGTTCATAGTCATTCAGATTGAATAGAGCTTTAATTAACCCCATAAAAAAACCGCCACCGAGTGCAGAACCCCCCACATGTTCATAGTTATCATTATTTAAAACAATTGATGTTCCAGTACCTATAGTTACTATTAATGCTTGCGGGAGTTCTTTCTTTTTTTCCATATTATAGAGGAATTCGATTCCCTTAACGTTTGCTTCGAATTCATTTATTATCTTTGTTTTGAAAATTTTTGAATATTCTTTATACAAATTAAAGCTCTTTCCACCAGTAAAGTTAAGAATATTTTCTTGACCTCTTTTCGAATTTAAAAATTCTTTGATCCTTAGAATACTAGTTTGAGTTGGAAAAGAAAAAAAAGTTAATTCCGTACTTTCTAAATAAGCTATTTTCGAAAGACTTTGTCCCATATCGATTCCAATGCTATCTGATGGAATTTGAATACCATTCTCGTTTATAATGATTTTTGACATCCTAGTTATCACTTAACTTAAAATTCAATACTTTCATTATTTTATATTATTAATTTAATATATGAATTTTGTAAAATTTTTTCATGCTAGTCCAATCAAAATCGAAGAAACTTGAAGTTGCTATCAGTAAAGCTAATACGCCAAAAGAAAGTTTACTAAAAGGAATTGAAATACTTGGAGGAATTTCTAAATTTATTGATGAAGGTGACCAAGTTTTTATAAAATTTAATTTAAATTTACCGGGAGGCTTTCCTACAAATACTAATTTTGATGTTTTAGAAGAGCTTATCAAATCTTGCAAGGAAGGAGGGGCTAGTAAAATCTCTTTGGGTAGTTTTCCTGTCAAAGGCATTCCAATTAAAGTCCTTTCAGATATATTAAACTTGAAAGATTATTTTAAAACTATTGGTGCAGAGTTGGCATTTCTAGATAATAGCAACTATTATGATAATAAAGATTTAAGCATAGAACAATTGAAAAAAATAAAAAGAGATTCCTTTACAAATGTTAAAATAAATGAAAATGATTATCCTATCCCAAATATAATTCTTAATTCAAATAAATTTATATCTGTTAATCAGATAAACGCAAATCCCTTATTCAAATTCAATTTATCCTTATTAAATTCATATTCTATTATTCCAGCAAAATATCGTAAAATTGGAAAAACCCAGTATAATACTATCGAATATAATTCTGCTGATCAATATAAAAATGATCTTATTTCAGACATTTTAAATATATTTACAGTTAAACGACCTAATTTAGTTATTAATGATATGTTTTACTTATTAGAAGGTGCTGGTCCTTTTATCTATAAAGATTCTAAAATAAAAAAGACTAATTTAATGATTTTAGGAGAAGATGCGATTTCGGTTGATCTTATTACTTTAAAGATACTCAACCTTGAAATAGATGATTGTGAATTACTACAACAAGCACAAAGCAAAAATTTCAGTGTACCAAAAATTTCAAATATTAAAGTTCTTGGAGAAAATATTGAAGAAAATAGTATGAATGTTAAATTATGCTTTTCAAAAATTGAAGATATTAAGCTGAAAAACATTTTCACATATCCGGGTAAATATTGTTCTGGATGCTTCAAACAGGCTTATCATTTAATAAATTTCATGAAGACATATATGGTAAAAGATTTAACATATAATTCTACCAATTCTTTTTTAATTGGTGAAAGTCCAATAGAGCCAGAAAAAATGGGAAATGTTATACTATTTGGAGATTGTGCAATAAATAGCACAAAAAACTATAAATTTAGAAAATTAATAATTGAGTCCAGAAAAAATCTTATAGCGGAAGCAAAAAATAAGCTTTTTAAAAAACCTAAGGCGAAAAAGAAACCTAAAATCAAGGAAAAACCAAACAAAAATATTTTGGAATTACCCGGGTGTCCCCCCGATATTTTCAATTGTTTAGAATTAATAATGAAATATTATGGAAAGAAAAATGTTCCTAACTTAAACTTACTTACAAAAATGAACGAGTTTTGGGTAAATGGGAAATTAGCTGATGAATTAAAAAACTGGGA
Source organism: uncultured archaeon (assembly GCA_964409945.1). Taxonomy (GTDB): domain Archaea; phylum Asgardarchaeota; class Lokiarchaeia; order Sigyniarchaeales; family SOKP01; genus Loki-b32. The sequence goes on along the minus strand of CAYPFJ010000020.1, from coordinate 11,478 downwards.
GGCGCTTTAGTTAATTGATTAACAAAAAATTTAGGGATAACTGGTTAAAAATAATTAGTTTCAATAAGAATAGAGATATATTGGAAGATCCCGAAAAAGTAAAGGAAGTTGTAAGAATACCATTAAGTCCCATAACTATAAATCCAAATATCTTATACTATTTTTTTGAAATTTTGTATCCAAAATTTATTAATGATCAACAGAACATTCTTGATATAATTATACATGAGGTTGATAAAAAAAATAAAATATTAGGTTTATTTTTATATAAGACTAAAAAGGCTGGAATTCACGAAACTGTAGAATCATTACCGGATAAACTATTTAAGATTAAAAGTCTAGAAATTGAAAGGTTAGATGATATATTTAGCAAAGTACAAAGCGTTCTATTGAAGGAAAAAAATATTCAAATCTCATCAATTCGTATATTCAAGAAAGAAGCTATTGATTTAATAAATAAACACTCTGAAAAAATTGAGGAAGTATCCCTTTTTGAGTTTCTAAATCGAATTATGGATTTAATTCAAAAAATCTTAGAAAAAGATTTATTTTTAATCTACCCCGAGCCAATTTTCTTTCATTTTCTTAAAAGTGGTATAAAATTATTAAATAAAATACGACTCAGTAACTTCTTTAAATTTATTGAAAAGTTTTTACCAGAGTTCAATACATCTCTACTAATAAACGGAAATAGAAAAAACTTAATTGTCCTTTTACAAAAAACAATTTTAAAGTCTAAAAAGTCAGATTTAACATTAAAATTCTTTTCTCCAGAAGAATTAGGAATTAATCTAAATGATTCAGATATAAAAAATAATTTAAGCATCATACAAGAAAAATTGAAAACTGAGAAGGTATATTGTCTAAATCAGAATGATATTTTATCCTTCATTTCAGATCTTTTCGAACTTTTATTTCCTATAACAAAAGAAAATTTAAAATTCTTATTTCAAAAAGCTCTATTTGGATACCGTAGTTTTGAAACGCACTGGAATATGGTACCCAGACCTACTATCTACAATAGTTTAATAAGATTTTTAATTCACCTTATTGGATTCAATCTAAATCTTAAAAAAATTTCTCATTGGGCAATTCCAGAAGTAATTTTCAATTATATTGATTTCTATTTTGGATTAAATTCTAAAATCCTACTTATTATTTCAGATCTAAATAGAACCAAAAAAATAAAGGGTTCTCAAGATAATTTTTTAAAGAATTCATGTCTATACGCATTTTTATTAGAATTTGAAGACAGTACATTAAAAAATATAAGGGTAATTAATAAAGAAAAACTCTTTTCAGATATTAATTCTAATTCATTATCTTCAATTAGGAGGGCATCAATAGAAAAATTTGGGTCTCCCTCAGCTATTATTATTCTCGATAAATTTTTACTTCAGAGCATAGTTAAGAATTTCATATTTAATCACTCCAAATTTTCTTTTATCCCTAAGTTCAAAACCTTAAAGTTATTGAAGAATGAGAAATATTTTACAATGTATCCAGAGTTTCCGTTCTATAAATTAATAAAAAAAAAGAGATCGATATCTTTATTGAAACTTACCCTTCCAATCATAATTGACAAATTTGAATTTTAAAAGATTTAGGAGGCTCATTAACACCTTTAAATGAGTTTTTATCTTATTTTATAAAACCTTTAGTGACTAATAATTCTGCATTCAAAATAGCACCACCCGCAGCACCTCTTATAGTATTATGACTTAAAGATACAAATTTATAATCAAAGACATTATCTTCTCTAAGTCTACCCACTGTGACAGCCATTCCTTTATCATTATCTCTATCCTTCTTTGGTTGTGGTCTATCAATATTTTCTAAATAAATTATTGGTTGGGTGGGAGCAAAAGGTAAATCTAACTCTTGAGGTATCGATTTAAAATTCTTCCATATTGTAATTATTTTATCCTTTTCAGGTATTTTATCTGTGAAATGCATATTAACCGAGGCTGTATGACCATCAATAACAGGAACTCTAGTGCAAGTAGCACTGATTTTAATTGAATCATAATTGACTATACCCTCTTCTCCAACGGTTCCAAGAATTTTTAAAGGTTCTCTTTCAGTTTTTTCTTCTTCTCCATCAATATAAGGAACTATATTATCAACCATATCCATGGATGACACACCAGGGTATCCTGCTCCCGAAACTGCTTGAAGTGTTGTAATTATTAATTTATCTAATTTATATCCTGCCTTTTCTAATGCATAAATTGGAGTAAGATAACTCTGCAGTGAACAATTGGGTTTAACAACCACGAAGCCTTTTTTAAATCCCCTCCTTTTTTGTTGGATTGGAATTACATTTACATGTTCATAGTTAATTTCTCCAATTATCATAGGAACGTCAGGAGTCCACCTATGTGCTGAGTTATTCGAGATAACTGGGATGCCTTTTTCAGCATATTTAAATTCTAAAATTTTTATATCCTCTTTATTAGGAAGATTTATTGCTGAAAACACAAAATCTATGTCTTTACTTAGTGAATCAAAATCTTGGACATCTCTAACAATGAGATTTTGTAAATTATGAGGAATTGGAATCGACATTTGCCATTTTTGTTCAACCGCTTCTTTGTATGTTTTATTTGCAGATCTGGGAGATGCTGCAACATCAATAATTTGAAACCAAGGATGATTTTGTAATAATTTAATGTAATTCTGTCCTACAATACCAGTTGCACCTAATATCCCAATATTTAATCTCTTCATTCGAAAACCTTCACTTATTAATTTTCTTTTTAGTTTTGAAAATATTAATTAATTTTTAGATAATAATCAATGTCAATTTAAAAGTTATTGTTCTTAACTATTACAATTTTACTAATTAAAAAAAAAAATAATACAGTAATAATTATTAATATTGATAAATTATTTGAAAAAATAAAAATGAATTCTAAATAAAGAGTAACTGCTCCATCAACGAAATATAGTTTATTATTTTATGTGATATCTATGCCACCAGGACCTTTTGATGAACTTGAAAAAGAAGCTGAACGTCTAGAAAATCAATCTAAAGAAGAATTTAACAGAAAAAATTATATAATAGCAATTTCACTTATAGAAGAAGCTAAAGAAATTTACTCGAAACTAGGATTTCAAGGAAAAATTGAAATGCTAAATCAGCGTATTGCGAGATTAAAAAATTTAGTCAAATTTGAAAAACAAGATACTGTAATACAAATTAAAAGTGAACAAGATTTCCAGAAACGTGTTCAAGAAGTTATAAGTGAAAAGCAAAGATACGAAGAAAAACAAGTTGAAATTCAAAAAGCACTAACTCCAGAAATGAAACAAAAACTTGAAAAAATAAAATTATTAAGAGAAAAAGCTGAAAAAGAAGAGAAACTAAACAAATATTCAAGAGTCTTAGGAAGATATGAATATATATTAGAATTATATAAATCAATTCCAAGAGATATAATAGATATGACAAATGAAATTATAGAGATCGAAAAAAAAATATCTTTTATTAGAACAAAAATATAGATGTTACCCTTTCTTTTTATTTATTAAAATATTTACTGTATTTCTATGAAAAACCCTTTTAATGAATTTTATCACGTTCCAAATTCAAAAGAATTATTAGATATTGCCTTTAAAAGGAGTATGAAGAGCTCTGCTCAAGTGTCAAAAAATGCTCCGATTCTTATTAAGGCAAAAAAAAAAGAATCTAAGCGTATACAAGTAGCTATAGAAGAACTAATAGATAAAATTCTAAAAATAATAAAAATGGTACCGATTATAGATGATCTTCCAGATTTTTATAGAGAATTAGCAAGTATTTTGGTTGATATTGATGAATTGAAATTAACATTAGGCAAATTAAATGGTATTTTACCCGTCCTTAGTAAAATTGAAAGGGAACACCTTAGTAGATTAAGTAGAATCGAAGCTCCAAAAGAGGGTGATCAGTTAAGAAGATCTGCTTTTGGGAGGATTTCTTCCATTATAAATAAGCAAAACAAAAATCTTGAATATTTAAATCAGATTAGAGGACGTTTAAAAGAAATACCTGCAATTGATTATACATTGCCATGTATAGTTGTTGCTGGTTACCCAAACGTAGGCAAAAGTAGCATTGTAAAACATATCTCCACTAATAAAAAGATTGAAATTAAAGAATATCCATTTACAACTAAAAAATTGAATATGGGCCATTTAGAAATTGAAACAAAATTTCACAAAATCAAAATACAATGTTTAGATACTCCAGGCATTTTAGATCGTCCCATGGCAAAAAGAAACAAAATAGAATTACAGGCAATTTTAGCACTAAGACTAATATCTGATTTAATCTTATTCATATTTGATCCATCTCTTGCTTCTGGATATGATATAGACTCTCAAATTGAATTATTTAATGAAATTAAAGATAATTTTTCAAAAGAAAGACATATTGAAATTATTATTATCTTTAATAAAATCGATTTAGCTAAAGAGACAGAAATTACATATTTAAAGGAAAAATTAAATCTTATTGATGGTCAATTTTATTTAACAAATGCTCTCTCAGGGGAAAATTTAGGTAAGTTAATTAGCGATTTAAAAGAAAGATATGCAGAAAAAAAATGATTTCCTTATCTTAGGACTGGACATAGGAGGTGCTAATACCAAAGCAAGTCTTATTTTATTCAATAATTTAAATATTATAAAATCTGATTCATATATCGAATATTTTCCTTTTTGGGAAAAAAGTGTAAATGATATACCTAAAACGCTCAAAAAAATCGTCTCAAATCTTATTGATAAAAATGGTTATAGTTTAAATAGTGTCCATAACATCATAATAGCAATTACAGCAGAATTATCTGATGCTTTTCAAACAAAGAAAGAAGGAATTCATACTATTTTAAATGCGCTTACAACAGTTTTTGATAGGGATAAATTAAAATTCATTACTAATAAAATTAAATTTATTGATTATGAAACCGCTAAATCTGAATATTCCTCAATTTCAGCAGCTAATTGGGCTTCAACCGCTTTATTCCTTGGAAAATTTATATCGGACTGTATTTTAATTGATGCAGGATCGACAACTATTGATATTATTCCTATTCTTAAATCATTTCCCGTTCCAAAGGGAAAAGATGATATTTCTCGTCTAATAAATCATGAGTTAATCTATACTGGAGGTTTAAGAGCAACATTACCTTCTATAACTCACCATGTTCCTTATAAAGGGAAAAATATACGTATTTCATTTGAAAAATTTGCATTAATTTCTGATGTACATAGAATTTTAAACAATATTTCAGAAAAAGACTACATTAATGATACTGCTGATAATCGTTCTAAATCATTATACGACTGTTATGCTCGCCTTTCTAGGATAATCTGTTTGGATATTGAAACAATTTCAAAGCAAGATTTAAACCTTATAGCTAATTATATTTACAAGAAGCAATTAGCTATTATTAAAAAAGAAATTAGAGCATTTATGAATAATCTTATTGTAAGATTCCAAGAATTTAAAGATAACCCAAAATTTGTAATAACTGGTTTATCAGCTGATTTTCTCATTAGAAATACACTTCAAGATTTAGGATTTAGAAATATTTTAAGTTATGAGGAAATAACTTCTACTCCTAATCATGTTAGCTCATCAGCTTTTGCTGTTGCGGGAGCATTTTATTATCAATTATGATATATATATAATAATATGAAACATAAAACTGTGATATTTAAAATTGGAGGTAAAATATTAGAGGATTTTGATCACCTAAATTCAACAATTTCTCAGTTAAGGCAATTATATAAAAAAAAATTAATCTCGAATATAATCTTAATACCCGGAGGCGGTTCATTCGCTAATTTTATTAGAAACGCACATAGTGTATTAAAGTTCGCTGAAGAGCTTGCTCATTGGATGGGGATTATTTCTATGAATTATAATGGATTAGAATTAAATAAAAAATTTCCTAATTTAGAAGTTACAGAAGATTTTAATAGGTTGAAGAATTTAAAAAAAAAAAGTTTCTGTTTATTTTTACCCTTTCAATTTCTAAAAGACAATGATAAGTTACCACATAGTTGGGATGCTACTTCTGATTCAATAACTCTATTTTTAGCAAAAGAACTGGGATTAAATGAATGCTTTTTAATTAAAGATGTAGATGGGATATTAAATAACAAAAATCAAGTAATAAAAGAAATCTCAACTTTCGAATTTAAGGAAATGAAAGAATTGGGAAAATTAGCTGAACTAAAATCTGATAGTGAAGAATTAAAGGAAAGATCAAAACCAATAGACCCTTATTTAACGATTTTAATAGATAGATATCAAATTTCATGTATTATTCTAAATGGGTCAAAAAATAAAACTCGAATCTTAAAATATTTTCAAGCGGTTAAACCTGAAGAAGAAATTTATACTAGAATTAAATGAAAAGCTTTACAAATAAATAAACTTGGATTTACTGACATTGTAATAAAGATTTATAATTATAATTAAAGTTTTAATTAAATTGAACCTAAATTATAATTAATATAATTTTTAAAGTCAATAAAAATTAAGAGTCAAATTAAAATGGATATTGAAGAAATGAAAAAGAATGCTGACTTTCTAATAAACAACATGAAAGGAATGGATATTCCTGGTTCCACTACTGTAAATATTAGATATAGAAATATGGTCAATTTTGCTAAAGTATATGGAATAACTGATCCAAAATATGTTGGACCAGAAGAGGAAGGAGTTGTTGCATGCCATGCCTTTGCAAATTACTTTACAATCAAAGCGATTTATAAATTATTACTTGGATTTAAATTAAACCAAGATGGTAAAGAACGTGGAATTATGCTTGATCCGGGCAAGCTTTTACATGCTGGGAATCGATTTAATTGGGAGGGATGCGTTGATGTTAAGCCTGGAGATAAACTAACAGTATCAGGAAAATGCATAGATATAAAATTGATAGAAAAAAATATGATGATGATTGCTGATTTCTTAGTGCATGTTAAAAACCAAAATAACGAGCCAGTTTGCAATATTACAATTTCTGCTGGTCTTCGTAAAGGAGGGTATTAAAATGGTTAATATTTCAGAGTTAAAAGTTGGTCAAGTATTAAAAAATGAATTTGAGGGAATTACTCGAGATCTATTAAAACAATATGCTAAAGCATCAGGAGATACTAATCCTATTCATACTAATGATGTTATAGCTGAAAGGGCAGGACTTAAAGGTGTTATTGGTCACGGGTTACTGAGTTTTGGCTTTATTTCAAAATTATTCGAAGATTTTCTCGAACATGGGAAATACGGAAAAATTATCGATATTAGCGTACAGATGAGAGGAATGGTAAGATGTGGAGATCTTCTAATCACTGAAGCAACAGTTAATAAGATAGAAGGGAAAAGAGTATATTTTGCTGTAAAACAAACAACAATAACGAGTGTTGATATAAAAGATAAAGAAGGAAAAATAGTAAAACAATTTGAAGCTGGGGAAAGAGGTTACATCTCTGAACAAGATATTGAAAGAGGTTTAGTAAAAACTAAAGAAGTACCCGAAGGAACATTAACTTATCGAGAAAGAATAGCAACTCCTGGAGAAGCTATTATTGAACTTTTTGAATAGTAATTAAAAAGTGCTCTAAAACTTTTAATATCTTATTCTTTTTTTGTTATTTTTTTAAGTTCCATTTCAATTTCTTTTATTCCATTATTATCCTTTACGTTATTAGCTACATTAAATAGAAGATAATAGTACTTTAAAGAAGATCCTAAATCAGTTTTTTTAATCATTTGTTCGCCACGCTTAAATATCTTTCACTTATGAAATTCTTTAGTTAAACAATTACAGTAATTAAATTCTTGAGTTTTGAATAGATTGCGTGAAAGATTTTATATATAGGTTTATTTTTCGAACTATATTTAGAGTTTATAGTCTCTTTAAACTATCTACTCTAAAGTAGAAAATTTTTTTGTTCTTCACATAATTATTTTAAAAGATTTTTATACTAGTTTTTTCTACATCTCTCTATTCCTTCTTGGAAAAGGAAATTCTTTACACCTTAAAACTTCAAAATCCGGAAGTACAAACGAGGAGCCATCACGAAAATTATAATTACAGAGATACTCAAACAAATCATTTGGAGAAATAAAACTCCTAGCTTCTTTATGTACATAATCAGCCACACAATCAAACTTAGTTCTATCAAAAGCAATGTCATAATAATTAATTAAAGAATCACCCTTCAAACCATACCCGATTAAGTCTTCCTTCGGATCTATAAAAAGTGTGGAGAAACGTACAGCAATTAACAAACCCTCATGTAAATAAAACTTCTTTCCGCTATTACACAATATATCATCAAAAAATATTAAATAGTAACTGCCAAGAGTTTCTATTTTATACTCAAGAAAACTCGCTAACTTATGATATTCTTTGTTTGATTCAATGAAGTATAACCAAATTAGCATAGATATATCACTTACTCACTATTATAATGAAAAAAATTATCATATTTAAATATTCAGTCAAAATTCCGTTAGTCTAGTCTGTCTACTATAATGCTTTATAAATTCTCGCCATATATATTCTGCACGATCTTCAGGCTTGATATCATAATCCACAACGATTAAATAATAACCATACTTATTCAACTCTTTGAAAAGCTTAACTTTAGCTTTATCTCTTGCAACCAGTGCATTCCACTTATCTTCGTAATAATCAACGTCCCTAATAATACCCTTTTTCCTATCTTGAGCAGAACTCAAAGCTATATAATATTCAAGAGAACTATGTTGGATACCTTGATGCTCAATAAAGATCTTTATCTCTCGACCTTTATAGGAAAGTGTACATGAACCATCAATGTGTACCCTAGGATCACTAATTATCTCATACTCATCTTTTAATAAAAGTCTTTCATACCCATCTTTTAATAAAAGTTGCGATAACGGAATCTCTACTTGAATTGGTTGGGTTAAATAATTTTCAAAAACCTCTTCAGCAGCCTCTAACGTTAATTGTTGATCAATCCATTGATAACATTTAGGACAATATTGGTTCGTCTTAGATGCTTGAATAACAGAATATGCTCGTTCAAAAACATGTCCACATTCTTTATGCCTCCATTTGAGCACTATATAAGCATTGGTTCTTGACCGCCAATCATTAGGATCATTATATTCCTCTCTATAATCTTCTAAGAGCCTATTGAATTCAGCTTCTGTAAGCTCTTGTGAATCATCAGCAAACGATACAGCTTGAAGCCCATGCTGTTCAGCAACGTCTAAAATATTTTGATAGCCAATGCTTCTTGCCAAGACGCCGCATACCCGGCATCCAATTATCTGACTAACGCGGAGCATAAATGAACCGTGCTCTTTACATTTGACCTCTACATTAAGAAGAGAAGGAGTAGTTCTTCCTTTATTTCTTAATAAATCCATCCACTGGGAAGCAGTAGTTACTAACTCTAAACCTACCTTTGCACAATCCTCCCTAATCGAATGGAGTGAAGTCTTAATACTACCAAAGATCATCTTATAAATTAAACTAGCTGATTCAGGCTTTTTAAAGATCTGCTGCAATATTGGTAAAGCATACTGTTGCTTAAAATTCCCAATACTTTTAACCGAAAATCCCGCCATTAAAAGTACGGCTTGCCGCGAATAATACCTCTTTCCTGTCTGAGAATAATACTGTAATTGTTTATGAATACAATCTTTAACTCTTTCCCTCCTATAAGTCTGAGCTTCTAAAGTTCTAGCGGATCGATACCTTAGGTAGATCTCTCCGCGTTCAATCATATTTTCAACATCGTCAGCGCTAACTACATAGTCATTCTCTTCATTAGAATCTAGCATAGATTCATACCATTCTTGAAACGCTTCAGTAGGCAAATTATCACTAAATGCTCTCTCACCTGTCTCCTCTTCATATTGCCTTATTAAGGATGTATCATAACCGCCATCAAATGCAACTTCACCGCCCATATAAAACACCGCAACATCATTAATTACTCTTTCTAACTGAGTCATCTTATCACCATTCTTTCGCTTTTGCTCAAGCAATGCAGTAACTTCCTCGTTAACATTATCATCCACGATGATATCAAACCCTTTATATTTCTTGCCTCGTAAGAAATCTCTTACTCTTGCATGTAATTCTTCGTTATAAGGTATCTGGTCTAATTCTTGGCTTGGTCTATCAGGGTCGCTCGTTGGGTCAAAGAGTTTTGCATTGAAGTAGTGGACTATTGCGGGAGGCATATCCTTATTTGTTCCTTCATGTGGATCAATTTCAGGATCGGAAAACTTTACATCACTTACACCCTCTTTTTTAGCAGCAGCTTGAGTGAATGGAAGCAATTCAATCTCATCTCGGGGAGTCAAAACAACTTCTCCATATTTATCTGCATGTATTTCCTTGCCATTAACGGTTACATAAGTTCGCGGGTCAAGCTCTAAATGAGCTAATAAGGTGCTGATGGTCATCTCTTGCTTCACATAAAACTCGCTCATTAAGTTAAAGCTGCCTTCAAAATCGGGCTGAATTAAGAATTGCTGCTTGAAAGCATCGACGGGAGTAAGTTCGAGAAGACTTCTGATTTGTATGTCATCGAATTTATTTGCTATTTCAGTTCTTTGAGATCTTGGATCTGGATTTTTTTGATTGGATATACTTACCAATGGAGGATCACTGATGGCGGTATCTTGCTGTCCTCTAAAGGCGTTGATGAGTGCTTGACCGTCGATATCTGCGGGCTTTATGGGTTTTAAATTGTCTACTAATGAAACATGCTCCAACCCTCCGGAAATACGCTTAATTTGGTTCTTTGCCTTCTGATGTTGTATGGTTTTATATTCCGCAAAACGTTCTGGGAATGAAACCGCTCCTTCTAGCATCTTATTGAAGCCCATCAGACCGAAGAGGTCAAAGGTGCCGAAAAAGAGGGAGGGGACAAGCATTAAAATACCCTTAAAGAAATCGGCGTTAAAGAGGACTTGCCATAATTTCTTGTTTTCTTTCTTCTGCATCTCGAGTTCTTGGTTCTGTTGCATTTCTTGTTCAATTTTGCTTTGGATTTCGATAATTGTATTAGTATCACCATTGATACGCGCTTTCTGTAGGGTTAGTTCCATTTTAACTCCACGAGCAGAAGCAGCTAAATCTCCTAATGCCCCTGTAGTCTCACGAGCTGAAGTTGCAAAAGAAGATACCCAGAAACCTAACGCTTCAGTACCCCCTAAAATATTGACAATATTTTCCGAAAGAGCTTCAATAAACCCATCTTTGATTATTTCTTCCAGTACCTCTTTCAAAGGAGAGACAAGCATCTTAAGAACGGCTGACCCTAATGCACTTGCGGTGAGAGAATTCAGTACATTCTGAACTAATTTTGCTCCTGCCTCACCGGCAAATTTTCCTACCGCCGCAGTGGCTGCCAATGACCCGAAATATGCTAATGGAGCACTAATTGTAGTCGACCAGAAGGTTAAGGTCTCGG
>CAYPFJ010000019.1:0-49910 GCA_964409945.1 uncultured archaeon | reverse complement strand
AAGAATTCTATCATTTCATTAAGATATTTTTCTTTAATTTCATCTGAGCGAACGATAAATAGCTCTGTATATGCTTTTGCCATACTTCTAAAAGGATTTTTTTCATCAAAAGCTTTAAAAATCCAACTATTACAATATGTTGAAGCAACAACACATGTTTTAAGACTAGCAAACAATTCAGAATAGTGCCTTAATCTTCCCCAAATAGGCATCCCTTCCCAATAAAGTCTAAAACGCTCACCATCTACAGCTCCTATGTGATTCTTCACTCTCTCCTGTAATTCTGATAATAGGATCTTATAATAATCCACAGCTTGTTGGGTTCCTCTCATAACTACAGCAGGTCCCATATGAATAGTCCCATCAAAAAATGTAAGAGGTGATGGCATGGTGGCTGCTGTTTCTAACACTTTTTTCCAAAGTTCAGAACACTCACGTGATAATGCTACAATATGTTTAAATATATCAATATCAAATTTATTGGAGGATATCTTTTCTAATGGTTTAACAAGATTCTCCATTTGCTGTGCTATAAATGTAATATGTTCGTTTGTAACTTCATCCACAGTCCTAGGTGTAGAAATACCCACTAATGGTACTTTAAATTCATTTGCAAACCAACCAAACCAATCTTGAACTTCTCTACATTGATTTGTGTTAAATACTAACACATCGGGCTTTGGAACACTCTTAATATCAGGATAAACTTTTGATAATGGAGTTATTTGTTTTAAATATGCGCCTATGTCCGCAGTAAGGTAAGAACAAATTTCAGGTGAATAGCCTATTGCATTGGCGTAAGGAATTAAATCTGTGGCCATTCTAGAAGAGCCTAACATAGCACTATGGTTTTCTGGGAAATAAACTTCAAATCCTAAACTTCTTAATATTTCAGCAGGACCAACACTAGAACACCAAGCAACTTTTTTATCTTTACTTTTGGAGGCATGATCTAATTCATGATAATAATCAGACATAATTTGGTTTAACTCTTTGGCTGCCTCAATTTTTTTTCTAAGCATTAAGCATGCCTCCACATTAAATACGTTCTAATTTTAAAAAATAATTAATGAGATGTTAATTCAATCTACTGATACTTCTAATATTAGAGCTGCACCAGTATCACCAGCAGCGCAACCGTCAGCTAGACCGTATCCTCCACCTTTCTCCACAAGTTCTTCGATCAATTCAATTATGATTCTCATCATTGTAGGCGCTTGGGGATGACCATAAATAAGTGAACTTCCGTAATTATTCATATCCTTCCAATCAATATCCATCTCCTTACAGAAATACACATCGTTAACTGCGAAAGGATTATGTGTTTTAATTACGGATATATCTTTTATAGAAATATCTGCATTTTCTAGAGCTTTCTTTGCTGCGGGAACTATAGCCATTGCCATATATCCTGTCTTTGTTTTATAGTCTCCATAAGATACAATTCTAATCTCAACATCCTCTCTTTTCCTTAATTGATCGGCTTTCTCTTTTGTTGCAACAATAACACCACAATTAGCATCTCCTGGATGTGTTTGAGTTCCATAGGTAACTGTACCTTCTGGAAGTACAGGTCTAAGCTTCGATAAGCCTTCCATTGTTGTTGGATAAATCCCTTCATCTCCTTCTACAGTTCTAAGTACTTTTCGACCTGAACGATCTTTAATTTCGATTGGTGTTATCATATATTTCTTTTGGAATGTTCTGTCATTTTTTAAAGAATCTTGATATTGATTATAACGTAATATGGTGACTTGATCTTGTTCCTTCTTTGTTATCCCTGCTTCTTTAGCTACATTCTCAGCTGTTTGTATCATTGAGTTCTTGGCAAAAGGGTCTCTTCCAAAATTATCCCATACCCAATTTTCTGCATCTAAAGTGTTCCCTGGTGCTTCTGGATTTGGATAAACAAGATGAGGTCCATTTGAACATCTATCTGCAGTTATTACAAGAACATTTTTATTTATTCCAGTTTCAATATTTTGTGCTGCAATTGAAATGGTATTGGTTCCAGTAGCACATGCTTGACTAATCATAGGTCCAGTAACATGCTCAGCACCAATCATACTTGCTAACCAAGGTCCTCCATAGAAACAATAAAGTTGGGGGATTGTAATACCAAATATGAGTTCATCAAAGGTATTAGGAGAAATTCCTCTTTCATTTAAAAAACGTTTAGTCATATCTGCAGCAAACGTTATAGCATGGAGATTTTGAAAACTCATTTGCCACCTTGAAAAAGGTGTACTCCAATACTGTCCATATGGTATGTAAGCTTTTTTAAAAACCATTTTCTTAATAACCTATATTATTTAATTGTTATTTTGATAATTTCTTATTTATTATTAATTTGCTTATTAAATCGTTCTCTTAATCTTCGATGGATTACTTTTCCTGAACCTGTCCTAGGCATTTCTTCAGAATTAATACATAAAAATCGTTTTGGAACCTTAAATCTAGCTAATTTATCTTCACAATATTGGTGCATTTCTTTATTAAAAGCCTCTGGAGATGCAACCTCTTTATTTAATATACACACAGCAGTTACACTTTCACCCCACTTATAATCTTCTAATCCTACTACAGCACATTCTACAACTGAGGGATGTGATATAATGACTTTTTCCACTTCTGAAGGATAGATATGTTCTCCACCAGAAATTATCATATTAGCTTTTCTATCTACAAGGGTATAAAAACCATCTTCATCTTTTTTACCCATATCACCAGCACTAAAAAATTCTCCCTTAAAGGCTTGTTTAGTTTTTTCTGGTAATTTATAATATTCATCAAACATTTGTGGGCTCCGGGAATATAATTCACCAATTTCTCCTATAGGTACTGGATTTCTATCTTCATCCAAGAGTTTAATGCAATCAGTTCCAATACATTCTTTTCCAATCGAACCTAATTTATCCATTTGGTCTTCAGGTCTGAGGAGTGTTACGAGCCCTGCTTCTGTTGATCCGTAAGCTTCAAAAAGTTTTGTTTTATTAAAGAGTTTCATTACATCTAACTTCATTTGTTTAGTCGCAGGAGCTGAAGAAGTTAGTAATGCCGTTACGCAGCTAAGATCATACTTTTGTTTTACTTCCTCCGGTAGATTTAATATAAGATTGTAATGAGTAGGTATCATTGATGTAAACGTTATTTTCTCTTGAGCAATAATCTGTAAAACTTCTTCAGGATCAAAGTTATATTCAATATGGATATAAACTGGGGCTCCTATGTAAGTAAAGACAAATGAATAGAACGTGGAATTTACATGAGACAACGGCATCAGAATCATTCCATAATCTTGAGGTGTGAATGAAAATTCTGTCTCATTAATTAAGAAGAACGCAACATAAGAACGATGTGAACGAATAACACCCTTTGGTCTCCCTGTAGTCCCTGATGTATAGAGTATAACCCATGTATCTTCTGGATTGACTTTTATATTAGGATATGAATTTTGTCCCATTTCTACTATGTCTTCAAAAAGTTTCCAACCTTCTGCTGGTTTATCGGCAATCAAAACCCGTTGAACACTCTCAAATCCCAATTCTTTGGCTCGTTCCCAAATTCTTTCTGTAGCTTCCTTAAATCTATATTCTACAAATAACCACTGTGCATCTGAATTATTAATGATAAAAGAGATTTCGTCGGGGTGAAGACGAAAATTTAATGGTACCACTATAAATCCTCCCTTGGCAGCTGCTATATAAAGTTCCATAAATTCAATGCAATTGTTAGATAATATAGCTACTTTATCCCCTTTTTTTATATCACTTTTAAGAATTCCATTTGCAAGTTTATTAGTTCTTTCATTTAATTCTTTGAATGTTAATTGACTTCTTGCATCTTTCAGAGCAAGTTTATTTGGATATTTATTAGCATTCACATTAATAATTTCACCAATATTAAGCCAAGTCATACAAATATCCTCCTATCATTTATCTTTTCATTTAACTAAATAATTTCTAAGTTTTAATGATTCAGAACGATTTCAAAAATATTTTAATCTTATTTTAAACATCAAAGTTATATAAAAAATTTTACCTTTTCCCATATTTATGGGAAATTTCTCTAAAAATTAAATTTCATAAATTATATTTGAAGTAAATGTATAATTTCATTAAAAATAAAAGAAATGGTATAAAGATGAGTTTACAAGGATGTTTATCAAGTCGGAAGGATTGTTCAGGTGAAGGTAGAATATTATCGCTTACAGAGATCTTAGATATTTGCAGATCAACCAACCAAGCGACACCTTCAAGATCTTTATTTGTTGTACTACCCGATGGAGTGGATTATTCGGGAGGAATATATTTGTATAATGATAAAGAGTTGAGATTAATTACAGATAAAGACAAAACTCAATATTCAATGGAGCTCTATCCAGAATTGACTTGGAATGAATCAATTGACATAAATGAATTAATTGATGTAGGGCTTAATTGGCAATATCTTTCATTAAAGGTGGAAAGCAAGGGGCTTGGAGTATCTCAACGTGCTAGAGCTCCGAAAAAATATAATAAACTCATCAATAATAAGCTTAATCAAAACTATATCTTTTTGTATTCTGTAGCAGTTCGAGAAAGAGATCGAGGAGGTTTATTAGAAGATACATTAAAACATCTTCAAAAAGAAGTGGAGCGTGGTACTGTGCTACTCGAAACTCCAGTATGTTATAAAGATCGTCTAATTTATGAGAAACATTACGAAGGGATACCATTAGATACTGCCATATTTAATCAAGTGGAAATAAAGGCTCCAAATCATACCACTTTATATGAGGTTTCTCAATTATTATGGGCTTGCCAAGGAGAAAATGATCATGCTACACATGGAAACCGAGACGCATTAGAGAAAAATGGATATGGTAGGGTCCATGCTTCTGGTTGTGCGGGATATGCTGTTTATCCAATAATTATTGTGGAGGATCTTGCTAATATACCAAAAGGATCTTATTTTTATAATCCTATCGGATATTCAGCGTTAAATAGATGGATAGAGGTGAATGGTAAGATAACTTATGATCACTTTCTTCAGCATTTTGCTTCAAATAGTTTTAAAGTAGAAATCGAGAAGGAATTTGGTGTTAATTTATCTAATTATGCTATTCTTTTATGTATTGATAGAAAGAAGCCATGTGCCGGATTTATGCATAGAGTTATGAATATAAAATATTGGGCTGAGATTGAAGCAGGGATGGCATTGGCAGGGTTACAATTACAGGCAAATGCTTTGGGATTAAAATGGCAAAAAGTAATATTTTCAAATCCAGATGATCCTAAATACAGAACACTATTCAATTTTGATTCTGCTGAACTCTCAATCAATGAAATGGCAAAAAATTTAGTGAATTTACCAAAAAACGAGAGATTATCGCTTAAAGGCAATTTAGTGCCGATAGTTTTGTTTTTCCTACAAAATCAATAATATTATAAATTATTTATATTTATGAGAGGATTAATTTTGGATTTAGTATATTTATAGAATTATAGTTATATATATACAAGCAATGAAAATTCCTACTATCGCTTCAGATAAATTGAAATGATGTCACCATCCTCAACTACGTGATCTAAGTTATCAAATTTTTGACCGGGATGTTTTGCTGATTTACCCCATATTAATGAGTAGCGATAATTACTTATGAATCGTTTGTGAATTTTACGACAGAGTTTCTCTAATGTATCGCCCCGATGGAGAATTATTGGCTCATCCATATCAGCTTCCTGTCTTGGTGGCTTCAAAAACACTCGTATCAAATTCAATTCCTCGAAAATTTTATGGCGGAGCGCATTAATTTTATCCTGATTCTTAACTGAGATCAATATCCAGTGATCATGACCAATTGCCTTTGTAATGACTTTATTCGGTATTTTTTCTTTTATTAGATCTGATTTATTAATTACCACGAATTCTCTTGTGTAGATACGATTTCCATATATGAAATCTATTAATTGATCGGGAGTAATATCTGGTTCAGAGAAATAAACTCCCGCGTTCCGGACTTTAAGCTCATTCATTAGAGATTTAACTTCATCAGCATCCATGAGTTGGTGCCCTTTATAAGTAAAATGAATTCCTCCACTTGTGCGCTCTTTAATTACAATCTTAGGTGGTCTTGTATTTAACCGGATTCCTGCATTGTTCAACTCCATTCTGATAGTTTTCAAATCAGAAAGATTAATGGTTCCATCAGAACGAAAACATAATATAATTAACACTAACTCTGCCGAGCGTACTGCTGCTAATACTTCCTTTCCTCGCCCTCTACCCGCAGCAGCACCCAAAACTATTCCAGGTAAATCAATAAGCTGAATTTTTGCTTTTTCGATATCCATCATACCAGGTATGGCTGTTACAGTAGTAAAATCATAGGATGCAACTTTAGAATGAGTATTACCTTCAGTCAGCAAATTTAGTAAAGAAGATTTCCCAACTGAGGGAAATCCAATGAATGCTACTTGAGCATCTCCTGTTCTTTTAATAGTGAAGCCACCACCACCACCTTTCTTAGAACTTGCGATACGAATCAAGTCTTCGCGGAGTTTAGCTAATTGTGCTTTAATGAAATTTATGCTTTTTTGTGTAGCTTTGTTTACCTTGGTGGAAGCCAATCGTTCTTCTAATTCTTTTATTCGATCTTCGACTTTTTCGGACATTTCATACCAATTAATAAAAATAAAGCAAATACAAAAAATTTTTCGAAAACTTTTGCTTAAAGAGCTATGATTTAAGTAGTTTTTCCTAAAACACAATAATAACAATTAAATAACAAATTTTTACAGGGCTAAAATCAACAGGAGGTAGCTTTGCTAAGAGAGGGTGATCAATAATTTCGCTAAGATATTGTTTTTTAATGAGATTGAAATAGTAATCAATAATTTAAAAAATAGATGATATAATTGCCTTATTGTCCAAATTTGAGAAAAAAAAAAAGAAAAAAAATAGTTACATGATTAATACTTGCGCTTCTCCATCTGTAACAACTTCATTTTTCTGGTTCAGAACTTTAGTTTCTACATCTAAAAATTGCAATACTCCACTTTTACCCTCTTTGGTATATTTCTTTGATACAGTTGCTACTGCAGTCAATGTATCTCCAATAAAAACTGGTTTTTTAAAAACTACCTTTTGAGATGCATAAAGAGCTCCTGGACCAAATAAATGAACACCAAGTACCGCTGAAATTAATGCTGAACTAAAAGCACCATGAACTACCCGGGTACCAAACATCTGTGTTTTTGCAAATTCCTCATTTACGTGAAGAGGATTAAAGTCTCCACTGATCCCTGCAAATAAGGTTACATCCGCTTCAGTAATAGTCTTACTACAAGAAGCAGAAGTTCCTTCTTCATAATCATCAAATTTAACGATTTCTGTTTTAGACATAAATTAACCTAATGAAAAGATAGATAAAAATATTGAGTAAAATTCAATAGGTATGGATAAATTTTATAAAGCTAAAAATATAATTTTAGACTAGAAGGCTCAGATTCAGGTTAGTTCATATAATAGGTTCTGATATTAAATGAGATCAAAAAAGTTAATGTTAGTACACATTTTATTAATAATCTCTTTATTTACAATCATAAATCGAGCCATTGCGAATGGAGTTATTGGATTTTTCGATTATGTTATTTTTTTTTATTGGATTTTAATTGTATTTCTAGCTTTTTCGATAACTATTATCATTGAAGGGTTCATCATAAGAGCCTTTTTGAGAAAGTATGAATTTAACTCTAAAAAATTGTATATATTTATCCTTAAAATTAATCTATTTACTTTTACCCTAACGCAAATATTAGCACCTTTTTTTCTTACTACCTATGTTCCAAGTTGGACATTGTATCAGGATTTTTTAATTAGATATATTTTCCTCTATATGATAATTGAAATAATTCCTATTTTGTTAGAATGTGGATTTTTTATACGATTTTATTTTGGTTTGAATAAACAAATGCTTTTTAGACCCCCAATAAGAATTAAAACAATAATTTTGTCTACAATTACAGCAAATTTAGTATCAGCTATAACAGGGATTATGTTTTCCCTGTTAATTATAGGATATTATTTTTGGTAAATGTATTAGATAAAAAACTCTATTTCGATTTGAAAAATTAATAGTGCTTGAGAACCGAAGTATAGATGAGAACGCTTATTCTAACTATGACTAAAAATAAATATAATATATAATTATTAAAATCATATTTTGCGCTATTTAATGGGATCTCTTATAAAACTATAATAGAAAATCTTCTAATTTAGAATTACTATCTTTAATTTTTATAAAAATGGTTTTTAAATTGTTAAAATCAGCTTTAAAACATATTTGACACACCTCCTGCTCATCGGGAGTAGCAGGTTCAACACGAACTTCATATCCAATTGATTCGTATAATTCTACATATTCATTTACTCTATGTTCTTCAACAGTAAATCCCCTCTCCCAGTCTTTTCCTCTAAGTGGATTTTCCAAATCTTTATCTTCTTGTCTTTTTTCTTTATCTGATACCACAGTTCTCCTACTCAATTTTTTATTTTCTTTTCCGATTCTACAATGGATATAATTATAATGTTCAGTTTAAATATTACTCTTTTTTACATTCCATCTTGAATTGTGCTTTTAGTAGAATTTTATTCCCATTAACCGTTTTCTCTCAAAAATAGGGTTTAATCACCTGAATATTTGAATGTAGAATTAAAGATTAAAATAAAATTGATTTAATTAAAAAAATGGGAAATTGAAAAAAAATCCCAAATAATTTTATATTGTGGTTGAATATTATATATATGGGAATAATATATTACATAGGAGATGATTCTTCTGAAAATAAATACTGAAATAAGAAAAGTTGATTCTCAAGGAAGAATTGTATTACCACTAAAATGGAGAGAAAAAGAACTTAAAAATGGAGATGAGGTAATAATTCTTGAAGATGAGGGGATTCTTAAGATAATCCCAAAAAAAAAAATTGATTTAACTAAATTTTTTGATTCGTTAGAATTCGATGAAGATCTTATAGTTAAACTTGAAGAATGGTCCGACTTTGTAAATTATATTTTAAATAAAAAATATAGGTAATTCTAATGATATATCTTGATGCAAATATTTTCATTTATGCTTATTTTAAACCAAAAAAAGGGAAATCTATATCAAATAAAATAAAATGGTGTAAAGAAGAAGCAAAAAAGATTGTTCAAAAAATAAATGAAGAAGATAGTGATTATTGTATCTCGTTAATTCAATTATCTGAAGTGGTCAATCTTCTAAAAAATATTATGTCATGGGGAACTTTACAAGAATTTGTTATGGGTTTGATTTCTAATAAATCAGTAGAAATAATTGAGGTAAAAAAAATGCTGTATATCAATGCTATTAATATGATGGTTGAATATAATATGGATTCTAATGATATTTCCGCATACTTATTAATGAAGGAGAATAATATTAAGGAAATCTATACATTTGATCAGCAATATGAAAATTTACCTGATATTATTTGCTTACCTCAAATGCCTAAAGAGTTGAAATAAGTTTTAAGTTTTGTTATACTATTGAAATAATATAAAAAAACCGTCTAAGCCATACAAAAAAGAAGAACGGCTCAATTCTGTTTCATTTTCTAATTTCTTTATCGATTCTATATTAGATATAATTATAATATTCAGTTTAATTATTATTCTTTTTTATATTCCATCTGAATTATGCTTTTAGTGGAATTTTATTCCCACTCAACGTTTTCTATTAACAAATTTTATATTAATTTGGAAAATTATCTAAGAATAATAACAAAAATAAAAGAAATCAAAAAAGTAAGTTTTGAAGTGATTGTAATGACTTATACAAAAGAACCAAATTTTACCCCTAAGGATCCAAAAGAATTTGATTTTAAAGAAATAATTTATGAAAAGAAAGACTGGAAAGCAACTGTCACAATTAATCGTCCAGAAGTATATAATGCGTATTCAACCCTTACATTATTAGAAATGATTGAAGCTTTTCATGATGCCGCTTGGGATAATAAGGTTGCAGTTATTATCTTAACAGGAGCAGGTGATAAGGCTTTCTGTACAGGTGGGGATGTAAAAGAGTATAGAGAAAGATTTACCATCCAACCTGCTGAATATTGGAAATGGATGAGCATTTTTCAAGAAGCTCACGATGTTTTCCGCAATATAGGTAAACCTACAATAGCAAGAATCAACGGTATCGTAGCAGGTGGGGGAAATGAATGGCAAATGGCATGTGATCTGGCAATAGCCGCAGATCATGCCACAATTAGACAAGTAGGAACAAGAGTAGGTTCCGTGGCATGTGGAGGCGCAACTCAATGGTTGCCAATAATAGTTGGTGATCGTCGTGCTAGGGAGATATTATTTTTATGCGAACCAATTTCAGCACAAAAGGCATTAGAATGGGGTTTAGTAAATGAAGTTGTACCCTATTTAAAAATAGATGAGGCTATTGATAAAATGAGTCAGAAATTAATTGATAAATTTCCAGAATGCATGAGATATACAAAACAACAGGTTAATTTTTGGAAGGACTTCGTTTGGCATCAAACAATTGGACACGCGAAAGATTGGTTATCCATCCATTATACATCATGGGAGCCACTTGAAGGTATGTCAGCATTTGTAGAAAAACGCCCTCCAAACTATAGAGGTGTACGAGCAAGTCCTCATCCTGAATTTTTGTGGGGACCACCTTCTGTAACATGCCCATCGTGTCAAGCTAAAAACATACCTTCTGATTTCAAGTTTTGCGGTAATTGTGGAGCTAAACTCGAAGAGTAAAATATAAAATTTTTAAAAAAAAATAGAATAGAAGTATTTAAAAGGAATAAATAGCCATATTGGATGATATAAATTGTCAAATGATTTAATTTTAGTGGAAAAAGCCAATAATATTGGAAAAATAATTTTCAACAATGGTCCATTAAATATCTTAACAATAGAAATGATGGAGCAAATTAATGAAGCTCTTGAACGTTTTCTTGAAGACAAATCATTAAAAGCAGTTATTTTTAATCATAATGGAAAAGCATTTTCTGCTGGAGTCGATATTGGCGATCATATAGGTGATAAAGCTCCCAAAATGATAAAAGAATTTCATGGAATTTTTAGAAAGCTTAACAAACTAAAATGTCCATCAATTGCTAGCATTAAAGGAGCTGCTCTTGGTGGAGGTTGTGAAATTGCTATTTTCTGTGATATTGTAATAACATCGGATAAAGCAAAATTTGGGCAACCCGAAATAAAAGTAGGAGTATTTCCACCTATAGCTGTTTTAGCTTTTCCCCAAATCATCGGAAATAAAAAAGCATTTGAGTTAATTATGTTAGGGGAAATAATTGATGCTAACGAGGCGCTAAGACTTGGAATTTCTAATCATATTTTCCCACTTGAATCATATGAACAAGAGGTTGCCAAATTTATTGAATCTTTTAATGATATAAGCACCATTATTTTACAATACACGAAAAAAGCATTCAACCAAGCTTTAGGAATTGATTTTGAGGCTAAATTATATGAAATCGAACAATTTTATCTTAAAGAACTAATGTCTACGCATGACGCAAATGAAGGATTACAAGCATTCTTAGAAAAAAGATCACCCAATTGGCAGAATCGTTAATTTCATTAAATTTAATAAGAATTAGGTTTAAATTAAAATAATAATAAAACAAATTATAGGAAATTGAGATGAAAGCAGCCGTTTTTGAAAAGGTTAAGGAGTCTTTAAAATTAGATGATAATTATCTTGACCCAAATATTTCTGGTGAGTTGGGTCAAACTATAATAAAGATAGAAGCATGTGGTGTTTGTCATACTGATTTTGGTTATTTAGAACATGGTGTGCCAACGGTTAAAAAGCCACCTCTTATTTTAGGTCATGAAATTTCGGGACGTATTAAAGAGGTAAGTGAGGATGTAACCACCTTCAAAGAAGGAGATCATGTTATCATTCCTGCTGTGCTTTCCTGTGGATACTGTGTTAATTGTAGAATTGGTAGAGAAAATATATGTCTTAATCAAATAATGCTTGGTAATCATATTGATGGGGGATTTGCACAAGAAATTAAGGTTCCTATAAAAGATGTAGTTCATCTTCCAAGCGAAATGTCATTAGAAGAAAGTTGTATCATTTCGGATGCTATTTCAACACCATATCATGCTGTAAAAAATCGAGGTCAAGTAAGACCTGGCGATTGGGTAGTTATTATAGGATGTGGTGGGATTGGTTTAAATGTGGTTCAAAATGTAAAAGTTGCAGGTGGTTTGCCTATAGCTGTTGATATTGTCCCAAACAAGCTAGAGATTGCTAAGCAAATTGGAGCTGTAGAAACAGTTTTAGCAAAAGATATGGATGAGAGAGAAATTGTTGGAACAATTCGAAAAATAACAGGAGGAGGAGCAGACATAGCTTTTGAAGCGATTGGACATCCTGCAACAATGAAACAAGCATTTAATAGTTTGCGAACTGGAGGTCGTTTAGTTGCTGTGGGATATTCACCCCAACGTTGGGATGGATTTGATATCGGTCGTGTAATGTTTCGAGAAATGGAAATAATGGGAAGCCTTGGTTGCCGCCCTGTCGATTATCCTCATATTATCAACTTGGTTAAGAATGGGTACCTTCAAGTTAAACCGTTAATAACCCATAAATTCCCACTTTCAGAAATTAATGAAGCTTTTGATGTTATGCGCGGCGGAGAGGGAGTTAGAATACTAATATTATGTCAAAAATAGAGGTTTAATAAAATTTTTAATGTATTTTTAACTTTCCAAAATAGAATGAATCAAGGGGATATAAAGATTGTTTGAACAATTTAAAGATTGGTATGAAAACCGTCATGATTATGCGAAGAAATGGAAGGAGCGTACTGGTGGAAAAGTAATAGGAACTTTCTGTACATATGTACCCGAAGAGATTCTCTATGCTGCAGATATTCTGCCAGTAAGGATATTAGGCAGTCATGAGCCTCAAGATGTTTCTGAACAACACATATTTGCTATGTTTTGCCCATTCTGTCGTGATTGTTTAGCACAAGGATTAATGGGTAGATTTGACTATCTTGATGGAATTACAATTGCTCAAAGTTGTCTCCATATTAGACAGGCTTTTACGAGTTGGGATCTCCATATACCTGTGGATTTCAAATATTATTTACCACATCCTATGCATGTTCAAAGCCCTCATGCCATTCCTTATTTAACAGAAGAATTAAAAGCATTTAAGAAAGCAATTGAAGAATGGACAGGGAAACTAATTACAGATGGAGATATCAAACGAGGAATAGAAATAATGAATAAAAATAGAAAACTTTTACGGCAAGTATATGAATTGAGAAAAAGTCCTAATCCACCATTAACTGGTCTTGAGGCAATGTATATGGTAGTATCTTCACAAATGGTCGACAAACGAGAACATAATAAAGCTCTAGAAGAACTTTTAGAAAAGCTTCCTTCACGAACTTTAGGTGAACCAGGGGAGCGGTTAATGATATTAGGATCTGAAGATGATGATACTGAATTTGTAGCTATGGTTGAAGATTTAGGTGCGAGAATCGTTATTGATGAACATTGTACTGGTACTCGGTATTTTTATGAGGAAGTAAATACAAATGGAGATGCGCTAGCTTCTATAGCAGAACGGTATGTGAAACGTGTACCATGTCCAAGTAAAGATTGGCCTGAACGAACAAGACTTGACCATATAGTAAAATTAGCAAAAGATTATGATGTTAAAGGGGCTATCGTAATGCAAATGAAGTTTTGTGACCCTCACGAATTGGATACGCCTGCAATTAAGGAAGCTTTAGAGATAGAAGTTGGGATTCCTATAATATTCCTTGAATTTGATGTAACAGTTCCAATAGGTCAATTTAAAACGCGTGTAGAGGCATTTCTTGAAATAATAAGAGAGGAGGATCTTTTTTAGGAGGATTTAATATGTTAGAAACTAAATATCCAACAGAACCATTAAAATGTTGGAATAAAGCTAAAACTCTTAGAGAGAATTATTATAAAGATTTTGCTGAGGCTCACGAAAAAGGGGGCCTTCGATGGGCAGGAGGAGCTTGGTCTTTTGATGCGATTCCTGCTGGTTTAGGAGATGATGTTTATTCTTTAACGGGAGAACCTTATGGTGCGACTGTTGCATTTAATGATAAATTTGCT
This sequence comes from uncultured archaeon, assembly GCA_964409945.1. Classification (GTDB taxonomy): domain Archaea; phylum Asgardarchaeota; class Lokiarchaeia; order Sigyniarchaeales; family SOKP01; genus Loki-b32. The sequence continues at coordinate 35,729 of CAYPFJ010000019.1, read as the reverse complement.
TTAGAGTGTCAGGAAGCTACTGAAGCTAGGGGATTTGCACGAGATCTCTGTTCCTATATGCGAAATTATTGGGGATCTATCCTCATCAACAAATATGCATGGCCTCAATTTTCTGAAGAATTCCCAAAAGCAGATTTCATATGGCAAGATCATATATGTTGTTCCCATTCAAAATGGTATCAAGTAGCAAGTGAACTTGAGGGAGGAATTCCTATGTTCTCAATTGACGTTTCAGTGGGACCATATGAAGAACTAACTGATCACAAAATCAACTACATTGTAGGGCAGATGCATGATGGTATCAATTGGCTTGAAAAAGTCACTGGAAGAGATTATGATGATGAATTATTAATAAAAGCAGTTAAAAATGAGTTTCGTTCGTGTCATTATTGGGCAGCAATTTGCGAGCTTAATAAAGCAATTCCAGCTCCATTAGACGAGAAATCAATGTATTCATTATATGTTCTCGGGACTTTAAAGAAGTCAGCTCAATGGACAGCGGATTTTTATGAAAAGGAGTTATATCCTGAGGTAAAAGATCGTGTTGCAAGAGGTATAGCTGCCGTAGGAAATGAAAAATGTCGAATTATGACAGATACTCAGCCCCCATGGGCATTTTTAAGAATTTTTCGCTATTTAGAACAATATGGGTGTGTTTCTATAGGAAGCCTTTACACATTTGGTCTTATTGGATTATGGGAAGTAAAAGCAGATGGAACATGGGGTCCAAAGACTATTCCTGAAATTGAGATTACTAATAGAGATGAGGCCTTACGAGCTCTTGCAGATTGGAATTTAAGCAAGCCAGAATGGCAACATTTTTACCATCCTAAGCTCAAATCTGATATGATGATTAGGATCGCCAAGGAATGGAAACTGGATGGCGTATTTTTGCACTTTAATAGAGGATGTGAGGGGTTAAGTCTCGGAATTGCGGAAAATCGTCTAGCTATTCAAAAAGCAGGAATACCAAACATGCCCTTTGAAGGTAACATGGGAGATGAGAGAGAATTCGATCTTGAGCGAACCATGAAACGTGTAGATGCTTTTATGGAATCAATTGATATGGAAAAAATTCGAAAATTTTAAAATCAAAAAAAAGTTTATCATTAAAAATTTAAATTAAAAGAATGAAGAGTGGTTTAATATGATAACAGTAGGACTGGATGCTGGTTCAAAAAATACAAAAGTTTGTATTTTTGATGATAAGGTTTTATCTACAGCTTCGGTATTGAGTGGATTTGATCAAGAAGAATCAGCAGAGCAAGTATTAAATAGTGCTCTTGATAAAGCGGGAATTAAACGAGAAGAGATTAAACATATTACTGTTACTGGAGCTGGGATGGATGCAATTAAGTTTGCAGATACTAATATAACTACAATCACTGCCGATGCTCGTGGAACTTATTTTATTTTTCCTTCTGTACGCACTATAGTTGATATAGGAGCAGAGGAGGGAAGAGTTGTAAAAATTGACGAACATGGTAAAGTTAAAGATTTTGGCATAAATGAGAAATGTGCTGCTGGTGCTGGTGCGTTTATAGAAGCTATGTCTAGAGCATTAGAAGTAGAAATTGAAGAAATGGGAGAATTATCTTTAAAATCAACTAAACAAATTCCAATGAACGCACAATGTACAATATTTGCAGAATCAGAAGTCGTATCATTAATACATCAAAAAACTAATAAGGAGGATATAATCCGAGCCGTACATGATGCAATTGCAGATAGAAACACAAGTATGCTTCGTCAAATAGGTATTGAGAAAGATATTTCATTGATAGGTGGTATGGCGAAAAATATTGGGTTTGTAGAGGCAATGAATAGAAATCTAGGATTTGATCTCTTAGTACCGAAGGATGTTGTAGCTCCAGAATATGTTAGTGCGTTAGGAGCAGCACTTATAGCACAAGATAAAATTAGAGGTTAAAATATTGTCAAATGTAGAATTAGACAAGGAATATTGGAGATGGACTGAATCTCGTTATACTAACCCAGATCTAAACTGGCAAGACGGAGATATTATTTCAGCAGGAGTTGATGTTGGTTCAGTTAGCACCCAAGCTGTAATAATGGTAGATGGTGAAATCTATTGTTATAGCAGCATGAGAACAGGGTCTAATAGTCCAGATAGCGCAAATAACGCTATGGATTGGGCTCTTGAGGGTACTGGTCTATCTCTAAATAAGATTCAATATATTGTTGGAACAGGATATGGTCGTGTTAATGTTCCCTTTGCAAAACGCGCAATTACAGAAATTGCATGTCATGCTCGGGGAGCTAACTTTATTTATGGTCCGGAAATAAGAACTGTCTTGGACATGGGTGGACAAGATTGTAAAGCAATACGCTGTGACCAACGTGGTAAAGTAACTGCTTTCCTCATGAATGATAAGTGTGCGGCAGGCACAGGAAGAGGGATGGAAGTTTTTGCAGATCTACTTCAAGTTCATATTAATGATGTAGGAAAAATGTCTTTAAAAATCGATGAAGAACCAGAACCAGTTAGTAGTACATGTGTAGTATTTGCAAAGTCAGAGGCAGTGGGATTACTAAGAAAAGGGTGGCCAAAAGAAAAAGTTTTAGCAGCATATTGTTCAGCTATGGCACATCGCATTGTAACTCTTTTATTACGACTAGGAATTGAAGAAAAATTCGCGATAACTGGTGGAATTGCTAAAAACATTGGAGTTGTCAAAAGAATCGAAGATGAATTGAAACTTAAAGCTCCTGAACCAAGTATTGATCCTCAACTTGCAGGAGCTATTGGAGCTGCTTTATTTGCTAAAGCTCTAGTTGAAAAAGAACAAAAAAAAGCTTAAATTCATATTGAAAGAATAAAAAATAAAGGGAATTCAATGACAAAAGCTAATTATGGTTATAAGGATGGTTCAGGAGAATATTTTATCACGATCGATACAGATCTGTGCAATTCATGTGGGAAATGCGTAGAAGCATGTCCTGCTGGTGTTCTCGAAATGGCAGAAGATGAGTTAGATCCTCTAGGGGATGAAATTATAGCAACTGTTTCTGAAGAACACCGCAAGAAAATTAAATACTCATGTGCTCCTTGTAAACCGGGTGGAGAAGCAAGAGAATTACCTTGTGTCAAAGTCTGTGATCCCGGTGCGATAACTCATTCTTGGTAATTCATAACTATATTTTTATTTATTATTTAAGTATGATAACTGAATTATACCATAATTTTTTTTTTGATTATTTCTAGAATTAATTATTTTTAAAGAGTGTATAAAATGGAAATAATATCAATAACTATTAATGATACCAAGGTTGACGCTAAGAAAGGGAGTACTATATTGGAAGCGTCTCAAAAAGCTGGAATATATATTCCTAGTCTCTGTGCACATCCTGATTTACCACCCCTAGTTGGATTAAGGCCAACTGAAGAAGTTTTCCAAGGAACTTCTAAATTCAAAAATACTAATTCTCAAGAGCATCAAGGATGTCAACTTTGTGTTGTAAAAATAGAAGGAACAGAAGGCTTGGCAACATCTTGCAGTACTATTATAGAAGAAGGTATGATAATCTCAACTGATTCACCAGAAATTCAAACCTTACGTCGTGAAAAGTTGATGAACATACTTTCGAACCATCCTCATGCATGCTTAATGTGCGCTCAACGTGAAGGGTGTAGTCGTGAACCATGCTCACCTAATGTTCCAGTTGAGGAGCGTTGCTGTCCAATCTTGGGGAGATGTGAGTTACAAAAAGTTGCAGAGTATATTGGTATTCGCGAAGACACTCCGCGTTATAGACCTCAAGGACGTGCGGTTATTGAAGACGAACCACTTTTTATTCGAAATTATGAATTATGCATTGGTTGTACTAGATGTGTTAGAGTATGTCGCGATGTTCGTGGCATTGAAGCCTTAGGGTTTGTATATTCTAACGGAGAAACAATAGTTGGTAGTCTTGCACCTTCTCTTAAGGAATCTGGATGTAAGTTCTGTGGAGCTTGTGTTGAAGTATGTCCTACAGGAGCGCTCACAGATAAAGATATTTTATGGGCTGAACGCGAAAAATTGCTTGTTCCTTGTAGAAACGCTTGTCCATTAGGGATCGATGTACCTCGGTATATTCGATTAATTTCAGAGAAAAGATATGCTGAAGCAGCAGCAGTAGTTCGAGAAAAAACACCTTTTCCTTCAGTTCTAGGAAGAGTTTGTTTTCATGATTGTGAAATTGATTGTCGTCGGAGTCAAATTAATGAGCCTATTGCTATCTGTGCTTTAAAACGTTTTGCAATGGATCATGATAGTAAATTGTGGAAATCAAAAATAATTAATAAACCCTCAACAGGGAAAAGAGTTGCTGTTGTAGGTTCAGGACCCTCTGGATTAACGGCAGCATATTATTTAAGGAGGTTAGGACATTTAGTCACAATTTTTGAAGCTAATTCTTATTTAGGAGGCATGTTAAGACTAGGAATTCCCGAATATCGATTACCACGAGCAGTTCTTCAAAAAGATCTTGATCATATTTTAAGTATAGGAATTGATGTTCAACCTGATAAGGTTGTAGGTGAACACTTATCAATTAATGATTTGAAAGAACAAGGTTTTAATGCTATATATTTAGCTATTGGTGCTCAAAATACCAAAAAGCTTAACACTGAAGGTTTAAATCTTCCAAATGTTCTATGGGGTCTTGATTTTCTGAAAAAAGTTAATCTTGGTGAAGAAATAAAAGTTCCAGATAGTGTTATCGTTATTGGGGGAGGGAACGTAGCTATAGATGTAGCATTAACTGCTAGACGACTAGGAGCTAAAGAAGTGCAACTAACCTGTCTTGAATGTAGAGAAGAAATGCCTGCTCATGAATGGGAAATTCAAAAAGCAATAGATGAAGGTATAACACTTGATTGCTCCTGGAGCCCAAAAAAGGTTATTGAAAAGGATGGTGATATATCGGAAGTTGAGTTAGTTCATTGTGATTCTGTCTATGATGATAACAATTTATTTAATCCTATTTTTAACGATGCTAATATAAAATCTATTAAAACCGAAATGATAATTCTAGCAATAGGGCAAATTCCCGATTTATCTCTAATAGGGAGTGAGAATAAAATTAATGTCTCCACATCAGGTTTAATAAAAGTAAAAGAAGAGACTCTAGAGACAAATCTCCCCGGGATTTTTGCGGGTGGCGAAGTTGTAAATAGTCCGAGTTCAGTGGTTGATGCAATTGAAATGGGACGAAGGGTAGCTTCTTCAATTGATAAATACTTGGGAGGAAATGGTGAAATTGAAGATGTGCTTATTAAAACAGATATTCCTAATCCTAACTTAGGAAATGATGAAAGCTTTTATGGTAAAACACGTATGCAAATGCCACTTCTATCAATAGAAGAGCGTCTTAACACTTTTAATGAAATTGAAATTGGTTTTGATGAAAAATTAGCCCTAGAAGAGGCAAAACGATGTTTAAGATGTGATCTACGCTTTGAAATCTCACCTGTGGTACTACCACCTCAAAAATGGTTAGAATTAACAACTGAAAATATTCAAAATGTCCCTGAAACAGAAGGTGTTATTCAAATCTTAAATGAGGATCAAGAAATAATCTTAATTCAAGGAATTCAGAATATGCATTTAGCATTGGAAGAGCATTTAGCAACAAATTTGAAGGTTTGTTATTTTAATTATGATGAAGATCCGATGTATACAAAAAGAGAGAGTGAACTTCTCCAACAATTCATGCAAAATTTTGGAAGATTCCCTGAAGGGAATGAAGATCTTGATGATGATCTATTTTAAATTTAATTTTCACTCAATTTTTTCTTTAACGCTTCAGTTAATAAAGGTATAACTTCACATAAGTCACCAACGATACCATAGTTGGCTACATTAAATATCGGAGCATCAGGATCTTTATTTATTGCAATAATTATATCACTACTTTTCATTCCAACTAAGTGTTGGATTGTTCCTGATATTCCACATGCGATGTAAATCTTTGGAGAAACTGTATTTCCACTTTGCCCTACTTGTTGTGATTTTGGAATCCATCCTAAGTCAACTGCTGCTCTGCTCGCTCCTACAGCTGCATTTAAAACATTGGCTAAACCCTCAATTAGTTTAAAATTTTCCTTGCTTCCAACCCCTCTTCCTCCAGATACTATGGTATCTGCTTCACAAACTGGAATACCGCATTCAAAAGCAGCCCCACGGATTACCTCTTTGGTTTTTACCTTTAATCCTTGAAGATCTACTTTTACAGGTACATCAATGATTTCTGCATTATTATTGCCTTGAATTGCTGCCATTTCCATAACATTAGGTCTAACCGTTGCCATTTGTGGGCGTGTAACAGGGCATATAATATCTGCCATAATATTTCCACCGAATGCTGGTCTTGTTTGTAATAATAATCCATCTCGTATAGACAACCCGGTACAATCAGCAGTAAGTCCTAATTCAAGAGTAGCCGCTACTCTTGGTGCTAGATCCCTTCCATTTATAGTTGCTGGGTATAATACAATATTTGGCTTGTATTTTGAGATGATACCTGTGATCACAGAAGAATACGTTTCAGTATAATAATCTTTAAGTGCTTCATGCTCAGCAAGATATATTTTATTAGCGCCCCTACTTGAAAAATATTGAGAAAATTTCTTTACATTATCTCCTAAAAGCAGGACACATGTTTTTTGTTTTAATTCATCCGCAAGCTCTATAGCTTTCCCCAGCAATTCAAAAGATACATTTCTAACCTTACCATCTTTTATTTCAGCAACGATCCACACACCTTGATATAGTGTTAGGTCAACATCTTTTCTTTTCTTCCTTTGAATTGTGATTGCTTCCACATTACATTTATCAACGCAGGCTCCACAAAGAGTACACTCATCCCCTATTACTGCGATTTTATCTACAATTAATATTGCTCCAAAAGGACATGCTTTCTCACATAACCCACATCCAGTACACTTTTCCTTATCTACACTTATCAAATTAAATCACCTTATCTTTAGATAATAAATCAATTAATTTTTGGACGGCAGTCTCAGCGGTTTCCTCTTTAATAACAACACCTTGTTCTCTTGCTGGAGGGGAATATACTTTAATTACTTCAGTTAATGATCCATTTAATCCATAATTATCCTTACTACCCCCAAGTTCTTCAGCACCCCAGGTAGAAAACGGCTTTTTATTTGCTTTCATTATACTCATCATAGGAGGATTTGTTGGTTCAAAAAAAGAAGGAGTTATTCCAGTTATTAGTACAGGGAGTCTCGTTTCTACAATTTTGTACCCATCATCTGTTTGAACTTTTGCTGTTAATTTTTTATCTTCTAATTTTTCAACACTTTCACAATGTGTTACCTGTGGAATCCCTAATTGAGCCGCAATTTCAGGTCCTACCTGAGCAGTGTCTCCATCAATTGCTTGTAAACCACAGAAAATGATATTAAAATCACCAATCTTCTTGATACACTGAGTTAAAGTATAAGATGTTGCCCATGTATCAGCACCAGCAAAGGCTCTATCACTTAGTAAGATGGCTTTGTCTGCCCCTAACGCTAGACATTTCAATAAAGCTTTTTTTGCTTGAGGTGGTCCCATTGAAATAACAATAATCTCATCACCTTCTTGTCTGATCTTAATAGCTTCTTCAAGTGCAAACTGGTCGAAGGGATTCAGAATACTAGGAACACCCTCTCTTATTAATGTGTTGGTCTCGGGGTCAATTTTAACTTCAGTAGTATCTGGAACTTGTTTTACACAGACAATAAATTTCATAGTTTCATCAAAATTCAAATGAGATTCTAAATTCAATCTCAATCTTTTAAGAGTTAAATAAAGATATTAAAAATATAAAAAAAAGTTAATTAATATTGTTTCTTACCAAGTAGCTCTCTCGCTACAATCATCTTCATTACTTCTTTTGTTCCCTCTGCAAGTGAAAATGATCTAACAGCTCTCCATGCAGCTTGATCAAGGCATTCTCGTGAATATCCAAAAGCACCTTGCCATTGCATGACATCATTTATAGCTTTACAAGCCCAATCTGAACAGAACATCTTGGCTTGAGCTACAATATTACTTGTTTCGAATCTACTTACCTTGCCTTCTTGTTCTAAATCAATAGTCTTTAAAGCTTTATAACCCAAATCCCTTAGCATATTCAATTTTGTATAGTGTTCAGCCAGTCTAAAATTTATTTCTTGATATTCTGCTAAAGGTTTTCCAAATGATTTTCTTTCTTTAATATAATTCATTCCGTTTTCTAATGATTTTAAGCCAGCAGATGCGCAAATTACAGAAATTAATGCCCTTGCATATTCATATCCTTCATGGAGTATGTAGAATCCTTTGTTTTCTTCTCCTAATATATAATGTTTTGGGATTCTTACATTATTTATAGAGAACCCTCCGCATGAAATCCCCTCTCTACCTAAATCGTTTATATAGGTAGGTGTTATTCCTTCAGCGGTTAATGGTAAATAAAATGTAGTCATTCCTCTTGTCCCACGCTCAGGAGTTTGATGAGCAATTGTGATATGTCCCCCACCGTGTGTTACTGCCTCTCTTACTCCACTAATATACATTTTTTCACCATTTACAACAAATCCATCTCCATCTGGCTTTATAGTTGTCTTAGTGGCGCCTACATCAGAACCCGCATCACTTTCAGTTGTAGCTATTCCAAGGAACCATTCTCCTGAGACGGTTTTAGGAAAAATTTCTTGTTTTGCTTCTTCTGTTCCATATTTGTTCAGAAGAAATCCCCAAGACGCTGGAACTAAGTAATACACACAAGTTGATCCGGTACAGTCTGCTTTTGCTAATTCCTCTGCAATGACCCCAGCACTCACAGCGCTTAATCCTGGACCTCCATACTTCTCATCTGCGGTACATGTCATAAGTCCTAATTCAGCCATTCCTTTAACGATATCTCTCGGTATTTCTTTAGTTTCTTCCATTTTAAGTGCAATTGGAGCAATTTTACTCTGAGCAAACTCTCTTACGGATTCTCTAATCATTTCATCTTCTTCAGAAAATTTAATACTCATAATTCTTACCATCTTGATAATAATTAAACTGTATACCTTCTAATTGCTAAAAATTCTTAAGTTTTATTATTTAAATAAAACTTCAAATCATTTTGGAAAAAAATGAGATGCAATATTTAAGGAATGGTAATTTTTTCCTACCTTTCTACTATAGTAAATCCTGTTTTATGTAAAAGATTTGCTGCTTCTTCTAGAATTGTGTCTTCCACACGCAATATGAGCATTGGTTCATCTTTTACTAGCGTAGAATAAAAATAATCAATATTAATATCGTTGTCTCCCAAAGTTTTTGGGATCTCATATAAAGCATTTGGATGATCATTTAACCGTACTGCAATGACTTGAGTAGTAGATATGAGAAAATCTTTTTGTTCTAATAGAATAATACATTCCTCTGGTTTATCAACTAAAACTAAAATTAACCCATAATCACTCGTTTTTGCTACAGTTAAGGCTCGGATAAAGATCTTATTATCCATTAGGAGTTTTATGAATTTTGAGAGCTCTCCAGGACGATCTTCTAAAAATACGCTAAGTTGAATCATTTTTACTAAATTTATAATAATGATTTGATGTTAAATTTTAATATTCCCTTTTTTTTAAACTTAGTAAGAAAGTTATAATGAATAAATGATTTTAACTAAAACTGATGCTTAAGGATTTTTACGATAAACACAAAAATTTTTCTTTTAGAACTTTATCAGAGTATTATCTATCTCCTGGAATAAGATGTAAGTTTGATTTATTGAAAGAAAATATTAATTTTAAAAGAAAATTTTCACATGGCATTGATCTTGGTTCATCTGGAAATTCATTCCTCTCTTTTCTAGATAATATAAAGTACAAATCTTTCTTTGACATTGCAGACCTTCCATTAAAGCAATATAAAAATAAAGAAGTATGTTATCCTCTGTGTGGAGATCTTAATAACTTACCATATAGAGATGAAGCATTTGATTTTATAAGTGCTCTTGACGTTTTAGAGCATATTGAAAATGATAACTTAGCAGTATCAGAAATCGGGAGGATTCTAAAGAAAAATGGGATAGCTGTAATAACAGTTCCTCACAGAATGAAATACTACACAACTCAGGATAAAATAATAGGACATTATAGACGGTACGAAATAAAACAAATTATTTCTCTTTTCAATAAATTTAATCTAAGAGACCTAAGAATCTTTGGCGTTTATGGGAGATTAATGATAATAGCAGATATACAGTCTACGAATCCTAAAAAAATTGAACAGAGTCTTATACAATTAAGAAATAAATACGAATCCAATGTTTTATTTCGTAAATTTTGGAATATTATTGTAGGAATTCTGTCTAAGTTTATGAAAATAGATGCTAAATTTCAATCTAACAAAAGAATTAGGAACTTAGGTTTAATTTTTATAAAGAAATGAGTATATTTTTAAGAAGCTTTCAAGAAGCATCGCTTTTCAATTCTTCGAATAATTGTTTGTATTCCTCGATATATTTCTCATCATTAGTTTCCTCTATCTTTTTAAGAAGTTTTACTGATCTACTTAAAATTTCAGACTGTCGCTTGATTTTTTCATAAAAAATTTTCTTTGTATCTTGTGTTTCTGCTGTTTCTAATTTATCTTCATATTCTTTTATAGATGTTTTGATTATGTTCTGGGATTCAATTACTGAGGATGTTAGTTGTTTTTTTCTCTCTTCTAATTTAATACAATTCTCACAGACGATTTCTTCATTGTTTTCTTGTTTTCTTAATTTTTCTCCCTTCGGCATCATAAAAGGATTCTTACAACGAGAACAAGCAACAAGCTCAAGTAATAACTTGTTAGTGTTAGAATCGGGCATATTTAAGAGAGAAATGAATTTTTAATTATATTAATTTATCAATAATTATAATCTTGACTTAATAATATATTATTTTTCTATTAAGTTCTCACTTTTTAGAAAACTAATAATAGCGTAAGGTATTTCACATTATATGGATGCTGTAGTAGTTATTATTTTATTAACTGCGGGATTTCTTTTCGGAATTTTAAGCTCTATAGCGGGGATAGGTGGTGGTGTGTTTTTTGTGAGCATTATGGTTCTACTATTTCTTATTCCTATAAATATAGCTGTAGATACTTCTGCTTTTATCATATTAATTTCTTCTGGGGGAGGATTTTTTACTTATTTCAGAGAAGAAAGACTGCATATTAAACAAGTTCTTATATTTGCATCATTTTCAATATTGGGGAGCATAGTGAGTACGATTATATTCAAATTCTTTAAAGTAGATAGTACAATATTAAAAATTTTATTTGCTTCAACATTATTGATAGCTGGATTAAATATGATATACAAGGTAATTAAATCTAGAAAATTTAATCCTTCTCAAGAGGAATATGAAAATAATTTCATACTTAATGATCATGATTACCAATCAAATTTGAAAAAGTCAATACCATTATTTTTTTTAGCAGGTTTTACTGCTAATTTATTAGGTATTGGAGGAGGTATAATCAATACTCCGGTTCTTAACATAATTCTTCAATATCCCATTCATAATGCAACAGCAATTTCTACGGGCATAATATTTTTTACTGCAATATATAATACTATTGCTAAAAGCATTTTAGGTCAAATAGACTATTTAATAGGAATTTTAATAGGATTAGGTGCTATTTTAGGTTCAATTTTTGGGGCTAAAATTTCTGGAAAAATACAAAAGAAGAATCTACAACTTTTGGTTGCTGTTGTATTGATGGGTTTAGCAATTAGAATGTACTTTTAGGATGTGATTTTTAAAACTTTATAAATTTTGAAATTTAATTTTTAATTGGATACACCTTAAAAATAACTTCTTGGGGTGGAATTAATTAAAACTGAAAATACAAGTAAACCTGAAATTTCTATAAGCAATCAAATAAAAAAATTTGCTATAAACGGTCTTTATGGATTTAATACCATTATATTAATTGGTATGGGTAGACGCTTAGGCATTTTTAATTACTTATATGAAAAAGCCAAATCATCTCCTCGTTCTGGTAATAATACTGAAGTAACTTTTACTCCAATTGAACTATCTGAAAACCTAAATTTGGATTTTAAGTATTTGGATGGTTGGATTCATTTAGCACTTGAATGTGGTATACTTGAAATCGCAAATTTTGAAAAAAAAATTTTGAAGACAGCTCCCTATGTATATGATTTACTTATTGACCGAAATAATAAGTCTTATATTGGAGGGACGCTCGGTGCATTCTATTATATGGCTCCAGCACAGGATACTTTAATAGAGATTTTTAAAACCGGTAAAATATGGAGTATATTGGATTTACCCGGAGATATTATGAGAGACCTACAAGAACGGGGGGCAAGGTTTGGAACTTTAGTAGAAAGCTTATTTTATAAAAAGTTTGAAAGTTTTTGTAAAAACATACGAGAGAGAGGTACTATTCTTGAACTAGGGTGTGGATACGGATTTAATCTTAAAACCTGGGCAAAAAAGTATAAAAAAGCAAGATTTGTAGGAATTGATATCGATCCTATTGGAATAGCGCATACAAAAAAATTAATAGAGAAAAATAATTGGAATGAAAGGATTGAAATTTTTGAGATGAAAATTGATGAATTTGCCCGTTCATTTAAGGAGAAATTTGATTTGATTATATTAAATCAGGTTCTCCACGAAATGAATACTGATGAGAATTACCGAAAAGGTGTATTTAACAATCTATATTCCTTGTTGAAAGATAATGGGATTCTACTTATTGGAGAGAGTATGATTCCTGATACTTTTGCTCCAAAACAAAGATTTCAACTTTTTGATATCACACATAAGTTTACAGAAGTAAAGGCTTCGCTGTTTTATGATGAAAAAAGCTTTAAAGAATTTATTAATTCAACACCATTTACTAAGGCAAATTTTATAAGAGAAGGCGGAGATAGTATCTGGGTAATAAAAAAATAATAACATCTATTATATATTTAAAATTTACCTCTTTAATTTGAGGGAAAAAATGGAAAGAGATTCCTCTTTATTAGAAAAAGCTTCCTATGAAGAAAATCTTTATAACTGGAAAGAAGCAGCTAACCTATATGATCAAATTGCAAAATCTTATTTAATTACAGGTGATAAGAAAAAAGCAGCAGAAATATATTATAAATCCGGATGGTCTTATTTCGAAGCATTATATGCATCAGAAAATGCTGAGGATTTGGTAGAAAATAGTAACAATTTGATTAGAACTCTAAGAGAATCTGAAAATCTCTTTAGAGAAAATAAAAATTTATCTCAGCAAGCAGAATGTAAAGGATTTATAATGCTGATACAAGCCATAATTTTTACAAAATCTAAACCTGAAATTCCAAATTTAGTACGTGAATCTCTTGAGATTCTGATTAGGTCATATCAACTTTATGATAAAGATAAAGTTAATGAAAATCTTGCTAGAAAACTATATCTTTGTTCATTAGTTGCGGTTACTCTAGTTTATTGTAGTAGAGATCCTAGAGAAATTTATTTAACCTTACAAAAAGGGTTAGATTTTGCGTGTGAGGCTTGGAAAATTTCAAAAGAGGTTAAAGATTTTAAACTTCTCACTAATTCACTAGAGTTAGAAGCTACAGCTTGGAAAATTCTTACTTTTGTAATAAACTTCAAACAAGATAAACATTGGAAAGAATTTTTAGGAAATCTCATTTTAAGATGTGAAGAAAGTCTAAAAATTATAGAAGAATCCAAAGACTCTCAACTTCTTAGAACAATTAATTGGGTAACCGGTCTAGCTTATGTTAACTTTGGATTTCATTATCTTGAAGAAGAAATAGAGCAGAGAAAATATCTTGATAAAGGTATGGAATTAATTGAAAAAAGTATTAATTTTGCTAGAGATACGAAAAACAATTATGTGCTGGTCCAGATTTTATTCGATCTCGATTTCTACCTCTTCGTAGCGGGTAGAATCGATTATCTTCAGAAAAGAATTATTAATGATATCGATGAAATCACCAAGAAAGGAAAAATATTTGAAAATACTAATTTTTCTTCCTATTTTTTTGCAAATTATTTGGCTGCATTTTATTATTCAAATAGTGCACAAATGAGCTTTTTTCCTACAGCCCAAAGAATTTCATATGCTAAGAAGGGTATAGAACATGCTAGAAAAGCTTTATTAAGAGATGTGAGTGAATTTTTGAATATTTCATCATATCAAGCTTTAGTCTGGTCATATTCTCAATTAATTAACTTAACAATCGTACAAGAAGAACGTATTGAGTTTACACAGAAAATGCTTAAATATGCAAATAAGGCTAAGGAGATTGGTGAAAAATTTGAAGGTGGCTTTACTCGAGCTTTTTGTTATTCTTCCGTGTATCGAGCTTATAAAACTTTAGCAGATATTGCTGATAATAAACAAGGGAAAATTAAAATGTTAAATATTGCTATCGATGCTAGTAAAAATTACGTAGACTATGCTATGGAATCCCGAACTGGCAAAATAACGGCTAAATTGCGATTAGGACTTTTATACGAAGAAATGGGTATATTAACATTGAATAATGAGGTATTTCTCCAGGCTAAAACATTATTTGATAACCTTATTAGTGAATGTATTGAAAGAAAATATCATTCATACGCTGCCGCTGGATGTGAATATATTGCTCGGATCGAAGATAGATTAGCTAATCACCATGATTCTGCAAGTTATTATGAAAAAGCTAAAATTGCATATTTAAATTCACTGCAAAATGTTGGTTACAAACTTCTTAAAAGAAGAATTAATGAAAAAGTAAATTATGTAGATGCTTGGAGCTTTATAGAAAATGCAAAAGCATACCATAAAAAGGAAAATCATCTAAAAGCTAAGGAAAGTTATGAGAAAGCGTTTGAAATTCTTAGAGGATTTCATAATTTTAATTATGAATCTGTTTATTATTCTGCTTGGGCAATACAAGAAGAAGCAGAACAACTTAGCAAACTTGAAAAGCATAAAGAAGCTGTAGAAAAATATGAAGCAACAAATACAGTTTTTAACGATTCCATAAAGGTTATGGATAAAATCGTTAACCAGATTAAAGATAAATTCACTATACAAAGGATTGAAAGGCTTAAAAAAGTAGCTCAATTACGGATTAAATATTGTTTAGCAAGATCACATATAGAAAAGGCGAGAATTCTTGGAAAAAAAGGTGAGTATAGCGCAGCAGCAGAGTTATTTGCCTCTGCTGCATCTGAGTTTAGAGATGTTTGTAATCTCTTTAAAATTAAATCAGAAAGGGTTGAACTTGAAGCAGTATATTTTCTCTGTAGAGCGTGGGAAAGTATGGAACTTGCTGAAAAATTTGCTGAGCCAGAAAGATTTGCAGAAGCAGCAAATCTCTTCATTAAAGCAAGTGAACTTTTTAATGATAGTAAATTAAAATTATTAGCTTCTGGTAATTCAGCATTTTGTGAAGCTTTAGAATTAGGTTGTGAGTTTGATGGAACTCATGAATACAATATAAAAGCAGGATTATATCCCAAAATCAGAACAAGATTAAGAAAAGCAGCTTCTTCTTATGAAAAAGGTGGTTTTGAAAAAGGAAGTGACTGGGCGTTAGCAACATTAACCTATTTTGATGCTGCATGGTCTTTAATGCAAGCAGATGAAAAATTAGAGTTTGAGGAAAGGAAAAAACTTTTAAGCATTGGATTAGAATATTTAAAGTCTGCAGCAACACTTTTTAGTAAAGCTGGTTATAAAGATAAGGAAAGAGAAACTTTAAAACATTTGAATATTGTCGCAAAAGAAGAAAAAATAATTTTTTCAGCTTTAAATTCAATTAAAAAACCAGATATATCGGGTAGCACTTTTGGGATTATCGCTCCTGCTTGTGCAGTAGAAATCAGTCAATCTCCAAGATTAAGTGAAGTAACTCAATTTACTCAAGAAGAAAGAAGAGTTTTAGGAGAAAGATTAACTAAAAAGAAATATGAAATAATCTATAGAGACTTTTTTAAAGAATATTCAAGAGCTCAAAAAAGAGAATTTAGAGTTGGAATTGCTCAAATTGGTGTATCCAAATCTGGTGATATTATGGAAGAATTCTATACTCTGACATTTTCAGGTCTCTTAAGCCTCAGAAGTGATAAAGTTGAAGCTTTAAGAATTAAAGTAAAAAATATGATTGAAAATGCACATAAAGAAGGAGTTAATGTTTTACTTTTTCCAGAAATGATTGTTGATCTCAATTACAGTGAAATGTTAGAGGATATTTCTGATCTTGCTAAAAAATATGAAATGTACATAATTCCAGGTTCATTTCATGATCAAGAAACAAAGAGAAATCTTGCTAGGGTCTTTGGACCAGAGGGTATTCTTTGGGAACAAGAGAAACATATACCGGCAATTATACAGCATGGAGAAAGAAAATTTAAGGAAGGTATAGAAGTAGAAAATCTTCCCCAAAAAATATTCGTTTGTAATACAGAGTTTGGGAGAATTGTAATTTCTATTTGCCGCGATTTTCTTGATATGGATTTAAGAGTAGAACTGAAAAATTTTGAACCACCGGTTGATATAATTCTAAATCCTGCTTTTACTCCTGTCACTGCAGATTTTAAAGCAATACACTTTGATGCTCGAAGATCGATATATGCTTATTGTTTTTTTGCTAATATTGCTGAATTTGGAGAATCTCTTATCTATACTCCAGAAAAAGATCGCACTGAAAGAAATATTCCGGCAAAAGAAGAGGGGTTGATTTATAAAGATATAGATCTTTTTAAATTGCGTTCAGAACGCAAAAAATGGGAAAACCAGCAAAAGAAAGAAGTACAATTTATTCAAAGTACAAGATAGTTAAAATTCTCTCTAAAGTTTTAAATCTTTTTAATGATAATAAAGAATTATCTTTAAATAAAAAATTTTAAAGTGTTCTATTTAAATGAGCAAGGGGTTTAAACTTCTTCGTGTAGAATATATTTTTTCTGTAATAATACCATGCTTGTTATGTATATATTTGAATGGATATGATATCGTATCTAATATTTGGATTTTAGCAGGATTTGCTTTTTATGCGATCACTGGAAACACTCTTAACGATGTTATTGATATGAAAGATCCCAATGAGAAAGAAACATTAGAACGAGTGAAAGGATATGGCAGAAAGGAAATTGCTGTTCTCGCAATCGCAAGTTTTATGTTAGGAACCATGTGTTTCATGAATGATATACTAGTTAATCCAATTTTAGGATTCTACCTAGCGTTAATTGTATTTATGGTAGTTTTCTATTGTATATTTAAAAAACTTGTTATTATTAATCATATTATTTTGGGCATTTCTCATATAATTTTACCTTATTTTATGATTAAAATTAATGCTGGAGATGTCTTCATGAATATTTTTCCTGCAATGGGGTTATCTGAATCTTTGATATTAGCAGCAATAACAACTGTAGCGTTTACAGGACAAATGGTTCATGAGATGATTGATGGAGACTCATTAGCTAAATTAAAACCAAGATCATCTCAAATAGTAATTTGCGTAGCATGTATAATTTCTTTACTAATTTCAATAATCTCATTCATTATTACAAAATACTGGATATTCTTGCCAATTGTCTTTTTTCCAATTGGAATTATGTATATTTATAGAAAACCTCGGACTGATCTATTAGGAAGAACATCGCTAAAAGATACTGGAATTATATTAGGAAATCTTATGTTAGTGTATATCATTATTTTAATTTTGGCTCCATAGAAATAATAAGAATTATTTTAATATCTACTAGTATTAGATAAATTGATTTAAGTATTTACAAGGGGATTAAAAATATCTAAAATACAACCAGTAAGTAAAGAATTTTTTTCTGACTTTGATGAGAAGGCATGCACTCGCTGTGGTGAATGCTTTCATAAATGTCCAGTTATGTTACTTCCTAAAGATTTAGCAATTGATGAGATCAAAAAATTAATTGCGGGAGATAAGACCAAAAAAGTTTTAAGTGAATGTCAGAGCTGTTTTTCATGTAACTTTTATTGTCCCGAGAATGCCCATCCAGCTGGTCTTGTTTTACAACGATGGAATGAACAATATCAAAAAGAAGGGTTGAAAGTGAGAGCAAAACATTATATGACCCTTTATCCATATTATCCTAACTTCCGCTCCTATGTTATGGACCATTTACCAGAAAAAACAAAAGATCTTGTTAAGAGTTGGGCTTCTTTAGAACCTTTAAAGGGAGATACACTAACTTATCCTGGTTGTAATATCATAACATTTGCTGAACTGGCACAAGCTAGTTTTTTTAAGGATTTAGATATAAGAGGTCGTTTAGAATATTGCTGTGGTGAAACTTTATTTCGAACAGGATACACAGAGGAACTCTATCAAATTACTAAGAGATTAGATAAATGGTTTAATATTTTGAAACCTAAAAATTTGCTTGTTCTTTGCACTGCAGGTACAAATGTCTTCAAAAACGTACTTCCTAATTATGGATTAACTTATAAATTTGAAGAAATAAAATCGTATATTCAATTCTTATGGGAAAAAATTGAGAATGGGGAAATTAAAATCCAGCAAAAATTAGAAATGACCGTTATGATACAGGATTCTTGTTATTCTAAAATGTTCGGAGAAGAATACATGGATTTACCTCGAAAGATTTTAGATGCTTTAGGGATCGAGGTTATTGAAATGGAGTCATGTAGGGAGAATATGAGATGTTGTGGAATTGGTGCTGGATTTTCAGTAGATTCTGCTTATCAATCATTTAGAATCCGGTCATCAACTCTTAGAAACTTTAAAGATTTTAAAAAGACTAAAGCTGATGCTGTATGTGTATATTGTGCTGGATGTTTAGCAACATTCATGGGAAATAAGAAACTTTATCTTAAAAAACTTAAGATTTATCATATTATTGAGTTAATACAAATGACTATTGGCGAAAAACCTTACTTAACATCAAAATTGAAAAAGAAAAGGGGCAATTATTTTTTCTGGGGCGCTATTCGAAAGCAAGTCCCAAAATTACTATCAAAAAAAACATTTAAAATAGCTAAAATTCCTGAAGAACCTCCAGAATACGGTGAGGCTTGGTAATTATGAGTAAACTTAAAAGATTATCAGGATTTAGAGAAGACCTATGCAATTTATGTGGTGAATGCCTACATTTATGTCCTGTTTTAAAACTACCTATTGAAGAGGCAAAGGAAGAGATTAAGAACTTAATTCAAAAAAAGGAATCCAAATATGCCCTAACTAAATGTAATACGTGTTTTTCTTGTAATTTGTATTGTCCTCAAAATGCAAATCCCTATAATTTGATTCTTGAGAGATGGAATGACCTTTACAAAAAAAGAGCAGCCCCATCATTATATCGTTTTGTGTGTCCAACTGAACAAAATAATATTTGGCAACTACTAAATATTTTTTTATCAAATCAGGAAAGAAGATGGATTTCTAAGTGGTTTAATTATATCCCAAAACCTAATGATACACCATTATTGATTGGAAGCTATACTCAATTATTTCCATTTATAATAGGTGGAAGTAAATTATTAGATTATTTTAAACCTATTGATAGAATTGACCAATGGGAAGGTGGAGCATATTTGTATCAAGGGGGATACTTAGATGTTGTACAAAGGATCGCTCAAAGAACAAAGAATGATTTTGATAATTGGGGTGTTAAGAAAATTGTTACATGTTTAGATGCGGTTGAATATGTATTTAGGGAAGTTCATCCTAAAGAGATGGGAGTAGTTCATACTCAAGAATTTGTTAATTTTAATCAATGGTTATCAGATAATATTAATTCTGGTGAAATTCAGCTAAAAAATCAGCTAAATATGAAAGTAACAGTCCATGATAATTGTTATTCAAAGACTTCAGGTGGTGCTTATTGGGAGACTCCTCGAGAAATATTAAAGAAATGTGGATGCAGAATTATTGAAATGAAACATAATAGAAAAGATTCACTCTGTTGTGGATTCGGCGCAGGAGCATCATGGGTAAAAAATTTTTCAATAATATTTGACATAATGTCTGAAGGTTTTAAAAAATTCAAGGAAGCTGAAGAAACTGGAGCAAAAGCTTTAATATCCTATTGTGGTGGTTGTATTTATTTACTATGGGCTACAAAAGAGCTAAAAAGAAGTAAACTAGATATTTTTCATGTTATTGAGATTGCTAGGTTGGCAATGGGAGAAAAATTAAATTATCCAAAAGATCATCAGAAAAGGGCATGGGATATAATAGCTATTATGACTTATTCTTTACTTCTTTCTGTTGCTAGAAAAAACTTTTTTATATCTAAGATTACATATGATAAAGAATTAAGCACATTCAAACCAAAGAAATATCGATTATTAAAATTAATAAGATATACGTTTAATCTTTTAATAATTAGATATATTTTTTCCAGATTTTTCCTAATATTAATGAAGATACTAAAAACAAGGTAAATTTTTAACTCTATACCAAATAACACATTCATTTTTTTAAGACATGCTGAAACTAAAGTTGATAATAATATCAAAATATCTCAATGGCTACTTACTAAAAAAGGTAAAAACGATGCCTATCAGCTCTCAGAATTAAATATATTTAATGATATTGATATCATAATCTCTTCAAATGAACAAAAAGCGTATCAAACAGCTTATCCAATATCAAAAAAATTAAATAATAAAGTAATTAGAGATGAGAATTTAAATGAGATTATGAGAGATCATGGGAGTTTTCTTGGAAAAGATGAATATCTCCAGAACATGAAGAATTGTATGGAAAATAAAGATCAAACTTATAATAATTGGGAAACTGCTGATCATGCCTTAGAGAGATTCTCAAAAAGAATTCAAGAGATTGACTTAAAATATACAAATAAGAAAATTTTAATTGTAGCCCATGGAGGAGTAATAAATCTCTACTTTGCTAAAATCTTAGGAAAATTGGATACAACATTTGAGAGAATATTAACAAATTCATTTTGTGATTATGGATTAATTCAAAATGACAAAGTGTTAAAAGATATTGCGAAAATTTAATCTTGATATTAGATGAATTCAAAATTCATACAGAAAACTAAATACCAGAGAAAAATTGATGAAAATTTTTCTCAATGTTTAACCTGTGAAAGACGATGTAAATTTGGAAATGGCAAAACTGGATTTTGCCAAACTCGGGTTAATAAAAATGGGGTAATCTATACAAATGTCTATGGATTGATACCTGCTATATCGTTTAATCCAATAGAAAAGAAACCTTTATACCATTTTTATCCAGGAAGTATTGCCTTAACAATAGGGACTTATAGCTGTAATTTCTCTTGTTTTTGGTGTCAGAATCATCATTTATCAAAAACAAATCCTTTAAGAGCTCATCAATTTGCAACATCTGACGAATTTCTCTCCCCTAAGAAATTCATTGAGATAGCTTTAAAACGAAAATGCCAAGGAACGTCAATATCATTTAATGAACCTACATTATTGTTTGAATATTCATTAGATGTTTTTAAACTAGCAAAAAAGTATGGATTATATAATACCTATGTTACAAATGGCTACATGACTGAGGACGTTTTGAGAGATTTAGTAGATGCAGGTCTTGATGCTATGAATGTAGACATTAAAGGAGAATCTGATATGGTCCAGAAATATTGTGGTATTGATGGAGAAAAAGTATGGAGAAATGCTAAACTAGCCAAAGAATTGGGTGTCCATATTGAAATTACAACATTATTAATACCAGAATTAAATTCAAAAGATGAAATTATCCAAAAAATTGTTAAAAAAATTTACAATGAATTAGGTGAATTAACACCATATCATATAAGCCGGTTCTTTCCTCATTATAAATCAGGTGATTATGGATTGAACGAACCAACACCTTTAGAACTTCTATATAACGCTTATAATATCTCAGAAGATGTTGGTTTGAAATACATATATTTAGAAAATTTACCTACTACCGATTATAGTAATACATATTGTCCTAAATGTTCTAAATTAGTCATTAAAAGAAAAACATTGGGAGTAAAAGAATTAAAATTAGATTCTAATGGAAATTGTAAAAATTGTGGATTTCCAATTTGCATTATTTGATTTTTTTCTTTAATTTTTTGATTTATTCAAATTTGAGGTAGTTTTTAATTAATTTTCACCTAAATGAAATTTCAACCAATCAATTGTGTGTTTTATAAATTCCTTTAGATGTTCTCCTTCGATTTCATGAGTAGCATTTTCTACTGCTACAAACTTGTTTCCCTCTTTATTTGGTAGAAAATTGAATGCTTTCCTTGTTAGATCACATGGTGTTTTTTCATCAGCTTTTCCAACTACAATTAATACGGGGTAGTCAAACTTCTTTAAATGATATTTTACTCGAAACTTCGCAAAATCTGTCATATAAGTCATATCAATGATCACTGGTTTTCCCTCTATGGTTGATGGAATTTCTACAGGACCTTTATCTAAATCCTTGAACCAGTCGGTTTGATCATCAGTCGTATGAAGAAATAATACTGGTGCCCAAAAAATATAGGTTTTAATTCCGATCAAATTAGTTCCTAGTGCTGTGAGACCTCCGAATGATAATCCCAATACAGCGATATTTTCATAACCTTGATTTTGCACCCATTTATACACTGATTTTAAATCCTCAATTTGTTTGAATAATGTTATAGGTACTCTCTCATTTTCACCAGAACCCGTAAAATCAAAAATTAGTCCATCGATACCCTCTCCATTACACGCTTTAGCTAGTTCAGGAAAATGACCATGTTCATATTTATCCCCCGTAAAGCCATGACACATTATTAGAATTGATTTTTTTTTTGATTCTTTACTATGTAAATAATATATTCCATGAAGTTCACTTCCAGTAGTACTTTGTATTAGAACTTTTTTCTCTATCATAATCTTTCCCTAAATTCTATTTTTTCAGAGTATTAAATTAAAGAAAATATATTTCTTTAAATTAATTTATAATAATACTTATTTTTATTCCGATTTTTTAATAGTTATGACTGATTTATTTGCCGATGTGAATGGTATTAAAATTTGTTATGAAATTAGTGGTGAAGGAGAACCTGTTCTATTGGTTCATGGTTTTGGTGATAGAAAAGAACATTGGCGTGCTCAATTTGGAGAGTTATCAGAGCATTTCAAAGTTATAAGATTTGATAATAGAGGCGCTGGAAAGTCCGATAGACCTGATGGTGTTTATTCGATGGAACTTTTTGCCAAAGATATCAAATGCTTATTAGATTATCTTAAAATAGAAAAAACTCACATAATTGGACATAGTTTAGGTGGGATGATAGTACAAAATGTCTGTTTAAAATATCCAAAAAGAATTGATAAAATAGTATTAATCAATACAATAGCCGGTATCGTCCCTCAAGGAGCTCTACCTGACCAGGGAATTGAATATTATGTAAATAAAGCTATTAAAGATAATAAATCACTACAAAAAGATCCACTAAATTTATTTATAGAACGGGCTAAAAAAAGTTATTCTAGAGAATTTTGGAAACAAATGAAAGAGAATCCTAAAAATACATTTCATAATATCTGGTCGGTAGAGGATTTAGTACAAGAAAAAACTGTTTACGGTCCAACAGAACGAGATTATTATCACTTAGGTGAAGCTCTAAAAACTCATAATACTTATGAACGATTACATGAAATTAAAAATGAAGTCTTAATAATTGCCGCAGATAAGGATAAAACAATTCCTTTGATAATTGCTCGACGAATTCATGAAAAACTCCCTAATAGTAAGTTTATTGTTATCGAAAACGCTGGCCATCAGTCAATACTAGAATATCCTCATATAATAAATCAACATATTATAAAATTTTTAAAATCTTAAAATATAATACAAATAATATTATCCTACTAAAGTGATTTATATGACAGAATTGTATGCTGAAGTTAATGGAATAAAAATTTGCTATGAAATACATGGCGAAGGAGATCCTATTATATTAGTGCATGGATGGGGTGGTTCTAAAGGTGGATGGTTTGTACAAGTTGGTGCTTTATCAAAACATTTTAAAGTTATAATATTTGATAATAGAGGAGCGGGTAAAAGCTCAAAACCTAATTATCCCTATACAATGGATATGTACGCTGATGATATTAGTGGTTTACTGGAATTTCTCAGTATTGAGAGAACCCATTTATTAGGAGAATCATTGGGAGGTATGATAGCATTAAATTTTATTTTAAAATATCCTGAAAAGGTAAATAAATTTATATTAATAAATTCATGGCCAGGCTTTCCTAATGAACAAGGTCCAGAAATATATAGTAAGGGAAAAATAGAGTATTTTGAAGAATTAAAAATGGATCCACTGAATGCGTTTTTAAACGCAGCAAAAGCGAGCTATTCTCGAGAATTTTTTAAAATGATGAAAGAAAATCCAAAAAAAAAATTTTTTGACCTATGGTCAGTAGAAGATTTAGTGAAAATTGATTTAGCTAATCCTTCTACTCCTGCGGATAACAATAATGCTGCAAATGCGGTTAAAGGTCATAATGTCACAGATCGGCTCCACAAAATTAGAAGTCCTACTCTATTGATCTGTGGGGAAAAAGATCGAATCGCAACACTTTCAGTACAAAGAAAGATCCACGAACAAATTCCTAACAGTGTTTTTAAGGTTATAAAGGATGCACGGCATGCTGTATCGAAAGAAAAAGCACCAGAAGTCAATGAAACTATTATAAATTTTCTAAAAAAGTAAATTCAAGAATTATATGACAGAACTTTTCGCAAAAATAAATGGAATAGAAATCTGCTATGAAGTATTTGGTAATGGCTACCCAATTGTATTAATTCAGGGGTTTGGTGCAAGAAAAGAGGGTTTTAAATGCCAAGTCCCCGCATTATCTGAACATTTTAAAGTGATAACTTTTGATAACCGAGGTGCTGGAAAATCTGAAAGAGTAAATGATCTTTATACTATGGAAACTCTTGCTAATGACATCAAAGGATTATTAGACTTTCTTGAAATGAAAAAAGCACATGTTTTGGGGACATCTATGGGAGGTATTATTGCTCAGCAGTTTGCTCTACAACACGTGGAATATGTTGATAAGTTAATATTAGTAAATACTATTAGTGGAGCCCCAGATAACGTAGGATTAGAGATGTTAAAAAAAAATAGATTAGCCCAATTAGAACTTATTAAAAAAGACCCAGAGAAAGCTTTTTGGGATAATGCTCATATTTGGTTCTATCATAAATACCGAAAAGAATTAAAGGCAAATCCAATGAAAAAATTTTTTGGAATTTGGTCTGCTGAAGATGAAATAAGAGAGAGTACAATTCTTAATTCAACTCCCCGTGATATTGAACTCCAAATAGAAGCATTGAAGGATTTCAATACTTTAGAGAAATTACATGAACTCAAGTGTCAGACTTTATTATTAGCTGCATCACATGATAGAGTTTGTTCAAAAAGCAATGCAGAAGAAATGCATAAAAGAATTCCTAATAGTATACTTAGAGTTATTGAAAAAGCGGGTCATGAATCTCCAAAAACAAGAGCTCTAGAAGTAAATAATATTATTCTAGATTTTTTAAAAAATAAATAACTTGTTTTTTTCATAGAGAATCATTATTTTAAGAAATATTGAGATTATTTTTCTGCCCTTCAAATTTCAATTCCTAATGATACAAAATGTAAAAAAAAGGATTTAAAATATATTTATATACTAAATAGTCTAGGTTATTTATAACACACAATTAGTGGTGAAATTCTTGATTATAGAATTACATAAAAAAAAAAAAATAATCGGATTTTTATTAATACTATCCTTTATAGTTGGTTCCGTCCAAATTATCGGTTTTTATCAACAGCTTCAAAAAATTTCTAATAGAAATGGATTTAGTGAAGAAAATTTTGGAAAGCTTAATATAGCAGCAACAGTTCAATCAGATTGGGAACTGACAGTAGGCGGCGACGGAACCTCTTGTACAATAAATAAGCCAAGCGGAACTCAAGAAGGAGATTTATTAATACTTCATTGCACAACTGATAACAGTGGAAGTAATTTGATTGGACCTTCTGGTTGGACAGTTCTTTTGCTAGAGAATCAGCTAAATAATCAAGAAACTACAGCTTCCTGGTATAAAATTGCTAATGCTTCAGAACCAAGTAGTTATGATATTAGATGGTTAGGGAATGAAGATTATATTGGTGGAATAATAAGAATTACTGGATATGATAAGGCTGATCCAATTCAAGCAACAGCAGTAAGTACTGGAACAGGAAATGTTATTAATCCTTCAGTGACTACCACAAAAGCTAATACTTTAATTATCGGATTTCATGGAATTGATGATGACGATCAAGAAGATAATTATAGTAGTTATCTTGAATCGGGTCCAACTGTTTTATATGCAAGATCATCCCCAAGTAATTTTGGTGAATGTAGTGCGGGGATCTATTATGAAATTCAAGTAAACCCAGGAGCTTCTCCGACTCGAACTTGGAGTATAGGAGGTACTGAGAGTTGGTATGCGGCAACGGTAGCAATAAACTCAGCGCCATCTGGTATCAATATCATTAGCCCAACTGAAAATGAAGTTTTTGGAGTGATCGCTCCGAATTTCACTGTTGAGGTTTTAGTCACAGATTTAGATACTATGTGGTATACTGTGGATGGAGGATTAAATAATTATACATTTACTACAAATGAAACGATAAATCAAGGGGCATGGAGTGCATTATCCGATGGAGTAGTTCCTATTCAATTCTATGCTAACAACACATCAGGGGATATATATTTCGATCAAGTAAATGTGATAAAAGATACTTCAGCACCAGTTATTGATATTGTTAGCCCTATGGAGAATGAAATTTTCAGAGTTGACCCCCCAAGTTTCGTTGTAGAAATTACGGATCTGAATTTGGACACTATGTGGTATTCGATATTTAATGCAACATATCTATCACAGAATAGAACATTTACAGTAAATGGAACGATTGATTCAACAGAATGGAGTGCATTATACGATGGAACGTACACTATTAGATTTTATGCGAATGATAGTCTCGGAAATATTAATTTTGAGGAAGTTGATGTAATAAAAGATTTTGATGCTATCATTATCAATATTGTCAGTCCAACTGAAAATGAAGTCTTTGGTGTTAATGCTCCGAGTTTCATCGTTGAATTTTCGGATACGAATTTAAATACCACTTGGTATACAGTCAATGGGGGAATAAACAACTATATATTTACCGAGAATGGAACTATTAATCAGGGCGCGTGGGGTGCATTATCAGATGGAATAGTTACAATTCGATTCTATGCTAATAACACATCAGGAGATATATATTTCAAGCAAGTTAATGTTATAAAGGACAGTTCAGCACCTATTATAAATATTATTAACCCTATAGAAAATGAGGAGTTTACGATTATCCCTCCTGATTTCATCGTAGAGATTACAGATCCAAATTTGGACACCATGTGGTATTCGATATTTAACGATACCTATAGTTCATTAAATATTACATTTAGCGATAATGGGACAATTGATCTAACGGAATGGGGCGCATTGTACAATGGCACGTATACTCTGAGATTTTATGCCAACAATAGTCTTGGAAATATTAATTTTGAGGATGTAGTCATCATAAAAAATATTTATGGGGTCTCTATCAATATAGTTAGCCCTATGGAAAATGGAGTATTTGGGGTTGCTGCACCAAGTTTTACAGTAGAAATTACGTCTTTATATTTAGATACTATGTGGTATACCTTGGATGCTATACCAAAAGAGTACATTTTTACGGTAAATGGAACAATTAATCAAACAGCATGGGAATCATTACCAGACGGAGTAATTACTTTAAAATTTTACGCTAATAATACATTAGGGGATACATATTTCAAGCAAGTAAATGTAATAAAAGATACTTCAGGACCAGTTATTAATATTGTGAGTCCAATAGAAAATGAACTATTTGGAGTTGCTGCGCCGAGTTTTATAGTAGAAATTACAGATCCATATTTAGATATTATGTGGTACTGGATATTTAATGACACCCATCAATCTATAAATATCACATTTACCGGCAATGGAACTATTAATCAAGCAGAATGGAATGCATTTTCAAATGGAATTATATCTATTAGATTTTACGCCAATGATACTCTGGGAAATATTAACTTTGAAGATATAAATGTAACAAAAGATATTTACGCAATCTTTATCGATATTATTAATCCAATAGAGAATCAAAATTTTAGGGTTGTTTCACCGAGTTTTATTGTTGAGATCACATGTGCTTTTTTAAATATCACTTGGTATAGTTTGGACAATGGATTACATAACTACATATTTACTGAGAATGGAACTATTAATCAAGAAGCATGGGATGCATTACCGAATGGAGTAGTAACTATTCAATTTTACGCTAGCAACACTTTAGGGGATGTCAATTACGAGCAAGTGAATGTAATAAAGGATACTTCAGATCCTATCATAAACATTGTTAGTCCCACTGAAAATGAAGTATTTGAAGATGAGGCTCCTAATTTCATCGTTGAAATTGCAGACCCAAATTTAGATACCATGTGGTATACCGTTAATAATATGGGCTTTAAGTACATCTTCACTCAAAATAGCACAATAAATCAGACGACATGGGATTCTCTTACGGATGGAAATGTTCTTCTTATTTTCTATGCTAACGATACTGCTGGAAATTTGGTATCTGAATATGTTATTATTATAAAGAGTTCCCCAAGCCAAGGAGGTCAACCTGGTCCAGATGCTACTTTAATTATTGTTATTGTTTCAATTATCGGGGGAATAGCTGCTGTAGGAGTTACATTAGGAGTACTCATAAAAAAAGGGAAAATTAAACTATTTTCATCCAGAGAAAAAGATCTAATTGAAAAAATTCCTGATGAAAGTTAATAAAACTATTTTTTTATTTTTTATTTTTGTTAGAACCACTATAAAAAAATTCCTAATAATGTTCTTATAATCATATAAAAAGGAAATTATGCAAGGTTTGATAATAGAAAAACCGATTTTAATCTTATTTTAATGACTTTTAAAAGCATTAATGAATAATTTTTTAAAGATGGAAATTTTAAAAGGCATTCTAAATTTTCCGATCTAACTTATAATAACCCTCATTATTTATACTCAAATGGAACAACAAATACCAAATCGTCAAAATAAAAAGTATGCGCTTAAAATTAAATATCCTGAATTAAGCGCTTTATGGATAGGACTTTTTGTTGATATTTTAGGATTTTATATAATAATACCATATTTACCTTCTCTTATAATAACATATAACACTACACCAGTCGTTATTGGATTACTTCTAGCAACAAATGCGATTTTTACACTTTTTTCTGCACCAATGTGGGGGAAGCTAAGCGATAAATTTGGTAGAAAACCTATGCTATTAATTGCTGAAGCAGGAACTTGTTCAGCTTTTTTAATTTTATCTTTTTCAAATTCTCTTATTCTACTCTTTGTTGCCAGAATTGTCGATGGTATTTTTGGTGGAAATTATCCAATAACTAAAGCAATTATTACAGATAGAGTACCTCCGAGAGAACGAGGACTTCAGATGACTAATATTGGTGTAGCTCATACTTTAGCAGGTCTTGTGGCTCCGGGATTAGCAGGTTTTTTGTCAGTATTTTTTATATTTGGCCCAAACTATCCTATAGCTCTTCCTGGTTTGATTTCAGCAGGATTTTCCTTTTTGACTATTATAATTACATTCTTCTTTATAAAGGAATCATGGCCAAAATCTATGAGAAATATTGCTGAGAAAGAGATTAAAATAAAAATAAAGTTAAGGAAAAATAAAGAAGCTTTATATCTATTAACCCAGTTTGCTTTTCATACATTTTCATTTACGATGTATGTTACAACTTTATCAATCTTTATTGGTTTAATCTTAGGACTTGATACCATTGGAGTAAGTATTTTATTGACAATATCAGGAGTATCACGCGCAATTGTACGTTTTACTTTGTTTAAACCCAGTATGCGAAAATTTGGTGAAAGAAACATGACGATCCTTGGATTATTAATTTTAGTGGTTACTTTTTTCCTTTTTGGAGTTTTTGGAAGTTTTTATCCAACAACTTGGATCTTCATAATTTTAATGGTGATTATAAGTTATGGGGTTTCATGTGCAAGAGGTTTGTTAATGAGCAAAGTGACTGAAACGGTTACACCAAAAGAAATCGGAAAAATAAATGGTTATACCTCGACATTAGATAGTATTGCCCAAATTATTGGTCCATTATTAGGAACACTATTAATCCAAGAGTTTGATACAGTCTCATTTGGACTAATCATGGGTTTAATTGCATTTGTCGCATTTATTATGGCTTTTAAAAGGATTGTACCTTTAATGCAAAAGGATCAATTTAAGAAACTTGAAGAAATTGTAAAATCATAGGAAAAATAAGTAATATATGATAAATAGTTTTTTATAATCTATTAATATTAATTAAATTATGGACGTTGATAAGCTGAAAAAATCAGATGAGTTAAGTTTTGAAGAAAAACTAGAAAAAACAGTGGACCTTCCTGCTTTAGATTTTTTTAAAATTAATTTTATCAGCTTTTTGGTGCCTCTTTATGTGTGTCTAGCGCTTTTCTTACTATTTGAATTTGGATTCATAAATCTACTATCAATCCCTCCTATTATTCATATTTTTATGTTGCCTGTTGTTTTTCTAGTCCTTTATTATATATACCTTATTGTATTGATAGAGTTTACAGCATTCTGGGCTAGAAGCTGGAATAAAAAATCCCCTCCTAAACAGGGCGTTTTTAGAAGAGTGCTTGATGATGTGAATAGCGAGGAAGGAAAACTGATGAAATACTATCATAAAAGAGGTTTTATCATCAAATACCCTATGTGGTTAACATCAAAATCCCCATTTCCTTGGCTTATCAATCGGACACTACGTAGAATTAGCCATAACAAGATTGGCAAGAACGTTATATATAATGATGCATATGTGGGATTAGAATTCACCGATATTGAGGACAATGCTTTCTTTTATCCAACTAGTAGTCTTTCTAGCCATGCTGTAAATACAATTTTCGGGAAAATTACAATGCTAGAAATAAAAATTGGTGAGAATAATACTTTTTATCCTGGAACCATAATAGGTTGTGGAGCTTTAAGTACAGATAATAATGTAATATATCCAAATACTGTTTTACATAAAAATTGGAGAGGTAAACCTGGAAAATTATATTACCAAGGAAGTCCTGGAAGACCCATAGATGTAGATTATAAAGAATAATTATGCTTATAATATAATTATTACTTTGTTTTTCAAACTATACATATTCACAAACATTTATTAATAATTTCAGCAAATTATTTTAAATGGATGTAAATCTGAAAAAAAATAGATATATAGAATTATTATGAATGTACTCAAATGGTATGTTGATGATAATAAACCTTGGTTTAAAAAATATCAAAAAGGTGTTCCAAAACACCCTGAATTTCCAGTAATTAGCTTAGGAGATTGGTTTGATCAAAAAACGGAGGAAAACGCAAAAAATAAAGCAATATGGTTTTCAAAAACATTCATGAATTATAGAGTTCTTAGAAAATATACAGATTCTTTCGCCACGTCATTATCCCAACTGGGGGTAAAGAAAGGTGATGTAATTGCCATTCTTTTACCTAATTGCTTTCAATTTACAATTGGATATTTTGCTACTGTTAAACTGGGGGGAATTGTGATCCCACTTAATCCAACATATAAACCAATAGAAATACTCCATGTATTCAAACAAGTAAAACCAAAAGGACTGTTATGTATGGATGTCATGTATGGTTTAATAAAACCTATACAAGATCAATATAAATTTGATTTTGTTATTTCTACCTGTATAGTCGATTTAGCAGCTATTCCTCCTGCTGTTAAAGAACAATTAATTGCAGACGGAACAATTCCTAAAAGCGAAGTTCCTGGAGCTATAAATTTCTTAGATGTATGTCAAAAACGTGGAGAAGTCGATATTCCTGAAGTAGAAATTGATCCTTTAAATGATACTGCTGTTTACTTAATGACAGGTGGCACTACAGGTGTACCAAAACCTGCAGTTCTCACACATTATAATTGTGTTACGAATGCCAAGCAAAATGTGATGTGGATGCCTGATGCAGACCATCCGATGGCATGTATAGGAATAATACCTATGTTCCATGCATTCGGAATGACTATCGTTCAGAACGTTGTTATTGAAGGAGGAGATTATAATATATTATTCGCCAAACGGGAACTTGACTTAAAAGAGATTGTTGATACAATATTAGAAGTAGGCCCAGAAAAAGGCGTAATTCTGCCTGGTGTGGAAAATCTATTCATTGGTTTAACTCGCTACTTAAAGGAAAATCCTGAGCCTCAACTTAAGGATATGTTTAGATTATGCGTAAGTGGAGCAGGACCATTGCACAAGCCTGTAAAGGATGCATTTGAAGCGATTAGTGGTGGCAAACTAGTTGAAGCATATGGTCTTACAGAATGCACAACTGCAGTGAGTGTAGGGCCTTTTGATGGGACAGATACACCGGGAACAATTGGATTACCATATCCTGGAGTGGATTGGGCTATTTTTAACAGTGAAGATTTTAGTAAAGGTCCATTGAAAGGCTATGGAATTGAATACACAGGTGAAATTTGCGTTTGTGGTCCCCAGGTAATGAAGGGCTATTTAAACAGACCTGAAGCTACAGCTAAAACTCTTCGAGATTGGGATGGTCGAATTTGGTGCTTAACTGGAGATATCGGTTATATGGATGAGATGGGTCAAATGGTTATTCGTGATAGGAAGAAACAATTAATTAAATACAAGGGCTATTCAGTATTTCCAAAAGAAGTAGAAGAATTACTAGGAACTCATCCAGATGTCCTTGAGGTTGCTGTTGCAGGTTTGCCAGATCCTGAAACAGGTGAAATGGTTAAAGCCTGGGTACAGTTAAAAGATGATTCAATAGGGAAAATCAATTCAGATGAACTAATTGCGTGGTGCAAAGATAATATAACTCATTATAAGTGTCCAAAACAAGTGGAGATCATCGAAGAAATCCCTAAATCTATGGTAGGTAAAGTAGAAAGAAGAATTTTACAAATTAAGGATCCTATTTGGATAGCGAAATATGGAGAAACTGAATAATTCAAAAACAAAACTTTTTTATTATTCTTTTTTATTTGTATTCCTTTTTTCTAATATTATAAATTAAATGTAATTATATTGATTGTTATGAATATATTAGTAATAATAGCTCATCCTGATGACTTGACGTTTTATTGTTATGGTACATTAGCTAGATGGGTTGAAGAAGGGCATTCTATTTTTGTTTTGTGTTGTACAAAGGGAGAAGTAGGCACTTTAAGGAGAGATTTAACAAAGGAAAAAGTTGCAGAAATGCGCATAAAAGAATTAATGTCTGCTAATCTCATAATAGGAGTAGAAGAGACAATTATATTAGATTATCCAGATGCAGGATTTATTTCTGGACCAGAATTAAGAGAAAAACTTGTCTTTTTTGTGAGAAAACTAAAAGCAGACCGCATTGTAACATTTGATCCATGGGTAAATTATGAAGTCCATCCAGATCATGTTGTTGTAGGGAGAATGGCATCAGAAGCAGCAGCATTCTCAGCATTTCCCTTATTATATTCTAATCAATTGAAAGATGGAATAGAGCCATATAAATGCTCTGAAGTCTGGTTAATGGGACAACTTGGGCATCAACCCAATTACTTTGTAGATATTACAACAACTTTGGAAAAAAAAATTAATGCCGCTTTAAAGTTCGAAGCAACATTAGAACTTTTAGCTCAACTATTTGCACCTAATATTGATCCTGCAAATGTATCTCTAAATGAGTTAAAAAAACTTACTAAGTATGCAAATAGATTGCTTCATTCCATTGCCTCTGCTATAGGGAAAAATGTTAATTTGAAAGCCGCTGAGGCGTTTTTTGTACAAAAAACTCTACCAGGACATTTCGATAATTTCCAACAATTAATGTCAGAAATGTTAGGAAATCCCCCAGAACCACCGAAAATCTATTAATAAGTGTAATACCATTTATCTAATTTTATTAATTTTTTTTAAATCTTTATATAGAACATTAATCAATTATTACTGGAAGTTTTGTTAATTTATAAAAAAATAATAGAGTGATTCAAATGAGTGAAGAAGTGAAATTAGGTTCAGAAGGAGAATATAAAATTCCGTCAATTCCAAATATCTTATCATATAGTTCGTCTGGTTTTTGGAGTATGTTTACATGGACAGTCTTTGGTCAATACATTTTTTTCTTTTATGAAGCTGTTTTGGGGTTACCAACTATCTATGCTTTAAGTGCTATGCTTATATTTACGCTATGGGATGCAATTGATGATCCTCTTCTTGGCTACCTTACTGATCGTAAAACGAAGTTTACAAGAAAAACGGGGAAAAGATTTCCTTGGATTGTCATTGGTATTATACCCGCCACCTTATTATTTGGTCTTTTATTCATGCCTCCTAGCACTGATCCCGTAGCAATAGCAGCAGATCCATTACCTGTTTTTGGGTGGATGATTATAATGACCTGTTTGTTTGATTCTTTAACAACACTTGCTTTTGTTAATATAGATGCTCTTTTTCCTGATAAATTTCGTAACGACTCCGCACGGAGAAAAGCTAGAGGGTGGGGAACACCTCTCTCTATGTTAGCATTACCCTTTAGTACAATAATTCCTCCTATATTAATAGGAGTTAATCTATTAAATCCATCAGCATATGCTTTTATGGCTTGGATATGTGTCATGATAATTGGAACTATAGCAGTTGTATCGTTGCCAGGTATGTATGAAAATAAAGAGTTAAAAGATCGTTATTATGTAACAGAAAGAGAAAAAGTGAGCTTTATCTCAGAATTAAAATCCACGGGAAAACAAAAGAGTTTTGTATATTACATTATTCTATTTTTTGGATTTCAAGTGGTTACGGGTTCATTAACAGCCTCGATTCCTTATGCTGTAAATTATGTTTTAAGGGGAGGTACATTTGAGATAATTCTTTTATTCGCATCGTTTCTTCAAGGCGCAATTGTAGGAGTCCCTGTTTGGATTGTGATTGCTAAAAGAGTGAAGAATAATAAGAAAATGGCATTGATTGGCGGAATTTTACTGGTAATTAGTGGCTTTATGACATTCTTTTATGTGGGAATATGGGATTCGATGGTTTATCAACTAATATTGGGATTCTGCATGGCAAACTTCTGGGCGTTATTTACTATTTATTTCTCTGATGTTCTTGATGAGAGAGTTGTATTAACCCGTTCACCTATAAGAGGAACAACTGTAGGAATCCAAAATTTCTTTTCACGACTATCACGTGGTGTTTATCTTGGAATTATTGCATTAGTTCATATATTAACCAAATTTCAAGATGATCCTACAACATTATCGGTACAAATAGGTATTCGACTACATATGAGTGTAATTCCCGCTATAATATTAGCAATATGTACATATATTTATTGGAAGAAATATCCTCTTACACCAGAAAAATCATTTGAAATTAAAAATCAGTTAAAGGAGCTTGGATTTTAGGATTAAATTTAACTTTTTTTTTTTTAGTCTCTCTTTTATGTTAGTTACACTCTAGTTTTGTCAGTAAATTTGTACTTTAATTTTGTCAATTTA
>CAYPFJ010000018.1:0-55535 GCA_964409945.1 uncultured archaeon | reverse complement strand
CTCTATCTTCACCATTAATTTTTTTAATTGCTAAATCAATTCCAGCAGATATTATTTCAATTTCTTTTTGCTGTAAGAGTTCCTTGAATTCTTCTTCTGACAATGAATCAAGAATAAAATCAATAATCTCAGATTTCTTCATTTTTGAAAATCCTTTTATTTCAAAATCTCGACAAATTTGTTTCAAATCATCAACATTTAAGGATTGTAAAAGAAAATTCAAGTGAGTTCTTACATCTATTTCCTTATTCATTTTAAGTCAAGCCCAATAATTTTATATATGAATTCTCCAAGTATAATTTAGATCATTTACTTATAATTATAACTATTGTAATAAATTGTTCATTATCTTAATTTGACATTGTGCCTTTAACAAGAACATCTGTTAAATTTTCAATAAGTTCTTCCTCTTCAAGTTCAAAATCACTCCGAATCCACCAAATAAAGACTCCAAGTACCGTAGATGTCCAAATTCTAGCTGTTATCTTAGGGTTTTGATCACGAGCTCCGAATTCTATTAGTTTTACAATGATTTTTTCTACCTCATATGTAAATTTATCAAGAATCTCATTTCTCTTGGTTCGATATTTTTTATCCATCCCTCCCATTTGCTCAAAGAAAATTAAAAAAGTTTCACTTTTTGCCTTAAACATTTTAGCATATCCTCGAAAAAGATACTTAACCGCAGAGATTGGGGGAATTCTATTTTCTTTGAAATAAACGAATAATTCTCTAAATTTACTGATCATAAGTTCAGCTAATCCACTAATTAATACTTCGATTACTTCCTCTTTACTTTTAAAATAATTATAAAAATTTCCCACAGATGTTCCTGCTTTTTTAGTAATATCTTTTATACGAGTGTTGTTAAACCCTTTTTCTTCAAAAACAGATAGAGATGATATTATAAATAGATTTCTCTTTTCCTTCTTAATTATCTCAGATTTTTTTATCCTTAAAGACACTTAAACTCAACTCAAAAAATAATGGATATTTTATATCATAGTAAAATTCATTAAAATTATTATTACATAAGAAATTATATTAAAATTTATTAATTTTTAAATTTCTATTTTCAATTGTATTTTAAAGTTTCTTAGAAATCTGGAATTCCCTAACCTTTAAAAATATATTTTTAAATATTAATAATAAATAGGAAAATGATGAGAATTATATAAATGGGTTATTTTAATATCTTTTCTATAACATTTCTTCATAAAATAAAGGTAAGAAATTAATGAATGAATGATCATTCAGTGAATGAGGATTCGGTTAAAAGTAAGAAAATATAACCCTTGCAAGTGTAGGAAAAGATTTATATACTTACCTATCTTTATTAATAAAAATAATTATTTAATTAAAAAAACATTTGAATAAAACACGATTGATTGAGGTGAAAAAATAGTTGAGTATTATGAATCCAGATTTTCTCTTAAAATTTGGTGAGATAAAATTCGCAGAAGAAAATAGTATGGCTATCAATGATTTTGAACTTGCTTTAAAACGTTACTTTTCAATTCGGGAAAAGAAGATGCCACGTGGAAGGTATAAGTTTGGTGAAATTGATAATTCATTGGTAAAGGATTTTACTCGTTCTTTTTTGAGTTATTTTGAATAATAATATAAATATAATTTTTTAATGATATAAAATATATTTCTTGTTTTTATTCTCTTAATTTCTAACTATAAACCCTACTTTTTTAGATTTTTATTATTTTTTAAATTCCTTAAATTTATAATATAACCATTTTTCTCAAAATTATAATAGTTGGTGTATAAATATGGGATTATTGAATGAACTCGAAGAGGTATTTATTGAAACCAATGGAATAAAGCTTCATACTATCATAATAGGATCTGGAGAACCCTTAATTTTACTTCATGGCTTTCCAGAGTTTTGGTATTGTTGGTCAAAAGTAATTCCCCTACTTAAGGATGATTTTAAATTAATATTACCGGATATGAGGGGATATAATTTATCTGATAAACCGAAAGAGGTAGAAAGCTATAAAGTAGAAATATTAATAGAAGATATTAAAGGTTTGAGTGAAAAATTAAAATTAGGTAAATTCAATCTTGCTGGACATGATTGGGGTGGTGCCGTAGCTTGGATCTTTGCCGAGAAATATCCTGAGCTTTTAAAGAAATTAATAATTTTAAATGCACCTCATCATATAATTTTTCAACAAAAATTAAGAACAGACAAAGAGCAACAAAAAGCCAGTTTCTATATTTTTGAGTTTTTAAAACCGAATGGAGAGAAGTTTATAATTGAAGATGATTATAATTGGCTTAAAAAAGCTGTTTTTACAAAAGATTTTAGTGAGACTGATAAAGAAAAATATATTAAGGCATGGTCTCAGCCTGGGGCAATACTGGGAGGAGTGAATTATTACAGAGCAAATATTAATTTCAAAGAATGGAAAGGAATTATAAATGTTCCTACTCTAGTACTTTGGGGAATGAAAGATCTTGCTTTGAAACCTCAATTACTAGAAGGATTATCCAATTATGTTAAGGATTTACGAATAGAAAGACATGAAAAATCTTCCCATTGGATAACTCATGATGCCCCCGAATTTGTCTCATCTAAAATTCGAGAATTCCTTCAAAGTTAGTTCCTTCAGAGTAATTCCTTTTTATCTTGTGATAAACTAATTTTAATTCAAAAGTTTTTTAAGTTGGCAAAAAATCTAAGATTATTACATTATTCTGAATATTATAGAATAAAATAAATAAATTTATAAGGTTCATTTATTGGTTACAATATAAAAGTGTGTGAAAAACTTTATTTCATTTCTTAGATTTTATGAATTAGATAAAAAAAATTAAAAAAAATGGAAGAAGACAATAAAGAATACGGCTGGACAATAAAACTCGATTGGTTAAACATTTTATCATTACTAAACCTTGATAGTATTAGCCAGATTCCAGAATACAAAAGGGATAAGGCAATTAAAAGGATTACAAAATTTTATAGCCCAGTAGCACTTATGGACTTTGAACCAAGCTATTTAGATAATCTTGTGGCAAATGAATTAAAAGAACTGATGAAGAAGGAATTACTTCTAAATGCAAGAAGACAAGAAAAAATTGAAAAAGACCTCCGTGATAAAGTAATGCCATTCAAAAGAGGTGGTATTATAAGAATTGATCCCCGAGATCTTAAAGATTTTAAAGGAGATCCCGAAGATATGCTGAAATACTTCTATAAAAAACTCCTTGGAGAAGATGATGATGACAATGATGATGACAAAGATAACTACAAGGAAGATAATACGGGCTATTATATTTGAATTCTTAATTTGAGTTATTGTACTTTTTATAGATTTTATCTTTTAAAAACCTCAAATTAGTATATTTTATTTTTCGGTATACCAGAAAGAATAATGCATACACTAAACCTGACCAGATTATCCAAGATAAAGTCTGACCAATATCCATATTTAAGATATAATTTATAAAATCTTCTAAAACATAAAATCCAAAATCATTCAAATCACTAGGAAAATCTACTACTTTTGGATAAAACCTAATCGCAATTACTTCATGTGTATCATCTCTTAAAGTTTCAAAGATGTTCGCAATAGTGAGATTTGTAGGGTCGTCTAGTTTCAATTTTATAAAAGTATTTAAATCTTCATTTGTATGAATATCCGAACCTCCTATGCAGGTTAAGTTATTAGTTATTGAATAATTCCTTATTTGTTGATATTTCCAACTATAACTACCACTATTAACAATTTCAAAACCATCTACACCCCAATCCCTTAATTGATCCAAACTATAAGGAACACCAAAACCACCATTTGGATTTGGATCATAATTATAATGGTTGACTGTAATATACCCCCCGTTCGCTTTCACATAACTTATTGTATCAGAAGCGTTCATCGCCAATGGACCACAGGGAGAATAAGATTCTAATGGTACAATTTCTTCTGCTACTCCAAAATAATTCATATGGATTTCTCCTGGATTTTCGGCATTTTGTGTCCATTCTTCTGCCATGAACACAATAAAATCCAGATTGTGTTCTTCAACATATTTTTGAGCCATTGTAGCCCCTCTTATATTGTCATGGTCAGAAAAAGCTGCTCCCGATATACCTTGTTGTATATACCAGTTAATCCTTTCTTCGACAGAAAACCAGCCATCACTAAAGATGGTATGAACATGAAAATCAAATAAAAATTCATCCTCCTCAAGTGGTATAGTAGGGACTATTTCATGAGGTGCAAAGGGGGTAGAAATTAGCACAATATTAGCACCGAGTAATAACACACCTATTCCAATGTAAAAAACAGCTTCTCGTTTTATAGCCTGAATTTTTGCCTTTCTTTGAGTTCTTTTTTTTAAAAATTTCTTAGATAAGTCAAGTTTTAGTTTCGGATGAAATAATCTGAGTATCACAAAACTAATTTTTAAGAAAATAAGAATCATACTTACGTGAACAGCTAATTGGATTGGAATCATAAAATATCTGCTTACAAAGAAATAACCTTGGATTAAATACCCTATAAGAATATAAATTGCAACTATCAAAATAGTTAAAGTTAAAACTTTAAAACAAAAGTAAATAACGTCAACTATAGGGTAAGAGATGTATCTATATTTATTTGAGCTAAACATCCCTTTTTTCTTTAAATATAAATAAACTCCTCTTAGAATAGGATAAAATATTAGAAAAAGAAACATCCATGTAAACTCATACTCTAAAATATTACCTATAACCATAAAAGGCTCCACAAAATATCTTTGTAGCGGAAGTTTACTTGTAAACTCCGATGAAACATCTACTTGTCCAAGAGCATCAAAGAATATTACAGTTCTTCGTCCAATAATAGATAATATAACAAGGAAAATGATCCATATCAGGAAAACAACAGAGAAAATCGTGAAAAATTTATTTTTTTTTATTAAAGATCGAATCTTCATAATTACTATTTTTAATAAACTTACTAATAAACATTAAATTAATATAAAAGAAAATCATCTATTTAAAAAACCTTAAGGTAAGATATAATTATCTAACGTCTTTAGCGGTGTTTTGAACTTTTTGTAAATCTGAACATCTATAATAGGAAAAGTCTCACAAATTTTTTTTTTTAAATCTTTTTCATTAATCTTACATGATTTAGAAGGTTCTTTACCTTTTATAATCAAATATAATAGTGGCATTTGAGGATTAGATGGATTAATATTATGATTCAGATATTTTAATGAAGGGTTTAGTTCATCAATTATAAATTCCTCAAAATTTTTTTTGTTTCTTATTTCAAAATTCACCTTAATTGTTTCCCATATGTATTTACGGTTTATTAACCGCAGTACTTTGACTTTTTTTACAAACTTCTCAAATTTTTTCGAAATTTCTACTAAAAAAATGCCTCGTTTAAATGAATTATCTACAGAACAAACAGCTTCTGATGATCCAGGATTATATATCCAATCTTGAAGTATAAATTGCTTATGAAAATGACCTAAAGC
Source organism: uncultured archaeon (assembly GCA_964409945.1). Classification (GTDB taxonomy): domain Archaea; phylum Asgardarchaeota; class Lokiarchaeia; order Sigyniarchaeales; family SOKP01; genus Loki-b32. The sequence goes on along the minus strand of CAYPFJ010000018.1, from coordinate 50,045 downwards.
TAAATAATTTACTCGATGTCGTAAGTGCTGAATATCTTCTAATTTGATTCCAGGAACATTTTCCATCTGGCCTTCAATCCCGAAATGCTGTAAAAGAATATTGAATAAACCATGATTGTTAACAATTCCTTTCCTTATCTTTGAAAGGAAGGAGATCGGTTTTTCACCAAGGTAATGCGTACCGTAAATCATTGCATTTTTGATTTGTATTTTCCCACCGGTTTTAGTGTTAAAGTTATAAAGCTTAAATATTTCTTGATGCGTAGCATCTAAATTTGCATCAAGAAGGATTAAAAATCCTAAATTATTTAATAATTTTAGCCATGATTGCCCTCGTCGTTCGAATCTAACTCCTCTTGAAAACTTTCGAATATCATGATTACCTTCTATTGCTACTATTAAAATTAGACCATTTGTAAACTTTCTAAACTCTTTCAATAAATTAACAATCTTAGTTAGTTTTCCGGGCAATATTTCCAATGAAGTAAATATATCACCCGCTAATAAAATAAAATCAACATGATGGATTATTGCCAATTCTAAAATTTCTTGGAAGGCTCGAATAAAATCATTTGATCTATATTCATTACGATATTGAGCAGCTCCGAGATGTATATCACTAGCATGAATAAATTTTACACTATCCTGAGTTTTGCAATTTGATACTGGTAAATTAACTAATTTAGTTTGAAAGCAATTCTCGATGGTCATTAATATTAAATTGTTTCATATTTTTAGGGAAATTTAATAATTATATCAAAACCAGCTTTTTAAGTAATGAAAGTCTAAAAAAGTAGTGAAGAAAAAGTGATCGATTTGTTAAACAAAATTATTATTATTTTTTGAATTATTCGCCTTACTATAATAAATAATAGATTAAATGCCAAAATGGATAATAAAGAACCTAAATATGATATTGGTGTGATTCATGGTAGATTCCAAGTTCTACATAATGATCATATAAAATATCTCTTAGCGGGTAAACAGCTATGTAAACATCTTATTGTAGGTATTACGAATCCAGATCCTCTCCGGGTAAGAGATTCTAAAGCGAATCCCCATAGAAGCACTCCAATAGCGAATCCATTAACTTACTATGAACGCTATGTAATGGTCCGAACTGCATTATTAGAACAAGGTTTAATATATTCAGAGTTTTCTATTGTTCCCTTTCCTATTAATGTTCCTGAATTAATCAAATTTTATGTCCCAATTGATGCAACTTTCTTTCTAACAATATATGATGACTGGGGACGACAAAAAAAACAATATTTGGAATCTTTAGGATTGAGAATTCATATTATGTGGGAAGTAACAATTGAAAATAAAGGACTTAGCTCAAGTGATATACGTAAGTCTATGATAAATGGAGTATCTTGGGAGCATTTATTACCTCAAAGTGTTGTAAAACTCATGAAAGAATGGGAAATTCCCCTTAGATTAAAAAAAATAAATATTAAATAAAGCAATCTTGTTGTTATCATATATCTTATTTAGGCATATCTGATTTTTGTCGCTTCCATTAGAATGTAAATTAAGCTCATGGAAATTATATAAAGATTCTGAATTTTTAAATTACTTGGTGGTTAAATAATTCAATTTAAAGCCAAGAGAAGATAATATTTTATTTATGAAAAAACAATATCATATCATAAAAAAATTAATTAAACTAATATTGGTGAAAAGAAGAAACGTTTTCTCAGATTGATCCAACAATAACGAGAACTATAATAATTTTTGTAGTTTTTGGAATTTTAGTGTTCTATTTTTTAATAATTGCTTATAAAGTATTAAAAAGAAAAAAGCAACGCTTAAATCTTATTATTAGTGGCTTTTTTATCAGTCTATCAATTGGTTTTATATTAAATATGGTTTATTTTGCCATAAACGATATTGTGGCAATTCTTATTTTAAATTTTCTAACAAATTTTTTTATATTTTTTGGAGCAGTATTTCTTCTCATTGTTAATCTGATCATCCTAGAATCAACTCTTATTTATTCTGTAAAAAGACAAAATAGGTATATCTTTTTTTATGGGATAATGCTCTTTACAGGCATGCTTATATTTGTATTATTAGGAGAAATATTTGATAATCCCTCAGGCCCTCCATTTTTAGGAGTCCAAATAAATAATGGTGTGCCAATTTGGGGACTAATTTTTTTTTCTTATGTTGTTTCAATTATGACTATTTTTACACTTATTCCAATAAATTATACAAATTTTAAAATCTATTCCCAGTTTGAAACAAAAGCATTGAAAAGAAAGTGGTTTTATTATTTAATAGGTTTTCTAGGATTGACACTGGTTTTTTATTTATTTTGTATATATAATCTTTTAGACCCACATAATTATGCTAATATTAGATCAATAATTAGTATATTATCCGTTTCATTAATAATCTGGGGATATATGATGTATTATGGAATTGGAATTAAATTAAAATCGGAATAAATAACTTTTTTTTCTTGAATTTAGTAATTCGTTTACGGTTTCAAAAAAATATTTGTGTAACTTAATTTTTCACTTTTTTCACGTGAATTTTTAGAAAATTATATATACTGATTCAAAAATAATTACTTAGCATATTATATTTTAATCAAGGGTAGGGAAATAAAATGGCAACCTTAAGTAAAGAAAAATTGAACCTTCAAGAAGAAGGCATCTATTTTCAAAAATTCTTGTTTGGCTATGGACAAGAATATGGATTAAGATTTGCAACACCTAAAGATGCGAAAAATATTTCATCTATGTTCAAAGAAAGTTATTATTATGATTATATTAATCCTATAGTTTATGATATCGAACTTTTGAAAAAACATATTTTAAATCCAAATAAATTTTGGGTCCTAAGTGATTTAATAGAAAAAAAGGTGACCGCTGGTTGTGCTTTAGTTGAAAAAGAGAGATACATTGCCCATGCTGGGGGTTTAATTGTGAAGAAAGAATTTCAGGGAATGGGAATTACAGCAAAAATGGCTGCGGCAGGGCTTATCACAGTAACAAAAATGCCTCAATTTAAAGATGTTCTAAGACTTGATATTGAAGCTCGTGGGCCAATACCTAAAGTTCAGACTGCTGCTCAAAATGCTGGTGCAATACCTTATAGTATAATCCCTGGCTACAGTAATATAGGAGATAAAAGAGATTTTGAATTTAATGATAATAACCCATGCCCCCCTCAATATGAAGAAACTGCAATAATTTATTCAATGATTTTTAGACATTTATGGAAAAAAAGAGATAGAAATGTGTTTTTATTAGACAATGAAGACTTAATCTATTTTTATGAATATATTCACAGTCAAACAAGTAAAATGAAAAATGATATCTTATTTACCAGAAACGAGAAAATTGGTAAAGGATATGAACTTTATGGTGTTTCTAAAGATTATTATAGTGGTATTGTGAAATTGTTAGGGTATGTTAAAGAAAAATCTATCAATAACTTATTAAAGACATATAAAAATTGGAGAATAATTCTATGGAAAATACCGACTACGGAAAATGGAATATTTTCAATGTCTCTTGCCTTGAAAAAAGGATTTAAAGTGGTGGGATATGATATTGGTTTTCATAATGTAAATTGGACGTTGTTTGATTCAATTATACTAGCTTATTATCCTAAAGGTAATTGCAAATTATCAGATGTCAATTGTATAGATACAGTAAAACCACTCTTTAATAGGATAAAACAACAATTCATTCCTTAAGACTTTAGGATTCTTATAATTTCATACTTTAAATTATACTAATAAAGATACTACTTTTTCTTCGAAAGTTTGTGTACCTGATCCAAAAATTTTATTAATTGTTCTTCTAAAAGGCTCAAACTGACCAATTTTCGTGAGATTACAACCATCAAATTGAGAAACGAACTTTTTTAATAATTTTTCCAATAAGGGTAAAACCGTTCTTCTTAAATATTTCTCAAGTCGAAAATCTTTATCCAAAACTATAAAGGCAACAATTTCCTGAACATCGCGAAATAAATCTTTTATTGTTCCCTTTTTAAAAACTATGGAATACGTATCACTTTCAAAATATTCTACTGGTTCCATCAAGCATTCGGCAAAACTTAACAACCCACTCATTAATCCACTTGAACATATTAAATTTGTCTGTGTTTTACTAGCTCTATGATAGCTAGTGAAAATAATGGGAATTCCTTGGAAGAGTATACCAGCTTCTCGAATCAACATAATGAATTATGATGGAAATTAAACCAAATCGCTAATACAATAAATTCTTATAAGAATACCATTAATATACGACGTAATTTTCCTATTTAAATATGCTCATTTATGAAGATATTCCGTCGCGATAGTACAAAAGTAATATGAAAAAATAATTATGTCAAAGAAATTAGGGCATTCAAATAATTGTATCCAAAAATATTAATTATAAAAAAACTACAAAAAAAAAATCAAAATAAAAAAAATTATATAAAAAACTTTATTTCTTTTTACGTTTAGGCTCAATCTTTTTAATGATAATCGATTCTGCGTGAATTTTACAGTTCTTTAGTATAACTTTAAATCCACCAGTGCCACCAACACCAGGGATGGTCATTCCAACAGTGCCCATTGGAACCATCGCACCTTCTTCTTCCCATTCCTCTTCCTCTTCTACGCCACCCATAACCGCTTTGTAGTCTTCAGTATTTATAATTGGATGCCCTACTTTTTCCAACCATGCTGGTAGCTTACTTAACTCATCAACCTCTTCTTCAGTGGCAATTTTATCCCTTAAATCTTCTGGAAGGAATTCATACACTCGATCTTTGACATTTTTGCCCATCCACACGATAGTGTAAATTCCCCCCTCCAAACCTGCTTTAATTCCATCATATTTTTGGTACTTGGGCGATATAATGTATTGTATGCTTATTCCGTTAAAACCGGGCATCTGTTTTCCCCCACCCGTCTGGTTCGCCATCGCTGAGAAAGGTAATCCATTTATTGCTACACCATCATGACTTCTATCGATAATACCGTGACCTGCTCCTGTTTCGGGGATAAGAAAATCTATTGCTTCAAAACAACCACATGAAGTATGTGGGAATTCCATTCCACTATATAAATAAATTCTTTCGATTTCTCCTAGCGAACGTTTTTTTATCATTGCGTTTACGCCTTCAAATTCACCTGCTAATTCGTTATAGCATTCACCCGGGGGAATTTCGAAGAGAGGACCTTTTGGATCGACTCTAGCTGCCGCTCTTGCATCAAACCAAGAGATAGAACCGCATAAACTCATCCGATTTGGTGTTATACAGCATGCATGAGTTGGTGCGAATGATTGGCAAAGAACACAACCATAAAACATATCTACATCTTCATCATTAATACTGCGGGCTCTTTCATCTCTTTTATTATAAATCTGTAAAGCAAAATCATAAGGTTCTTTGATTTTATCTGGATCTGTATAGAATGTAACTTGAGCTTTTTTAATGATTGGAAGTTCAGCTTTATACAGTCTAATTAAAACAGTTCCAAGCATTTGAAAGTTATCAAATCCTTTTTCTACAGCAGATTTAGAAATTCGCATCCAATTAGTATATCTTTGGTTTAAATGCATTATTCCATTTACAAAATTGCAGAATTCATGAACTCTTCTTTCAAATACTGCTTCTAAATCTTCTTCCAGCTCAGGCCCAGAGACTTCTACTAAAATTCCTATAGGGTGTCTTGATCCTACTTCCATGTTTTTTATATCGGGGCCGATGAGAGTTATCTTTCCATCTTCAATTTCTTTATCTTTTTTAACTCTTACCAACTCAAAGTGTTTCTCTATTTTTGGACCACCAAGCTCGACATACATTTGATTTCCTCTAATACGTTCTCCTTCATAAACAGGACCTACATCAACGGGTATATCTGCAAAACTCATATCATTTATCTCCTCTTATTTTTATATCTATATTTTTTATAATTTTTCAATCAAGCTTTCTAAAAATAATTTCCATTCAGTATCGCTTAGATTTGGTAAACTAAATCTGGCATTTGGATGAGAATATTTATCCAATTCAATTGTTTTTACCCAGTTTGTAAAGTTTTTGATCCTAGATAGTACTTGGGAGACATAAAATACTAAGTGTCCCCCGAAAATTGCCATGGAATATTGTCCTTCTCCATCAAAACCAGTCCAGTTCTTATCGCATAATCTGTTTGTAATATTAATCAATGACATATCATATAGTTTCCCTTTACTGATTTTATCCTTTAAGTAACTAAATGTATGACCGGTGCTAACTACATGACAATCAATTTTGTTTGCGATATCTATTAAGTAGTCTGCAACCTTCTTCTCATCAAGTTCCCAATTTAAAGATTCAGCGCCAATAATAATTACCTTCTTCTTAGGGGACTTAAGTAAATTTGCCATCACTGTTGGATCTGAGACAGAAGTACCCATCTCAGGGCCAGGGATGTTAGCTTTTTGATATGGACGTGCCATTTCACTCAATTTCCTCTGTTTTTATTTTTAGCTGTAACTTTTAAAATAATTGTTATACTTAGAATTATTAAAGACAATTTAAAAAAATTGTTTTTATGAAGTTTAAGTAAAAATAGATGGGCAGAATCTTGAAATAGACGAGTAAAATTAAATATAAGTTAATTAAAAAGGTAAACTATACTAATTTGTCAAAAAGAATTACTAAAAAATTAAGTAAATTTAGGTTTTTTATCTTGCCATGGGGCTATTTCTTCAAAAGCTTTTGAAACTTGTAAAATTAGCAGTTCTTGGAATCTTTTACCAACGATCTGTAACCCCACTGGTAAGTTATCATCTGTCCACCCACAGGGAATAGTAGCAGCAGGATGTCCTGTAAAGTTAAAGGGGAATGTAAATGCTTGCCACGAAGTGGGAGATACATCAATCCCATTTATTTGTGAAGGATAAGGAACTCCTAATTCAAAAGCTGGAACTGCTGTTGAGGGTGTAAGAATTATATCATAATCTTTTAAGGTTTCAAATATCTCTTGATAAAACAGACTACGAGTTCTCATAGCCTCTGGTAAACTTGATGCAGGAAAGTGCAATCCTGCCTCAACCCATGTTACTAAGCTTGGATCTAACTTATCTTTCCATTTTTCCAAATAAGGTTTTAATTCATATCCAAACATTATTAACCACATTGTACTGAAAGCCATTGAAGGATCTAAAACCTTAAATTTTGCTTCTTCTACTTCCCACCCAAATGATTCAAACTTGTGAACTGCATTAACTACTGTTTTTTCTACATCATTATCAACAACCTTTGCAAAGCCTAAATCTAAACTATAACCAATCTTTATTTTATCTGGTTTCTTATTTATTTGGTCAAAATAATTTACATTATCTTCCGGTAATGAATGTCTATCTCCCTCAAATGGTCCTTTCATAGCATCTAACATTAATGCTGCATCAGAAACATATCTAACAATAGGACCAATAACAGATAGTGTTTGGCCGCTATGGAAGGATCTTGGATAAATTGGAACCCTACCAAAGCTCGGTTTAAGACCATAAGCTCCACAAAAGCAAGAAGGATGTCGAATAGAACCACCTCCGTCTGAACCTTGAGCTAGAGGGCCCATTCCACAAACAACTGAAACTGCGGCACCTCCGCTAGATCCTCCAGACGTCTTCTCAAGATCCCATGGATTTCGTGTCACTCCAAAAATGAGATTATCAGTGACTCCTTTAAAACCAAATTCTGGTGTATTTGTCTTCCCTAAAATTACACAACCAGCATCTTTTAAACGAGATACAACAACGCCATCTTCTTTAGGAATGTGATGTTCATAAATTTTTGAACCATAAGTTGTTCTTACTCCTTTAAGCGGTACTAAATCTTTTATAGATGTTGGAATTCCATTTAGGATAGGTATTTTTTCATTTCTTATTATTTTTTTATCTGCTTTTTTTGCCATTTCCCTTGCTAATTCAAAAGTAGGAGTACAATATGCGTTAACTATTGGATTGATTTTTTGAATTCTTTCAATAATTATTTCAGTTATTTCTTTTGAGGTTAATTCTTGGTTTTCAATTTTTTCTTTCATTTCCCAAGCAGGCATGAAACAAATATCTTCTTTATTCATATCTATCATACTTTTTTGTTTGTTTATCGAAGACTAATTAATCTTGATTTCTAATTGGCAATATGAAATTATAATACAAATAATTCATTTCTTTATATAAATAAATTCAGATACAATCTCAATAAAAATGTGTGAATTTAAAATAATAAATAAGACTGATGGTTCTCAAATAGGAGAAGATATTTTGATATTGTCATATACAGATGATAATGAATTGATTTTTAAAGACGTATTAGGTATGGGAGAAAAATTAGATTCTGCCTTAATATTGGATGTAAATACCTTAAATCAAACGTGCGTAATTCTTCAGCATCCCATAATTAAAGAGTTTATTAGTTTAATAAAAAATATCAATGATAATAAAGTAAAATTAGAACAAATTGAAAATTTTCAGAGTAAGATTGAAAGAATAAAGGAAAATCTATAAAATAATTAAAAAAAAAGGGATTTTAAACTCTTTTCTTTTTTAATCTCGTCTTATTATGACTCACGATATGAATAAAGATTAAACTTAATAAGATAGTGAAAGTAATCACCACATCATATCCGGGAATTGACTCTGAAGCTATTTTGGGGATTGATTCTTGATAAGGTAGATACCCTATTTTACTAACTGTAAGAATCTTTCCATTTAATTCTGCTTTTGATAGGGGGATATCAATTGTCCCATTCTCATTAGTTATTCCTTTCCATATAAGATCATTTTCTTTAGTGTAAGTAATAGTGGCATTTTGAACAGGTACTCCATCGGCAGTTACTAAAACAGTGAACAAATTCCCATCATTGTTGGATGGTTGGATAATACTTATATTGAGTTGTTTTGGAATTGAGAGCCAAATTGGAACTTCAGGGTCACCCAGTAAATTATATTGTTTGAGTGTTTTATTTCCCCATTCTGGATATTCTTTAGGCTCAGAAGAATTAATTCTATCTGAAACATAATCTGCTTTTGCTAACGCTAAAGCTTTACCTGGCTGATTATATTGGAAAAGTTGTTCATAAAATCGAAATCCTAACCCTTCGATAAACCAACCTCCATGGTCCCGTTCATACCATTGATCTTCACCCCACACTACTTGGCTTCCAGCTATAACCCCAATCGCAGCTTTTTTTAAAAACCTTTCAGCAAGACATTCAGTTGGATGATCAAATGTACCTGTGGAACAACTACCAAAATAGAATATTCCCATTTTATTATCTTCTGGTTCGAAATCCATATAACTCGTATGAAAAAGAGTATCTCTTTGCATTACATCAAATGGAGTACCTCCTTCGAAGGGGCTATTAATATAATCAAATAATAGATCTCCATCATAATCAACTAACCATTTATCAATAGCCATACCTGTAGGACTACCATGGGCGAAAATTGTACCAATACTACATCCTTCATCTATATTATTTTTGAGTGTGTTATAATTTAGGCAAGAATCGTTATAATAACTTGTACCTTTAACACCTTCAGTTTGGGCGAGAACGGTGCTAGTCCAATTATCTGGTAGTATTGTTTTGATGAAATTATTAACTCGATTATCATCACATTCTCCAAAATCTACAACACTATCATTATTCCAGTCTTGGTCAAAATACAATATACTACTAGCAAACAATGCATGAGACATCCATGGACCAATAGTAGGGCTCTTTTCATAAGCTATAATTCTTTGGACTAATAGTTTCATCTGAACTTCATTATCTGCAGGTAAACGTCCTACGTAGACTTCTGGTTCAAAATCGAATTCATCTCCCCAGTACCCCCATTTTCCATCGTTATTAAGATCCCAGTCATTATCTAGATCTGTATAATAAGAATCACAACTAACAGTATTACCATCAATTGGGAAATTATCTAGAGCTATAATGTCTTGCGAAGGAACGTCATGAACATCTCCCGCTAATAAGATCCATTGAGTACAATAATTATTATAATAATCAATAATACAATTCTTGATTTTCTCGGCACGGTTACTACCTGAATAATGTTGTCTTATATCATCAATAAGTTCTATTTTTGCTACTAATCCTTTCTGGGTTTTCCATCTAGCCAAGGGCTCAAGATAAGGTTTAAAATTTTCAGTAGTAATGATTAAATAATCTACAGACTCATTAGTATCAGAAATATCAAGTGAGTCAGAATTTATATTATATGGTTTGTTTTTAGTATCAGTTATACTAAAACCAACGGTAGAACTCATGTACCATATGATTAAAATTAAAAGTATAGGTTTTTTTATAGTCATTTATGTGATGATTGTTAATATCTATTTATATTTTTACCAACTTTTTAATGGATGTCAAGAAATTAGGATATTATTAATAAAACGAATAATATAACTTATAAAGCAAAGATGAAAGCACAATTTCATGAAGATATTTCCATATTTTCTGATCTGGCATTCCCATTTTTGCTGAATCACGAGGTTGAAAATGGTCTTATTTTAACTATTTTAAATTCACTCAAAAGAAACATTCATAGATATGGCGTAGAACAACCTCTTTTATTAACATTAACTAAAGGTAATGATGTTAAATTAATTTCTATAAGAACCCCTCCCCATGATCTTCTTATATCCTATACAGATAAATTAGTTACTATAGAAGTATTAGTAGAATACCTTTTAAAGCGAAAAGAGAAATTACCTGGTGTTTTAGGTTTTAAAGAAGCCGCAGACAAATTTGCCAGATTGTGGTGTGAGAAAAGTAGTTTAGATTATTATTTATTGAGAAATGAAAGAATTTTTAAATTAGAGGAAGTTTCAGAAGATACTTTAGGTATAAATAAATTTCATGTTGCTACAAAGGAATATGAGAAAATAGTTCTTAATTGGACTAGAGAGATGTTAAAGGAAGCATTAAGTGATATTACTAATGAAGAATTGGATCGAAATATTAACAATTTCAAGGAAGAATTTGAGAACAATAACAGCCAAATATTTTTATTATTTGATGACAATGAGCCCGTTTCGATGGCAAGAAAAGCAGGTAAAAGTCCTAATGGGAATGCGATTAATCTTGTATACACTCCACCTTCCTTGAGGAGAAGAGGATATGCAACAGAATGTGTAGCAAAATTAAGCAAACTTCTCTTAGATGAAGGAAATAAATATTGTTTCTTATTTACAGATTTAAGCAATCCTACGTCAAATAGCATTTATCAAAAAATAGGTTATCGTCCAGTGATTGATGAAAATCATTATAAATTTAAAACAAAATAGTCAGTTTTTCAAAAAAATAAAAAAAAGAAGCGAGAAAGTCTCCTGATTTTCTCCTGTATATTTTTAGAATTATCTTTCTTTACCTTTTCGGCGGAAGAATTTCAATCTCAATTGATGAGACATTGCTATTCGTGCCATCCGTATTCGTAAGTGTTTCAGTATCAATCAGAATTTCCCCGTAAGTACTTCCTGAAATAAACTTGTTTATTAAAATTTCAGCTACATCGACAGCTCGAGAAATAGATCGACCTCGGGCTAATAATCTCACGGGTTTCTCATTCAAAACAACCATGGCAGCCATTACATAGCTCATTGATTTCTTTCTGCCAATAAAAACCTTTGAATCATCTCCTTTAGGCAAAAATTATCACCTTTTCTCTGTTAAGTTAAATTTTTTCTTTTTTATTGTTAGATTCTTTTGTTTTCCTTAATTACAGATTATCTTAGGTTAATTATCTATAGATAACTAAGTTTTATAAATTGAGTTTAGATTTTAATGTTATGCAATTTCAATTTACTTTTTTAAATATGTCATAAAATAAAAATAATTAAAAAATATAATGATAATGATAAAAAAGGCATTTTTTAATATAATTTTTTTCTAAAATCATTGATAAATTTTTCTTTATCCTCATATTCATACCATGCTGATCCAATTTTCTCTAACTCATAAGCCTCCTTATAAGATTTATCAGCTAAATGATTACTACATAGCTTAATCGTATTTAGAACTATTTGATTTTTAGTAAACATAAATTTAGCTTTATCCAATGCAATTTTCATTAATTCTCCGCGGTCTTCTACGATTTGGTCTATTAAGCCAATTTCTAATGCTTTTTCTGCTCTAATTTTTTCTGCAAACATAAGTATTTTTTTTGTCCAGGGGATCCCAATAACTCTTGACATTAATACAATAATACCAGTACCCGGAAAAACTCCTATATTTATTTCTGGCATCATGAAATAACAATCTTTAACAGCAATCCGATAATCAGAACATAAAGAATAAGCTACACCATCACCCATTGATTTACCGTTTATAGCACAAATGGTGGGTTTTCCATAATAGACCAATTCTTGAATAGAGGCTGCAGTTTCTTCGTATTCTTTTACAGTTACATGATCACTTCCATCAATTTCATCAATATCCATTCCAGTAGTAAAGGATGTTCCATTTCCAGTTAATATGATCCCCCTTATTTTATCTGATCTTTGGCAAAATTCTAAAGCTCTTCTGAGATTCTTTGCCATCTCAGTAGTAATTGCGTTTCCTCTATGAATTCTGTTTAGCTTTATAATTCCAAACTTCTTTTTATATGAGAATTCAATAGAATTTCCAAAATTTGTATTTTGTGATGACATCTTTATTCATGTTTAACTTTTTATTCAAATTTCTTTCTAAAATTCTTGAGATACTGTTCTTTATTTTCAAATTCATACCAAGATGAGCCAAATTTCTCTAACTCATACGCGTCATTATAAGATTTATCTGCTAAATGATTAGCACATAATTTTATTGCATTTAGAACTGTTTGATTTTTAGTAAAAAGAAATTTTGCTTTATCTAATGCAACTTTCATTAGTTCTTCTTTGTTATTTACAATTTTATCTATTAGTCCTATATCGAGGGCTTTTTTAGTCTCAATTCTCTCAGCAAACATGCACATTCTTTTAGTCCAAGAAACTCCAAGTATTCTCGAAAAGAGTACTAAACAACTGGTTCCTGTAAATATTCCGGAGAAGATTTCGGGCATTTGAAAAAAGCTTTCTTTTGTAGCAATTCGATAATCACAACATACTGAAAAAACAACACCCTCTCCCATATTTCTTCCGTTAACAGCAGAAATTGCTGGTTTTCCATAATATAATAATTTACAAATAGCTGCCGCAGTCCCTTCCAAATATTTTACAGCTTTATGATCACTTCCATTAATCGCTCCTAAATCTACACCCGTACTGAAAGAAACTCCATTATTTGTTAAGATCAATCCTCTGATTTCCTTATTCTTCTGACAATATTCCACTGCTTTTTTTAAATTTTCAAATTGCGTGATATCAAATGCATTCGATCTATGGATCCGGTTCAGAGTAATTATTCCAAATCGTTTTTTAATGGTGAAATCGATGTATTCTCCAAAATTTAAATTAATTAAAGACATAATTAACTTTAATTTTCAATTAATAAAAAATAATAATAAATTAATCTAATATAAATGAATTATAAAGAAGTTATCGTTGAAACTTAGTAAAAAATCTTTTATTTTATAAATGCCCGCTCATATCACTAATTTTTTAGAGGAAAAATCTGGTTTAATTAAGAAAAACGATTTACAGAAAATAAAGAACTTAAAACAGATTTTTATATCAATAAATCAGCATTTATATGGAAAATTAAAATATACTGATACCGATACAAGAGCTCGGTCTAAACAAATTATAAATCTCCTTTTATGTAAATTAGTTGATGAAATAAATAAAAAGCAAGATGAAGAAATGGAATTTTGCTTAAAAAATGGTGAAACTAATGAACAATTACACACAAGAATTCAAGGTTTTTTTAATAAAAATGTACGAGAGAAATATATAGATGTAATGGATCAGAATGAACAAATCACTTTGACTAAAGATCTTGTTTATTTAATTGTTAAAGAATTACAGCACATTTCACTTCTTCAATCGTCAAAGGATATCTTAAGTGACGCTTTTGAAATATTTGTTAGTAAGATTTTAAAGGATGAAGGTGGACAGTTTTTTACTCCACATAATGTAGTAAAATTTATGGTTAAATATTTAAATCCAGATATAGATTCAAGAATTTTAGACCCTGCCTGTGGTCATGGAGGCTTTCTCCTTGAAGTAAAAGAAGTTTTATGGTTAAAAATACAATCTGAAGAAAAAAGAATTAATTCAATTTCAAATCTTTTTGGCATCGATAAAGACTTGTTTTTAGCAAAAATCAGTAAATTGTATTTAGAAATATTAAGCAATGGAAAATCTAATATTTTTTGTGAAGATTCGTTAGATCCAAAACGCTACAGAGATCTAGCAAAGGAAATTCTAAACAATAATACTTTTGACTTTATTTTTACAAATCCACCATTTGGGGTTAAAATTCCTATAAATGATAAAACTATTTTAATTGATTATCAGCTAGGACATGTTTGGAAAAATGTAGATGATATGTGGGAAATACAAAATAAATTAATGAAACAACAAGCCCCTCAAGTTTTATTTATCGAAAGGTGTGTTCAATTCCTTAATGATGATGGAAAAATGGGGATAATTTTACCAGAAGGAATATTTGGAAATCCCACAGATCGCTATATTTGGGAATTTTTAACTTTAAATGGTAAAATTTTAGGGATAATTTCATTAGATCCGAGTACATTTCAGCCATATACATGTAATAAAACAAGCATTTTATTCTTTCAAAAATCGAATAATATTCCGAGCGATTATATAATTGATTTTGCAATTGTAGAAAATGTGGGTCATGATAAAGATGGAAAAATTTTATATAAACTGAATAAAGATGGAAGCAAAAAATTAGATTCTGATGGAAATCCATTAATTAACGATGACCTTATAGATTTGCATCTAATATTAAAAGAGGCTGAAGAATTTGATTATTTAAAGGAACAAAAAATCTTTAAGATTAAATACAGCCAGATTAAAAATCAAATTTTCATCCCGATTTATTATACTGGTGTGGAAAAAACATTAAAGAAGCTGGCAAGTGATAAGAAATTCACACTTTTAACTATAAAAGATTTAGCAGAACAGAAAATAATTTATACGAATAAGGGGGGTTATTTACCACGAGGAGACGAAATAGGTTCACATGTATATGGTTTAGGTGATATCCCATTTATTCGAACAAGCGATTTAAACAACTGGGAAATAAATTTAGACTCATATAAAAAAACAAGTGAGGAAGTATACGAACAATACAAAACTAAACAAAATGTAGAAGTTGGGGATATACTATTGGTTAAGGATGGGGGTTCCAATTTAATTGGAAAAACAGCTTATATTACAGAATTAGATAGAAAGATAATAATTCAGAGCCATATTTTCCAGTTCAAGATATTAGAAAATGAAGAAATTATTGATTCATACCTACTTTTATATATATTAAATTTAGATGTTGTTCAAAAGCAGATTCAAGCAATAACTTTTGTTCAAGGTACCATTGCTACTATTGGTAATCGCATTATGGAAGTTGTTTTGCCAATACCCACTGATATGGATAGACGAAAGGAAATTTCAAGCATTGTTAAGAAAATTATCGAGGATAAAACTGAAATTAGAAAAAGAATTAGGAAATTATCGTTAGGATTTTAGGAAATCAAACTCTAAATTTATTAATCATAAAAAATAAAAAAAGTCTTATTTTAAGAAATCAATCAATTTTTTTTTCAAGTTGTGTGATTCTATCCCCTAATGAATCTATTTTTCTTTTAATATCACTAAGGGTTTCATCTAGCATAAGTCGAAATCGTTCATATATATCTATAATGCCTTGTCTCCGTTCTTCTTTCCCCATTAAATCAATTTCACGCTTGAAATTCTCAATATAAGCATATAAATCTCCACAAAATGCATCAAAATTATCTTTATCAAATTCCAGTCCTAATTCACGAGATAAATTTCTTTCTGCTAAATCTGACCAATCTACATCATATCCCTTCATCGGAATAATTGGTATCGAAAATTTATTAGCAAGTTGTAATTCATTTTGACAATCAACTGAGCTAAATACTGATTTTTTCGTTGCAATAAATAGTAATAATTGGCATTTTTGTACTGTCTCTAGCATCCACTTATCGATATTTCCGGCAAGATCTTCCTCACAAAAATAAACTTCCGAGATTTCTTTTTGTTTTTCTAAAAATTCTACAAGTTCTCCTATTCGGTAAGGTTCAAAATCTATAACAGCATGAGAGATAAAAATTCTTATAGTGGCTTTTTTTCTAAGGTAATCTCTTATTAAATCAGGAACTTTCTGTATGATATTCTTTTCTTCGTCGTTTAAGGGATTATTGCTTAAATTCAAATCGGTTAATTCTTTAAGAGCCCATAATACAGTGGGAATCTCTGTAAATTGATTATTGCTCAAATTTAAATTAGATATCATAGTTAAATTAGTAAAAGAGTCTGGTAGAGATTTAAGACGATTATTAGACAAATCAAGAAACCCAAGATTAGTTAACTCTCCAAAAGAATTGGGCAAATATTCGATTGGCGTTTTAATAATCGTCAAGGATCTTAGATTTTTGAATACTCCGAAGTTATCAGGTAAAGATTTAATATTATATTGAGACATACGCCATTCAACAACATTTCCATGTTCGATCTTCATATTAATCGGATTAACGTATTGGTGTTGTTTTTCTTTCTCCGAATTTTCTTTTTCGAGTTCTTTAATTATTTCTATTTTATCTTTTGAAAGATCATGTTGAATTATAAATTCGAATAATCTTGGAGCGCTTATTTTTAAATTTTTTTTATAAAGACTTTTTAGAATGTTAAGATTCTTATCATTCCATTCAAGATTAAAATTATTCCTTATTAAAAGTTCTTTTAATTCATTTAAAGCAGCTAACCATTCGGGCAAAATAGAAATATCATTGGATTCTAAGTTTAAATAAACAAGTTTTTTGAATTCTTTGATCCATTCGGGTATTTTACTTAAATTATTATTCTCTAGACTTAGATTCTCCATATCCTTAAATTCATTAAACCATTCAGGTAAATCATTATTTTTAGGATACCTTATGCTTAATCCTTTTAAGTTTTGTAGTTTCCTAATAGATTCTTCCACAAGTTTTAATTTACTTGCTTCTAAATTTAGTTTTGCTAAATCCAAACCAAGATATTTTACAGAATCATCTTCAGCATAATAACAAAAACTAAAATCATTTTTTACAGCATAAGTTCTCACATTAAATTCTTTTTCAGTTATTTTTACTAATTCTTTAATTATATTCTTATCATTACTCATTTTATTTATCACTCTTGTATTACACTTTTCAACATACTTAAAATCTCAAAATTGTTTTGTATTTCTGTGCAGTGCATATTATATATTCTTATTAACTTCTCAAATTAATTCAAATTTTTTAAAATTTGGTATATTCTTTGAATATAAAAAAAATTAGTGAACATTGATTTTTATTTTTTTTAGGTAATTCCTCAAAATTAATCTTAAAACCATTATTAGAATGTTTTAAATCATTCAATAAATTTGATACAATAACGATAATTAACCATTTAATTTTAAAGCATATGAAGATTGAAAAATTTACTATGGAATCATATGAAAACGTTGTTCAACTCTGGAGAAAATCAGGCATCAGTGTTGGGTCAACGGATACAAGAGAAGAACTTGAGAGAATGCTACAACGAAATCCAAATCTATTTTTAATTGGAAAAGTTAATAATAGAATTATTGGTGTTGTAATTGGAGGATTCGATGGGAGAAGAGGTTATGTCCATCATCTTGCTGTCGATCCAGATTATCAAAAGAAAGGATATGGTAAAATGATAATGGATGAATTGATAGAAAAATTTCGTAAAATCGGTGTCCATAAGATACATTTATTTATTGAAAAATATAATAAAGATGTTGTTGAATTTTATCGGAATTTAGGTTGGGAAATAAGAGATGATTTAATTATGATGAGTTTTATCCCAGATAAAAATTTATACAAAATGCGAATTTAAAAAACCATCTATTTTGTAATATTACAACAATTTCTTTTATTTTTGAACTAATTTTCTTAAAATTTTATATATTATAGAAATGAATAATATTACATATTTCTAAAAAAACAAACATATATGAAAATGAATATCGAAATGAGTCAAGAAGATCTAATAAAATTTTACGGTATAAATAAAAAATGGCCAAAGGAAACACCTAGACATGTTGATTATAATGCTGTTCCTTTAGGAGAGCTTTTAAGCAGGACTTCTCTAAAATATCCCGATTCTGAAGCAGTGTTTTTTGAAGGTTTCCGAATGACATATCTAGAATTAGACACTCTCGTGGATCAATTTGCTACCGCATTATCAAAAATAGGTGTAAAAAAAGGAGATGTTGTGTGTATAGATTTACCAAATATTCCCCAATATCTTATTGTTCATTGGGCAGTTGTTCGAATTGGGGCAACTTCAAATCCAATACTTCCTGTAAATCGATTTGTTGAGATTGTCCATCAAGTGAACGACTCAAAAGCTAACACACTCGTAATATTAGATTATTTATATGAAGAATATCTTCTTGGTAAGGAATTAAGCAAAATGCCAACATTAAAAAATATCATCTTAACAGGATTAGCAGAATATTTACCTCCTTTAAAAGCAAAACTAGGAACTGCTCTTGGAAAAGTTCCGAGGATGAAAGAATGGCCAGAAAAAATAGGACATATCACATTCCATAAATTTCAAGAAGTTTTAAAAGATGGACTTCCAATAAACGTTCCAAAAGTAGATATAAATCTTAAAGAAGATATATCTGTTTTAATATATACGGGCGGAACTACAGGAGTTCCAAAGGGCGTAATGACGTCTCATTATTCAATGGTAGTCAATGCACTTCAAACAGATATCTGGGCGTCAACGCAATTACCAGAAATGAATGCGTTAAAGGGTAAAGGAGGAATGATGTTAGTAGTACCACTTGCTCATTCTTTTGGCAATATAGGTATGACTGTTTCAGTTTTAGAAGGTTGGAAAATGATCCTATTACCGCGACCTCCAGAAAAAATATCGGATATATTAAAAATAATGATGAAAGAAAAAGCTACATATATGCCTGGAGTTCCTACGCTTTATATAAAAATAAACGAAGATCCTGCTTCAAGAAAATATAAAGGTAAATTAGGTACTCTAATAGCATGTATAAGTGCTGCTTCAGCAATACCCAAGGAAGTCAAAAATGAATTTGAAAATATCACTGGTGTAAGTATTGTCGAAGGATATGGAATGTCAGAATGTTCTCCAGTAGTTTCTTTGAATCCATTTCAAAAAGAATTTCAAAAGATAAATACTGTTGGTTTTCCTATTTCTGATACATTACTCAAAATAGTAGACACTGAGACTGGTACAAAATTACTACCTCATTGCCCAAATGAAAGTTGCGAAAATTGTGGTGAAAATGAACTGCAATATATAGGAGAAATATGTTTTTCAGGTCCACAAGTTATGATTGGATATCTAGGAAGGAAAAAGGACACTGATTATGCATTACGAAATGACTCTGAGGGTGTTGAATGGTATTATACTTCAGATATCGGATGCGTTGATAAGGATGGGTATTTGCGTATTAAAGATAGAAAAAGAGATATGATTAAAAGAAAAGGTCATGCTGTCTTTCCAAGAGAAGTCGAGGATTTGATTTATATGCATGAAGCTGTAAGTGAAGTAGGAGTCATTGGAGTACCGGATCCAGAAACAGGACAAGAAATTAAAGCTTTTATCTCGTTCAAACCCGAATATAAAGGAAAAGTTACTAAAGAGGAACTTCTAGAGTGGTGTCAAAATAATATTAGTCCATATAAATATCCTAGAATGATTGAGATTGTCCCTGAGTTACCAAAATCTATTGTAGGGAAAATATTAAGACGTGAATTACGTAAAGAATGAGATCAATTATTTTTAATTTTCTTTTTACTTATCTAATATATTTATCATTCTTTTATTGAAGAATAAAAAAATGAAAATTAGGATTTATTCATGAGATATTTGAACATAAGTTTTTTAATATTTTTTCAGCTTTAATTGTAAAACCTGAAACTATATCATCAACATTCAATGTAGAATCGATTAAGCCACACGTTTGTCCTACTGGAATAGCTCCATTAACGATATCGCCTTTTGTATAAACTATTTCATAAGCCATTAGTTCTTTGAGATACTCATCCATATCATAAGCTAATTCTTGGGATATTTTTTCTTCTTTAGAAATAATTTCACCATGCTCTAGGCAAAACTTGTTTTTCAATAGTCTAATTGGTCCAAAACCTCCGGTAGTAAGCAAAGTATCACGTGCTGTGGCAGGAGGTATAAGATCTTTATATTTTTGATGAAATTCGCTCTCATTAGACGCAATAAATCTTGTTCCCATGGCAACAGCATCAGCACCCATAGCTAATCCTGCAGCAATACCTTCAGGGGTAGCAAATCCACCACATGCTACTAACAGTTTTTCAGGATATTTTTGAGCAACTTGTTGAACTAAAACTAAAGTTGTTATCCCTTCATAACTTTGATGACCGCCACCTTCAGTGCCTGTTGCTACTATCCCATCACAACCTGATTCTACTATTTTATCAACTAACCATAAGGCTGGTCCGACATGAAAATGAGCCATATCAGGTGCTTTTTCCTTCCACATTTTACCTGCAAGTCGGGGACCTCCTGCACTAGTTAAAGCATAAATTAATTGTTCCCTTAGTTTAGGGTTTTCTTTACGCCATTGTGGGATTTTTCTTAATAATACCTTATGATCGGTTTGGATACGAGCTACACGTACATTCAAACCAAAAGGCTTATCGGTATGTTCAACCACATAGTCTAATTGCTCCTTGAAATCTTTAACTGAATTTTTCCCTCGTAATGTGGCATGACTCACCACACCTAATCCACCTGCCTCTGAAACGGCAACAGCTAATTCAGTAGTATAAAATGGACCCATTGGTGCACTAATAATTGGATATTTTATCCCAAATTTTTCAGTAATTCTTGTGTTAATCAATTTTTATTTCACCTAATTAACTAAAATAATGATAGTTTATTCTTGCTTTTTAGAAGTAAAAAAGTTATCTAAATTAAATATATGTGAAGGTCAATTTTCTAATTAGAAATACAATTTGACAATAAAAATTATTTAATTTTAGGTTAAATACTATAAAAAATTTAAAAGAAATAATATGAATTAATTAAAACTTCTGACCACATTGTTTGCAAACATTCACTTTACTATAAAGTGGGCTGTGACCAATATAACCAAGTACTTTACTTTTATCTTCTTCAACCTTTAAATCTTTCCCTCTTGCACCGCATTTAGGGCAAATTAAACGTTCTTCGCTAGTGTATTCAGTTGGTTCGGGTGGTTTTAAAGCTGATATTTCAGTCTCAGCTTTTTCCAATTTATCCTTTTGTTCTTCAATGATTTTTTCTTTTCTATCAAAAGTATCATTAAGTTCTGTTATTTTATTTTCTTTTTTTGTGAGTTGTTCACTAAGTTCTGTTATTTTATTTTCTTTTTTTGTGAGTTGTTCGCTAAATTCTGTTATATCCTTTGCCTTTTTTGCGACTTCATCACTTAATTCTTCAATTTTTTGTTTTAATTCATCAATTTCTGCACACAACTTGTTAGTTTCATTTTCTTTTATAGTGATTGTTTTCTCTAAATCATAAACTTCAGAATCTATTTTTTCTAATTTATTGGTTTTAACTTCTAAATTACTTTTGGTCTTCTCTAATTCAGAACTCAATACATCTTTAAATTTTGCTATATTCGCAATTTCTTCATCTTTTTTTTCAAGAATCTTTTTTAATTCACTGATCTCTGTCTGATAAGAATCTACCTTAATCTGTAGAGCTTTTATCACTTTATTATCTAAATTTGTCGTTAGATCTTTCATTTCATCTTGAGAAATAAATAATACACCTCTTTCTAATCTCATATAGTCATTTTAATTTTGGTAAAAAATCAGAAACTAAATGATTGAATTTTTAAGCAATCTAAAATGAATTTTTACATAAATGTTATAATAGAAATTATATTTAAGTTTTTTCTTACGACATTTTTTGAGTTTAAAAAAGTAAGCTTACTTATTTATCAAAAAATTAATTAGACTTAAATTGAGGTTATAAGAAAAAAAAAATCTTATAAAGAGTTTTAAAACATTAGTCTTATCCTTGATAACTCCTTGATATGTTTTTTCAAATATTAGATTTTGTTCTTATACTGAGTAAGTAATACTTTAATTATTTTCTGGAATGCATCAGTTACCCCTTTACCAGTTTTCGCAGAAGTTCGATAAACTCCTATAAAATTATTTTTTTTAATTAAATTTTGAATTTCTGAATCATCCAAATTATCTTCATCAATTAAATCAACCTTATTAGCAAAAATGATAACAGGGATTTCTCCGCAATGGTTTTTGATTTCTTTATACCATTCAGATAAGTGCTTAAAACTTTCGATTCCAAGATTATTTTCTTCGAGAGAATAAACAATGATAGCTGCTTTACTTTCTCTGTAAAACTGAGAACGTAGGAGATTGAATTCCTTTTGACCAGCAAGATCCCAGAAAAATAATTTACAATTATCACCATCGATCTTTTCATTGTAAATGGAGAATTGAGCCCCTATTGTAGAAATATAATCATTTTCAAATGAAGCTTGAGTATATTGTTTAATTAATGATGTTTTTCCAACAGCACTATCTCCAATTACTGTAATTTTGAATACATACTGTATATTAGTATCATTCATTGGATTAAATCATACCTTTTTTTATTTTAAAACATAAAATTGGTCGTCTTTATATTAATTATTACTATTTTTATCAATATCCTATTTTTAATTATTTAATTCATTTAATTAAATCTTCAATTTGAAGTTTTAATTTAGCATTTTCAATTTGGCATTGATTCAATTGATCTTGTAATTTTTGATTTTGGTTTACAGTTTTATTTGCATTTATTAAAGTTTGATATAATTGACTCTTAATCTTCTTTAAATCTTTTTCTAAATTCATAACATATTGATCTTTGTTAGATACATATGGCCATTCTTCTGTCATTGAATTTCACTTCTGTAATATTATATTATAATACTTTTTTCTAAGTTATTTTATTAATCATCTAAAATTTATTAAAAAATAAAACTTATTTTTGAGAAACTTTTTTTGGTTCGGGTTGTAGATTAAAATAACCCGTGGTCCCACAATTCTTACATTTTTGAGTATTATCATCTAAGAAGACCATTGTTTTGTTGAAACAATTAGGACAAATGAAGACGGCTTCCTCGATTTGCACCTCTGGAATTTCTACTATCATCTCGATCTTTGGCACTATTGGTGTAGTGATACAATACATGCAAAAACATCTATTTTTTGTGTGTTCTAGAACCTTATTTAATTCTTCTATACTGGCATCGCTCTCAACAAATATTTCAAGTTTAAAATCATCTACAGCATCAATACCATCTTCAATTCCAAATCCCGTAGTTAAATCTATATCGGCAACTATTCTAATGTCAAGTTTTTTCAATTCAATACCCTTCATTGCAGCCCATTTAGCAAAAGCTGCTGAAAAACATCCACAAAAACCTGCCATACAATAATGAACAGGGTGTACTGCTGTTCCTCCCCCTCCAAGGATAATCGTTTCATCAGTTTGTACCGTAATTTTCCCGGCTCTTTCTGTTTTCAGTTTAGTCTCAAATTGTGGACCATATTCAACATCTAATCTCCATCTCCCTTTAATCTCTAGTGTTTTCTTACATTTGGAACGATCTTTTTTATAATCCTTTTGAACTTTTTTGAACCCATCTAGATCTATGCGATTTAACAAATTTGAATCCCCACAATTTCTAATGTAAATGTGCTAATTAAAATGATAAGATTATCTCCTATAAGAGGTTTTAGGTTTGTGTTTAATTGAAAGAACATTTATACGTTTTAGTAAAAAAAAAATTTAAAATCGGTTCTACTGTATTACTGAAGTATATCCTATTATAAAGGATAAAACTTTTAAGACTTACAATAACATTCTTCTATTAAATTATTAAAAAGAAATTCGTGTTTAAACTATTAAATAACTAACGGTGTATTATATGGATGATCTATTTATCATAAATGAGGGAGGACAACTCTTATACAGTTGGCATCTAAAAAAGCAAGATGAACATAGTGATGATGATTTAATTAGTGGTTTTTTAACAGCTATGGATAGTTTTGCGAGCATAGAAAGAGGAGAAGATATAAAATCCTTAAAACTAAAAGAAACTAATATTATTTTTGAAAAATTTACTGACTACTTACAAAAAATCACTTTTGTAGCAACAACTAAGAATGATAGCTTGATAGAATTGTTACATTCAGTTATTCACGATATAATGGAAAGTTTTACTGAACAATTTGGAGAATTTCTAAATAAAGATTTTGATGGGGAAGTAACAAAATTTCATAAATTTGATGAAAATATTAAGGACATTATCCTTTCCCATGGATTAGATACTTTATTTGATTCTATTAATCAAATTGAAAAAGGGGGGAATTTTAAATCAGTTGTATTTCTTGAACCAAAAGGGGGAAATATTTTTTATATTTATGCCAAACAATTTGTAAATAAAGAAAAACTTGGTTTTCTTATTCCCTTGGTCGTTAATTCTTCCCAATTTTTATATCAAAATAATCTTAACGAGAAATTGAATTGGATTTTATTAACTACAGTTAGAAATGAGAACGTTTTAGTAGAGATCAGAAAAAAAATAATAATAGTAAAACAATACCAACTACCAGAGAACATAGAGGATGAATTTTTAACATTAGATTTCTTTAAGAGCAAAGATAAATATATTAAAAAGCCTAAAAAAATTATAGAAAAATTTGAGAAATTAATTTGGGATAAAAGAATCAAACAAATATTTCTTGTAGATTTAGTAGGAAAAATCATCTACTCAAAAATTATTGATGAAAAATATGATTGTTCAGAATATATTCCAGAAACAATTAGTGTATTAACCTCATCAAAAAAAATAAGTGAGGAGATATATAATAGAGTTTTATTTAATACATCCCTCGGAGGAGAGAAAATAACTACGATCTGTATGAATTTTAATAATATGGTTTTGACTATGATAGGAAATGTAAATGAAATAAATACATTTCAAACGATACAAGATATCTGCTATAATATATTTCTTCAAGTTAAGTGATAAGACTCTATTTTTTAAGCATTAGTTTTAAATATAATAATCGTATAATAGAGAATATTCTTAAAATATAATTAAATAATTTAAGATATTACTTTCAAAAATTTATAAGGTGGCATTGTTGTATGATATTGCAAATGACATTTGAACAAATGATATTTTTAAACCATTTCATGCTGTATATCTCGACAGTGGGATTTGGACTGGCTATAGCTAATTGTTTTATAGGACTATCTCACATAAGAAACTTAAAAGAATTAACTTTGTTAGAAATTAGAGCGCATAAAAGATTTGGATGGACTGCTGCAATAATTTTTTACTTATTGTCAGCACTTTGTATTTATTTTGCAGTTATACCAAGGTTAAATCCAAGTGGATTTAGTGAGTTTTTTATTACTACTATATTTTGGCACACTTTTCTAGGAGGAGTTATAGCATTTAGTTTATTTACAATTAAATTTATAATTGCTAGATATAAAAAAGACTTTATATATGAATATGGAAAAATAATTGGACCAATAGGATTTACGGGGTGGGCTTTAGCGTACTTTACTAGTAATATTGATTTCTACTTTTTTGTGAATCCATCAGTTGGCATTCCTCTACCATTGTTAATTCCAAATTATTTAATTTCGTTAATAATCTCAATATTCATAGGTTTATGTTTACTAACAGTAGTAAAAGCTTATAAGTTCAAGAATTATGGAGATTTAACAAAAAGAACAAATCTTCATGGGGTTGCTATGATATTACATGGTATAACGTTTGGTTATGAAGGAAGTGCAAAGGAATTGGTTGGAACACCTGTTCTATATAAATACGTTTTTCCTAAAACATATGAATTTTTGGAAAGATATTCTAAGCAAATTGGACTCGATCTAGATGAATTAAAGAAATATAACCTTAATGAAGCACTGGAGATAGCAATGAAAAAATTTACTGAAATAGGTATGGCTGAAAATCTAAAATTAGATTGGATATCAGAAAATGAATTTACTGTGGAATCTATCAATTGTTCTACGGCTATAGTTCGTTCTTACATGAAATCAGAAGAATTAACTAATTCAATTTGTCCATGGGGCATATTAACAGCAACAATCGTAAATGCATTGACAGGAAAAGACATAGAAATCAATCCTAGTGAATTCAATAAAATCGGAGCAAAAAGTAGATTAAAGATCGTCGAAAAATTAGTTTAAAATATTTATAATTTTTGGATCTAATAATTCTATAATTAACATATATTTTAAAATAGATTTAATTTTACCTCAACCTCAATTAAAAAATTATAAAATCAAAAAGAAGTATTTTAAATAGTATTTAATTCATAACTATTGTTTTTAATAACATCACGATACCAGAGAGCACTTTTCTTCCATAATCTCTCTTGGGAATCAAAATTGACGTGGATTAAACCAAAGCGTTTAGAATATCCCTCCGTCCATTCGAAATTGTCCATCAAAGACCATACGAAATAACCTTTTAAATTTACACCTTCTTTCATTGCTTTATTTGCAGCAGCAAAATATCGTTTTAAATAACTCAAGCGATCATCATCTTGAATAATATTATTAGTAATTTGATCATCTCTACATGCCATACCATTTTCAGTAATGTAAATAATAGGGTGATTATAATCTTTATCCACTCGCCTTAGAAGATCATAAAAACCATCAGGATAGACTTCCCATCCCATCTCTGAAACTTCTGTCCTCTTCTCAGCTTTTTTCGGTAATAGAAGCTTAAATAGATTGTTTAATTCTTCTTTTTTCCTAATTCCTATACGAGTGGCTGAGTAATTATTTATTCCTAAAAAATCTATATGATTTTGATTTAATATATTCAAATCTTGTTTTGGTACTGATGGAAAATTATAATTTTTTTGGAGTATAGATAATATATCAATGGGGTATTCTGACTGAAAGATTGGATCTAAAAACCAACGATTATTTAATCCATCAACAATTTTAACAGCTTTTTCATCTAATGTTGTATCTTTTTTGGGATATACAGGATCCAGATTAAGTGTAATACCAATTTTTCCATCGGCATATTCTGATGAACGATAAGTCTCTATAGCTTTTGCATTTGCTATATTAACTAGATGAGTTGCATACAATGTTTTTGAGATATCTTTTTTACCGTATAACCCAAGAAAATAGAAATAAATAATAAAGACTAAAGGTTCATTAAAAGTAATCCAATACTTTACACGATCTCCAAAGTGATTAAATATGAATTTTGCATATTCAACATAAGCTTCTACCACCTTACGATTATCCCATGCTCCAATTTTATTAAGTTCAAAAGGCAAATCCCAATGATATAATGTGATAAATGGTTCAATCTGATTTTCTTTTAGCTCATTTATTAAATTGTCATAGAACGCAACACCTTTAGGATTGACTTTTCCTTTGCCATTAGGGAAAATACGAGGCCATGATATAGAAAATCTGTAAGCTTTAAGTCCAATTTCTTTCATTAATTGAACATCTTCTTTATACCGATGATAATGATCACAAGCAACATCACCAGTGTCTCCATTTTTTATTTTACTTGGTGTATGACTAAAAACATCCCATACACTTTCTCCCTTTCCATCTTCGTTCCATGCTCCTTCAATTTGATAACTTGAGGTTGCCGCACCCCAAATAAATCCCTTTGGAAATTGAATGAGTTTCATTTTTTCAAATAATTCATTTTTTATTATATTTAATATATTATCAATTTATTTTTCTAATTTTCTTAGTTTTAAAAATTAAATAAAAGAAAAACCAATCACTAATTAATCTATAAAAATAATAAAAAGAAAATCACAAAAGTGGAAAATATTGAAAAAAGTTGCGATTATAGGAATAGGGATAACTCCTTTTAAAGCAAGATATTTGGATAAAACTTATTTTGAATTAGCTTATGATGGCACTAAGTTAGCTCTAGAAGATGCCAATAAGAATGGGGCAGAAATAACTCATAAAGACATTCAATCCACAGTATATGGCATTTACAATGAACTTTTTGAACGTCAATTTATGCCAGATATTTTTACTAATAGTTATTTAGGCATGAATAATAAACCGGGAACCAGAATTGCAACAGGAGGAGCTACAGGTGGATATACTGTTCGAATGGCTTATGCTGAAGTTGCCTCAGGCCTTTCAGATCTATGTCTTTGCATAGGACTGGAAAAATGTAATGATTGTTATGATGAACAGACGGGAACTACTACACCAGAAGTTCTTAATGCTATAGCTTATTCAGCCGATATGACCTATGAATATCCTATGGGTATGATGGCAGCTAGCTCGTATGTATCCATGGTAAATGCCCATTATGAAGAATTTGGCAATCCTACTGAAGAACAAATGGCCTATGTAAGCGTTAAAAATCATGGAAATGCGATAAACAATCCTAAAGCACAATCTCCAATGAATATAAGTGTTGAAGATGTCATGAATTCAAGAATAATCTGCTATCCATTCAAAATGTTAGATTGTTGTTTATATTCAGAAGCTTCTGCAGCAATAATTCTCGCAAGTGAAGAAAAAGTGAGAGAATTAAAGATTGAAAAGCCAATTTGGATTACTGGGGTAGCAGCAGCAAATACTGATTGTTTTATAGGAAATAGAGAAGATATGGGAAGACTTTATTCAAATATTTATGCTGCAAAAGCCGCCTATAAAATGGCGGGACTAGATTATAATAAAATAAAAAATCAAATAGACTTGGCAGAATTACATGATGCATTTAGTGGACAAGAAGTCATTAGTTATGAAGAACTTGGGTTTGTTCCGTTTGGGGAGGGTGGCCCGTGGATTGAAAAAACTTTTGAAAAACAAGGAGAAGGGCCTTGGTTAGATGGAGAACTCCCATGTTGCCCATCAGGGGGTTTAATTGGATGTGGACATGCTGTTGGGGCC
This sequence comes from uncultured archaeon, assembly GCA_964409945.1. GTDB lineage: Archaea > Asgardarchaeota > Lokiarchaeia > Sigyniarchaeales > SOKP01 > Loki-b32. The sequence continues at coordinate 20,873 of CAYPFJ010000018.1, read as the reverse complement.
ACAGGAATTATGAGTACTGGAGAAGCTGCATTTCAATTAAGAGGAGAAGCAGGTAAGCACCAAGTATCTATTGAAAAAGGTCGTGCCATTTCGCATTCTATAGGAGGGCCTGGAGCAGCATATGCTGCTATTATCGTAATGGCAAATGAGGAGGGGATGAAATAATTATGAATGAAGAATTTCAGGATCATCAAATAAGAGACGTAATAAGGATTAATTATAAATATACAATGGGAGGCCAGTCTAAATTTTTTATAGAGTTATTGAATAATAAAAAGTTATTAGGGACGAAATGTGCTAAATGTGGAAAAACATGGATGCCTCCTAGGATTAATTGCTCTGATTGTTATGCCCCAGCAGATTGGGTGGAACTCAAACAAACCGGAACCATAGAGGTTAGCACGATAGTGTGGTATACCACTTCAGCTTTTATTAAAGCAATACCATATGGAATAGGATTTATTAAACTTGATGGTGCAGAAACCGCCTTACTTCAAGGTATATTCTCTGAGAATTTAGTTCCTTCAAAAATTAAAAAGGGGAAAAAAGTTAAAGCCGTTTTTAACAAAGAAAGAGAAGGTAAAATGACTGACTTTTTCTTTGTCCCTGAGGATGAATATGAAAAGTGGATATCAAAACCAGAATATGAAGGAGGGAAATAATAATGGGAATTGCATATGAAAATTTAAATAAAATTGTAGAGAAACTTAACACTAATCCAAAAGCTCAAGACGTATTTATAACAAATATTGCGGGAAAAGATGTTGATTGGGAAATGCATTTTCAATTTAATCTTGAAAATGAAGATCCTTTCTTTTTAGAAATCAAGAATCGAAAAGTAACACTGTCTAAAGGTACTAAATCTGGAGTTATCATAATAATGTCTGGAGATCCCGCAGCACTCGTGAGAATTTGCGAAGGTAAAGGAGATTTTACTCATGCAATTTCAAGAGAGCAAATAACAGTTGAAAAAGGAAAAGTTATGGATGTCATACGCCTAACAAGAGCAATAACAATTATATTAAAAACAAAATAATTATTTTCTTTTTTTTCTAATCAGTTATAAAAAATTAAAAGATTGAGTTCAATTCCAAGATAAATATTATAGTTATTGGAAATTAAAAACAATGATTATTCTTTAGAGGTCCCAGCAGATTGAGCAGCATGTTCGGGTTGCCAATCCAAACTTTGATGTTCAAAATATTGTTTATACAACTGTCCATATTTACCTCCAGTAGCGAGTAGGGATTCATGAGTGCCTTCTTCTATGATTTTTCCTTTCTCCAGAACAATTATACGATCCGCATTTAAAATAGTTGATAATCGATGTGCAATTATTATAGAAGTTCGTTCAGCTAATAGTACATCAAGAGCTTCTTGAATTATTGCTTCTGTATACGCATCTACACTTGAAGTAGCTTCATCAAGGATAAGGATCTTTGGATCCATCAAGAGTGCTCGAGCAAAACTAATGAGTTGTTTTTGTCCGGTAGAAAGGCCTCTACCCCTTTCTCCTATTTGAGTTTGTAAACCGTCTTGTAAGTATTCAATGAGTTCTTCAGCATGAACAGCTCTAATAGCATCCCAAAGGTCTTCTTCTGAGGCGTCTCGTCTACCGTATCGAATATTTTCCTCTACTGTACCAGAAAATAAAAACACATCCTGGTGAACAACCCCCAAATTTCTCCTATAGGAATCCAATTTTATATTCCTAATATTTATTCCATCAATTTTAATAGAACCTCCTTGAAATTCATAATAACGCGATAAAAGGTTTACTAAACTTGACTTTCCTGCTCCAGTATGTCCAACAATTGCGAGTTTCTCCCCTTTTTCTATTTGTAGATTTAAACCTCGAAAGATCCATTCACCTTCTTTATAACAAAAGTCTAGATCTTTAAAAATAACTTCTCCCTCTAATTTATCAACATTTAAAGCTTGTGGGTTCTGTTTTACATTAGGTTCCGAATCGAGAATGTCAAGAATACGTTCATAAGCTGCCATACCGGTGCTAAGTTGAGGGAAAAATAGAGCAACTACCATAATAGGACGAAAAAATCTCTGAAGGTAAAGGATATACATGAAAATTGTTCCTGGATTGGTTATTCCTTGAAGGACAAATTGACCTCCAAAATACACAATTATTATTAATGTAATTCCAGAAACAGTCTCAAGTAAAGGTCTCCACATATGTGTTGATGCTGTTAACCTAAATCCCGTCTTAAAATATTCTTTATTTGTTTTATTAAACTGTTCAGAAACGATTGCTTCTTGTCCATAACTTTTACAGACATGGATTCCTTCAATTGCTTCTACCATGGCAGCATTCACGTTTCCAATTGATTTTCTGTAAGCTCTACTTACAACTCTTGCGAGTCTCCTTAGAGAAACCATCAATAATAATATGATTGGAACAGAAATTAAAGTAATAAGGGCAAGTGTAAGGTTTAACCACATGAGAATTCCAAATGTTAAAATACTTATTAAAAAATTTCCTACTGTATCTGTTATTAATATTGTTGTGTTACCAAAATCTAATGCATCATTTGAAACCCGAGTATTTAATCTACCACTTTCGTATTTATCAAAAAAACTCATGTCCTGTTCTTGTAATTTATCAAATATATCCATACGGAGGTTATCAAGAAAAAATGGAGCAAATTTTCCTATCTCCCTTCTTTGTAAGAAGAACATTATCCATATTATTACAGATAATACAAGATAAGCCATTCCAGCGACAAAAGCTAATAGTATACTACGATTTAATTTAGATAACTCATCAACAGCATAACCAACTAAAAGAGGATTAATAATTTCAGCTATGGTTGATATTAAAACAAATAAAGAAATGTACATAACATTTTTTTTAAAAGGAGCAACTCGTCTTATATATCGAATAAATAACTCACGATCTGAATACTTTCTTACAGTTTGTTCGTTTTGTATCCCAGAATAGATTCCCATTATTGTACCTCATAACCCTTTTTTAATTTTTAATCCAGGTAATACCAAGTGCTTGCCAAAAATACGTCTATAATCTTCTGAACTTTGAAGTAATTCATTATGATTGCCTTCTGCCACGATTTTTCCATGCTTAAGTACAATTATCTTATCAGAAGATCTAATTGTATGTAAACGATGAGTAATTATTAATGTAGTTCTATTCTTCAAAATATTTTCCATTGCCACACCAATTTTTTCTTCTGTTTCACTATCTACAGCAGAAACAGAATCATCAAGTATAATTATTTCAGGATCAGTCAAAAAAGCCCGGGCAATTGCTACTCTTTGTTTTTCTCCCCCAGAAAGGCGTGTTCCTCTTTCCCCTACAATTGTGTTATATTTATCAGGAAAATTTTGTACAAATTCATCTACTTGGGCTAACTCTGCAACTTTAATGATGTCTTTTTGTGTCGCATTTTGTCTACCAAAAGCAATGTTTTCATTTATTGTTCGTGAAAATAAATAGACATCTTGCTCAATATAACCTATATGTTTTCTTAATACTTGAAGGGGGTAATCTTGAATGTCTATACCATCCAGTAGTATTTTCCCATTCTGGGGATCGTAAAGACGTAAGAGTAACTTAACAAGAGTTGTTTTTCCACAACCCGTTGGACCAACAAGGGCAACTCTTTGATCTGGTTCAATTGTGAAGGTCAAGTTTTTAAGAATGGGGGGAGTTTTTTCGTCTCTGTTTGTATAAGCAAATGAAACATTTTTAAATTCAATTTTGCCTTTGAATTCATTAGACCATTCAATATACTTATCATTGCTATGTTCATTCTGTTCTCTTGAAAGAGCAAAATATAAACGTGAACATGCTGCAAAACCACTCATCATGTCATTTGTAGCCCAAAATATAGTATTAGTGGGATCTATAAGTGTTATTAAAAGTAAATTTATTGTTACCAAGTCACCAATAGATAATGTGTTTTGAAATACAAATATACAACTTATTAGAAATGTCACTCCTATTACAATATATAGTACTAACATAGGATAATATTTAGATTGGACTTTAGTTTCTCCAATCCAATTATCTGTGAAAGCATATACTACTCGACTGAATTTTTCACGTTCCATTTTTTCTGCTGTGAAGGATCTAACAACTGTCGCACCAGTAATACTATCTTGTAAAACCACCGACAGATTGGAGTGCTTCCTCAATCGTGCTGATGCATACGGGGAAATTTTTTTACGATAATATAAAATAAAATATATATATAAAATTATAAAAGGAATACAGATTAAAGCTAACCTAATATCAAGAAACTCAAACAACAAAATTATAGTTATACCAACTTGAAAGAAAGGATAAATATAAAAACTCCCATGGGAAACCATAGTATTAATTACACGTAAATCATTGGTTGCTAAAGCCTGTAAATCTCCTGTTCGAGCATTATCATAATATCGTAATGGTTTTAATTGAATTGCATCAAAAAACTCCTTCCTCATATTTTGCTCAGTTTTCAATCCAAGATTATGTCCTGCCATCATAGTTGCATAATCCATAACATTCCGTAAAATATAAAGAAAAAGGCCTATTGATACCATTAGTATTAAATAAGCTTCATCTTTCCTTACGAGTAAATTATCAATAATATCTCCAAGAACAACAGGAATGAGGGTTCTCGTCAATGTGAGAATAATAATCCCTATTATTACTGATATTAACACATATATTTGTTTGTAAAGATGGTGTAAAAACCAATGTTTATAGCTACTATACTTTTTTACTTCGAAACTCATAAAATTCGCTTAATATTTAAAAAATTCATTAGTTGAAATATTTCACAAATTTTAATTTTTCCCGTTCTCTTTTGTAATATCTTTTTTATCATACTTTTTTATTTTTTAAAAATTTATAGAGATTTAACTAATTATTAATAAAGTCTTGATTAAATTGAGAATTGTTGATTTACGTTCTGATACAGTAACCAAACCATCTCCAGAAATGTGGGACATGCTCAGAAAACTTGAAAATTCTAATATTGGAGATGATGTTGAAGGAGAAGATTTAACAGTAAATGCATTGGAAGAAAAAGCGGCTAAAGTTGTTGGAAAAGAAGCAGCATTATTTGTGACTTCTGGGACACAAGGAAATTTAGTTTCACTTTTATCACAAACAAAACCCGGTGATGAGATTCTATTAGAAGAACTGAGTCATATATATAAAAATGAGGTTGGTAGTGCAGCTCGTATTGGAGGTTTAATGATTAGAACTTATCCCTCTATTAAGGGCGTTCCAAACTTTGACCAACTCCAAACATTAATTCGTGATAAAGAGGATATACATGAACCTCCAACAACTTTAATGGCTGTTGAAAATACTCATAATTATCATGGGGGTGTAATTATTCAACCAGAATTAATAAAAGATATGAAGAAATTTTCAGAAAAGAATGATCTAAAACTCCATTTAGATGGAGCAAGGATATTTAATGCAGCAGTAGGTCTTGGAGTTCCTGTTTTAGATTTCACCAAACATGTTGATAGTATTATGTTCTGCTTGTCTAAAGGACTCTCATGCCCAGTAGGATCTATCGTTGCTGGATCAAAAGATTTTATTACAAATGCTAGGAAATATAGAAAAATGCTTGGTGGAGGTATGAGGCAAGCGGGAATAATAGCTTCCTTTGGTCTAATTGCACTTGAACAAAACTGGATTAAAAGACTCGAGGAAGACCATAAAATCGCCAAAATTCTTGCTGAAGGAATTGAATCCTACGATTTGCCTATAAAAGTACATAAACCTGAGACCAATATTGTAATTGTTGAACTTCTGAAGAACTCAGGGATATTTAAAATAATAACTGAGCTTGGAAAAGAAGGTATTAGATCTTTTAACATAAGTAAAGAAAAAATAAGATTTGTAACTCATTATGGAATAGATGAAGATGATATCCAGTATTCTATACAAAAAATAGGTAAGGTTTTAAGTAATTTTTTGAGTAAATAAAACCCTTAAATCCTTTTCCATTTTGGCAAAGGAATTAAAATAAAAAGAAAAAAATAATTAGTCTTTACGTAATTTTAAATCTTTTGAATCATCTTCGACTAAATCATAATAAAGAATATCCATTAATCCCCCTGTAGGTTCTTCCACCCAATGGACTTTGACTGGCATTCCTATATAAGTGTCTTTATAATTAACACCAGGGTTTAATTCAGCAGTAAAAGTAGTATCTGATCCATCTTGCTGTACTAATACAATGGGTCTTTCTACTACTTCCCCAGTTTCTGGATCCTTTAGATATGTTATAGTAAATGTAGCAACTCTCCCTGTTTCACGTAAATCTACCCATTGATCGGGTTTTACCATACATTTTCCACAGATAATTCTAGGGGGAAAGAAAACACGATTACAACTCGAACATTGCAGACCTACCAACTTTCTTTCCTTTAATTTATCTAGAAAAGGTTTAAAATGAGTAATATTGAATTTATATTTATAACTGGAAAGGTACCAGCTACCAGGCGTGGTTCGAGTTCTAACATAATCTTTTTTAATATATTCCATCGATTTTCTTTGTGTTCTTTTTGACATTTTTTTATTACCTCAAGATTTTAATTAATTTTCCTTGTAGGTTTATCTGACATCACCATCATTGTAATTAAATTTATAACACCGCCCCATCCATGTCCAATTGCTGTATGTACTGTTTTTGGTACTTGATTACTTGCTTTACCCATTATTTGAAGTGCTGCAACCGCGGGCCTTTCCATAGCTGATGCTCCAATAGCGTTAGTTGAATTAACCCCACCAGAACAATTTATTGGTAATTCTCCATTTAGAGCTGTAACACCATTTTCATACATTTCTGAAGCAGTATTTTCCTCGAATAAACCTAATCTTTCAATCCACATAAGTTCTTGATTTGGAAAAGGAGAATAGACCTCAGCATAGTCGATTTCCTTTCTTGGAAAAGAAATACCCGCTTGACCAAATGCTAGCTCTGCTGATTTCTTTGCACCTAATTGTTCAGAAGTATCTAATTGACCAGCTCCACTACCATTATATCCAAGTACTCCTGTTTCATTAGCTACACTGCCAACTCCATTAACGTAAACTGGTATATCACATAAATCTTTAGCTTTTTGTTCAGTAGTAAATAACATAGCACATGCACCATCGGAAGCTGGGCATACCATACCATATCTTAAAGGATATGAAATATATGGCGTTTCTAATACATCTTCTATTGTTAGGTCTGGCATCTTTAGGTGAGCCCACCATGTTTTAGCCGCATTATGTCTATTTTGCACCACAACTCTAGCAAGATCTTCTTCCGTAATCTTACTTCTACGCATATAGTTTGTCGCTTGATAAGAAGCCACTCCTATTGCTGCCCCAGCAGACAATAATTGAGTTAATTGATCATAGGTAATACCTAAAGTGTTTAGAACTGATATTTCTCCATATGCTACAGATGCTAAGCCTGTGCTAGTGTCACCTTGGGATTGTTGCTCAAACCCTATAGCTAAAATTGTATCAATACCAGGCAATTCCGCAGCTACAGTATAATATCCACCAATAGCGACTGATCCTCCCGTTGTTCCACCAGTAGTAATTCTCATTAATGGTTTGTTACGTGCTCCCATCCAATCGGTCATCCATAATTCTGGAATATTAGCACCTTCAAAAGCAGGCATATTACCATTAACAAAAGCATCAATGTCATTAATACTGACGCTTGGAACTTTTTTCAAACAATCTTCAATAGCTTCACTCACTAATTCTGGCATGCTCACATCAGATCTTTTTGAAGCATGCTCACTGAATCCAGCACTAGCAATACAAACTTGTCTTCCCATTTTTAATTTCCTCCCTCCAATATATATATAATATTATTTTGAGCACACATACCAATCTGCCCAGATGCAATAGCTTTATTTACATTTTTGACTTGATATCCATTTGCTTCTCCTCTAATTTGTTTAGTAGCTTCTATAATCCTAATTAATCCTGTCCCACAAGGGGGATTACCCCCAATAGCTCCACCAGAAGGATTAATTGGAAACTCTCCATTAATTTCAGAATTTAAGCTTGGTCCTTCTCCTTTATCAGTAAGTCCAAGAGCTTCTTTTAAAATTAACTCCTCATGAGCAGCTGATTCAAATATTTCTGCAATGTCAATTTCTTTTAATGGATCTTTAATTCCAGCAGTTTTATATGCCATTTTGCTAGCTAATTCCATTGATTTGGATTCTGCTAAATTTCTATCACCAAGATAATATGCATCTTGATTATATCCAACTCCGGTGATCCAAACAGGTTTATCTGTGATTTTTAAGGCTTGTTTCTCAGGAGCTAATAGTAATGCCGCAACACCATCACAAGGTTGCGCAACCATTAATTCTCTTACGGGATCAGCATAAGTTTCAGAATTTAAAACATCCTTAACAGTTAAATTTGGATTTTGGGCTTCTTTTAATGCTAAAGGATTTTTTGAAGCATTTTTTCTATTTTTAACAGCGATTCCGGCAATCTCTTCAGCACTAACTCCAAATTTGTTCATATAAGCTCTCATTTGAAACCCTAAAGCTGTAATATCATTAACATAAGCAGTAGGTCTTTCCCATGTTGGATCAGTCTCAAACAATCTAGCTGAATGATATGGAAAACATGATGCCATACTTCCCGCCCATATTACTGCTAATTTATGATTTCCAGATAAAATTCTCATCATACCATATAATAACGCGTGTGCTCCATCCATCTCTACTTTCGACTCATCTGCTAAGTATGCTCCACCTGCTTCTACAGCAAAAGAATTAGAAATTGTTCTTCCATCATAATAATCATTTGTACAAGATATTACTGTAGTTATATCTTTTTTCTTTAATCCCGCTTTATCAAGAGCTCCTCTTACAGCTTCAAAGATCATTTCATAACGCCCATAATTTGCATCTGAATATAATTTTACCTGATAATATCCTACAATACCTACTTTTTGCACTTAATTTATCACCTCTCAAAATTTCACGAAACCCTTAATATCTGAAGGGGCTCCCCTAGTTTTTTCTTCCCACAAAATTTTAAGTTTCATTCCCACTTTCACTTCTTCCGGTTCCATATTTAATAAACGGTAAATTATTGATGTATTGCTTCCATCAATTTGCACCATTCCAATAGTTTGATGTTTCTTGACCTTTCGACTAGTTCTATCGTTGATTTTATAATATGTTATAGTATAATTCTTTAATGTACCAGTATTTGGTAAATTTACCCAGTTCTGATCAAAAGGGATCGTAACATTACATTTTCCACATATTTTTCTCGGCGGAACAAAAACATCTCCACATTTAGGGCATTTATTTCCAACTATTTTCTTATTTTCAAAAGCATCAAATAATTTATCCATATAACGTCCAACCCAAAAAGCAAAATCAGCTTTTATTAGTCCTTTATTTGCAACAACAATTTTTTCAGTCATATTATTAATCCTAAATTATTTGTAAATTTTATAATGATTAATATTATAATGAGTAGTATTTATAATTTTAAAAACTTCTAATTCCTTGTCTTTACTTTATATACATTTATTAAATAATTTTAAGAGAAATGGTCAATATTACCACTAATAGAAAATAATTTATATTTTAAGAGTTGACTTAAATGGCAATAAAAAAAGGAGAAGTACAATGCATTAATGATGAGATACTTGAAAAGCTTTCTTTAAAGAATCGGTATAAGTTCTTGAATTTTAACTTAATGTCTTTTTTGGAAAAAGAACATTTAGATTTTCTTAAGAAAGCTCAAAAGTTCTTTATTGGCTTTGAAAAGAAAAATAATATTACTCATAATGAAGATTTTTATGAGTGGATTCCTGAAATTGGTAAAGAGGGTCTGGTTACACGATTAAATAATTTCGAATTTCTTGATTTGAATTATGAACCATATGGATTAACAGCTGAATTTATGAGAACCTTAGCAACCGACTTCTTTGACCCACAACTTGCAATGGGGATGGGAGCTAATGTCTTAGCTGTCAATCCTCTATTGGTGCATCATGAGGATGTAGAGATTCGATTAAAGGTATTAAAAGAGCTAGTTACTGGGCAGAAAAATGGGTGTATTTGTATCACTGAACCTGAAAGAGGTTCTGATGCAGTTCATATGCTAACCACTTGCGAACAACAAGAAGATGGAAGTTTTATCTTAAATGGTGAAAAGATTTATCAAACCAATGGACCTAAGGCAGATTGGGCAGTAGTTTATGCTGTGTCTGAACAAAATAGCGGAAATACGATGGGACAATTTTTAGTTGATACAAGTTGGGAAGGCTGGAAAGTGGAGAGAATTAATATTCCATGGACTCCACGAATTTATATCGGTAAAGAAACATTCACAAATTTAAGAATCCCTCCAGAGTATGTAATAGGCAAACCAGGTCAAGGGAGAGAACATCTTTTTGAAGGTTTAAATTTGGAACGATTAGGAATTGTCATTTTAAATGCAGCAGAAGCTTGGAATGCTATAACTCATGCTGTTATATATGCTAACTTGAGAAAGCAATTTGATCAAGAAATTTTAAAATATCAAGGGGTTGGATTTCCTTTAGCAGATTTATGGGCAGAGACAATGAATCTTACATTATCCGCCCTAAATGTATGCCAGATGATAGATAAAAAAGTGAAACAATATGGAGCCCTTCCTAAGGAATTTAGTTTAGCTTTAATGGCTACAGCAGCTCAACTTAAATCAATAAGTGCTAAACTGAGTCAAAAAGCAGCATACGAATGTGCGAATCTCATGGGTGGAGCAGGTGTATGTGATAATACATTAATGCAAGATTTAATCGGTATAACCAGAATACAGGAAATTGGAGGAGGTACAAGACAAATTCAGCAATATATCATGAGTCTAACATTAAGACAATTGTTTAAATTACTCTAAAATACTTTTTTTTTACTTCTTTAAATTAATCCTTTATAGGCTTTTTTTTTAAATTTTAATCTTATTATCATAGATTATAAAGCAAGATCTTCGAAAAATTAAGTTAACTCTCATTTTATTATTAAAAATGATGTAAATCAATAATCTTCGAAAAAAAAATGTTAAATTTTATAAACTTTTACAAAGATAGTAAATAATTAATTTCAATTATATAAAAAAGATATTACAAAAATGTCAATGTAGATGAGGTAACAAATGAGTAAAGAAAGATTTTGGTTAAAATCTTATGATAAACATGTTCCAGCGTCTTTAACATATCCAACAGAAGATCTTGGAACAATGCTAACCCAAAGCATGACTAAATATGGTGACAATATAGGTTTTCATTTCATGGACCGCACATTTCTTTTCAAAGAGATATTAGAATATTGTCAGAGATTTGGCACCTTCTTGCAGAGAAATGGTTTAAATAAGGGGGATGTATTAGCAATTTGTCTTCCTAATTCTCCTCAATACTTGTTTTCTGTTTACTCCACATATATAGCTGGAGGTACTATTACAGGATTATCACCATTACTGAGTCCAGAAGAAATGGTATATCAAATGAAGGATTCAGGTGCTAAATTTTTAGTTACTATGGATATTCTTCATGAAAAAGTCTTTTCCAAGATTTATGATCGCTTAAATGACTTAAAAGTAATAGTTCCAACAAACATATCAGAATTTATGGGTTTCGGGGGTTTTAAAGTTTTCATGGGTAAATTAATAAAAAAGATCCCTAAGGGAAAAATTATTCCATGGCCAGGAAAAACTGTGGTTCCCTTTTTTGATGCATTGAACACTGAAATTGATTTAAAAAAAGTACAAATTGATCCTAAAAAAGATTTGGCTTTAATTCAATATACAGGTGGCACAACAGGACTACCTAAAGGAGTAGAAATCCTTCACTCAAATTTGATGGCAAATCTTCATCAATTTGATGTCTGGCTCAATAGGGAGAAAGGTAAAGAGCTACTTCTTTCAGCTTTTCCTTTTTTTCATGTTGCAGGATTCCTTATTGGACTTTTTTTGGTATATCTAGGAGGAACACAAATATTAATAGCAAATCCTAGAGATACTGACCATATTATAAAAGAAATCATTGATAAAAAACCCACGAGTTTTGGAAATGTACCGACTTTGTTTTTAATGATTCAGAATAATCCAATGTCGAAAAAAATCCCACCAGACGTATTAGATAATATTACTTTATATGTAAGCGGTGCTGCACCCTTTCCACCAGAAGCTATAAGAGAATTTGAAAAACAATTCCACACTGAGAATAAATTTGTCGAAGTTTATGGAATGACTGAAACTGCGGTTGTAATAACCGCTAATCCAATGTATGGTAAGAAAAAAATCGGAACTGTTGGACTACCATGGCCAGATACAGACATTAAACTAATAGACACTGAATCTGGAGCAGAAGTAAAAGAGATTGGGCAACCAGGTGAAATCTTGATAAAAGGGCCCTCAGTTGTTAAAAAATATCATAATAAACCTGAAGCAACAGCTATAACATTTGATAAAGATGGATATGTTCATACGGGCGATGTTGGTGTTTTCGATGAAGATGGCTATTTAAAGATTGTAGATCGTACAAAAGACATGCTTATAGTAAGTGGTTTCAAGGTGTATAGTGTCCATGTTGAAGAAGTGATGACTAAACATCCTGATATTCAAATTCTCGCTATAATAGGAATTCCTAATCCTGATAGACCTGGAGCAGAAATTGTGAAAGCTGTTATTCAACTTAAAGAAGGAGTTGGAGCCACTGATGAAGTTAAAGCAAGTATTAAAAAATTCGCAGAAGAAAATCTCTCAAAATATGAAATTCCCAAGATCTGGGATTTCCGAGAAGAATTACCACTTACAATGGTTGGAAAAGTTTTAAAGAAGGCACTACGAGAAGAAGAATAAAAATAAGGAAGTAAATAATTAAAGTTTTTTTTATATCTTTTCTTTAAATTGGCTATAAACTTAAGTATAAATATTCAAAAAATTAAAAATTATTCAATACTCAATAAAATTTAAATTTAATTATGCGAATAGAAGATTTTGAAGATATTATTTATGAGAAGGAAGATAATGGTATATGTACTGCCACAATTTCAAGACCTGAAGGAAGGAATGCTGTGACTTATATCTCTTTCTTAGAAATATATACTGTTTTAGAAGATATGGAAAAAGATAGAAATGCTAAAGTACTAATAATAACTGGAGATCCTAAGGGAAATGCATTTACATCTGGTGGTTATTTTAAACCAGAAATGATGGAAGAAATGAGAAAATATCCAGAAATTGATATCATGGATATAGCACAAAAAAAGGTGTGTATGAAATTTTGGGATTTTAATAAACCGGTCATAGCTGCTATTAATGGAATGGCCATTGGAGGCGGTATTACAATGCCATTGGCTGGTGCAGATTTAATCTACATGGCAGAGAATGCTTGGTTAGGGTTCTATTTCTCAAAAAGAGCCATAATTCCAGAATTTTCTTGCTCATTTCTTTTACCGTTGCTAGTCGGTTTTCAAAAGGCAAAAGAAATTTGTTATTTTGGTGATAACATTACAGCACAAAAAGCCTATGAACTTGGACTTGTAAATAAAGTTTTACCTCCAGATGAGTTAATACCTTACTCAAGAGAACAAGCACTAAAATTAATCCCACCAAAAGGTCCAAGCCTATCTTTGAAGCTGATGAAAAAAACTATGCATGCATATTTTCGGGAGATTTTAGATAAAACTTTAGACCTAGAGAATAAGACATTGAGAAAAGTTTTTACATCAAAAGATTTTAATGAGTCTATGAAGGCTCTTAAAGAAAAACGAGATCCAGTCTTTATTGGTCATTAATTAAAACCTATTAAAAAAATCTCCACTATCTCTTAATATTTAATTAAAATACGAATATTTCTCTTCTTTTTTCGCCACTATTAAAAATTAAATATATGAATTAAAATCTATAATTTTAAATGTTATCTGATAGAATTATTTTTTATGAATAATAGTATATATGATGAAAGTAGAGTAATCGATTCCTATCCTATTATTGTTATTGGAGCTGGCCTCGGGGGTCTTGGTGCGGCATGTCAACTTGCCCTTGTAGGGAAGAAGGTATTATTACTGGAAAAGCATAATGTCCCAGGCGGGTTTGCAACTTCTTTTATAAGAGGTAGGTTTGAATTTGAGGGTGCCTTACATGAATTAAGTGATATTGGTACAGAAGCCAATAAAGGGAGCTTATACCGATTTTTAGAGAAAATAGGAGTAATTCCTAACAAAATCAAATTCAAACAAATTCCAGAATTTTATAGAAGTGTATTTTTAGATGGATATGATGTTACCCTACCTATCGGACTAGAAGAATATCGTGAGAAACTTATAGAACTTTTTCCCTCTGAGAAAAAGGGAATAGAGGAATTTATAGATATGTGTCAGAAAGTATTAGATGGTATTGAATTTATGGTAAGAAGAAGAGGTCAATATTCACCTGCAGAAGTTCTTAAAGAACATCCTTGGCTTGTACGGGTTTCTGGGCTTACATTACAAGAGGTATTCGATAAATTCTTTACTGATAAACGCTTGATGGCAATTATTGCACAATTATGGGGATATTTGGGGTTACCTCCTTCTAAATTAAACGCCTATGCATTCATTGCTATGTTAATTACATATTTAAAATGGGGTGCTGCATTTCCAATAGGAAGATCACATGCTTTTACAACTGCTATTGTGAAAGCTTATGAAGAATTAGGAGGTAAAATTAGGTATAATGCTTTAGTTAACCGAATACTAGTTCAAAAAGGAAGAGTTTGCGGTGTTGAACTTATTAATGGTGATATTTATGAATGTAATGCAATAATTTCAAATGTTAATCCAATATGTACAACAATGAAAATGCTTCCCAAAGATGTCGTTCCGGATGATTATAAAAAACAAATATATGCACCAGAAATAGGACCCTCTGCATTTTCAGTTTATATAGGTTTAAACGCTTCCTATAAAGATTTGGGATTGAATGTTCATGAAATGTTTATTAATGAAACAGATGATTTAAATAATGCATATGAAACGTTTACTAAGTTAGAACCTCCTAAGTATATGGTAGCAGCTTGCTATAATCATATTTATAATGATATAACACCTCCAGGAACAACCCAACTTGTTCTTACTACATTACAAATGGGTAAATTATGGCAATCAATTTCCCCTGATCAATATTTTAGAGTTAAAGATTACATTACTGACAAAATGGTTGAATTGGTCGAAAAGACTATTTGTCCAGATATTCGTGAGTATATAGAAGTAGCAGAAGCTGCAACTCCTCTAACATATTATCGATATTCAAAAAATATAGAAGGAGCCATCTATGGATATACTCAAGATCTCCTAAATGGCCCAACACTGCGATTAAAAAGTCGAGGCTCAATTCCAGGATTATATCAGAGTGGTGCTTGGACAAATATCGGCGGTGGATTCTCTACAAGCATTCTTAGCGGGAGGATTGCGGCTGGAATGTATTTAAGAGATGAGAAAGAAGGAAGGTGGTAAGAAATGGAAAAAGAGATAATGAATGATGTAAAAAAATATCAGAAACTTGAAAAATTAAAAAAGTGGCGAGATGAAGTTGAGCCAATTCCATGGTACTTTGATGGATTGGAAAATCTTTGTGATCGTGTTCATCCAGAAAAGCAATTATTGCAAGTCACAGACATACAAGAACTTTCTAACGATACTAAGCTATTCCGTTTCGTGTCAGTAAGGCATGATAAACCATTAGCACCATTTAGAGCAGGTCAATACATTGGTCTCAATGTAGAAATTAATGGTGTAAGAACATCTAGACCTTTTTCACTTGTTTCGTCTCCAAATCAGCTTGCTTATTATGAATTAGGAGTAAAGAGAAAAGAGGGAGGTTTTGTTAGTATTTATTTACTTGATACATTAAAAGTTGGAGATATATTAGAAGCAACAGAACCATTAGGGGGATTGTATTATAATCGTGTTTTTCATGGAAAAGACTTAGTTTTTATTGCTGGTGGTTCTGGAATTATGCCATTCATTTCATTATTGAGAGACATCTCTCAACGGAACTTAGGATTGAATGTTTGGCTGTTATTTGGCTGTTTATCTGAGGATCATATTTTATTTAAAGATGAACTTGAAGATTTAGTGACAAGACGCTCTAACATCAGAGTTCAATATATTCTGTCAGAACCGGGACCAAATTGGGATGGTGCTTGTGGATTTATTACAAAAGATAAGATTTTAGATCAGATAAAATCGGTTGAAAACAAATTCTTTTATATAGTTGGAAATCGTGCAATGTATTCATTCATAAAAGAACAAATGAAAGAATTAGGGGTCCCCCCACATCGTATTATATATGAATCTTATGGTGTTCCTGATGATGTAACAGGAATAACAGGATGGCCAAAAGACATTTTAGCTTCAAATAGCATAAAGATCACTATTGAACTCATACAACAAGGAAGGAAGGTTAAGCGAGTAATTGATGCTCCGTGTGTTGAGCCTTTATTAAATACCCTTGAAAGAGAAAAAGATTTAGGCATAATTATTAAAAACGGATGCCGCTCAGGGGCATGTGCTTTGTGCAGAACTAAACTGGTATCAGGTAAAATATTCATGCTCCCAGAAGTGACAATAAGAGAAATTGATCAAGATTATGGTTATATTCATCCTTGTGTTTCATACCCTTTAACTGATGTATATATTGATTTAACTTTAATCTAATTTAAAAAAATTGAAATCTTAAATTCAATTTTAACAATTAATAAATTAAAAAATTATGAAGAAACATAAAAGTGATAAGAATGAAAATATTATCAGAAGAATGGGTTGAAGCATTCGGTAAGGCTATAAATGAAAATCCAGATTACAAACCATCAGCTCTTACTTGGGAAGGGGATATGCTTCTTGTAATCGAACCGAGTGGTAAATTAGATCATGTAGTAAGAGTATTTATCGGATTGTATCACGGAGAATGTACAGGAACTAGACTTGTACCAGAAAGTGAAGAAATAGAAACAGAATACACCATGGCTGGACCTTATGATAATTTTGTATCTGTTACGAAAAAAGAAATTGATCCAATAAGAGCTATAATGGCAGGTAAATTAAGACTTGAAGGCGACATGGCTAAATTAATGCGTCATACTAAAGCAGCTCTAGAAATTGTGAACAGTCTTGGGCGCTTCGAATTTGAATTTTTATAAAAATATTTTAATTTTTTTTTTATCAGAATGGATTTTTCAAAGAAAATTAGGTTTTATTTAAGGAGTATATTCAAAAAATTTATACTAATTTTATAGGGGAAAAATATGTGGTATTTCTACAGTCCAAATATAATTTATGGAGAAGATAGCCTTGATTTTATTCAAAATATTAAGGGTAATAAATGTTATATTGTTACTGATAAAAATATTGAAGAATTAGGTTATCTTAAAATATTAACAGAAAAATTAGAAAAATTTGGTAAAAAATTCCAAGTATTTAATGAAGTTATTCCTGATCCAAGGGAACAAGGCGTTTTAAAAGCGAGAGAACAGTGTAATTTTTATTCTCCCGACCTAATTATAGCTTTAGGTGGAGGATCTGTTATAGATACTGCGAAAACAGCATGGGTTTTATATGAATTTCCAGAATTGAACATTGGTGATATTCATCTTTTTAGATCTGATTTGTATGAAACTGGTAAAAAAGCTAAATTTATTGCAATTCCAACTACTTCCGGAACAGGTTCAGAGGCAACAAATGGAACAATTATTTCTCGACTTGAGGATGATATATGGAAAAAGTTTATTTATGCTCACAGGGGAATCACTCCTACGTATGCTATAGTGGATCCTATCTTTCCTAAGGGTATGCCTCCAAATTTAACAGTCAATACGGCTTTTGATGCCTTATCTCATGCTATTGAAGGTATGGTGTCTAATTGGAAGAATGAATTTTCAAATGCAATGGGCTTAAAAGCTATAGAGCTTATTTTTAAATATTTACCAATTGTCTACAAAGATGGGAAAAATTTGGAAGCAAGGGATTACTTACATCAAGCAGCTACTATGGCTGGTTTAGCTTTCAGCAATTCTCAAGTTCATATTGGTCATGGTATGGGTCATAGTTGGGGTGCTGTCTTTCATACACATCATGGAAAAACAGTTGGAATTTTACTTCCATATATTTCACAATTTTGCCTGAATAATCCTGATAAAGATGATGATACCTTAGAAATATATTCTAAAATTGCTAAACAGATGGGATGGACTAAATGGGATGATGATAACAAAAAAGCAGCATTTAAAGCTGTCGATAAAATCAAAGAACTACAAAAGATGGTTGATTTTCCCTCTAAATTACAAGATTTAGGAGTTTCAAGAACAGATTTTGAAAATAATATTGATATGTTAGTTGCTTGTTGTTTTCAAGACGCTACAAGTGTAATGACCCCAAGATCAATTACAGACGAATATTACAGAAAAATATATTATTATGCTTACGAAGGAAAAGATATTGATTTTTAAAACCATTACTATAATTTAAGAAGGGGAATTATATTATGGTGACTCTGAAAGGGTTTGCAGGCAAATTGTTAATAGTTAATCTATCTAACCAAGAAATTTCTGAAGAATCGCTTAATGAAGAGATCGCAAAAGATTTTCTTGGAGGTGCTGGATATTGTTGTAGATATCTTTATGATTATCTCGAAAAAGATACAGATCCTTTATCTCCAGATAATATTTTAATGTTTATGACGGGCCCATTCTGCGGCTCAACTATTCCAACAAGTGGAAGATTTGTTGTATGTGCAAAATCTCCTTATACAGGAATTTGGGGAGAATCTAATTGTGGAGGATATTTTGGTCCAGAGCTTAAGAAAGCAGGCTATGATGGTATTATTATCAAAGGTGCTTCAAAAAATCCTGTTTATCTTGAAATTACGGAAGGTGGTACTAAGATTAAGGATGCAATATTTCTATGGGGAAAAGGGATATTAGAAACTTCAAAAATATTAAAAGAAAAATCAGATTCACCTTTAACTAGGATTGCATGCATCGGACAGGCAGGTGAAAATTTAGTTAAGTATGCCATAATTGCCTCGGAAGAAAAAGCCGCGGGAAGAACGGGAATGGGGGCAGTAATGGGTTCAAAAAGGTTAAAAGCTATAACTGTCCGAGGTAGAAAAAAACAATATGAGGTTGCAGACTCAGAAAAGTTCAAAGTATCAGTCCAGAAAGCATTAAATGATGTGAATCAAGCATTTACATCCAAAATGTATGGTGATATTGGTACATCTGCCGGTATAGACTTATGGAATTCAACTGGAGAAATACCTAAGAAATATTGGACCCTTGGTGAAGAATGGGAAGGCGCTTACAACATTTCTGGAATGACGGCTCTAGAAAAAACTGTTACACGGAAATATCCCTGCTTTTCATGTCCAATTGGATGTGCCAAAAAAGCTCTTGTAAAAACAGGAATTTATAAAACTGATGGAGAGGTTGAGGCTCCAGAATATGAAACTCTCGCTGGTTTTGGCTCTATGATTTTAAATGATAATATAGAATCAATTGTAAAAGCAAATGTATTATGTAACGATTATGGGATTGATACAATTAGTTGTAGTAGTATAATTGCATTTATATATTATTTATATGATTCCGGCAAAATCAGTTCTGAACAAATAAGTGGATTGAATCCTAAATGGGGGGATATCAATCCTGCTTTAGAGATGATTGAAAAAATATCAATAAGAGCAGGTATAGGAGATTTATTAGCTGAGGGATCTGATGCAATAGGGAAAGAATTTAATATAAATCAAGATGAAATAGCAACTGTATATGGAATGGAAGTTCCATATCATGATCTAAGATCTAATTTCGGGATGGTAATAGCATATGCAATAGCTCCTCCTAGAGGTCCTTGCCATAATTCTTGTGATATGTGTACTATTTTATTAGGAACTCCTCTTGAAGAATTTGGAATAGAAACTATTGATAAATTTAAAGATGATTCAGAAATGGCTATAATGAGTTCTAGAGCTCAAGATTTTCGTTCTCTTTATAGTTCATTAATTATGTGTGTTTTCGCGAATCCACTACCATCAATAATCGCTAGATTAGTACAAACAGCTATAGGGCTAAATTGTGATATTGAAAAACTTAAAGATTATGGTGAAAGAATTTTCATGATAAAAAGATTATTTAATCTAAAAATGGGGATTTCTCCCAAAGATGATCGATTACCAAAAATCTTGCTTGAACCACTAAAAGCAACGGAATGTGCTGGTAAATCACCTAACTTTGAACAATTAAAAAAAGAATATTATAATTATAGAGAATGGGATCTCGAAACTGGAAAGCCAAATCAAGAGAAATTGAAAAAATTGGCGTTAAAAGAACTTTAAAAAAAAAATAAAAATTATTTCCATCGCCATTTAGGCTTAGTTTTTGTTAAGCGAGCTAAAGCAGCGTTTACAGCATCTTTAGTTTGAAGTAATTGAGAACTTACTAATGTTTCAAGCTCTAATCCGAAAGCAGTATCCTTACCATAACAATCATCTATTAACTTTTTAGCAAGTCCAACTGCTAAAGGACCACTAGTCATTAGATCATCAGAATACATTTTAATAATTGAATCTAATTCATCATGGTTTTTTACAACCCGATTTACAACTCCAAGTCTATAGGCTTCATTTCCATCAAATTGACGACCAGTTAAAATGATATCTTTAGAATTTTGGATACCAACAAGTCTAGTTAACCTGATTGTACCTCCCACGTCTGGGTTCATACCGATTTTTGATTCTAACATATGGAATTCGGCTGATTCTGTGCAAAATCGAAAATCGCATGCTAAAGCCAACTCAAAAGCCATTCCATAACAATACCCATTTATTTTAGCTA
>CAYPFJ010000017.1:0-57122 GCA_964409945.1 uncultured archaeon | reverse complement strand
TAATTTAATAAAAATTATTCTTCCCACTGATAAGTAGATTCACAACATTCATTGCCTTGCATTAAGGTTTTATTGCGTACCAATTTAAGTTTTGGGTGGAAAGCTTTAGCCATAGTATAATCAGGATAACAGCACATAGCATAACCAAGACCAGGCTCATTTATTTCTAAGAAAGTCTTAGCCCAAAGACATTTAGTAAATTTGAATGTCAATTTTTTAGGTGTATCTTCAGTAATAGTAAAATCGAGACAATGTTGCATGAATTCAGTACTCATTTGTTCTTTATACATTTCTTTAAATTCTTCAAAATTTGTAATGGGTTTCTTATTCTTTAATAGCCTTACCACCAAATTTTTACTTTTTTTCTTATAGAGTTCTTTAATTCTATCTAAAGCATTCATTTCATCCATGATTGGAGTTAAGACTCTAACCATTTCAGCAATTCCACCAAATCTTATTTTAAAATAATCTTGATAAGAAATTTCAAATGTTAGTTTTGATTTTTCATCAATATCAGGCATAATCTTAATCTCAGTTTATTCTATATTTTTCTTATAATAACTTCTCTCTTATATCTTTGGATTATTCATTTATCATAAACTGAGAAATATACTTATTTATAGTAGTTGAATAGAA
The DNA here is from genome assembly GCA_964409945.1 of uncultured archaeon. GTDB lineage: Archaea > Asgardarchaeota > Lokiarchaeia > Sigyniarchaeales > SOKP01 > Loki-b32. The sequence goes on along the minus strand of CAYPFJ010000017.1, from coordinate 56,486 downwards.
TTTTTTATACAATAAATTTATTAAAAAAAAAAAGAGATATTAAAATGCGTAGTTCAGAGAAAAAAAATATTGTGAAACTAACAACTGTAATAGTTATAACTGTTATTGTTTTGACAATCTTTTCAATTCCGTTGATCAGTATTATAGCTCCCCTTGGAAATATACTTTTTCCAGGTTCGGGATTATGGAATGTTCCCTCGGAAGTTCCACAACAAGAAACAGTATATTTCCCTGGCTTAAATAGTTCTGTTACTGTTTATCGTGATGAGTGGGGTATACCACACATATATGCTTCCAATGAAAATGATTTGAGTTTTGCTATTGGATATATTCATGCTCAAGATAGACTATTCCAAATGGATTTAGCACGACGAAATGTAAGAGGAAAGCTTTCTGAAGTAGTAGGTGATATAGCTTTAGAGGAAGATAAATTTAATCTTGCGATGGGTATGGAATATTGGGCTAATCAAACTCTTCAAGATGCTATTAGACGGCAAGAGTTAGGAGAGATTGATTATTTAGATTCAGTTTATGCTTATGCTGATGGCGTTAATTACTACATCAATACCCATCAAAATGATTTACCTATTGAATATGCTATGTTGGGATTCAAGCCAGAAATGTGGACACCTTTAGATACTTTTTGCTATACAAAATATATGAGTAAAATGCTAACATGGCAATATGATGATTTATACAGATTACAAACCTTAGAAGCTCTCGGTGCTGCTGACTATATCGATATCATGTCGATGTCAACTTATGGACAAATTCCAATATGCCCGAATTATGGAAAATTCAATGATAGTTCAGAGCTCACGTATAATGGTGGTCCTTTAAAAATCAGTTCAAAAGTTTTAGAAAAGGTTAATAACTTTTTGAGTAATGTTGAGAATATTCCCTCAGAAAAGTCATTAATGGAACTCCAAGAACAAAATGCTATAGGGTCAAATAATTGGGTAGTTGATGGAATAAAAAGTAGTACTGGAAAACCAATTTTATGTAATGATATGCATTTAGCTTGGAATATGCCTGGAATATGGTATGAAGCACATTTGATTGACGAAAGTACCGGTATGAATTTTTATGGATTTATGCTCGCTGGTGTGAATGTTCCTATAGTAGGTCATAATGATTACGTAGCATGGGGTTTTACAAACACTGGCTATGATGTTATGGATTGGTATTACTATGAAGAGGTAGATGATGATCATTATATTTATAATGGTGTAACGACAGAGTATAATAAAAAAATCTATACGATAAACATAAAAGGTGAAGGATCTCAACAATTTACTGTAAAAGAAACAGTCCATGGTCCTGTTCTTAGTGACTTTTTAGGAAGTGCAATTCCTGATTCTTTAGATGCTCCAAATATTGTATTAGCCCCTAAGTGGACAGGAAATAATGTAACTGGTGAAATGTATGCTCTGTATGGATATTCTCATTCCAAAAATCGCGCAGATTTCGATCGAGCTTCAGAGCTCTTTCATTGTCCTGCTCAAAATCATGTGTATGCGGATGTGCATGGGACTATTGCAATAAGGCCTACTGGATTAGTACCTATAAGAGATGATAGTTTAATTGAACCATGGAATTTTGGTAATGGAACACTACCATATAACGGAACTAAAGGTGAAGGTGATTGGATAGGTTATATTCCATTTAATGAATTGCCTAATACTGTAAATGCCTCTCAGCATTATTTAGCTTCAGCAAATCAAATAGTTACTGGCCCAGATTATAAAATATATGCACTTCAAAATAGTTATGCTACAGGGTATCGAGCAAGAAGAATTAACGAATTACTTAATAATTCTGCCGATGGAACTGTTGGTGTTGAAAAGATGAAGGAAATACAACTTGACGTTAAATCATCTGCAGCTAGAGCCCTTATCCCTTATCTCATTAATGCGACAGAAGAATTACCTTCTTCTCAGAAAACAACTATTATTTTGGATGTTATAACGCAATTAAAGAATTGGAACTATGATATGGATAAAGATTTGGCTGCACCAACTATATATCGTAAATGGCGAGATTATTATAGTGATTTCACTTTTAATGACGAATATGCTCAAGCCCCAATAAGACCCCCATTGAATGTTCTAGAAAAACTTACAAGGGATGATCCAAATTCATCATGGTTTGATGATATAAATACTGTTAAGATTGAAGATAGGAACTATATAATGATTAAAGCTTTAAATTCAACAATCATATGGCTTCTCGACTTTTATGGAACAAGTGAAGTATCAACATGGAGGTGGGGAGAGATTCATCAACTTGATTTTCCTCACCTTGTATTCGAAAGTTTAGATATTGGTCCATTTGAAGGTGATGGAGAAGGATATACAGTTAATCCTGCCGGAGTAAGTATAAGAAATGGTGTAGGTTATGCTCGAGGTGGTGCTTCTGAGCGAATGATAGTTGATTTCAGTGATTTACAAAATTCTTGGAGTGTTATACCTTCCGGGCAAAGAGGGGTATCAAATTCAAAACATTATTCTGATCAATTAGAGGAATTGTTTCTACAGGGTAAATATCATCGACAATATTTCTACGATAATAAAGCTGATTTTCCAAAAAGTCATATTGAATCTCAGATTAGTTTTATTGCGAGAGAAGACCCTGGCTTTATTATTGCACTAACAACAGGTATAATCATAGGATGCTCAGTTGGTTTTGTGGTTGTTATAGTTGGGTGGTATAAAAGGGATTTAATTCGTTCTAAGTTCAAAGAATTAAAAGGGAGATTTAGAGGTGAATAGAATGAAACTTAAAAAGATCAAAGTAAATGTCAATCCTGAGACTAGAAACTTTCTAATTTCATTTGTACTTACGGCAATTATTACGTTCATTCTAACTTATATCCCAATTTGGCAATTGATCATAATCCCTGGTATAATAGGAGGTCTTTTTAATAAAACAATGAGGCGAGGAATATATAGTGCTGTTCTTGGTGTTTCGATAGTATGGATTTTTTATATGGTTTATAAAATGTCTGTAAACGGTGCTTATACAAATTTAGATCAGTTTGCTGGATTAATCTTTGGTGATTTAGGATATGGTTGGGTTATTTTTGTATTAATACTATTATTAGGAATTTTACTTGGAGCCTTAGGAGGAGCAATAGGGAGTGGAATTATGATACTAGTAGGACCAAGATATTTGCCAAAATATTTTGAATCAAATAATTCTGAAGTAAATGAAAAAAATCTAAAACCATAAGCTTATTTATTTTTTTTTTTTTAATTAAGGATATTATAATGCTAAATAAAATAGAAATATTAAATCAAGATTAAAGAAATATTATTAATATAAGAAAAGGGGAATAACAGCGATATGGAGGACAAAATCAAGAAATTAGAAGAAGGAGCGAAAAAGAAAGAAAATTACATCATAAGTAGGGTTGATAAAGAGTATGCTCCTAAATTGGATGAAATTGAATCAAAACTAGGACCTATTCGCGATGAATTTAAAGTAATTGAAAAATCTATTGAAGATTTGAATGTTAAAATAAAACAGTTAAAAAAAAGGAAGACAGAATTAATTTTAGCAGCCCAACCTCTAATGAAAGATCTAAAAAATGTAAATAAAGAAAAGGTAAAATACTTGGACAAGGAACTAAAAGCAATCACTAAAGAAAAGATTATTAAAAAGAAAGAGATTAAAAAATAATTATTAAAAATAAATTCTAGATTTATTTAATTTTATATTGACTTTTCAAGAAATTAACGATATAATCTTTAACCTTATTACGATCTGGTAAACTAGCAACCATACCATAGATAGCAGCATCTCCATCAGAAGATTCTCCAGGATGTTTAACAACTTCAGCAACCGTTTCTCTGAGATCTTTTAAGAAGGTATCAACTATTTCAGCATGGTGAGGATTAACCATCATGTGTAGAGCATTTGGAAATTGAATTCGGTCTAAATGCCACCCCTTCTTATCCAAAAGATCTCCTAAATAATAAATATCGATATTATCAGATGTAAAAGAAAAAACGCTCATCACTGGTTTTCCAATAATATATAGCTTAGGTATTTGGTTGATCCCATCAATTAGCTTTTTTGAAGCATCCATAACAATTTTTGCTAAATTTAAATATCCATTCACTCCTAAATGATTCATAGCAGCCCATGCCGCTGCGATTGCTCCTCCTGGACGTGTTCCTCTCATAGAGGGGGATATATATATCCCACCTGTCCAATCAGTATATACAGAAAACTGATGTTTCCAAACTCTTTCTCTTCTATAGAGAATTGTGGATGCTCCTTTCGCACCATAACCATATTTATGAACATCAGCACTAATAGATGTTACACCGGGTACAGAGAAATCAAACTCAGGAACTTCATAACCAAGTTTCTTAACAAAAGGTAACATGAATCCTCCAAGACATGCATCAACATGTAAACCAATCCCACGTTCTTGAGCAATAATTCCCAATTCAGAGATAGGATCTACAACCCCTCTAGGGTAATCACACGCGGAACCAACTAAAAAAATAGTATTCTCGGTAATTGCATTTTTCATAGCTTTTACATCTGCTCGATGAGTTTCGTTGTCTACTGGTACTCGCACGGATTTTACTTTAAAATAATCCGCCCCCTTATCAAACGCAGGATGTGCAGAGCTAGGTAAGACCATTTCTGGCTCTTTAATGTTTGGAAATTTTTCTTCTGCCCAATCTCTATAAGTTTTTATAGCCATTAAAATACTTTCAGTGCCTCCTGAAGTCATACTTCCACAACATCGTTTATCTCCGTTAAATAAGTCAACAGCCATGGAAATTACTTCGGTTTCAAACTTCTTTAAACTTGGAAATGCTATAGGGCTTAAAGCATTCTTAGAAAAAAACATTGTATAAGCTTTTTTGAGCATCTCAGTATGCTCATCTGAAGCGTGATATACCAAACTCCATACTTTGCCATTTCTCCAGTTTATATCCTCTTTACGTATATTTTCCATATCCTTTAATAGATCAGCTTCAGAAATTCCATTTTCGGGTAAAATTACTTTAGGTCTAGCCATTTTATTTTCACATAAGACTATTTTTTTATTAAATATGTAAAGTTAATTTTAAAATAATAACTATGCTAACTCCAAATTTTTAAATTTGTAGAGGATATTTCCCATATTCTAAAGTAGCTTCAATCATCCATTTTAAGCGTTCAACAGATATCTCAGGGTGAAAATTAGCAGGAGATAACATAAATCCGCCTCCAAAGCCCATTGCTTTGATTGCCTCTTTCACAGCTTGAATAACTTCATTTTTTTGGGCTTTTACCAAGATATATCTAGTATCAATATTTCCAGATAAACACAATTTATCTCCAACTTTCTTTTTGACTAAATAAGGATCTACTAATGGAGGTTCTAAGCATTGGAGTCCATCAAAACCAGATTCAACTATAAAATCTAAAAGACTGGTAATATCTCCGTCCGTATGTAAGATATATTTTCCACCCCACTCATGAATTGCTTCTGCTACTTCTTGATAACAAGGTAATAAATATTTATTAAAGTATTTTGGATTTATCATTGGCCCTCCACTATGTGCAATATCTCCACCCTCTAGAAAAATTTTGGCACCACAATCTGAGTATGCTTTAAATACAGTTAAAACGAAGTCAGTAGTGTATCTAAAACGTTCCTCAATTAATTTAGTATCATTTTTCAAAGCTCTAACGAAATAAGTCATTCCCATTCCTTGCCACACGGGTGGAAAGACTGAAGTTAGGGCGTTTTGAGCAAAAATACAGATATCATCTTTAATATCACGGCACTTTCTAACAACTCCTTTGTAAAATTTTTTAGCCTTTCTGTATTCTTCTTTTAAATCTGGTTTAGGGTATGCTTCCCAATCTTCTCGATTTTTAATATATCCGCCATAATAATCTGGGTATGGGTTTCCATCTATATTTCTTACTTTATGTCTTTTTCCAAAAATATCTGTCATCTCAGTTTGGCTTTCAAGGATAAATGGAATATATTGAACACCAACACCATCAAATCCTAGTTCATAACCAGCTCGAACTGTTTTTGCAAAGACACCAATTTCAATATCATCGAGAATTTGGTTAATTTTATCAACCCATTCATCGGGATATTTCTGTTCCATCTCATCAAAGATATCAAATGCAGTTCTTTCTGGTTTTCCTAGAATAATATCAGCAACGTTTCCATCAATGTTAATAGTATGAGTTGGAATTCTATCTGGTTTTTCAAGATTTAATGCCATCCAGATTCTATCAAAACTATTCATAATTAATTGTTTATGGAAAAATTAGAATTAAAAGGTTAAGAATTTTAAAATTCTAAGATATGAATAAAAAATTTCTCCTTTTTTTATTAGATAAGTATACAATTAATCATTCATTTGATATGCGTCCTTTAAGCCGTGTACGATGTTCCAGACTTTGTTAAATCTCTCCTGATCTACGTTAGGTTTTTTAATCATCTTTAAGCACCATTCCATTTGCTCAGGTGTAGTACTAGGTTTATGATACAGATTCAATGCATATTTTGAGAAATCTCTTACCAGAAAGTCAAAAATTTGGTCAACAGTATCATCATCAATGTTGTAGATAGGAGCATTTTCAATGATAAGATGAGCATATACTATAAGAGCAAAAATTTGACCAATTCCAGAGAGCATAAAATCCATATCCTTTTGTTGTTCTGGACTGGGAGTTGCTTTTGTTCCAAAAAGGTTGAATAGTTTAATTTGTTCTAAGAAAATATTAACATTGGGTAAAGGATATTTCTCGAAAGCAGGTTTCCAATCATGAAGGCGAACTCTTCCCAATCCTCGAGTGGGTCCTTGATTAAAAAGAAAATCATCATTTTTAATATTATCCTGTCGCGGAACTTCCTCATAATCTTTATGATTCATAAAGAAGCTTAGCATAAATTTCAAAATTAAGGCAATATTAACATGAACCGTGCCTTCGAGTTTCGGAAGAGCACGAATATCCATAGCTGCGTTCTCAAAATACATATCTTTCTCAAAACCTTTTGCCGCAATAACATCCCATAAGAGATTGATAACTGCCTCTCCTTGTGTTGTAGTTTTCATTTTCATTACAGGAGCATAAAGTAGGTAGCGACGATCCTTTTTAGAAGCTACGCGCATGTAATCAGCAGTTCTTAATCCAAATAATTTCATAGCGACTAACCGGGTATAAGCATCCACAAAATTTTGTTTAACGTGTTGAAAATCAGTTACATACATATTATATAATTTACGATATGCTGCATGATGAATGGCTTCATAAAATGCGTGTGTACAAATGCCAATTGAAGCCCAACCTAGATTATATTTACCAACATTTACAGTATTAAGTGAGGCATTCCACGCATCCTCTCCTTTAGAAAGAATTTCCTCTTCTGTAATGGGATAATCATGAAGAGCAAAGTTTGCTACATAATTTTGGCTATCGCATACATTTTTTTTCAATTCATAATTTTTGTGTTTATAATTTGCTACAAAAAATACGTATTGCTCTTTATTTTTCATATCATAAGGAGGGATATTTCCATCGATATCCGTGAGTTTGCCAAAGTTTGAAACCATTTCCGCTTCGTTACCGTTACCAATATAATACTTCTCTCCATTAGCCAAATAAGTTTCATCTTCTTGTAGTGTAAGCTTCATCTCAGTTCCATAGATATCTGCTCCGTGCGCTTTTTCTGAAAGGCCAAACGCAAATATAGCTCCTTCGTTAAGTAAATGAGCTGCCTTCTTCTTCATTATTTCGTTTTTACTCATCCATATGGGTCCAAGTCCTAGAATGGAGACTTGCCAAGTATACCAATAATTAAGACCATAAAACGCAAGAATTTCGTTAAATTCGCAAATACGCCATGTATCCCAACGATAATTCTCATCAGTACCATATGGAGTGGGTGTTAGAAGCTGTGCAAAAATTTTGTTGTTTTTTTGAAACTCAATAAAATCAGAATACCAAACCCTTTCGTGATAATCTTCTTTTAGTTTTGCTTTCCCCTTTTTTTCAAAAAAATCAATAGTTTTAAGCATAATCTCCTTAGACTTCTCATCGGGATAATAGCGATCATGCTTTTTAGGATTTAATAAAATTGTCATTAGTTTTTATTTCTCTCTTCAATTATTTGATTACTTTTAAAAATCGTTAAGAAATTTTAAAAATTTGGATTATTTCTCCTCTTATTAAAAGTTATTTAAATATCTCAAATAAAAGAAAAGATGGACGCTGATAATAGCAGTACAAAACCAATCATCGAAAAAACACCTCCAAATGGAAAAACAACTAGGCTGAACCATTTATGATAGTATTATTAACTTATTTACATTAATAATCATTCAACAAATTCAAAAATTTAATATATTCATAATTTCTTTTTAAACAAGGGTGATTCTCTTTTGAAAGTTAAAAATGTTGATTTTCTTCTTACATTCAAATGTCCAGCGAAATGTCAGCATTGTAGTTATAAAGCCGGACCAGAACGAATTGGTTTTATTAGTCCAAAAGAATCTTCGAATTATTTAGAAGAATTAACAAAGATGCATCCATTACAATCTGTCTGGATTCATGGGGGTGAACCATTTTTATATTTTAATTATTTGGAGCATATTTTAAAAGAAGCAAAAAACAGAGATATTCCTGATAGGGGGCTTATTACTAATAGTTTTTGGGCGAGAAATGAGAATAAGGCATTGAAAAAGTTAGAAAAATTAAATGAAGCGGGATTGCTGAAGTTAACTTTCAGTTTTGATTATTTTCACCAAGAATTCATACCTATAGAATACGTTAAAATTGCTCTTAAATCTGCTGTAAGTGTTGGTTTTGAATCAATTTACGTAGACAGCTATTTTGTAGAAGATTTAGATTCGGACAATAGTTTTAATCGAATAACAAAAGAAAATTTACAAAAATTGGGTGAAATAGAAGGAGTAAATTACCATCATATGGTAATGAGCTTAGAGGGGGGAGGTGCAGAGTTAGCACGATATATGAAACTAAATGAAGAGCTACCATCAGGAAAATGTCCTATGCCATTTTGGATTGAAGGGGATCTCCAAAATCCTGAAACTATTGAAATCGATTGCGAAGGTAATGTTACGCTTTGTCCTGGAATCTGTATAGGGAATACTAACATCAAATCTCTAACTAAAATTTTAAAAAATTACAATGTCGATAAACATCCCATTTTATCAATTGTTTCGAAAGAAGGACCTATAGGACTATTAAAACTTGCTAAAGAACATGGATTTCAGCAAAACCAAAAGTTTGTTAATGAATGTCATCTATGTTATGAATTGAGGAAATATTTACAACTCATATATCCTTACTCCTTAGCACCTGATTATTGCTATTAGTTGTAGTTTATCAACTTTTAATTTATAGTGAATTCAAAAAAAAAGAAGTTAGTGTTTTATAATTTTTTTTTTGTTAAACACGAAAGCTTTGTATTGTTAATCTACAATATTGAAGAGAATTCGTATCGACAGTAGAACGTGCAAACATGGATATATTATGAGATCCAACAGACCATCCCTCAATATAATGTTGTAGCGAAACCGAATGAATGTAAGATGAATGGTTTCCTGCATTACCCCCAACTCGAGCTATTGGATAACTTATAATAGTTTCATCAATATAATAATAAATCATTACATCTGATCTGCCCAGATTTCCTGTTATTAAGGCTGTACATGTAAATAAAAGGTAAATCGAAGTTTGAGTTGTTAAATCAATGCTTTTTGACATATTTGGAATTGGCATATAGGTTAAAGGCAAGTCAACATCGAACGTATCATCATTGTATAAGTACCAAATATCTTGTGGTGTTACTCCAATAATCTGTGATTTGAGGATATTTTGAGTATTCCAAATTATAAATGCAAATCCAAGTCCTCCAGCACCTAAGAGTACTCCTATTAATCCTAAAACAGTTCCACCTTTTCCCACTATAATCTACTCTTTAATTTTTAGATTTTTAATTTAAAGTTTTTTGGATAATATAGAGGAATTAAGTAACTCTCATTTTAAACGTTTATGTTGAAATAATGAATAATACATACTTTAAGGAGAAAGTATCTTAATAAGGAATTAATGATAAAAAAATTTGAAGTAAATTATTTATTAAAATTATAGAAATAAATTAGGATTTTAATTTCTTAAGACAATGAGTTATGATAAAATTGTTGGAGGAAAACTTGGAGATGAAAAGTTCCTTTTAGGGAACGAATCGATTGTTCGTGGTGCTTTGGAAAGCGGCATTGATATTTATACATATTATCCTGGCACCCCCAGCTCTGAAGTTGGAGAGATTTTTATGGATATTTTCAAGAAAGCAGGAATGAAATGGGTAGAATGCAGTATTAACGAAAAAGTAGCAATAGAAGTTGCTGGGGCTGCGTACGCCAGAGGAGCCACTGCAATGGTCGGTATGAAAAACGTTGGGTTGAACGTTGCTTCTGATCCTTTATTTGCTCTCGCTACAACACGTCCAAAAAATAATAATTCAGCATTGGTTATTTTAGTTGCTGATGATCCACAACAACATTCGAGTGCTGTAGAAATGGATTCTCGAAATTATTTAAAACTTTTTAAAATACCCGCATTAGAGCCCAGTAATCCTCAGGAATGCCTAGAATTCACTAAAGAAGCATTTAAAATATCTAGAAAATTAAAGCTTCCCGTAATATTAAGGACAGTTACGATGGTCTCTCATGCTAGGAGTAATGTAATTATTGGAGAAATAAAAAGATCAAAACTTGAAGATGATTTTGATTTATCAAAGGAAGTTAATGTAGCCCTTAGGCTTTACTTTTTAGAGATGAAGGAAAATCATATATATAATAGAATGAAGCAAGCATTAGAAATGTCTGAAAACCGTACATTAAATAGAATTGAAAATGGGGATGCAATAAACGAATTTAAGATAGGAATCATAACTAGTGGTGTATCATACAGCTATGTACTCGAAGCACTAGATTTTCTTGAATTAAATGTACCACTTTTCAAAATTGGCTTCATAAACCCCCTTCCAGTGAAAAAACTAACATCTTTTCTTGAGAGATGTGACCAAGTATTTGTTGTAGAAGAAAACGATACCTTTCTTGAAACTCAGGTTCTTGCTATTGCTCAAATGAATAGTCTTAAAGTGAAGATTCATGGGAAGGATCCATTCTCTTATTCTAAAGAAAATTCACTGTTACCCTTTGTAGGAGAGTTAAATCCTACTACAGTTGCTTTAGCATTGATAAAGATAACTGGTTTAAAACCTAAAGTGGATTTAAACGAAATTAATAAAAGGAAATATAACACAATGGAAAGAAAACCAATAATGTGTGCGGGGTGTCCCCATAGAACAACAGGATATGCATTACAAAAAGCAGTTAAAAAAATTAAATCAAAATCTGGAAAAGATATCTATTTTTACCAAGATATTGGATGCTACACTCTCTTAGCACTCCCTCCTTTCTCTTTTGCTAATGTTAAGTATTGTATGGGATCAAGTATAGCATTGGCTCAAGGAGTTGCCCAAACAAGTGAGAGTTTGAATATTGCAATCATAGGAGATGGTACTTTTTTTCATTCTGGAATTCCTGCACTCTTAAATGGAATCTATAATAAAGCCCCAATTTTAGTTCTGATATTAGATAATGGATGGATTGGAATGACGGGGCAACAACCTCATCCTGGAAGTGACACTCGCTATTATAATGAGGGATCTTTTAAGAAAAGTATAGATTTAGAACAGTTTTTACTAGGTACGGGAGCTAATGTTACTGTAATTAAGCATAATGAAAATAAAGATGAGGGATATACTTCACAATTAAGAAATCTCATTTATGAAAAAGGATGTGATGTATTAGAAAATAAGTCCTTACATGTCATTCTTATAAAGGATGAATGCATTCAAAAAACTGTGAAAAGACAACCAATAATAATAAGATATATTGACCTTGAACTCTGTAATAACTGTGGTATATGTTATAGTCAATTTTTATGTCCTGCTATTGATGAAAAAGATAATTCTGCTTTTATAGATTCAAATTTATGCTTAGGTTGTGGTATATGTGAAGAAATTTGCCCAAATAATGCTATTAAAAAGGAGGAAGAATTATGACTTTCGATAATTATACTATTGTAATTACAGGTTTGGGTGGACAGGGTCTAATTCGTTTATTACAGATTTTAGGAAACGCCTTGGTGAATCAAGGGTATAAAGTAATAACCTCTGAAACCCATGGTCTTAGTCAAAGAGGAGGTAAAGTGACATGTTTCCTTCGCTTTGGAAATAAATTGTATGCTCCAATACCAATGATAGGAACAGCTGATATGATAATTGCTTTAGAGGAAAGTAGTATAATAGATCTGTTAAAATATACTAAATCTGACAAAACTACTAAATTGATCATATCTACCTATGAGAAACATGATATCAGTAATGAATATCCTTCTTTAGATTATCTGTTAAATATTCTATATGAAAATTCAGACAATATTTACTTTATTCCGGCTATGGAAATTGCCTTAAAACATACGAGAAATCTAAAAAACATGAATATTGCGATATTAGGCTACATCCTTAAATTTCTACCATTAAATCAATCTATTATTGAGGAATCAATAAAACAGAATTTCTCAGGGAAAGCTTTAGAAATGAATTTAAATGCATTTAATGAAGCATTTAACTTATAAATGTTTTTGGAGGTTTGAAATCTTCTTTTCTAACTTTTTAATTTGAGATTCAAATCCATTTAAGTCTTGGACGTTCTTTAAAATTTGCAATCCTTGTTTATAATAATTAATAGCTTTGATGTAATCTTTCCTTTTCTCAGCTTTTTCACCTACTTTTAAAGCGTATTCTAGTTCTAAATCTTTAATCTTTTTATCGAGTTCTAAAACCATGAATGAGATTCTCCCGACTTCATCCTTAAAATCAAAACCAGATGCCAAATAAAGTGCCATCTCATATTCTTTTTGTGCTTCTTTATAAGCTAATCCTTTTTCAGCAGTTTCGGCTTTTCTAAGATAAGAATTTATAGAGGATCTAACTTCTTCTTCATTCATATACTTTGCTTTTTCTTTTAATTCACTTATTTCATCTTCATTAGCTATTATTGAGGAAATTAATTCATTACGATCGATTCTAACTGCTCGTGTCTCTTGAAAATTACTAATTGCGTCTTCAGCAGTTTCAATAGTAGTAGGGAGGATGATATTTTTTTCTATAAGATTATAAACTTCGTAAAGAATTTTATTTGCGTCAATATGAACGACTTTTTGGACTTCATCAATTAAATTAATAATAAAAAAGAATGTTTTTGAAGCAAGTAATTCTTTTGCAAAGTCAATTATAGCTTTTTTAATAGTATTCTTTTGAATTAATTCTAATTCATCTGGTAATAATGTGTGGGTTAAAACCATTGGGAACACTAATTTTACATTAAAAGTATCCATTATAAAATCAATAGTATCTTCGAAATGCATTTTCCCTTTTCTTATATGCTCTCCAATTTTATCAAGATATATACTCTCATAATCATTTAAGAACTCATTTACAAGAGTTTTCAAACTATCAGAAGCGTTATGATCTAAAACCAAACAGATTCTAATAAATTGGCCATTTTGAAGTAAAATATTGAATTTTTCATATTGAAATTCATAAATTTGATAGTTCTTTCCGTATGTCCCATTCTCATCTGAGGTAGTACTCGATTCTGAAAATGTTACATTAGCTTGGATAAACCCCGTAAGTAATTCCGTATTTATCCCTGATCCTGAGATCGGATAATCAACTAGAGCTAATCCAGATTCTTTAGCCATTAATAAAATGTGTTTTATGTTTAAAACATCCAGAAATTTCTGCCATATTAACTCTTGAAACATCTCAATACGTTTCTCTTCAGAATCAATTACCGTGAATTTAATGTTATGAGTAAGATTTAAACCCAATTTCTCAAGTTTAACTTTTACACATTCTTTACAGAAATCTGGATATCTATTGCAATTTTGTTTCTCTAATCCACAATCAAATCCAACTGGACTAATTTGAAAATATACCATCTATTTCCAATATCTCTTTTTTACGTTCTTTAAAATCGATAACAATAATTAAAAAATTTTGTTCTTAATTTATATTTACCTATATCCCCGCAATCATATAATAGTTTCATTGTTTTTATAATTTTAGAAGCTCATCGATTCTGTGATACTATAACGAAAATTCAAAATTTATAATTTTAGAGGAGTGAATGGATAATTCTCGATTATGTAAAATGTGAATTTTTAATCGTTTTTTATTTCTCGGATAAAAGAATTGATTTTATCAATATGATAACCTTTCTTAATTTCTTTCTTTGTAATTTCTAATGTGGATAATGGCTCATTATCGCATAAGTTAGCCATGCTTTCAAAGGTTTCGGAACCTCCTTTTTCACCTTCGGTACAGAAAAATGCAACCTTTTTGAATTTACCTTTGTTATCAGAGATGTATGTTCTAATTGCAGGTGTCATCCTTTTGTTCCATATAGGTGTTCCTAATATAACTAAATCATATAATTCTGGATTTTTTTGTCCTTCTTTGATTGTAGTTAGTTTTTCTCTTGTTGCAGCGTATCCACACCTAAAAAATCCTATGATAAATCCTGTTCTTTTCTTAACATCAATAATTTCTTCATATTCACAATTTAAACTGTTTGAAATTAATTCAGCAATTTTCTTGGTATTATCTGTTCTTGAATAAAAAGCTATTAGCATGTTCATAATTAACACTTATTTTTTTTTTTATGATTTTAAAATGATGTTATTAATGTTAATTGATAATTAATTAATAAAACTATCGGCTCATCAACAGCGTGCCCAACTACTAATCGATTTCCAGATTCTATAATAATAATTGCTTTTTCAACGGGAAACAACATAATTCTTATATTGTTCTCTCCAATCATTCATAAAAGTACCTCAATTCACATTTCTTGTTTATGTTTAAAGAATTATATAATTAATGATGACTTATTTAGAAACTGATACTTAGAAAATCATTATTTTTATACTCTTTTGTATCCAGAAAAAAAAAATTTTATAAAGAATTACGATCAAATATACAATGCCTATTAAGCAAAAATAAATTTAAAAAAAAAATAATTGAGAGGTTTGTTTTATATGGAAAAAGACAAACGAATCAAACTATGTTTTTTAATATCAGTGATAATTATATTTTTTTCTGGTGGAATGTCTGCTGCGTTTCAAAATAATTTTGGTAGAATAGATGTACAAGAAGTTGCTATAGTAGATGATCTTGGGAATAAAATTGTAGCAAAATTATACCGCCCTATAGGTGTAAGCGCTAGTAATCCAGCACCTGGAATTCTGGGGATACATGGTTATAATAATGATAAAGATGTTCAGAGACCTGCTTCATTGGAGTTAGCTAAAGCTGGTTTTGTAGTTTTAGCAATTGATAGAGCTGCTCATGGAGATTCTGAAGGAGATACAGAATATCTTGTTGGATGCCTCAATGCTGCATATAAATGGTTGGAAGGTTTACCATTTGTTAATGGATCTACCGTCAAAGGTGAAACTAAAATGGGCCTTTTTGGTCATTCTATGGGGTATATACTAGGTTCAATAGTAGCAGCAATGAATCCTGGCCATGATGCTTGCGTATTTGAAACTTTTCCTCCCTTTTTGTATAATTTTGCTGTACTTCATAATGTATTACATATCTGGTCAGAATATGAGGAGTGGTATGATCTTCCTTTTGCTTACATTACTGGTACTTTGCCTACTCCGTTGTATTCATCAGATTGGACAGTAGCGCAAGTTAAAACACAAGGGATGTCAATTCTTGAAACAAATGCGGGTGTAGCTCCAGGTACTGGTGCCGTGGACACAAATTATGGAAATTTTGGTACGGGGAATGCTTATCGAGAGCATTACGCTGTAGGGTTAACACATCCGGGTCAAACTATGGATCAAAAGGTTACTGCTGAGATCGTGGCATGGATGTTACAAGGTTTGAAGGGTAAAAGCGAAGCTGATGCCTGGAATATTGCTGCAATTACGGGACAGACATATTTAGGAGTAGAACTTTTTGGTGGATTAGCGTTACTGTTTAGCTTTGTTTCTGTTATTTTCTTGAGCCTATTGCTATTGAAAACCAAATTTTTCGAAGAAGTCAAACAACCAATGCCTGAACGTGTGGTTACGAAAAGTAAGAAATTGTGGTGGATTTTTGCTTCAGTCAATACTGTAATTGCTGCGTTATTTTTCGGCTTGTTTACACACGCAGATGTACACTGGTCTATAGATGACTCAGGCACATGGGGAGCTCCTTGGCATATGGGTATGATGAATAACTGGGCAGGATTTTATCTTACGACTGCTGCTGCTGCTGTTTTTCTGGTAAGTTTATGGTACATCATTTTCAATAGGAAGGAGAGAGGTAGTATAACACTATATGATCTTGGTGTCACCTATGATAATGAAAAGTTCGGCACAACTATTAAGAATAAAGCCCACTGGCAAATATTTGGAAAAACAGCCCTACTTGCAATAATCTTATTTGGATGGATGTATATGCTTGTAAGTATTTTCCAGACTTTCTTCTTAACCGAATTCAGAATCTTCTGGACCTTTGCAAAAATGTTTACTATACAACGCTTTTTAATGTTCCTACTGTATCTTCCTATATTTATACCATTTTTCCTATTAAATGGTGGGGTGTTTTTATTCGGGCAAATTCGTCAAGAGGAAAGTAGTACATCAATAAAAACCCACTTAATTTGGTGGGCTAAAACTCTATTTGCCATGTTGTTTGGACTCTTAATTCTTTTCCTGATTCAATATATCGGAGTAGCTATCAGCAATTACCCATATAATGGTTGGTGGATCAATCCAATAATGCCCCTTCAATTGATGTCAGTAATTCCCTTATCTGCTTTAGTGTACTTCTTTATGATCTTCTTTTATCGTAAAACAGGGAAAATCTATCTAGGGTCATTTTTTGCTGCAATAATAACAGTTTGGTTCTTTTCTGTTGGTACTATCTTCGCAGCAGGATTATAAAAAATTAATTTAACTAACTCTTTTTTTTTTAAAATATATCTGACTATTAATTTATGTAATAAAGAAATTTGGTAATAACAATTGAAAAAAAGCTTTTATTATAAAAAAAAATGTGAAAATTAGATTAATATTTTAGATTTGATACCTTTGATTAATAACTGTCTGAAATTGTGTATTTAAACGAGTACTACCTTGAAATCCCCCTCGTTTTGAAACCAAATAAAACTGAGCCATTGTTTCCTCATGGACTAATGTAATTCCTCGCCATTTGTTATCGTTGGAATTGAATTCTACTACATTTCCAAGTGCTACTCCTTCTCTGAAGGAGTATTTGAAGTCCAATCTATTCAAAATTTTAAGAAGTTCATCATGGTATTCAATTACTTTACTTTGAGGTTTATCCTTAAACCTTAGTGCTTCAATAGAGAAGGCTTTAAGAATATCTTCACTCATTGTCTTCCATACTTCTGAGTTTGCATAAAATTCAATACCGATAAAACCCCCATTAATAAAAACAGCTATTCCACACTGATTTTCCACATTTTTAAAATGATTAACGAAATTTCCGGTTTGCTCTTCAGATTCCTTTGTCATTTCAAGATAACTTTGAGTAGGAGCAACGGAAAGAGCATAATTCATCTCAGCTCTATGTGATTGGATCTCGTCCCATACAGCACCTTGACCTGCTGCTGAGATTGCTTCAAAGGCAACATTAGGGTGAAGTCGTGTATTTGAAGATTTAAACCCACGACCTTTAATATAACTCCATCTTGATTGTTCTACACATTTTGCAGGAATTGTATATTTCTGTTTAACAGTTCCAGGATTCTCACTTACAATACTTTGTTTTCCTCCTACTGGTATCAAAATTGGTTCCCAGACTGTTCTATCCTGTTTTCCACCATGAACGGTCATTCCAAAGGGAATTAATATTTGCTTATCGCTATTATTTATAACTTCTAATTGGCCAACAGTATCAGTTTCAACAATTTCTATTAATTCTAATTCTTCAGCTTCTTTAATACTAATAAAATCAATAAATTTATCATCTTGAACAATGATAAGGATAACAGTCATGTTTTTATAAACTTGAGGAGTGTCTAATTTAAGAAAACTTAAAGGATTTTCAAATATAGATTTTACAATTTGGATATTTTCATTTTTCAAACTTATTCATCCTCCTTTTTATTATTTTTATTTTTTTCTTTTATATGTTCACTTTCTTCAGAAACCTTCTCTTCATAAAGTGGACTTATAAACTGAATTACGATATTTTTACCATTTTCGGTAAGTTCCACCCCTTGAGTAACTTTTAGTTTTCCACTTTTACTTATTCCATTAATCCTCGTTCCTTTTCCCTTTGGGACTTCTTCTTCAGTAAATTCTTCTCTTCGAGTTTGGATCATCCCACCTCGCTTTAGAGCATTTAAGTGATAATTAATATTCTGTTTTTGAAGTCCAATATTTTCAGCAATTTCTGTAGGTTTTTGAGGACTCTCTGAAAGTTGTCTTAAAATATCTACTCTTACAGGGCTTCTAAATACAAGTCCAACTTTTTCGAAAATTGACTTTTTCTTTTCTTTTTTTTTTGCCATAATATTTACACTTCTTTTTTTGGTAAAAATTGTTGTTACCGTAAAAATTTTTACTGTAAAAAAAATATCTTATTTCATATTTAAATGTTTGTGATGTTAAAAATTGAATATATTGATGAATTAACAGAAAAAAGGAGTATTCCATACACTGTACTATATTTACAATATTAATTATTATTAACTAATGTGAAAGTGTTAGATTTAAATAAAAAAGCCTATAAATTAAGACTTAATGGTTTGTTTTATTTTTTTAAAAATATTAGAATAGAGTGAAATTTTCATGTTAGAATTTCTTCCTTTTATAACAGGTTTTATTTTGTGTGGATTAGCAGTAGTTCATGCATTACTTGATGGATCAACTAACCGTATACAGAGATTGTTAATGCTGATAACATTGTTCCTATATGGTATATTATTAGAAGTTATAGGAATTACAACAGGAAATCATTATTATGCAGCAGAACCTATTATGATTTTTGGAATAGTGCCTTTATCGATTCCATTAGCATGGGTAGGTATAATTTATAGTGCAATGATTATTAGTGAGCGTTTAAAGTTAACTGTTTGGATGCGTATTTTAACCTCTTCTTTGATTGCTCTTAGTTTAGATTGGGGTATGGATCCTATTGCTGTTGAGATGGGATTATGGACTTGGAATTATGCAGGTGGGTCTTTCTTTGGCATACCGACTTTTAATTTTATTGGTTGGTTTATTATACCAATTGCTTATCAAATATCATACAATTTAACCTGGATAAAGGAAAAGAAAAGATTCCAAATATTAAATATCAGTGAAATTGATAATCACGATTCATTAAAGCGAAAAATCTATACCATTTTTCTGGTTGTTCCATTAGGGTTGGTCTTAATGACCTTAATGGGTTTTATAACCCTAATACCAGGTGTCTATAATTTACCTGTAATAATTGTTATTATTTTTGAAATTCTAACTGTGGGTGGTGCTTCAATGATAATCGTTTTAAAGCGCCAAAATCTAAAACGGGTTAATTGGATCGACCTGATCCCACCAATTATTTTAATTTATATTACATATAGTTATGCTTTTTTAGGTTTTATGACATCTCAAGTCATTTTAGGTGTCCATATATTGATAACTGGAAGTCCACTAACATTAGCATTAATCTTCACTTTGCTTAAAAAAAAAATAGCGCGCTAAGTTTCTAATGAAAAATGTTATTAACGATTTTGTATTAAATTCTTTAGCCATATTAAGAAAATCGTTTCTTATGGTAATTAAAGAGGCAAGCTCATGGATACTAAAGCAGAGGAAATATTTGCACTCGTTGCTGAGAGAGCACAGTTAGCTGAGGGTATCGAAGGGGTTCGCTCAATTTTATTGACAATGTATCGTTTTCCTTCTCTTAAAAATAAAAAATTAGCTCAAAAAACAGACATTGCTATTCCAACCCTAGCTGCTGTCAGAAGTGAGTTAGTTAAGTCTGGAATTCTAGAAAAAAGGAATTTTCTTGGTGAAAAAGGAAGACAATGGGTAAAAGCAAGATTAGATTTAAAATTTGATTATGATCCTTTACCTGGAAGTTTTAATAATACTATTATAGATATACCCGAAGAATTTTCATATTTAAATGACATGCAAAAAATCATACAGAATAGACCATCTCCAGAATTTGCTCTTGATCAATCGCATGCTGACTTTTCTACAATAATAAAAAGAACCTTTTTTTTACTTAAAAATGGAGATATTGAAGGGAGAAGGATTATTTTTTTAGGGGACGACGATAGTATTTCTCTAGCTGTAGGATTGACCCAATTAGCGAAAGAAATAACAGTATTAGATATTGATAAAAGAGTTTTAGAATATATCTCAGAAAAAGCAGATGATTACTCTTTACAAAATTTTAAAGTTATCCATTATGATTTAAGAGAACCATGTCCTAAAGAGATCACTAACAAATACGATGTAGTTGTTATGGATCCCCCTTATACCATACAAGGGTTAAGATTATTTTTAAAAAGAGCAAGTCAAGTTTTAAAGTCTACTATTGATGTTAATGGTAAAATTTATCCAATAATAGGTAAAAAATGCCTACTTAGCTTTGGAAACAAACCTCCAGTAGAAATGCAGAAACTACAATTATCTATTTTAGATCATGGATTTATAATTAAACAATTGGTACCTGATTTCAATCGCTATGAAGGTGCCAGCATAATAGGTAAATTTAGTCATCTTTTTTACTTATATTCAGTAATAAATCCACAAAGTAGGTACAACCTTAGCTTTAGTTCACGTCCGATATATACTTCTGAAATTAAAGCAAAAATTGCCACACCATTTCTTCCCATCGGTTTTCATTTCGTAGGAGAAATGCGATTTGATTCCCCAGATCAAATCTTAGATAATGAAAAAATCCGTCAAATATTTATGGATTCTTTGATTTCTTCTGATTTGACAATTCTAGATATTTATAATCATAATTATACCCCTTTTGGATATAGTATCATTGCTATTTTAGAGACAAGTCATACTGCTCTTCACACATGGCCAGAGCATGGATATATTAGCATCGATATTTTTATCTGTGATGAATTTGAGAAGGGTTTAAATGCATTAAAGCTATTAAAGAACAATTTTAAACCGAAGGAGTCAGAATTTTTTTATATGGAACGTGGTAAAGGAGAATTAATAGAATATAAACCACTTGAATTATAAGAATAAGTTTATAAATCGTAAGATCTGAATTATTATAAATCAAAGAATCTATAAAAAAAAAAATAAAAATGAAGGAAGTAAACGACGATAATATAGGACATTATGATATTATCGATTTTCCAAAAGTAAGGATCCCTACTTTAGATTTCCTTGCATTAGGAGATAATAATCATTATGTTAAAGGATTACTAGAATTTGATGTAACAGAGGGTAGAAACAAAATTCGAGATCATGAGAAGAATACACAAAAAAAAATCTCTTTTACTGCTTGGCTTCTTAAGTGTATAGGACAAGCAGCCAGTGAATTTAAGGACGTCCATTCTATAATGATGGGAAAGAATAAAGTTGTCAAATTCGAGGATGTTGATATTTCAATAACAGTTGAAAAATCTATTGAAGATGTAAAGACCCCAATACCACTTATTGTTAGAAGAGCAAATAAAAAAACTGTAATCCAGATCAATGATGAAATAAGAAAAGCTCAATCAGAAGAAGCAGATGAAACAACAGTTTTAGGAAATCATAATATGAAAGAAGATGTTAAAAAATATGTGTCTCTACCTAGATTTATCAGGAAATTTATAATAAAGAGAAAGTTTAGAGATCCCGTCAGGATTAAGCAAATGATGGGAACAATTATAGTTAGCTCAGTAGGTATGTTTGGTAAACTTCGAGGTTGGCCCATTCCAACAACTGCTCATCCTCTAGCTTTTGGTGTGGGAAGTATTACAAAAAAACCGGCAGTTATTAATGATAAGATTGAAATTCGAGAATTTCTGGCACTTAGTGTTTTATTCAATCATAATATTGTCGATGGAGCTCCTGCTACTCGATTCATTTCTCGATTAGGTGAATTAATACAAAGTGGATTTGGGCTTTTAAACTTAGAATCTTTTATCTTCTTTTAAATTCAAATAGTATGACTAAAAAAAAATATGAAAAATATAATTGATTAACAATCAATATACCTAAATTTGAAAAAATCATGAAAAATAATGATCTTCCAGAGGTAACCGCTAATTTTTTTATTTTATATAAAGATGAGGAGACTTGGCTCAATGGTTGGATTTCAATGGAACCTTCTCTGGAAGAATTTATTTCTGTTCTTCGAGAGGAGATTGAATATTCATGGGAGTTAGAAGATGTTGATATGACAAATTATTTATTGTTCCATATAGATCTTGAAGATAAAAATAACTTAAAAGAAATCTCAGATAATGAATACTATCAGTGGGTAACACAACTTGATGAGATTTTCATTGTTGTATTACATAAAGATATAAAATATAGAATAATTGAAAATATCCCTCCCGTATTTGAGTGGTTTATGGGAGCATTATAGAACAAGGGTATAAATGTGAATTTCTTACAAATTCTCCTAATAATTCTCGGTATAATAATAGCATTAATACTCATTTTTGGCTTACCTCGAAAAAAGAATTTAAGGAAACCTAGTATTGAAGGTCTTGATAATCCTGAAGTTGCAGCAGCATTCGAAAAAATGACTAATTTTCTACCATTCAAACTCTTAAGAAGAAAAATATTCTTTCAATTAAAGTTGTACAAGTCAACAGGAAAATTGGTTGATTTGGGATGTGGATCTGGTAATTTAATTGTTGAGATAGCAAAAAATTTACTAAATCTTGATTTAATAGGTGTTGATATATCTAACGAAATATTAAATTTGGCTAAAGAGAGAGCTTTTCAAAATGATTTAAATAAAAAGATAGAATTTAAAATTGGAAATGTTGAAGATTTGCCATTTCCAGACAATTCAATAGATTTTTTACTCAGTACTCTTTCTCTTCATCATTGGCAGGACCCTATAAGAGCCTTTAATGAATTTTTTCGTGTTTTAAAAGATAATGGCACTTTATTAATATTTGATTTTCGTAGAGACGCAAGGAAATTTTTCTATGGGTTATTAAAGTTTGCAACTAAAATAGTTGTTCCTAAGGCTTTAAAGAGAATCAATGAACCATTAGGCTCTCTGCAAGCAGGATATACTCCTAAAGAGATTAGCCAAATGGTTACTCAATCGCCTTTTAATAATATAGAGATTGAACCGTTTTTAGCTTGGATATTTATTGAGATGAAGAAATAAATATTGATGAATTAATTTCTATTACATTGTTTTATTATTTAGAGGATTTATAAATATGTGCTACTAATTTAGAAAAAAATTCTTCCACTCCAGTACCAGTTTTAGCGCTAGTTTCATGATATGCACAAGCTGTCAATTCTTTTTTAAGAGTTTGAGCCTCTTCTTCTCCAATTATTTTTTTATTACGAGTTATTAAATCGAACTTATTTCCAACAATTACACTTGAAAATCCTTTGATAGCTTTTTCTATTTCATTTTTCCAACCATAAATATTATCAAATGTTTGTTTTCTAGTCAAATCAAAAACATAGACTATTCCTTTCGCTCCTTTATAAAATTCATGTCTAACCCACTTAAAGTGTTCTTGCCCTGCTAAATCCCATATCTGTAAGATAATAGGAGTCTTAACATTAGGAATTTTAATATGTTGTACAAAAAAATTGGAGCCTATAGTAGAACTTACATTTGGGTTAAATCTCCTTTCTAAATATTGGTGAAGCAAAGTTGTTTTACCTACTCCAAAATCACCAACTATACATATCTTATAAAAAGGAATTTTTGAACCCATCCTGTATTCAATAAATGGACTTAATTAATTTAATATGAATTAAATTTTATAATTTTATCTTGTATAGAGAAAGTTAAAAGGAAAATTTAGAAAGTTAGATTAATCCAATAGGAAATAATTCGTTGAGATATAATCACTTTCCATTATAGTAAAGCTAACTATATAAAATAAAGTGAAAATTTATTTTTGGAAATAAAATTATTATTAATAAATATTCAAATTGAATAAAATTGAAGCAATCCTTTGAAATTAGTATTGTTTATGATGATAAATGCCCTAAATCAGGATTCTTAACGGGTTTTGGGTTTTCTTCCTTAATCTATAATTATTTTACAGAACATTTTTCCTTATTTGATACAGGTGGAAATGGTAGTATTTTAATCCATAATATCAAGGAATTCAATGTTGATATCTCAGCGATAAAGAACGTTATAATTTCCCATAATCACCATGATCATGCCGGAGGTTTAGCAAAAATACTTGAAATTAATCCTATTGCAAATATTTATGTTCCAATTGATGAGTTAAAATCGTTTTCGAGAGTATTTCCCAATACACAAATCAATGGTGTCTCTGAAATGACTGAAATTGAAAAGAATTTCTATATTTCTGGTCAAATTAAAGGAAGTTTTAACTCAGAGCAATCAGTTTTTCTAAAAACTAATGATAATGAGTTTATTATATTGGTCGGTTGCGCACATCCAGGTTTAGAAAAATTTATCATGAAAGCTCAGAATATTTCAAGAATTAGAGCTATAATCGGGGGATTTCATGGTTTTAAAAAATTATCCTATTTAGAAGACATTGATTTTATTGGGGCTTGTCACTGTTCAAAGTATTATAATTTTATAAAAGAGACGTTTCCAAGGCAATATAAGCGTATCTGTGTCGGAGATAATTATATCTTTTAAAAGCATAAAAATTAATATTAACATCAATTTTTTCTATTATTTTATATAATATTCGAATCCTTTATCTTTAAGTTAACACCTTTAGAGTTTAATTAATAGAAAAATATGGAATTAAGTATAGCAGAGTTATTAATTCAAGTGCTTTAGTTTAGTAAATAATTTAATTCTTCTTTAGTTCTCATTAGATGATAAATAATTTCTGACAAATTAGGGATGACTAAAAAGTTTAAATATAATGAAGCCTAATAAATTTAATAAGAACATTAAGGTAAACTAACATGGAATTATTCCCTGCCTTGTCAATTGGATGGTTGAATGGTTGGATCTTTCAAGTATTATTCTTCATTTCATTTGGAATCTTTTTATTAACTTGTTCAAAAAATGTAATCTCACGGCTTTATGATGAAGAAGGATGGAACAAATTGCAAAAATCATTTACAAAAATCGCGAAAATTTTTGGTTTAATTACTCTGATTTTATTTATTTTTACTCCGTTGAATATTGACTCTATAGAGTTTATTATTGGAATTGTTCTAATAATTACTGGAACAATAGGATTTCTTACAGCGCTCATTAATTTTAAAAATTCACCGCTTAATAAACCAATAACTATTGGATTATATAAAATATCTCGTAATCCACAATTAGTAATGATGTATTTAACATCATTAGGAAATTGTTTAGCAATTGGTTCTTGGACAGCATTAATTATTCTTAGTTTATCGATAATATCAGGGCACTTAAGAATTTTAGGAGAAGAAAAACAACTTTATGTACAATATGGTGATTCATATTTAGAATACAAAAAAAAAGTTCCACGATATTTTATATTTTTTTAGAATATACACAATACAAACAATTTGATTAAAATTGGTGAATTGAAATAATAGAAACAATATTTATAAAATCTTTTTTTATTATTTGTATAATTTTATTTTTAGCTGGATTTTTTTGGCCTATCATTTTGGTTAAAAAAAGTGGAAAAAATCCTCATGGTAGTCATGAGGGGTCATTATTATTAACAAGGTTAAGTTCAGTTTCTATCTTTTTGTGGTTAGGTCTTATAATTTTATATATATTTCTCAATCGTATAATAGAGAATCTATGGCTAATGAATTTCTTATCTAATGACATTTCAATTATAATTGGTATGATTATGATTTCATTAGGTTTTCTACTTGAAATATTAGGAATTATAGCACTTGGTATAAACTTTAGGATTGAACTCCCTACAGACGATACTGAGCTTATCACTTCTGGAATTTATAGAATAATGAGAAATCCTATTGTTTTTGGTATATTTTTGCTCATGATAGGTTCTTTTCTAATTATTCCCACAGTAATTGTATTATTTGTATGTATATTTAATATTCTTACATTTAATTCAAAAGCTATCGATGAAGAAAGATTTTTGCTCCAAACATTTGGTGAAGATTTTAAGAACTACTTGAATAAAGTAGGGAGATATTTACCTTTTAGAATTTCAAGAAAAAAAGATTAGATTAATAATAAAAACAGATTAAAGCTGATAATATGTCTATTTTGTGGTTGGTTAGATTGATTTTGGTTGGATGTTTGTTTATTATTATACCAATATTTGCTTATTTTCTTAGAAATCGAGAGAGGTATTCAGGGATTTTAGAAAACACAACTATAAATCTGATTTCAGTTATATTATTTAATGCATTTTGTTATATACCTATGATTCTCCCTTCTGATGAGAATGTAATAACAAGACCTCCATTTCTTAATAATGCTTTAAATCTTAGATGGTTTGATATTTTAGGTTTAATATTAATGATCTTTGGAGTTTTGATATTATTACTAACTATCTTCAAGCGTAAAGTTGTTGGAGCACAAGATACTGCTGGAAGTTTATTAACTAAAGGTGCTTATTCTTTTTGTAGACATCCAATTTATTTTGGGATTATTATAATTTCTCTAGGATTAGGTTTAAGAGCAATAAACATAGATGGATTACTAGTATTTCCATTAATTCTATTAGCTAATTTTATTCAGGCAAAATTGGAAGAAATATATGATGTTGGAGTTCGTTTTAAGAAGGAGTATTTAGAATATAAAAAGAACACCGGAATGTTTGGACCGATTTGGTTTTGGTTTGTAATTTTAATTTTTTTAATCCTGCCACTAATAATAACGATTTTAAATTCATAAGAATAGTAGATATCTTTTTTAAACCATAAAAACTTCTTTAAAACCGTTTTTTCATCCAAATAACATATTGTATCTTAGTACATAATAGGATTCCCGCAAGGAGTAATGCTATCCCAATAGACATTAAAAGTGGAGAAGTATTTTCTGGTGAATGCATATAATTTAAAATCCAAATAATTAGTAATGTAATTGCTATAAAAAGTATAATTAAGGAAATATTTCTAATTTTTATATCTAATTTATCTATTCCTTCCATTTTTACAGAATTAAGAATTTAAAGTGTTTAAGTAAAACCCATATTTAACTTAATATATTTATTAAAATTAGAAAAAAAATATTTATATTTGCTATTTATGTAAGTTTTGATTCGAGAAGAAAATGAACAACCAGAAGGAAGGAACAGTATATACACCTGAAAATATAGCAAATTATATCGCTAAAACTACAATCGAAAGATTTTTGCTTGAAAAAATAAATAATAAGTTCTTAACTGAACTATCCAAATTGAATGAATTATTTGAAAAAGATTATAAAAAGAATAAAACAAGGCAAAAGTCTGTAGACATTTCTATTACTAGAAGTGATAGAGAACGGCTTGAATATATTTTTGAAACAATAATTTCTCTAAAAATCATAGATCCTGCTGTAGGCAGTGGACACTTTATAATTGCTGCATTACAGGTTTTAGAAGGCTATTATCTAATGTTGAAAAGCTTAGGAATAATAAACTGGTCTAAGTATAAAATCAGAGAATACATTATATCAAACAATTTATTTGGTGTTGATATTGAAATTGAAGCAATTGTTGTTACGAAAAGGAGATTGTTATTAACACTAAAAGATTTAGTCACTCATTCAAAAGACGTTAAGGCTTTACAAAATATTGATTCCCATTTTAAGGTAGGTAACGCAATAGTTGGTTTTATAAGACAATCGGAAATTACTAATCCTGTTTGTAAAGATTTAAATTCTTGTTTTTATGAGGAAATTAAGATTGTATTTGAAACTCACAAGGATTTAAAGAAAATTGAATTAACAGAAAAACAAAAGAAAGCAATGGTATTTAAATTAAAGCCATTTCATTGGTTTCATGAATTTCCAGAAATTATGGAAAAAGGGGGTTTTGACATAATTATTGAAAATCCACCATATATGTCTAACAAGCAGTTGAGTTCTCTCGAGAAGGCAATTTATCAAAATAGATATAAAACATCTAAAGGATTAATGAATGTTTTTGGAATTTTTATCGAACGATCTATAAAATTATGTCATTCCTCTTCAATAATAAGTTGTATCGTTCACAAAAATATTATTCGGTCAAGTAATTATGATTTATTAAGAAAATACTTATTAGAATACACTAAACTTGAGGAAATCATTGATGTGGGTGCTGGAGCATTTCAATCTATAACAGCTGAGACAATTATTATAGTTATGGCAACAAAACCACCTTCAGAAGATCATATAATATTGATAAAATCTAAATTCTATAATCAAAATAAATGCAAATTTGAAGAAGATGAACTAATATTAAATCAAATTGCACAAAAAACATATTTGGAGCAAGAAAATTATAATTTCAATTTAGAACTCCAATATAATGAACTTGAAATTATTAATTATTTAAAAGGGACAAAAGACTGTGATTTAATCAAGTATTTTAAAGCTAAAACATGTATAGCTACTGGAGATGATGAGAAATTCTTAGCAGATCATAAAAAAAATAATACATATAAAAAAACTTTGAGAGGGAAAAATATAGGGCGATTTTACATAGACTTTGATGAATTATATGTATTCTATGACGTAAAAGCTCTTCATAGGGCGAGAGATGAATCCATATTTCAAAAGCCTGAAAAATTGATTATGCAAACAATTAGTTCAAATCTTACTGTAGCATATGACGATAAGAAGTATTATCCTTTAAGCACGTGTATCGCAATTATTCCAAAAGATAATGCAGAGAATAATTTCAGTATAAAATATCTACTCCTACTAATGAATTCGAAACTGATGAATTTCTATTATAACTTTGTTTTTAATTTGGGCGCTCATTTGACTATAGAAATCTCTGTCAATAACATCAATCGATTACCGCTTAGATTTTTCGAGGATTATGAACCTTTCAATATTTTGGCATATATAATGAATCAAATGAACGGAAATGAGGCTTTAAGAGATGATAACAAAGATTATATTAAATTTTTAGAAGATTTAATAAATATCTTGATCATTGAATCAGTATTTTCCGATAAGTTTCAATCAGATGGTTTAAATACTGATCTAATTAACCAAGTATCTCAATATATAATTAATAGGAAATTGAATTCAATACCACAGATTCAAGAATGTATTAAAAACATACAAAACGATGAATATATACGTATCGAAAGGCATTATATTGAAAATCATCCTTGGGTTAAAATCATAGAAAATTATTTTAAAAAATAAAAATTATTTTAAAAAAGAATTTTTAATAATACTTTTTTATGTACAAGCTTTTTCCTAATACCTTGACTGAAGCTTTCATTGATATTACGGTCTTTACTTTCATTTCGAAGCCTTCTATATGATAATATCATTTATAATCAAAACGATGAAAAACTATAAACTCTCAAAATTACCTTCTCCTCGTTTAATATTTCGAGAAAGAAATATTAGAAATAATAAAATAACTAGTCCGAGGAATGTTAAAAACCAATCTATGCCGAATAAAGATACTTCAATGACGTATCCAGCAATTATTGGAGTTAATCCAAAACCCAATCCAATTATTACCTCATTTATAGTCGCATATTTTGATGTGTTTTCTGCAGTCCCGTATTCTAACATGATCTTTAAACCAACCCCATGGATTAGCCCTAAGAATAGACCTGCAATAGCAGTTATTATTGAAATATACCAAATATTTCCAAGAAGAACAATTGTGAATGCAATTATGCCAACAAAAATAATACTTATTAATGTTGCTATTTTTCTACTATAAATTTTCATTGAATTTATCCAAGTTAATCCAAGAAGTTGCATGAATTGTAACCCGCATTGCACAAGATAGGTGAGGTAAGAAAATTCCTCAGATAAGAGGGCTTTTACTAAAATAGGATAACCAAAAATAAATATTGATTTTGAGATCGCCAAAAACATTATACTGAACCATGAAAAAAGAACAGGATATACAATCATAGGTGTTTGTGAATTAACCACTAAATCCTCCTTAATATCTAAGTGAGAAAGGGGATCTTCTGATTGATAAATCACAATTTCTTGTGAGATAAAGGATGTTTCCCTCTTTTTTATAAAAAAACTTACAGGGATTAGTAGAAATGATAAAGACCAGGAAATAATCATAGCAAAAAAATCACTCCAAGAAAATGCCCAAAGAAAACCTACAATAAGTCCAATAATAAAACCCGCATTCCAAGAAAGATTAAAAAATCCAAAATTTTTTTTTGATTTTTTAGAACTGCTTACTTTTCCCCATCGGCTTAAAAGATTTAAACAGTTTGGCCAATACAATCCTAATGTCAATCCCAATAAAATCCGACAGATTATTAAGGACCAAGTCTCGGGATAGATAATTTGAAGACCTGTTAATAAAGGTGTCAAGATGGAAGTTAAAATAAGAGCATTTCTTATTCCAAAAAATTTTTTAGTAAGCAATTGTCCTAAAATTGGCGCAAAAATATAAGTTATAGAGCCCGCCGATGAAATAAAACCTAACATACTCGCTCTAATACCCATATCATAATATAGATAATTATATAAGGCTCTTTCAAAAATAGAAACATAAAATAACCTTATAAAGCCAAGTAAAAATAATGGCCATGCTCTATAGTTTACAGAAGTTTGATTTTGGTTTTGAAGAGCCTTATTCGGGGTTTGCAAAATACTATCCCTTTCCTTGTCAATGTAAAACGTAAAATTGTGCTTTATTCAAATACTTTCTTATAAATAAGTAAATATAAATAATTGGATTATCACTTCATATTTACAATATTCTATAAAGGGATCATTGATCATATGAAAAAGTTAAAGTTTAAGGTGATTTTAATTTTAGGGATTTTAACTCTTATTACTTCAATTCAACCTGCTTTCGCATTAAATCAATATTCGGTAAAACCTGGTGCGCATTTTAGATGGGACGCGACTAAATACATCTTTATAAAAGATGGCTTGGGTCTTGGCAGTAATCTTGAGTACACCAATTCTTATTATTTAGCATTTAACTTTATTGATTGGGGTAATATTTCGGGGTTAGATTATGTCAATGGTATAGCAGATAACAATGGAACTGTTGATGCATATGAGATAAGCCATGAATATTATTATGGACGTTCACCTGTATTGTCTTGGGTAACATCAATCCTTGATACTTCTGGCCCCTATCCAATCTATATATATTTAGTATGCGAAACTGAAATTGAGCAAACTACGAAACCAAGTTTACAAAATCTAGCTAGTAACTCATGGCTCACATTTGGAGAACCATCAACCTATACTTTTACACTTACAGGAACATTTGTAGATGATGATGTAACTACATATTATACTGGAAATATTGAATTTAATTCTGATAAAGTCTTAAAATATGTAAAAGATGAATTAATTTCTGAAAATAATACGATTAGTCAAACTTTATCTATTGAAAGGTATATTTGGTCACTCACATACACACCTGGAACAGATACAGGTAATGGCGATACAAACGGTATTCCTGGGTTTTCACTTAATATAATAATATTCGCTGTGGCATTAGGCATTATATTAACCCTATCAAAAAGGAATTATTTTAAAACTAAAATAAATTAGAGCCATTTTTTTTTAATTTTTTAATTTAATTTACTCTTTTTCTCAATTTTGGTAAAAATATCGGCACTATATTTTTATAATCCTCATATTCTTTGCCAAATTCTTTAATTAGTAATAATTCAGCTTTTTTTTCTGCTGATAGAGCAGCATGTATTAAGATAAGAAAAACCCTTCCAAAACCTAGTAAGGGTAACAATCTCACCTTATAAAGGGGGATTACCAAGTATTTATATATTCTTTTATACTTTTTCAAAATTTTTTCCTTAATTTCGCTATTAGGATGATTAAGGTTATAAAGAGAGGACTCTCGTCGAGGTAATTCTTCTTCACTGTTATTTTGATTATTTGAGTTCATTATAAATATTTTAGATCTATCATTATTTCTTTATCTTGAGAATTTTTAATTTGATAGGAAGCATAGGCTATAAAAATTTTAGGTTAAACTTATATCAACAGAATTCTTAAAAAACTTAATTGGTACAATTTTAACCAAATATCACAACTCTATTCAGGTTGTATCAATGGGAAAAGGAACTGTAAAGTGGTTTAACAAAAAAAAAGGCTATGGATTTATAACCCCAGATGATGGATCTCCAGATATATTTGTCCATTATTCTGCCATACAAGGTGGATCTGGTGAATTTAAGATAATCTATGAAGGGGATATAGTAGAATATGAGACTACAGAGGGTCAAAAGGGCCCACAAGCTAGCAATGTCACAATAATTGAAAAAGGACCTCGAACGAGTTCTCATGACCGAAGGTCTTCTTATTAATAAGGTAAATTATTAATTACAAAAAAGAGAAAAAGGTTTAAATTTAAGGAATTTTGGAAGATATGAAATACATATAAATGAGTGTTTATACTTCTTTTTTTATTTTGCATCTTACAGATTCCCTTTTTTTTAATTTTATTTTAAAACAAGATTTTTAGTTTCAAGTAAAATTGCTTTGAAATATCAGCCTTGGAAGAGAAAAACTTAATGAGAAAGGAAAACCAAATCATTTAACCTACTTTTTTTATTATTAGTATCCTAATTATATTGTATACTTCTCATTTTCTTTTAAAATAACTACATTATCAAAATTTTCACTAAACCATGCTGGATTATCGGTGTGAACCGGAACTATGACATCAGGATCGATATTTTCGATAGTATTGATTAAATCGGATTTTGAAGCATGTCCAGAAGCATGATACCCCTCACTAAATTTTGGTTTTAATCTGTTACCTTCTTCAATCACTTCAAATCCATGAATATCAAATCCTAGGTATTTTAACCAATTATTTAATCTGACAAAATCAAATTCTGATTCCTCTTCAAATGCTTCACTTGAAGAATATATGTAGGTTCCTTGGTTAGGTTTAATGTCTAACAAGTTTTTCATGTCAAAGAAAGAAAAACATAGTAAATAGTTTTCTTGATTTTTTGATATTTTTGTAGGATCTACGTAGTCCAGATCTCTCTTTTCATTGAGATATTTTTCCCAGTTGGGTTGAGTTATTTTTAATTCTCCATAAATTAAAAGATCCCTTAATCTATCCACTCCCTCAGCCTTTTCAATAGCATTAAGTAAAAATGCATCTTTGGATGTAATAATTAGTTTTCTTCCAATATTCGAAGCAATTTTCTTGAATATATCTAGTCTTTCAAAATTTCGGGCTGAAAAATCAGCTATGATTAATCCCGATGCATTTTCAGCCGTCTTTAGACAATTTTCATAGACGAGTTCTTCTGATTCAATCCTTTCTTCACTTGTAGCTCTCGTTCCTTCAATTATCAGTACAGTAGCATTCTTAGCTTTTTTGATGAACTCTTTACTTTTCCATCCTCTTTTCCCGTGTAAACGAAAATCTCCAGTATAGGCGATAGTATTTTCTCCAGAAAGAAGGTAAGCTGTGGCTCCAAGGATGGAATGATCGACTTCAAAAGCTTTTACTTCAATATCAAGGGGTAAATCATTTATATGAGATATTGTCCCCACCTCAAATTTTTTTCTTTGTTTAACGGTTGACGTTAAGTACTTACGTAGTGAATCTGGAAAGTTATCGGTACATATTAAATTTCGTCCAATATCTGTATAATTGTCCGCTTTAAAGACTCTATTATCTTCCATAGCGATTCTTGGAGAAAAATAGGCAGCATCAGATCCTAGAGCTGCAGCAGAGCAATCTATAATCCCTTTAATTAATGCTAGGGTGATTGGAGATGCAACTATTGGAAAATCAGGTTTAAGCAAACCAATGTTGCCAAAATGGTCTAAGTGAGCATGACTGAGTAATATTGCATTTATATTCAAATTAGGAAATGATGATATATCATAATCTGAAGGAATTATATCTTTTCGGTAAATATTTAGTTTAGGGAGTAAATTCAATTGCAAAAGATCATAGATACCCCTTGACCGTCTCCAATTGAGAAATTCTTGGAAGAAATTTCCGTGTTTCTTGAAATTTAATCCAAAATCGAGAAAAATGCCTTTACCTTTTTCCTCAATATAGATTTTATTTCCTCCTATTGTGTCACTCCCATCAAATATTTGTATAGAAGTCATCTTTTCTGTAAATTTATTTTTTAAGATTTTATTTTCTTTTTGTTTAATTTATTACTGTAAAAATCCTTTTTAATTAATTACTTTTTTAAGAAAATTTTGAAAATCCAAGGCTTTCTAATTTTCTAATAATATCTTATAAGCTTTTTTTAATATAAAACCCAATACTTTAAATAAAAAATACCAATAGTAGAAACATGCATCAAAATTCGCAGGTAAGTACTACAAGATTTTCAAAATCAATTGAATTTGTAATATTTTTACTTTTTCTGTTAGGACCTTTAACTGGGAACATTATCAATGTCTTATTTGGTGTTCTTTCTGCTGATTTCAATGTTACACCTGATAATATATTAATTGCAATTCCTGCTTTTATGTTTCCATTTGCAGTAACACAACTTTTTTCTGGTGCAATTTCAGATATTAAAGGTAGAATTCCAGTATTAATTTTTGGGCTAATTTTATTTTTAATAGCAATGATAATAGCCGCAATATCATTTAATCTGGAGATGTATATAATTGCTAATATAATAGGAGGAATAGGATTTGGTTTTATAAATCCTGTCCTCATAGCTTTAATGACTGATATTACATATCCTCCTAATATACCTAAAAAAATGGGATATCTGGGAGCAAGTGCAAATTTAGGAGTCGGATTAGGTCCGTTAATTGCATCTCAAATGATTTTAATAGGTTGGCAATCAATTTATGTATTATTTACTATATTAACTAGTTTTTGTTTAGTTTATTTCATCTTTACCAAAAGACCCCATCAAAATATAACAGAAGAATCAAGAATTCATATTTTGTTATCTCAACTTTCAAAAGAATGGCGTCGATTTCCAGTAATTCTAATGATTTTATCTGCGTTCTTATTATCTCATACTTATATAGCAATAAATATCTGGACTTCAAAAACCCTAACGCAAGCTCATGTTGTAAATGAAATATTAATAGGTCTAGTTTTGGGTATAGGTGGTATTGGAGCAGCTGTATCCGGAGTTTTTACCGGGAATTCTATAAAAAGGAGGGGCACGGGGATTCCCTTAGTGGTAGGCTCATTAATTTTAATTTGTTCATTAGTAATTTTATTAATAATAAGAGATATAACTATTCAAGAAAGATTCATCTTTTTATCCTTAGGGTGGATCCTCTCTGGATTTTCAGGAGGAATACTTTTTACTTCAATAACGTATTATAGTCAAGTATTATCACCTAAAAGACGTGGGGTTTTAGCAGGATCATTGACTGCGGGTTACTTTACAGGTATAGCATTAGTTCCAATGACCCTTGCTCCATTCTCAAACGTTTTTGGTATTAATGGAGTTTATATTGCTATTATGATCATATCAATAATTTTTATTATAGTTATAATGCTATTATACTTTTTTACCAGAAGTATTGTTTCAGATAAGAAGAAAGAGCCACATTGAATAAAAAGAATATTAACTTTATTTATAATTAGGAAAAAGTAACCATTTAATACTTAAATTTATCCTTAATTCGTTTTTCTTTTACTTCTAAAGATTCTTTCTCTTTTTTTATTACACTAAATATATCTCTTTTTGACTCATTAGTTTTCAGAGCTTTTTCTAACTCTTCTTCTAACTTGTCATCAGAAATATCCTTATCATTCACAAATTAAAAAGAATAATACAAACAATTAAAATTTTTGAATTATTTTAGGATTTAATCATAATAAGCATCATCTTAAATTTTTCTAATGCTTTAAGAGCGTGAGGTTCATTAGCAGGCATAATAATCATCTGACCCTTTTTCAATACAAAATCCTTACCTGATATTTTTATCTCAGCTTCTCCATCGAATATGTAAACGAGGGCATCAAATGGAGCAGTATGTTCACTTAAACCTTCTCCTTTATCGAAAGAGAATAAAGTTACTGTCCCAACGTTCTTATTAATTAAAACTCTACTTACAACAGATTTTTCTTGAAAATCTAGCATAGATTCTAAATTTAAAATTACTTTTCTGATATTCTTATCACTCATAGTTGTATCCAACTCATTTTTTATTTTATAAAGTTAATAAAGTAGAGTTTAATTTAAAGATAAAATCGAACATGTTTAATTTGATGATTTTCAATAATCCCCTAAGTAAAAATAAGAAATATAAAATTCTAATAATCCTTAAATCTTATTCTTACATCTCTAGTGGTACGCGCCATTCCACGCCACATTCACCACAATGGTATTTTTTACCGCATATACGAGGGTAATCACATATTACGTGCGTTTTATCAATCGTTTCTCGAATAAGCATTTTATTTTTATTCCCACATTTAGGACATTCTCTTCTTGAAACTCCTTGGAAAATCTTTCCTCTACTCATTTCGAGAGGAGCTACATCTTTAGAAAAAGTTGATTCTGAAATAACAATTTCTTTTTTTTGTTCAAAGTGTTTAATTTCCTCTTGTTTAATTACATCCTCAACTAATATCACAGGTTCATTTGTCTCTGCTTCAATTATTGGTGTTTCGGTTTCTTTAATAGGTTCTTTTTGAACTTTAAAAGACAGATCTCTGTTTTCTAGTTCAGCAATTCTCTTTTTAAGAGCTTCATTTTCTATCATCAATTCTTCAATAAGGACCTCATATTCTTGGGGCGCAAAATCTTTTTTATCTGTCATTTCTTTGCTCGTTTTTTAAAATTTTATTTTATTTAAAATAAGTAAATAATTATAAGAACATAATAGACGTTATATTATTAAACTTAAGGAATTCAAAAACTTAAGAGGGAAAAAAGATTTTTAAATTTTTGATTTATTTATTCTTATATCGTTAGAATGTTCATGAGAGAGAGTGTAATGCAACTATTTAACATTAGTAATGAGGGTGAATTAATTAAGATAGATAGATTATCTTTTAATGAAAATAATGGATATCTTGTTGATGATGAAGAAAAAAATACTATTTATATTTGGGTAGGTTTAGAAGTACCTCAAGCAAAAAAAGATATTATTGCTGAAATTGCTCGGAAGATAGATAAAGAACGTGGTGGATCAGTAAAAATCTTGATCATGAAACAAAAGAGAGAGTATGGTTCCTTTTTAGCTATGATGCATGATCTTGAAAGAGGGTTAATACCAGGGAAAAATATTGAACGGAGACCAGAGTTTGTATTAAAAACACCTTCTGAAATGATAAAACCTGTTAAATTTAATGTACCTGTGGAAGAGAGAGAAAGAAAAATTGAGACAACAATATTAGAGTGGTTTCAACAAATTAAGGATCATAGAAGCTTTGAACCACTTAAAAAGCTAAAAGAACCTATTGCAACTGTTAAATTCGTTGAATTTGACCAAACTCCTACTGAAGTTGAAATTAAACCTATTGTACAAAAAAAAGTTGAAGAGAAAAATAAACAACCAGAAGAACCAGATCTTAAGACACAAATAAAGGAAGCAGCATATTATCTTTCTTTAGATGAATATACTTATGATCAATTATGTTGGCTCTTAGCTGAAAAAATTCAAAAAGTAAACCTTGATATGCCCTCTATTGAAGATATTAAGAGAAAAGCAGAGGAAGTCTTCAATTCAAGCTGTACTTATGATGAACTTTGTTGGTTAAATGCAGAAATGGAGATCTTGACTAGAAGAAGCTTTCTTGAAGAGAAGAAGAGAAAGATGTTCGACTATTAAACATCTAAATAAAACTAAAATTAAGGAAGGTTTAATCTCTTATCCACAACAACTATTGTTTTGTGGATTTTTCGCTACTGCACGTGCATTCCATAAACAACCGCAGCCTTTTCGTTCTTGTAATATGATAGCCATTGTCGGGCAATTTCGTTTACAAGCTGAACATTCTGTACAGCGTTCTGGTTCATACATCTCAAATTTTCCTTCATTATTAGGATTTGGTATTCCAAATGGACATACTTCTCCGCATATACCACAACCTGTGCACAAATCGGGATTTATCGAGATTTTTGGAAGAACTATCGGTATCTTAATTAAGGTTGTTTTTAATGTTATTTTTACCACCTTTTTTTTTCTCTAATTATATTATTTTTTTATCTTATTTATTTTGTTTTATTCTAAAATATTAAAAAAATATGAACTCAATAGCCTTGGTAACAAGACCAATTATCAAAAAAATTATATTTAATTTGGTGAAAATGGGATATTCATCTTGAATTTCTCTAGGACTGGTTGCCATAGTATATCCACTAAACGACATTGTTGAAAAGAAAGCTAGCCAAAAATAAAAAAAACTGCTCAGAATAATATTTGGTAATGAGTAATTAAAAATCCAAGAAATAACACTGAACAATATAACAATAATGATTCCAAACATAATCCCTTTAGTGATAAATTTCCGTGTAAATTTTGTTATAGGAAGTAAAATCGCTATTAATGCATTTGCTATAATAATCCATAGCCAAAGTTCACCCACAATCCAGAGTTTTCGTATCCATAACGTATCAATAAAATTTAGCCCTAATATTAGCAAAATCAATGCTATACTGGGCCATAGAAAGATTTTTCGGAAGAGAAATGTTGTATGTGTAATTTCTGCCCGAAAACGATGAGATAATGTAAATTTTGCGAATTTCATTTTATCTGGTTTTCGAGTGGGACGTTCTTCTAAGAAATTGGGTATATATTTAGCCCAGACTGGTCCATATAAAATGTTAAATGGAAAATCTGGCGCCTCAGCTTTTATCAGTGGTGCTGCTATTCCTCCTGCTGAGAGTTGAGGCACAAGAATTGTCTTTCTATTAGTAATACTTGCTATCCCTGTAGCCTCAACAGCTTCAATTAATTGTTTATTTCCAAAATTGTTTCCTCGTGCTGCACACCAAACATTTATTCCTCGAGAATCAACACATAATACCCAAGCATTTAATCCTTTAAGAGCACGCATCACTTTAATATACGTATAAATGTAATTAGCTGTGACAATGATAGGCGAAGCTTCATCGGGATTACCAGATTGATAAATACCTGGTTCAATTGGTACTTCATCAACTTGTCCTGTAAATATACAACGAAAAATATTCAATTGAGCTTGTAAGCCTTTAAATTTTCTCGATTTGGGACGATAATATCCAGGTTCTTTTAAAATATCGTGATCAATCTTCCTTAATTCGATTGCTTGAATAGATCCATGTCTCCATTTCTTTACTGCTGAAATTTTAAACCCGATAGGTCCCAAATAATTAAAAAACCACTCTACTAAAAATGTACTTTCTAATTTTAGTCTTCTTAATTTCTTTTTATACCACCAACGTTTAACATTAAACCAAAGCTTCCAGAAACCTGAGGGTACAAATTCCGCCGCAAGAATCATTCGCCCATTCGGTTTCAAAGCTTTCCATGCATTTCTTAGAAAGTTTTGCTGTTCAAATGGCCTGAGTTCTGAAAGCATAAATGTACTGACAATAATATCCTTAGATTTATCCTCAAAGGGAAGATCATCAATAGTGCCTATCTGATACAAGAGTTTAAGATCTGACTCAGAAGGGTAATTTTTCATTGCAGTAGTTATCATTCTTTGGTTTTTATCTATTGCTAGAACATCATTTCCTTTTATTGCCATTTTTGCTGCGAGAGTACCTGTTCCACAACCTACTTCTAGAATTTTCTCTTGTGTTTTAATTCGTTCTAATATCCAATCTTGTACTTCTATATTTACCCCTTTAGTAAGGGCGGTGAATTTTGACTCATATGACTCTGATTCTAATTCCAACTTTCGCATATAGACTACGGCGATTTTTTTCACACCTTTTTATCACATTTTTATTGAATATAAACTGAAAAAAAATAAAAATTTTAATCTTATAAATTTTAAATTAGATTTAATGTAAAGATGAATTTTCACATTTTAACAACATTCTTCTTTTGATTGAGATTCTTCATTCTCACTTTTTGTATCTTCAACACAATATCCTTTAGTACAACATCCTTTTTCTTTATCTCCCATTTGTAATTACACCTCCTTAAAATTTTTAATTAGTTAGATGATAGTTAGGATCCTAACTATATAAAAGTTTCGTTTCGTATAATTAAGATCCTAACAAAAATATTAAAAAAAGAATCAAAATTGAATGAAGATTTAATAATTTCATAAAGAAGTTAGTGAATTCAGTAGTTTTTGGAGTAATTCTCCTAATTTTTTTATTTCTTCCTCATTGATTCCAGGACAACATCCATTTACCATTGATTCTAATCGAGGAGTTTTAGTTCTTAAGTCCTTTCCTTTTTCTGTAAGTCTAACCAGCAAGCTTCTTCTATCGTTAGGATGTGAGTCACGAGATACCAAATTGTTCTTCTCCATTGTATCTACTACACCTGTAATTGTGGATCTGGAACAATTACATGTTTCCGCTAAATTTTTAAATTGTTGACCATCAGATCTCCATAATTCTCTTAATATAAGATGTTGTGTAGGTGTAAGCTCCAATTGTTGTATATTTTCACGTTGTATTTTTTCATATTTTTTATTTAATGTGTTAATAAGTTCAAAAATTTCAACAATATCTTCTGGTTGACAGCAAATATCTAAAGATTTTGAAGAATTCTTATCATCCATTATTATCAAATCTTAGTTAGCTTCTTAATAATTTATATCCTTATAATTTTAATAGTTCTTTTTTCTTATATTTTTTGTGCTTCTGAATAAGTTTATAAAACCATTAAATAACAAATGTTAGTTAATTTTAAATACTTCTCTTTATATCTTATACAAAATTTTAACAAAAAAAATTGGTAATCTTAATGGAAAATAGTGATGAATTAAGTGAAAAGCAATTTTGGAAAGGAATTTGGAGAAATTATCGGATACCACTTGTAGTAGTAATTATTGCAGGTATTTGTGCTATCATCGGAGCTCTTCTTGTTTTGTTTTGGTTTATTGAAACAACCCCACTTGGAAGACAAGGTGCTGCTTTAATTGGTGAATGGAGGATGAATTGGGTCGTAGGTTTTATTATCCTTCTAATTTTATGGGAACTTTTATTTGTGGGTGTTCCAGCAGGTTTGTTTTTTGGTTTAGGAGGTTATTTATGGTGGCGTAGTTTGGCTCTCGAAAAAAAGCAGTTTTTCAAAGACAGAGAGAAGAAAAAAACTCATAGAAAAAAAGAATATGGGGGCGGTGGTGGTTTTAGTTTCTTTATGTTCATATTATATTGTATTTATCTTGCTTTTGATGGACATTACAACGCTCCTTTTGGTAGTGAACCTTATTCTTATTGGATATATGCATGGTTTTTAACAATTATGTGGCTCTTAATATATATCGGAATTCCAGCAGCAATAATTAGTCTTATTCTATACTTTACCAAGTGGCGAAAAAGACCCGAATAAAAAACTTATTTCTTACTTTTTTTTTTATTATTTCTTAGAAAATGATGGATTAAAAAAAAATAAAGATTTCTTTAGCTCTGCGCAATCATCAATTAGAGAAATTTTATATTTAAAACTATAAAAAAAATTATGTTCCAGCAATTCTTTTCGGATATCTTGTCTGGGTTTTCAAATTTTCTCGTAATAATTTATTTATTAATTCAAATTTTCCATATTTTAACGTTAAAAATCTTCAAAAAAAGATTAAGATTTAAGTTTTTTAAGTAAATAAGCAAAATTTTTACCTAAATTTTCAAATGTTCTAATACCCTCTTCGTCTTCTAATACCTCTCCCGGTTGTCTTCCAAAACCGACATTCCAATAACTTGATCCAACCACAAACATCTGTTTAATGAGGAAGAAGTAATTAATGCTAGAAAATACATGATTTGCGCCAGCTCTCCTAACAGCAACTACTGCTGCACCTACTTTATGCTTCAAATGTCCTCCAGTTGCATATCCGCAACGTTCTATTAAAGCTTTTGTGCTTGTTGATAAATCTGAAAAATATGTAGGGGAACCAATAATGATTCCATCAGAATTTAACATTTTTTCTATATATTCATTCATTTTATCCCCTTTCAATACACACCTCTGATCATCATTTTCTGTGCATTTTAAACAAGCAGTACAACCTTGTAATTTCTCCATACCAATCCAATTATAATCACATTCAATGCCAGCTGCTTTCAATTCATCCATCACTACATTTAAGCAATGAAAGGTATTTCCCTCTTTTCTTGGACTTCCATTAAATAATACTACTTTCATTTTTGTATACTTTTGATAATTATTATTAATTTATTTTCAATAATTCATTTAACACTTTTATTTTTTATAAAACCTATGTAAAATTTACGTGGATACAAAATTTCTTTGAAATTATGTGTTTTCTTCTTCCTTTTTTTTCTTTAAATAAAACATAAAATCCTCCTTTTGTCTTTTTTTTTCTTGAAGAGCCTGAGTTTTCGGATCTGGAACGCTTAAAATTTTCCCTATCCCCAGAAAAATTCCAAGTAAAGATACAATATAAAAAAACCATCCCCAAATCTTTGTTATAGATAAATTATAGTCAATTTCTTTGCCTGAAACTAGTATAGTATAAATGTACTCATAAGGGATTGTTTCATTTAGAATTATTCCATTATTATTAAAGCTTATTTTTACACTCCCTTCTATTATAACATCATCCGCAGGTAATACACTTACTGAACTAGATATATATATAGGATTGTCCTCTAAATCATAATAATAAGTGTTTATAACAGGATAAACTGCTTCTCGGTCTGGTTCAACTGTGAGTTTTAATGTAATTTCATAAAATCCTAAACTAGAGACATTTTCACTTGTATAGGTATTATATTTTAACCTTATTATAAAATAGTCAGAAACTTGAAACAAAGCGCGACTAGGTTGATGTGTTATGTATATATTTAAATTAAGACCACCAATCCCTTCTGGAAAGGAAGTTTCGAAATTTCGATTTGAACTATCCTTAAATTCAAAAAATTGTACAAGGTTTATCATTACTGGAAGTAAAAAAATCCAAACAACTATCAACCCTAATAAAATGAATAAAATTGTTCGTCTGAATGTATTTTCTGTAATTTTTAAAAAACCCAATTTTTGTATTTTTAGAGATAATTAATTTCATATTACATAATTAAATTATTTAAATGTAATGAATAGATACAAAATAGTAAAAGCTCTTGAATGAACTCTTAATGATCATAATATTGCATTATTATCTCTATAATATGGTTAGCTGCACCTAACGTTTTTAATTTTTTTGTTTTCAAATTGAAATAAAACTTAATTCCTGGTTTATAAATGTCAATAACTTTTATTGCATTCTTTCTACTTTAAAAATAACTGGTCGAAACCAATCACTACATCCAGTAATAATAGTACCGTTATATTTCATTCCCATAACGTCTCCTCCCGAAGCGACAAGCATTATATCATTTTTTATGTCTGCCCAAGCCCAATCACAAAATCCATCTGGAACTTTAGGAATATTTGGATCAATTATTATTTCTTATCCTTCTTTAAAAATTTCGCAGGGTTCCAAACTAGTATATTCCTCACTGATAAATTCATCAATTAAATCCTTATTCAATGACCTTTTCAATACTATGATTTTACATTTTGGCATAAAAGAACTCATTTTTTAACCTCCTTTACTATAGCAATTTTAAAATTCTATATTTTATATTGATATATTAAAGGAAAATTATAAAGATCTTTAATTCTTAATATGGAGAATCACCCAGAATTAATTGCACCAATCCAAGAATGGAATTCCCTGAAAGTAGTATCTGGTTTAGCAGATGCTATATATTTTGGTGTAGAACAGTATAACATGAGACAAAAAGCTAAAAATTTCGAAAGAAAAGATTTAAGAAAAGTGATTGAATTTTGCCATAGCCAAAATCCACCAATAAAAGC
The DNA here is from genome assembly GCA_964409945.1 of uncultured archaeon. Lineage (GTDB taxonomy): Archaea > Asgardarchaeota > Lokiarchaeia > Sigyniarchaeales > SOKP01 > Loki-b32. Next base: position 12,187 of record CAYPFJ010000017.1, on the reverse strand, counting down.
ATATTTAACAACAAATATCCTAATATATGATACAGAGTTACAAGATTTAGAAAGACTAATTTTGAAAGCAAAGGATTCTGAAATTGATGCTATTATTGCTCATGATCTTGCAACTATAAGAATCGCAAAAAGAAATGGTATGAGATTTCATATCTCGACGCAAGCTAATGTTTCTAATATTGAAGCCGCAAAATTTTATGAGGAACTTGGAGCAGAAAGGATAATTTTGGCTAGGGAATTATCATTAAAGCAAATCAAGCTTATAAAACATTTACTTTCAAAAACAAAAATTGAATGTTTTGTTCACGGTTCAATGTGTACTTCAATTTCAGGTCGATGTTATTTTTCTGCTACTATTAGTGATTCAGAAGAATATTCTGCAAACCGAGGAAACTGTCTTCAACCATGCAGAAGAGAATGGAGAGTATTAGATGATGCGAATAATGAATTTATTTATGATGGTCAGTTGTTTTTAAATGCTAAAGATCTTTGCATGATAGAATATATCCCCGAATTAATTAATGCTCAAATAGATGCGTTCAAGATAGAAGGAAGAATGAAAGATCCTTTATATGTAAAAACTGTAGTTGAGTGTTATAGAGAAGCTTTAGACAGTTATTTTAATAGAACATACACTAAAGATAAAATAAAGGTTTGGTTGGAAAAATTGTCAAGTGTGTATAATAGGGGCTTTCATACGGGGTTTTATTTCCAAAGGCCAACTAGTGAGGATATTGAATTGGAAAACAGAGGAAATATCTCACGTTATAAAAAACATTACTTAGGAAAAATATTATCTTATGATGAAAATAGTAAATCTGCTAATGTTCTATTAGAAAGTTTAGAATTTCCTTTAAAAGTTGGCGATGAAATAATTATAACTGGTTCTAATACTTTTACCAATGAAATAATAAAAAAAATGATATATAAAGGAGAAAAGATTAAAAGTATAGTTAGAAAACGTTATAGTGACCCAGTAAGAATTAATCTTCGTATTAATAAAGAGGTCGAAATAAACGATAAAATTTTTATATTACGTTTGAAGTAATAAATGCTATGAATTTTGAGGAAAAAAGGAAAAATCTTGTTGAAAGTCTAAAAAGTCGAGATATATTAACAAAACCAAATGTAATTAAGGCAATGTTAGTTGTTCCAAGACATAAATTCGTGCCAAAAGAGGCGGAATCAAGCGCATATATGGATTCTCCTCTCTCTATTGGATTAGGACAGACAATTAGTGCCCCACATATGAATGCTATGATGTGTGAATATCTTGAACTGAAAGAAGGGGAAAAAGTATTAGAAATTGGTACAGGTTCAGGTTACCATGCAGCCTTATGTGCTGAATTAGTAGCACCAGAAAATTCGAAAACTCCCGGTCATATATATACAATTGAGCGCCATAAAGGATTGGTAGAAAATGCTAAAAGGAGTCTTAAAGAAACGGGATATGATCAAAGAGTTACGGTAATTCATGGAGATGGAACATTAGGATTCCCTAATGAAGCACCTTATGATAAAATATTAGTAACCGCAGCTTCGCCAACAAAGATCCCTCTCCCGCTGCGAGACCAGTTAATTGATGGTGGTATTCTCTGTATCCCCGCGGGATCTAAAAGTTATAGCCAAACTTTATATATTATTAGAAAACATGGAACAAATTTTGACACATCCAAAATAACAGGAGTTCGTTTCGTCCCTCTTATTGGAAAATATGGATTTGAATCCTCAGAATAGACGATGATTCTACAAAATTAATTGATCATCATTAATTTTTTAAATTTCTTGCTTCTTAGTTCATCTCTAATCCTTTTCACATATTTTGATCTTTCAATACACTCTTGTAGATTTTCATCACAACAATTCCAACTAGAACATCTATCCTTAGTATAAGAAAAGCTCAAAATTCACTCTACCTTTATTGTTTTTTTAATTCTATTTCATTCATAAAAAGATGAACTGGATATTTTAAAGTAATGTTTATGAATGTGAAAGGTTTCAGCTAGATCTTCTAAAAAATATTAAGAAAGAATAAGCATGATTTATAAAAAGTAAGTCATAATAGAATAAGGTTATTTCTGGAGCTTTTTTCGAAGTTTTTCTTCCATTAACTTTTTTCGAGTATTTCGAACAAAGTGATTATTGTCAATACTAGTTTTCAATGTTTTTTTGTTATAAACCCAGCCACTCCGCTTCCCATTTCCGGTAACTCCCATAAGTGTCAAAACCGACCTTAAATTTTAAGTTTTATAGGTGATATTAGGCCGTTAATATATTTAAAGATAGGTAATATCGACAAAATTCTCCTGTATCTATACAAATTTGTAGAGGAAACAAAAGTTTAAATATTAAAAAATTTGTAATTTTAGTTGAAATTCTAAACTCTTGCTAAGTTTAAGAACGGGAGTAACATTGATTCCTTGATAAATCTCTTTATAGCCCTCATCTGTGAAAGCATATGCAATTATTGGAAATTTATTAATTTTAATAGAATCATTTTTAGTTAAAATCTCAAATTCAAAATTTAGATCATAGGTCTCATCATAAGCTTTAAAATGTGAGCCAATATATTGAAATGGTTCTAATAATTCTGTTTTAAGATCATCTCCAAGATCAACTTGCTTGCTTTCCCATTTGAATTTAGTTGTATCTCCATTAAAGAAAAAAGGAATATCAACAGCTACATTTAACTTATTAACAATACGGTTTAGCATTTTTTCTTTTCCGGGGATTTCATTGAAATTAATTCTTATAATAACTTCAATTTCATTATCTTCTACATGTATATCTTTTGTAATTCGCACGGGGTTTCTATCATCAGTATCAGGATCTTTTATACTTCCAATTCTTTCCATTTCTATTATGGCAATTTTACCTTCTTTTTCATTACTTGTAACTCTGTATTTTTCATCAACAAAATCTCCAAAGTCATAATATTGATCGGCTTGGAGCTGTTCAAGCGTCACATCATCATGCAAAAATCTAATGCGTAGTAGACTTCTTCTAAATCGATCAACCAGCACTTCTTTTGATTCAAGTTTCTTGCTATCATGATATGCTTCAGGCCATCTCGTTAATGTATTTAATAAATTATAAGATTTGGGTTTAAAATCTAACTCAAAAATTGTTCCAGCATCATTAGGATTAATGTAAATATTAAAAAGATCTGATTCAATTAAGTACTCTGTTCTACTATCCTTAATAAAATCAGTTGGTGTTATATAAATATAGGATTTCAATTTTGGATTGATTAAAGTACTTATCTCATCAATTATCTTCTCAGTATTTATTAAATGTGTATAAACTGAAAATCGTAAAAATTGTAAATAGACTCCTCCAAATAACCCGTGCCAATAGCAATCATTACATTGAGCTTTATAAATCTCATCCCATGCTTTGTTTATCTTTTTCAGTATCAAAGAAACAAGTTGTTCATTTTTAACTTTTAGTAGTTTCTCTTCGGTGGAAATTAGTTTTTTTCTTATATAAATCATTTTCTTGTGCATATTATTAGATTCTGGGTATTTTACAAGGAAGTATCTCCAAAAACCGCCCTTTAGAAATTGATATATTTCTCTTTTTTCCTCATCCTCCAGTAGAGCTTTTCTTATTTTTTTAAAATTCTTCCTAATTTCTGTAGGTAACACCCATTCCTCCATTTTGTCATAGCTAGCCGTTGGGAGATATATCAAACTCTTAGCGGGAAACTTTTGCATATATTCCGTTAATGTAATGGACTTTATCCAAGAATTACTTCTAATTTGCTCAAATAAAGCTGGTATAAATGGCTTCCCGTTATCCCCATCTTTATGACCTTGCCCCTCTACATAACATATTTGGTGAGTAGTACCCCATACACCCATCTTTTCTGCATCTGATATTAAAAGAGCTATTCTATCACCATTCTCATCGATCATTTTTTTTAGATAATCAATAGATAAATATGTTGGCTTCCAGGGCGTTAAATATCTTAATTCTTCATTAATAGAAAAAATTCGCAATGTTTTTCCTTCATCTTCAGTAATATATGAATATAGAGTCTCTTCCTCTGTTATTCCAGTGGAGCGAAAATGATTATCATCAACGATAACATATTTCAATCCAACATCATTTAAAAATGAAGGATAATCTGGTTCCCACACCCTTTCTGATAACCAAGCACCTTTGACGTCTAACCCGAATTCTTTTTTAATTAAGTCCGATAACTTTCTCATTTGAAATATTTTATCGCGATAAGGAATAATAGCAAAAATAGGTTCATAATAACCTCCTCCAATAATTTCTATCTGACCTCTCTTCGCCATAATTTTGATTTTTTCTACAAATTCAGGTTTGTGATTTAGAAACCATTCTAATAAATTACCAGAAAAATGAAGAGTAATTTTTATGTCTTCAAATTGGAATATATTGTCAATAAGAGGTTCATACGATTTTTTATAACAGTCTTCGATGACAAAATCAAAATTATCTACGGGTTGGTGAAAATGAAAGACAATAGGTAAATGAATACTTCTTTCAGACATATTTATGAATTCATTAAATAATGTGTTTAAATATATGTAAAAATTTTTACTTATAAAAGATAACTAATTATATTATTAAAAACTGAAATACTTGGTTTTTATGTTTAAATACTTTGATAAGAATGTGATCCAAGGAATTTGTAATTCGAATGAGTTTAAGGGATGGCTACTCTCAAGAAGATGGTTTGGAGATAAATCAGCTCTATCAAATTTAGAATTTGATGTATTGCTACAATATTTTGAAACGATCGCGGAAAGGATTTTCCTAACAATAATTGACGTAAAGACTACAGTTTATTCTAAGACTTATTTTATTCCTTTAATCTATTATGAAAAAATTGAAACTATTCTAGAACCTAATGAAAAAACACGGTCCAATATTTTACACCTTACTGAAAACACATTTAGTAAAAAGTTAGCTATGACTGTTGAAAATGAACAAAAAATAATTACGCTTAATTTACTAGAGGCAGAGTCTTGTCTTTTTTTCTGGAAGAAAATGTTATTTGACGTGACTATTTCTGAAAAGTTTCCAAAAATGAATTTGGAATTGACTCTTTATAGTAAACAATTCGAAGATGATATTAACATGAAGAAGGTTCAAAACTTAATAGAAGCTGGATTATATCCTGATCGATACGAACTTTCATTAGATCAATTAGGGAAGGGAAATACTACCAATCTCTTATATTCATTAACCATATCTAAAAAAAGAGCTCCAGACCAAAAACCCATTTCATATGTATTAAAATCTTATAAAGACTACTCAATAAGTTTAGAACCCTCAACACTATATGTTTTAGTAAAAAATAAATTTCCAAATGCACCGAAAATTTATGGTACAATAAAGATCCAAGATAAAGAAACAGTTGGAATAATAGAAAGTGTTCCTAATGAAGGAAATTTAGGAGATATATATTGGAATGAATTAAATAATATGATTAAAACAGTATTTAAAGATATTAATGATAGTTTTTCTTTACTTACCGAAAAATCAAATATCTCCAAAATAATTAAAGAAAAATGTATTGAAACTATAAAAGTATCTACTGAGATAGGAAACTACATCAAAAACTTACATAAATCCTTAATTTTACCCTCCCAGAGAGAATACGTTTTAGAATCAGTAAATAGTGAAGAGTATCTTAAAACTTATACATATAGATTAAATTCGATGATTTCAGAATTACTAAATCACATGACAGAGCAACCAGAAAGCGCATTTTTCAATTTACCAAAAATAAGTTCCATCCTTATAGATATTAAAGATATTATAGAAAGATTTCGTTCAGAATTCAAAGAAACAGTGATAAAAATTCAACCTGTGCACCAAGACTTACATATGGAACAGATTCTATTCAATAAAGTTGATAATCACTATAATTTTTACTTTATTGATTTTGAAGGTGATCCGCAATTATCCTATGAGGAAAAGAAAGGAAAATTCCCCATTGAAAAAGATTTGGCTTCATTTTTGAGAGCTTTGAGTTATATAAAATTTAATACTTTACTTAAGTTCATTGAGCAAAAAATAATTCGAAAAGAGAAGTATGAAGTACCAGAAGAAATTCTTTATAATCTTTATTTCAGGAGAGCTGCTAGACCCATAAAAAAAGTTCTTGATATTGTTCTCAATGTTCTTAATATATGGGAATCACAATTAATAGGAAAAATATTGAAAAAGTTAAACCCCAATTATATTTTAATTACATATTTTTATATGGAAAGGGCTTTATATGAATTAAATTATGAAATTTTATTCCGCCCCAATAAAACAATTGTTCCAATCTTAGGTTTAAAAGAAATAATAGATAAAAGTTAATTTTTTTTACTTCTTATTTTTATTCAGTTTCTTCTTCGACTATTTTAGCAAATTCATATGAAAAATGAGATGATGATCGCTCTACAGGGTGTACCTGTTTCTCATAAGTTGTCCTTATTTTACTTTGGGCTTCTATTTTTGAAAAAATCCAATCTGGATTAAATTCTCCTTTGTTAAAAATCGTCCATATGAAAGCTTCTACAAATTTTAAAGGACCAAATTTCTTATCTATTAATAGATATTTTTCATCATCTGTAAATTTACGGAAAAAACCTAGATTATCACACATTTCTATTTTATAATCCATATCATCTGATTTTCCATTAATTCTTGCACAATCATTTATAAATCGAGCTAATTTTTCACCTAAATCTATTTGTTCTTCTTCATCCCAATTTTCAATTAGTTTTCTTAAATAACTTCTTTTTATAATTATTAAATCTCGATCATTTAATGATTGAATTGAAATCTTTTGCTTTATTATATATTTTGACATTTCTAAATAATTTCGTATAAGATCAGCCTTAGAAACCCCTAATTTTGTGCGAATTTTTTCTAGATTATAGTTCAATTCTTCATCAATTCTTACAGTTATGACGCTTGTTGAATCATTTAACTTATTCCTTCTATGTGAAACAATTTTTTCAGGATTTGATGATTCTTGGACCGGACTTCTACCCAATTATGATACCTCAATATTATTTTATTTGTAATACTTGTATTAATTTTATAGTATATGTAATAGAAGTAACTTATGAATATAAATGATAGTGATTTACCATTTCTGTCAAAAATTATGGGAAAATAAATATACAATTATAAAATATTTCATTATCTATTTATTTGAATATTTTAATTTGCATGCTGTTTTAATCTATGGAAATCCATCTCCAAAATAATGAATTTTATTTAAAATCTAGTTTAGTGAAACATCTTAATTAGGATTTTGAGAATTTATAGAACTATATATAGAGATTTAGAATTAAAGTTTATCCAGAATATTTTGTGTGTTATATATTATATCTTTAATATGAATGTTAAATTTTAATAATCAATAAAAAACATAATAAGAAAAAAAAATATTCAAGATTTTTATCTTAATGGGAATCTTGTGGTATTTTTATTAATTTTTGGAAAGATTTTTATTATGTTCATAATATGCACTCTAAATGCACTTTGATTATTAAAGAGAGCCAATTCAATTAAAGGACATATTACATTGGTTAAAAATTCAATAATAGTTGCAATCCTTAAAATTTAAAAACTCTCTATGAATCTAATTTTATTAAAAGAACACTTTATTAAATAAATAATCCCAAATATAAAAATGAGTTATGGTTAATTTTAATATCAATTGTAATCATTATAGTGTTTTGTAATTTTAATATACAAAAGATACACAAGGTAAATATAAATACAGTCAAAAATATTGGTTTAATGTATATAGCCACTAGAAATTTATTAAGGGTTGGATAAAAAGTTATGGAAATTACACAAACTGGTATTTTAGAAGTCAATTTGCATAATAAAACTGAATCAGTTTCAATAAAAGCAGATGAGCAAATTGAAAAGATTGTAAAAGCCTTGTCATCACGAACAAGGCGTCAAATACTCCATTATATTCAAGAAGAACCAATGGATGTTTCGAATATTGCGGCTAGTTTAGTTATGACTGAAGCCAATATTTCTGCCCAAATTAAGAAACTTGAAGAAGCAGGTTTAATTACATGCGATTATGCATCCGGTGACCATGGGGTTCGTAAAATTAGCAAGTTGAAATTTAATAAACTTGTAATAGAGTTTTAATCACTTTTAATTTTTAAGAGAGGGTTTAAAGTAGGGATCTAAACTATACCTACACTTAAAATTATAAGAAAGAAATAAAGTTTAATAATAAATTAATTTAGATAGCATTTTTTACTGGTCTAGTTTCTCTTTTCACAAGAGGAATAATTTCTTTTTCGTTTCCAACAATGTTCGGTTTACTTGTAAATAAGGGTAGACCTGCTTTTCCTCTCGCCATAAGTTCTGCCATTTCTTCAGATATAATTGATTGCGTGACTCCCATCGAAAGAAGCATCTCTCTTCCATTCCTAATCACTGTTTTAGCAAAGCGCGGTATATTTCGCGTCATCCAATTGAATTTACCAAATGGATTAGCATATCTTTTTATGAGCATTTTAAGCCAACCCTTACTAAGATAATAAGCAGAATACGCTTCAGCAACTAATTGATACATTTCATTACTGCTTAGTTGTTCTGTACGCATCATAGAATGAAACAAATCATAATGCCGATAATCAGTACTCGTAATCATATTTTTTTCTAACATTTCATTATAAAAGTCAGTTCCGGGAAAAGCTGTAATTGGTGTGAATTGAATACAACTCAAATTAAGTGATTTTGCAAATTGAATATTTTGTCGTACCATTGTTTTAGTTTCTCCTGGAAATCCAATGATCACGCCGCCAAAAATTGAAATTCCATGATCTTGAAGCGATGAGACAACCTTTCTAACCATATCCGGTGTAGTATTTTGCTTATTCATTGCATCAAGGCTTTGTTGATGAACTGATTCGATCCCGAGAAAAACTTGTCTCATACCTGCTTTATGCATTAAATCGATTAACCAAGGATTTCTGTATAGCGAATCAACTCGGGATTGGCAAGAGAAATTCATTTTATTAGGAACTCCTGAACGAATTATAGTTTCAAGAATCTCTTTTGTACGTTTTATTTTAATAGTAAAATTATCTTCACAGAAAAAGATAAAATCATTTTTCAAATCAATACTATAGATTTCTTGCATTATTCTTTTAGTAGATTTAGTTCTATAAGTTACGGGGCGATCTGAATTTCTCCACATTTTTATGATACAACAGAATTTACAATTATGTGGACAACCTCGTGAGGTTTCAAGTTGAGCAACTCTTGCACCTAGATAAACATAATTTTTATCGTCTAATAAATCTCTACGAGGCATAGGAAAATTATCCAAATTAGGCTCTAATTTTCGATCTTTGTTATGAATTACTTTTCCTTCTTTGTTTTTATATGAAATTCCATCTATATTTCTTAACGTGGTGTTGCCTTTGTTTCCATCGATATAATCTACAAGCTCACGAAATGTGTGTTCTCCTTCTCCCCTAACAGCATAATCTATCGCAGGATGTTTTGCCACATATTCAGGAGCTAAAGTTGGCTGATATCCACCGATAATAGTAGTACAGCCTTGCTCTTTAGCCATTTGAGCTACTTCAAATGCATGAGAGATTTGGGGTGTCATGCTTGTGATAGCTACTATGTCACTCTGATTCAATAATGATTTGAATTTTCTCTCATTATATTTGTGGACTTTAAAATCGAATAATGTCGCATCATGTTCTGGAACCATTGCAGCGATTGAAATTAAACTTAAGGGAGGACCTTTAATTATTGCATCAAGACCAGAACTTAATCGGGCAGGATTAACATATAGAATTTTCAAGTTTTAATTCATCATATTTTTTTGGTTTTTTTAGTTAAAAGCCTAATCTCCACTATATCCATATATATAACTAAATATCATTAATAGAAGAGAAAAAGCATAGAGAAACCTTCAAAGATTTCTCAATAATTAAAACCTTAAATAATAAATAGTAATTGATCTTTATAAACTTTTTGTTATATCTACATAGCTGTAAAAAGTACAAAGACGGCTTAAAAATGCAATATAGAAAAATCTAATGAAAAATGACATAAAACAAATACAAATTGGGAATATTGGTATTTTTGCTGAAACTTGGGAAGAAATTAAAAGATGAAGAGAAACTGTTTGTCTAAATGCATTTTGATAACTCAAAACTTTATTTAAAATAATCAATAAGAGTATTTTTTATTAATTCAAAATGACCTAAATGTACCTTAGAAAGGTCTTCTAATGTTTCTCTAATCCCTAATTTTTGAATTCTTTCAGTTATCTTATAATAAGGTGATTTTTTGATTTCTTTTACTAATGCTTTATTTTTCTCAATGTCTCTTAACAAGAATTCATTTGGGTTTATTTGATGAATGCCTAACATTCCTCGAATAATTGAAATTAACATTGTATCGAAAGTAATTCTTAAAATAATCTCATGATCAAAATCTGATTTTATAGGAAGGAGATAAGATTTAAGCATAGAAATTGATTCTTTAAAAAGTTCAAACGATTGTTCTCCTAATTCTTTAATTCTCTCATTATGAACGCGATTTTCAGATGCTCTTAAACATAATGCTGATACTGTCTGATACTCTGCTACAAAATGTATAAATCGTGCTTTAGCATTAAGTAATGTATCTTTGGACTCTTCTTCGTCTATTACATTATCTAAATCATCCAAAGCTTTTCTAAAGTTAGCAGCTATCTCGAAGAATTTCTTAGCAGAAGCTTCAAATTCTTTTCTAGACAGTAAATTAAACGCCCTTTTTTCTTCTAATTCATAAAGTTCATCAAATTCATATATTTTCATCACAGCTTTCAAAATCAACCGTTTACCTTCGTCTTTTTTGATTCTAGATCGTTCAAAAGATTGTCCCGCTTTTAGAAGTAGTACTGAAGATAAATTTCTGTAATCTTCAGGATCAGTTTTATTTAAATAATCTGAAGCACTTTGCCAAGACTCTCCCGCAGTCTCCCAATCATGCATTCTAAAAGAAATATTACCTAATTGAATTAATAATTTAGCAGATACTTCATATAGTTTTAATTCTTCAGTTTTTCTAATAATTGATTTCAATCTATAAATAGCTTGAATATTATTCTTAAATTTTGAGATAATTTGAGCTATTCGTATAAATAATTCATCCAACTTAATATAGCTTCCGAGATCAAGGTAAATTGAAGCAGCTTTTTCATAGAAATTAATAGCTTCTTCTCCTTTTCCACGATCAGCGAGTGTTTCTGCTTGGTCTATTAACCTTACCGCTTCCAATTCTTTCTCATCATTATAGCGATTATTGATCATATTTTTTTCCTCACAAATAAGCATTTAGTAAATAACGGATTCAATTAAAATTTCTATACAATTTACATAGACTTAATTAAGATATTAAAACCTTAGTATTAATAGCTTTCTATCAATATTATGACTCTACACTTCTTTATAATTAAATTTAAAAGTGTGGCTTTATTAAAATTGTTTAAAGAGTTTTATATTTCTACTTTTTATTATGTCTCTGAATTCTATTGATTGATACGCCGATGCAAATGATTCTTTTGCATCTTCAATCGCTCCGTAAAAAATGAAGTTGGAAACCCATGCTGCAATAAACATAATACTCGCCCTTCTATATCGAGTGTGGAATTTAATATTCAAGAGTGGGGAAGAGTATTGAAAAAGAAAGAGATTTGCAGCTGTACCTACGGGAAGTTTCAAGGATGTACTTACTAATTGTTGTGTCTCTAGTATATGGGCTAAACTTTCCAAATTTACAACACCCCCATCAATCCAGAATTTCTTAACACCAATCTTATCTAGGCCCTCAATTATACTCATATTGTTCGGTTGATTTCTTTCAGTAAGATATGCATATCTCTGGGTTGAGGTCATATTTTCTGAACTGAGTATTAAAATTACGGCAGATTCTATTTTGTATTTCTTAATAATTTCTATTTCTTTCTTGTTTTTTAGATTTGAAATGGTATTATATATATATTGATCTGGTTTTATGCCATGTTCTGTAAGATATTCGATTCCAGCTACTCTTGATTCGAAATTTCCACCAAGTATAAATGGAGGATCATAATGATCTAAGTAAAATTCTAAATAATTCCTCATTGATTTAGGAGATGTAGCGGATATTTCCACTAAATTAGCAATTT
>CAYPFJ010000016.1:0-57185 GCA_964409945.1 uncultured archaeon | reverse complement strand
TTCTATTCAATAATTATCAAAGAATAATTTTGAGATGATTTTAAATTCATGTCTCAACCCACCATATCACGTACACTAAGTAAAGCTATTTTAAAACCAGAGGTTCGTATTAAATTAAAAATCTGGAATACGTACTTAACAGGGAAGCTTGTTAAATTTGATAATTACATGAATCTGATAGTTAAAGATGCCAAAGAAATATATTTTGGTCGAGGTGGGAAGAGAAGTAAAGATTTAGGGGAAGTTTTTATACGAGGCGGCAGTATAATCTTCATTGGTCAAGATCGAGAGAAATTAATTTTCGCTCAAGATAATGAGGAGAAACTAATGCATAGAGAAGAGACTGAAGATATATAGTTAAGAGATGATCGGAAATGGGAAAAGGAACACCTAGTAAGGGAAAGAAAAATAAAGCAGCAAGTCATAAAACTTGCCGACGATGTGGAAAACACTCTTATCACCGCCGAAAAGGATTTTGTGCCAGTTGTGGTTTTGGACATACAGCCAAACTCAGACAGCCGGGTTTTCGCAACAGATATCGAAGTTTTAATGGAAAGAAGTCCTTCTATAGATAGAAATCTTATTACTTAATAATTAGATAATTCATTTTGTTGAGGATAATTCAATCCTAAAATTATAAATATAATTGCCTAATTTACTAACTTTAAGTCTTTTAGTTTAAATTCCATTTAAATCAAATTCCCTCAGAATATCTAATTTTCCTCTAAAAATGAGCTCAAAGAATGAATTAATGTCTAAAAATCTCAATGAAGAACTTGAGAGATTAGAAAAATTTAGTGATATTATCGGTACTGCTCTAGTAAATCGTAATGGATTACTTATTTCTTCGAGATTACCAAGAGATATTGATGAAAGACGATTTGGAGCACTTGCAGCAACTATGTTTGAAGCAATTGAAACCGCTACTTCAAGTTTAGAATTCAATCAAATAAAGAATTTAACTGTGGAATATCAAGATTATCAATTCATAGTTGTAGAGGTAGATCATAATACAATTTTAGTTTCTTTAATTGATTTAAATGTAGATTTAGGTTTGATCCTCATCGAGATTGAAGAATTTGTATCAAATATCAAAAAAATTATACAAAAGTGATGTGTTATTTTAACTGAAAAACAAAAAGAAAGATACTCAAGACAAATTATATCTCCTGTAATTGGAGAGGAAGGACAAGAAAAACTTTCAAAAATTAAAGTTCTACAAATAGGAGCGGGAGGTTTAGGCTCACCTTTTGCTTTATACCTCACAGCTGCAGGAATAAACGAATTAACCATAGTTGATAATGATATTTTAGATATCTCAAATTTGCAAAGGCAAATCCTTTATAATGAAACCCAAATTGGAGAAGATAAAGTAAAATCAGCAAAATCAGTCCTATTAAAATTAAATTCGGATGTTATTATTAACACTTATAAAGACTATATTGATGAGGATTCTATCAAGAAATATGTAAAGGAAGATAATTATGATTTCATAGTAGATTGTAGTGACAATTTTAAAACTAAATTTTTAGTTAATAAGATTGCTATAGAAAATAATATTCGAAGCGTAATTGCTGGTATAAAGGACTTTTATGGCCAAATCATAACAATTAATCCAAAAGAAACGGCTTGTTATCAATGTGTTTTCTCCAAACCATTAGAAATTTCTCCAAGTGAGGGACCTTTACCTGTTATTGGCGTAACTCCCGGAATTCTAGGGACTTTAGAGGCTTTAGAGGTGATAAAAACAGCCTTAGGGCTTCCAAACTTGGAAAATAAAGTTCTAATGGTTAATCTAATAGATTTACGATTTAATATTATAGATATTGTAAAAAACGAAAAATGTATCTGCTCGTTATGAGTATATAATGTAAAAGTGGAAAATTTAAAACTCAGTAAAATCAGGATTCTTTTCAAAAAATTCTCTAAATTTTTTACCATTCTCCACATATTCCCCAGCAGTTTTCTCACCTATCAATTCCTCGTCTTCTGGTAAATTTTTTAAGAATTTAGCTGGAACCCCCGCCCATAACTCTCTGGTGGGTATTTCATTATTAGTAATTACAGCTCCCGCAGCGATCATTGAACCATCATGCATTTTAGTGTTATGAAGTACATTACTTCCAATACCAACCAAACATCCATCACCTATTTCGACGGGTCCGTGTATCATCGCATGATGCCCAATTATGCAATTTGAGCCAATAGAAACAGATGTTCCCTTTTCTATATGAATTGAAACATTTTCCTGAATACTTGTATTTTTTCCAATCTTAATTGGACCTCGATCCGCACGAATTACTGCTCCGAACCAGATGTTTGTATTTTTTTCAATAGTGACATCACCAATTATAACTGCTGTTGGAGCAATGTAAACGGAATCGTCAATTTTAGGCTTTTTTCCTGTTATTGGACTAGGAATTACAATTGGCAAAATCTTTCATTTAGAGTTATTTTTAAATTTGAAGAATTAATGTAGAAATAATAACATTGCGATAAGATTTTATTAATAAAATAAAAAACTTTCAGAATTTAATAAGAAAAAGAAAAAAATTAGAAACATATATTAATTTCAAATTTCGCGCATCATTAACCACTGAGAGTATAATTGAGAGACTTGCATCATGAAGTATGCATCGTTTATAGAGCCACTTTTTAATTGTGATATAAGAGTTACAATTTCATTTTTTTTACTTTCATGAAATTGCCGTAATCTATCAGATTCTACTATTTCTTCTAATAATCCCATATATGTGTTCCAGTTTATAGTTGTAGGAAGAGTAGTAGATACATCAGCTTCTTCTACTTTTTTTATCTTATATAAAGGATGATCCTTGTGAAATTGCTTTATATTTTCATAAATCTGTTCACAAACTTTAAGAAATTCTTGTGGATTATAGTCAATACCAGGGTCTTGCTTAAGATTTATAGATGTTATATCTACCCATGAAACATCTGTTCCTTTCATAGACAAGATGGGTATTTTATATTTACGAGAAAGTTCTAATTCATGAGCACAATCGACTGAATTGAATACCGATTTATTCGTGCCTAAGAAGAATACAATATCACTGATAGGAACATTCTTATCCATAAATTCATCAATATTTCCCGAAAGATCTTGCTCACAGAGAAGTACATCATACACTTCAGATTTAGCTTCTAAATAATTTGCTAAATTCGCTAAGTGATATGGTTCATAATCAACAACCGCATGAGATACGAAAATGGACATGCATGATCTTTGTTTGAAATAATCGCGAAGTGTATTTAAATCACGTTTAACTAATTGTTTCTCTGAATCTGATAATTGATTATCTTCTAGTTTTAAATCCTCAAGAGTTTCAAGCGGCCATAATATATAGGGTAAAGTCTCAAATTTATTTTTATTCAGATTAAAGGTTTTAATCTTAGAATATCCCATACTTTTTGGTAAGCTTGTTAGGTTATTTTCCTCCAAATTTACATATTCCAACTTTTCACATTGACCGAAAGATTCTGGTAACGAAGTTAATCCGTTTCTACGAGCATCTAAAACATTAAGAGAACATAATTTGGAGAATTCATCAGGAAATCTTTGTAATTTATTTTCATTTATGTTTAACCTTTCTAATAATGATAGGTTACAGATTTCAGAAGGTAAATAAGCTAAAAGATTTCTATCCAAAAGTAATTTCTGTAAGTTTTTTAATTCTCCAATTTCTAGAGGCAGTAATTCAATTTGATTATTAGATAAATATAATTCTCTTAATTTCTCCAATTTCCCAATACTCATAGGAAGAGATTTTAAGGCACCCTCAGTAATTTTTAAATACCATAAATTTTTTAATTGTCCGATTGATTCAGGTAATGACTCCAAAGGAGTACCACTAATATATAGATATTCTAATTTATCCAATTGTCCGATATTATCTGGTAAGTTAGATAGTTTGCAGTCACTAATAGTAAGGCGTTGTAATCCTTTCATTAATGCAAATGACTGTGGTAAAGAAGTGATATTATTCCCGCTTAAATCAAGACCAAAAACCTTATCCAAATTACATATAGATTCTGGTAATGTTTCCAGCTGATTATTCGTTAAATCAATTGTAGCTAGATTTGTTAAATTACCAATTGATTCTGGAATCTCTTTAACTTGATTATTGTCAATACGAAAGTTAGTGAGTGAAGTTAAATTACCTATGCTCATTGGGAGGCTTTCAAGTTTATTATTCTTGACAAAAAGTCTCTTAAGGTTTGATAAATTTCCTATTGAATCGGGTAGATTATGTAAATCAAGCGAATTTATTTCTAAATCCTCAAGGATCTCGAGATCTCCAATTGAATATGGTAATTGAGAAATTTGATTTACTGCTATGTCCAGAGAAGTTAACGATTTAAGTTGTCCTATTGTCGTAGGTAATTCTGTTATTTTATTATGACCAAAATTTAATTTTTTTAGATTTAATAAATTATAGATATTCTCCGGGATTTGTACTAGTCTATTATCACTC
The DNA here is from genome assembly GCA_964409945.1 of uncultured archaeon. GTDB lineage: Archaea > Asgardarchaeota > Lokiarchaeia > Sigyniarchaeales > SOKP01 > Loki-b32. The sequence continues at coordinate 52,692 of CAYPFJ010000016.1, read as the reverse complement.
ATATCAAGTTCAGTTAAAAGAGTACAAGCGCTAAGTTCATTTGGTATTTCTCGTAACCTATTGGATCGAAGATCTAATTTTTCTAGATTCTTAAAATTCGAAATCCAGCTTGGAAGTACTTTTAGCCCGTTAACACCTAAAGTGATTTCTTTTAGAGCAATACAATTTGCCATACTAAAAGGAAGCTCAAAAATTTGATTTTGAGATGCCCCCAACCATTCTAAATTAGTTAATTCCCCTATAGAATTTGGTAAACTTTCAATTTTATTTCCATAACAAAGCAATTGTTTCAATCTCTTGCAATTACCAATATTTTCCGGTAAATTTGTTAAATTTCCTCGAGTAACTTCAATTCTTATAACGTGGTTATCTTCCACTCGGAAATTATTAGCACTCCAACTTGATCCTAAATTTTGTTCTAAATCTTTAAGTACTTCTATTTCTTCAATAGGTAATGTATAATCCATATATTTGTTACTCATATTCGTCCACCTCCAAGATATTTCTTCATTGCTTCTTTTTGTTGCATAAATCCCATGAAGTATCCAGAAAGTTGAGTAAGAAACAATCCTTCACTTCCGACTTTTACTGTCTGTAGATTATTACATATTAAGGTTAATGGCGTTTCATTCTGCTTAAAAAATTCTTTCATTTCGGGTAAATGAATGATGCGGTTTAATTCCGCTTTAAATGTCCCAAAACCGATTGGTTCCCCAACCTCAGTTGCTTCCTCTTTTAAGAGGATTGAAGATTTATCTTTAAAAATATTATGAGACCGTTTTAATTGTTGAATATAGTTATAAATATTTTCACAAAAACCATCAAAATCATTAGGTGTAAATTCATGTCCTAACTCACGGCTTAGTTCTACAACCGCAAGATCGCCCCATCCAACATCTAAACCTTTCAAGGGTACTGCTTCAATACCTTGATTTTTGCCATTTTTTAATATTTGAACCATTTTAGGAGATTTAATTGATCCCGCTGTGGCAAGGAATAAAATTAGATCAGTTGCACTAAGATTAGATTCAATAGGAGGAAATATAGAAAATATTTCGCTTTTATTTTTTAGAAATTCAATTAATTCTGGAATTCGATGTGCTTTTGCATCGGATTCAGTATAGATAAGCATAATAGCTATACTCGCTCTTTGGCGACAATATTCGAGTATAGCATTTGTATCTCTTTGTGCTATTTCTTGTTCTTCTTCTGTGAAAGGATTGCCAGTAACTTTTAAATCTCTCAAAAATTCCATGGTATATATAAAATAAGGAAGATTTTTAAGTTGGTTATCAGAGATGCCAAGATTAGTTAATTTTAGTTTTGTTATTACTTCTGGTAGTTCGATTAATTGGTTGCCATTAATCCAGAGAGTTTCTAAAGATTCCAAATTCGCAACTGAAGGTGGTATTTCTGTCAATTTATTACCATTTAAGAGAAGCATATTTAATGATTTGAGCTGATCTATACATCTTGGAATCATTTCAATATTATTATATGAAAGATCCAGTTGCTTGAGTTTTTCTAACCTACAGAGTGAAAGAGGAATAGTTGAAATTTTATTTGAATTTAGGTTTAGGTTGGTTAAATTAGAAAGTTCTCCAATAGATTCTGGGATATTAGACAAACGATTTTGGTGAAGATTAATTTCTGTAAGGGATTTTAACTGTCCAAAATTAATTGGTAAATTTCTCAATCCATTGGATTCACATTTGAATATTTTTAGATTTTTCAAATTACAAAAAGAACTGGGAAGTTCAGATACTTCATTGTATAGTGGTTTATTGTCATTGGTGGACCAATCACCATCTAGATCAAATTCTTCTAATTCTTTAAGATTACCAAAAGTCTCTGGTAAAGATTCAAGTTTATTCCACTTAAGAGTTAAGAATTTTAAATTGGATAAATTACCTATACTATCAGGTAAAAGGTCTAATTCTTTCATTACTAAATTGAGTCCTACTATGTGTTTATTCTCACAAATATAACCAAAATGACCTATATTTACTGGTTGTTCAGAAACTTGTTGAGTATATTGCTGCATTCTATCATCTTGTGTCTCTTGTAGTGTTTGCATTTGAACTCCATATTGTGCAAGGATATTCTGTATGTTTTGATATACAGATTTTGCATATTGATTTGCAGATTGAATGGCCGTTTCTTCATTCATGCCTAGTAAGGGAGTCAGACCTGTAAATGTGGGGTCATTTGCTCCCAATTCTTGTATTCCAACATCAAGAGTCACTTTTAATTGTGACTGATATTCTGGTGTGATCATTGATTTATAATAATTAATACTTTCTTTTTCTAGCTCTTCAAGAGATACTTGAGAATACATTTTTTCGTTAATACTTAGAGTTTCTTTTTTGTTTATAGCTTGAAGTTTAAAGTTTTGTTGCATAAATTTAGCCATTGCTTTTCCTTTTTGTTTTGCCTTATCTTCATCCATTTCTAGCATTGCCTTCATTTGTTGCACAGATGGATGGTTTTCTCCTAACATAGGAATAAGAGAATTGAGTTGTGCTTGAATATTTGCTTGCATTGTTGGATTTACTTGTGCCATATATTGACTTTCAAAAGTTTTTTCTAACTCTTCTAAAGATAATGATGCCAATCTTTCTTGTTCAACTACTTGAGCTTTAAGAGTTTGAGCATGGGAGTTTAGAATTGATTGTGCATTCATCTGAGTAGTTTGAGGTTGGGATGTTTGGTACGATTCCGCTATTTTACGTTTTACCTCATCTCTATCTTCACGACAAGGAATCATTTCACCTATTACTTTTTCAACTTCCTCAAGGAATTCTGCTTCTGATGATACTAAAGAAACCCCGCTATATTCTTTTAATTCTTCAATAATTATCACCTAATAGAAATGATCATTAGAATTTTGATTCTATTATTAAATTAGTACTATTAATGACGCTTAAGAATTTTTATATGTTTGCTTTCATATATTAATAAATCTAATTAAATTAATTCAAAATATATCTTATCAAAAGTAATGAAAATGGAAACATCGTCCATCAATAGTAAAATTTCTAATAAAGATAATGACGAAAAAATCTCTAGCGAAGCAAAAATCTCTAAAAAAGCAATCGAAACTGTATTATCACAGCATAAACTTGAAGTGAGAGACATTGAAATAAGCCCTGATGGAAAATTCTTAATATCTTGCTCGGCATGCGAAGAACATGAAGATCCATATTTAATTGTGTGGAGTATCGATGAATTATTAGAGGGTGAAACTAAACCAGAAATAATCCTTCAAGCAGAGAAAAGGAAGAATGCATTTACAAACATCACAAATTGGCTTCTTTGCATCGATTCTGCGGTTGTAGAAATAGGAAATATTAACTGGTGGGTAATATGTGCTGGGAGTATAATTGGAGATATATACATTTGGTGCTTTAAATTTACACCAGGTACAAGGAAATGGGATTTTAAAAACTATAAATCATTTATCTTTTCTGGAGGAAGTGAAGACCCCAAGCAATATCCAAAATCTATTTTTGATATTAAGATTCAAAAAAATCTAAATCAGAATAGTTTGCTTCATATTTATTTTGTATTAAATAACATATATACGACAATATGGAAAGATAAAACTTATGATAACACATTAAATGAAATGAGAATTTCCATAGATGATTCAGGAGTGATTTCTAAAAACGAAGAAACAAAAATCATGGGGACAAATGATGTTTGGATTACAAAAATGACGATCAACAGAGATTTGGAAGAAAATTTTATAATCACTGGTTCCAAAGATGGAAAGGTAAAATTATGGAATATTTCGACAGAAACAGATGCTGTATTAATAGGGGAACATGATGACGCAATAACAGATATAAGCATTATCAACAATGGTAAATGGATAGCAACTTCTTCTACCGACACTACGATAACTATCTGGGAAAGAATCAATGCAAATTTGTATACCAAAAAGAAGGAACTCATGGGGCATACTGAAGCAGTTCTAACTATAGATGTTCAAACGGATGATAATTATTTGATGTCAGTTGCTAAAGATAATACCATAAAAATCTGGGATTTAAATGAATTTAACTGGATAAGAAGCATAGATATGCATTATTACATGAATATACATGAAGAAAATATAAAACACAAAACAAAAGAGGTTCAAGTAAAAGGATTAAATTTTGTAAAAAATATTAAAATCACTCCCGATAATCGTTATATCATTATCTCAAAATATAACAAGATTGTAATTCTACGTAATTTTGGTAGTGTATGGCACTTCATTCAACAACTAAAATTCCTAAAAATATATGATCAAGAGTTATATCGAAAGATCTACGGAGATAATTTAAAACAGATTGCTAAATATAGCCCTGAAAACTTAGATTCTCTTAATAAATTATATAATATTATAAAAAAACGTTTAATAAAAGCAAGGAAAATTGAGTTAGCAAATAAGACAGAACAAAAAATAGAATATGATATGCGAGAGCTTGGTAATTTCTTTATCCCATCTTTTATGAAGTTTGAGTCAAAATTGAAATCCCAAAAGGAATTTATGCTGGGAGTAAAACAAAATTATGAGGCATATTGGAATAGTATAAGAAATTCGATCTTCAAATTACCAGATATTCCATGGAGTTTCAAATTATATATAACAACTTCAGAAATGGGTGAAAAAATTGAGGATTCTAATTTTGTAGAAATAACAGGTCAAACAGGAGATCCCCCATTCATCATTTTAAAGGATAGAAGCCAAACTCAAATCCGATTTTTAATAGTATTAAACAAGGTTCCAGCAACCTTTATTCCATTAATAAATAACATCAACATTGATATAGAAGATGATCGAGGGGATAAAGACAATCTAGTATTTTCAGATTTCACTTATTCAAAAAATTTCCTAAAAATTTTAGCCAATCCAAAACATTCATTAGAAAAATTTAAGGAGATTAATGATCCCGAATACATATATTATTCAGATTGTACATTTCAGATTGATGAAGGTTACTGTGTTGAAGATTTTGCTAATATTTTCATAAGGAAAATTACAGTAGAATATACAAGTACATTAGAACCATCAGAATCGACCAGAAGTGATAAAGAAGATTACAAAATTATTGAAGCCTTTAAAGATAATTTCATATATCCTTTAACCCCAAAAACTACTGTTAAAATTGGCAAAGGCATAGCATCAACATTAGGTAAAATTATTGATGAATATTTTGCTAAAATCATAATTGTAGAATTTTTATTAAGTTTTTGGGGTTTTATTGAAGTAGGATTACCGTCTATTATCCCAAATTTTGAAATGCCCGGATGGATTTCAACACTCGTGAATGTCGCTTCAATCGGGATTATTCTCTTGATTTTCATTATGATGATAGTGCAATCACGTAGTGGAAAGAAAAGAGATATTGATATAGAAGAATTAGACGAGAATTTGAGAAAAAGGAGGCGAAAGAAATTTGGAAAATAAAAAATTAAATATTATCATAACCTGTTCAGTTCAGAACGATTTTATTGAACCGTTAGATAACAACATAATTGTAAATGACGATTTGAAAGTAGGGTATGAACAAGTCTCAAATAAGTGGATGGAATATTTCTTAAATCAGAATAGAGATACTAGTGAAGCAAACCTCAACAAATTTATACAATGGTTAAAGCAAAATGTTAGTAATGAGCCTATTGAGACACCTCTATCTTACCATCATATTTTAGAATATTACAGACAGAGAGTTCATGTTGATTATGATGAATCTAGAAGATTGTGGGATGGAGAAAAATTACCCCAATTTATACGAGATTTAATGAATAAAGCATCTGAATCAAATTCAAATGAAAGTAGCGAAATAGAATATCAATGCATTCATTTAAGAGATTGGCATGATATAACAGATGAAACACAAAAAGGAGAAATGGACCTTTTTGGACCTCACTGTATAAAAGGTACTTATGGAGCAAAATTTATATCACCATTAAATGAATTAATACAAAAGCATCATGATTTCAACGTGATAATAAACTCTAATAGTCTTAGTTCATTTGACGAAACAGATCTCGAATCAGTACTAGAAACTATTATCAAAAATGCAGGAAGTTCTCATAAAGAGGTTAAAATAGGTGTTTTTGGAGTAATCACAAACGTTAAAGTCTTTCTTCTAACATTTGAACTAATGATTATTCATAAATTTAAGAATGTTTATGTTTGTGGGGATTTTTGCGCGGGATTTGACAAAGAAGGTCATAAAACAGGTATTAGCTCAATGGCAAGCATTTTAGCTGCAAATATTGTAGATCAAAATAAATTTAGAGAAATCTTTAATATATTATAAGTTATTTTTTTTCTTTTCTTTATTATTTTCTTTAGTTATATTTTTTATTACAAAAGAACTTATTTTAATTTAAAATGCTTATACATATTAGATGATGTGAAATTACTTTAATTATAATATGACTACAAAACAATTACAGGAAGAAATACTCACCTTAAAGAAAAAAAATGATGTGGTAATTTTAGCACATTATTATCAACCAATTGAAATACAAGAAATTGCTGATTTTTTAGGAGATTCTTTAGGATTATCACGTACAGCAAAAGAAAAAGTAAACTCAGAATATATAATTTTTGCGGGAGTCGATTTTATGGCAGAAACAGCCTCAATACTTAATCCCAATAAACATGTACTAATCCCTAATCCAGAATCTTGTTGTCCCATGGCTGCTTTCCTTACTCCCGAAATGGTAAGACAATTTAAAAAAAAAAATCCAGGTTTACCTACTGTTGTATATGTAAATTCAACTGCAGCTGTAAAAGCAGAATCCGATATTTGTTGCACATCTGCTAATGCTGTTAAAATTGTTGAAAAAATTAGTCAAGAATTTGAGACAGATTCAGTATTATTTGGCCCCGATGCAAACTTGGCAGATTACGCCGAACAATTATCAAAAATACATACTATTAAAATGCCTGAGGAAGGCCATTGTTATGTTCATTCCCAAATTACTATCGAAGATATAAAAATAGTAAAGGCAAAATACCCTAAAGCAAAACTTATCGTGCATCCTGAATGTATTCGAGAAGTCAGAGAATTATCAGATTATGTAGGCTCTACAACACGATTGTATAATTATGTTAAAGAAAATTCTTCTAAGATAAATGAATATATAATAGGGACAGAAGTAGGGCTTTTAGAACGTTTAACTCAAGATTTTCCAGTGAACAGATTTTATCAAGTAAAAGATAAACTTATATGCTATAATATGAAAAAACACAATCTTGAATTGATTAAATACCTCTTAGAAAATTTGGATGATGATGCATTTGAGATTAAAGTCCCTCCTGAAATAGCTAAACGTGCTATAAAACCTATCGAAAAAATGTTAGATTATTCTTAGTTTATAATGAAAAATTTCGAATTAGACTTAAGAACATTATTTCTTAAATAAAAGAAGTTATCCTCATTTGAAACCTATCAAAAAGATATTTTAAAAAAGGTTTTGTGGGTTTTCCTGAAATAATTGCATTTAAATCTGCCTTTTTTTCGAATTTTACAATATCTTTATAATTAAAATTATATCGATTCATTTCTGCCTTTAATAAAAATAACCATTTTACAAAATTTTTATATAATCTTCCACTATCACTAGCTTTTGAACTATGAGTCTTCTCATAGTATAAAATATCTTCTTGAGTATATTCTGTATAGTTCCTAAAATTCTGGCCCATCCAAAAAAAATGCGATAGCGATTTTGAAAATTTGTTAATTCTACATCCAGTTAGTTTAACAGTTTTAAGATTTGGATTTTCAATTAAACTTTCAGGGATCTCTTTTATACTTATATTTCCTGAAAGATCTAGGAATTCTAGATTTCTCAGCTTATCAAGACCTTCTATTTTTTCTATATAGTTATCCCTTAAATTCAATATTCTCAAGTTTTCTAAACACTCAAGTCCTTTTATTTCTGTTATTCTATTATGTGCTAAATCTAATTCCTCAATGTCTTTATAATTTTCTTCTAAACCCTTAATATTTTCTATATTTTCAATCATTTTATTTTTTAGATTTACTTTTGAATCTAAAATTAGTCCAATTAAAGTTCCATTATAAGATACCATTTTAATATCCAAATTATTAAAATTTATCTGAGCCTTATCAAAAAATTTTAACAATGGAAAGCTTCTATTGCCTTTGTATTTGTTATAAATAATCTCAACAAATTTCCCCCTTAGCATTTGAGGAATTTTTTCTATTGCTTTTAGAAGTATTAAATACTTATAGTTGAAACGAAATTTACTTATAAATTTAGTTGTAGATTGTTTTATCTGCTTAATTGATTCAAGATCTTCTGTATCATTTAAGAATGTAATTATTCTCCTAGCATATTCATCAATGCTGGGAAAATCGATATCAATTAACATACTCTCAAATTCGTCTTCTGTTAAATAATGTAAATAACCGTTTTGTGTTAAAAATCTAATGACTGTAGGGTGTCCAGTAGCATATCTAATCGCTATTTCTTCTTTAAATTTACTTCGTGCAATAGGATCTCCAACATCAACAAGTGCTTTTAATAAAGGGAAAGCTAAATTTCGATGTAGAATTCTTGTATCATATTTATTGTCAACCCAAGCTTGTATATTTGAACAGTGTCCCCAAAACTCTGTTTCAGGAGGAACTTTACGATGGTCTCTTTCCATTGACCTATTTAATTTTATTGCTGCTTCATCAATAGATTCAATCTCATCATAATCTTCAATCCTATCTACTGGGATGTTTAATAGCAGATACATACACTGCCTAAATAATCGATTATTAACATAGATATTAGTCCTTCCACCCTCAAGCTTTAATTTAAGATGCTGATTAATCTTAAATTCTTTTACTTGGTTTAGAGATCCTACTGACATAAAAAAAATGATTCCTGATATAATAACTGCTAAAGTTATCTGAGATTGAAACATTTTTCAGATACGTTAGGATTTTTGTTAAAAGAGTTAAAGATGGATCTACTTTTCAATATTAAAACCCCAACGATTTTAAAATTTTTAAAAAAGTTAGATTCTTTTCTTCAGGATACTATTATTATTTTATCAATCTGGGATTAAAGTAAGCATATTAAAATTGAGATTTATATTAGAACCTTCCAAAATACCTTTTTTTATCAATTTTCCTTCTTCTGATAACGAGAGTTTTTTTGATTGAGCTATTCCTTCCATTAGTTTCTCTCTTTCTATATCTAAAAAACCCATTTCTATTGCATTTTTAATTATCAGATTTAATACTAATAATTGAAATTGCTCTTGAATAGCGTCCCATATTAACCCCATCTCCTTTAATTGAATTGTTATTTCTTCAGCCATAATATCAAGATCGTAAATCATATCGTATATTCCTTCTTGTAGATTAATAATTTCATCTATTAGTTTATCTTTGATGAGTCTAATTGTTGTAGTTCCCAGTAAATCCTCTTCATGAAAGAAAAAATCATCCTGTTCACGTTTAATTAAATAAAACCCAAATTCATTTTTTATTAGTTTTACTCTAGCGAGATAATTAATTGCTTCTTCTGAGACCTTATGGATTAGGCAGAATTGTTCTAAATCAATTTTGTATCCTGAAAATTTTTGAGTATTTTTCTCATCCAAATGCCAATAATTTTTTGCAAATGCACCTTGGCCAAGAATAGAGTTATAAAATATGTAAAAAAGCGATAAATAAAGATCTCTATCTTGTTGTAAGTTAAAAAAATTATCTCCTATTTTAGAAATGATTTTTATTATGTGGATTATGAATGGATCTTCTACACTTATTTCTTTATAAAAGTCTATTAAATCCTCGAGTTTTCTGACGTTTTCTTTTAATTCATTAACAATAAATATCTCATCTTTTAGCTTTAAGGGAGCTTCTCCTAATTTTTCTATTCCCTTTTCTGTAATTACATAACTTCTGTATTGTTTATTTGTTACTTTATCAGTAATTAACCGTTGTTCTATATTTTTATTTTTTGTATGAAGATTAAGATACTTAGAAACAGTTGATCTACTTAAATTCGAATATTTTACTAAATTGGTAAATCTTTGTGGACCTAAATTTCTAAGAATAAATAATATTCTCCTACTATTCTCTTCGATGTTGCCAGATTTTTTCAATAATTCAATCTTTAACTTTTTAGATATATTCCAGGTTTCCATAATAAGAATGTATAAAAGTAAATATAAAAATTTATACTTTTTTTCTGGACTTAGACTAAAAAAGGTTGAAAAAACAAATATATGTAAATTTAGTATATATTAAGAATAATATAAAGTAAAATTTTAAAAATTAGAAATTTAATGTTAGAACTTGGAAAATTATTAAAAATTAATTAAAATATTATAAGCAAATGACAATAGAAAACCCCAATATGTTAAATAGGATAAAAACCATTGAAGAAAGATTAGATAAAATTGAACAAAGGATTTCAAGTTTAGAGAACAGATTAGGACGGTTTCCATCACCTCCCTTACCAAAACCAGGACCTATACATCCTCCAGGCCCACCTGATCGACCAGGACCGCCTCCAGAACCTTTTCGATTTTAAGATATTTTCAAAAAATCGTTTAGAGCAGAATAAGAGATAAAAGTGTATATTATTAAACTGAAGTTCGGAATATTAAACGAAAATCCTTAATTTATTAGATTGATAATTTATATCTAATTCAAATCAATTTAAAAATAATAAAAAGGGTGTGATTAACAATTACTCAATATCGTTTTAGACTTACGGGGGTTCCTCCAGATCAAGCTATCAAATTGATAGAACTAGATCCAAATAGTTCAATTGCAGAAATTAAAAAAACAGTACAGCAAGAGTATAAATTAAATCCAATTTTAGCCATACAATTCATTTTTAAAGGGAAAGTACTCCCTGACCAGCTAAAATTCGCAAAGATAGGAATTCATCCAAAAAAAGATGTAATTACTGTTATGGCTACTCAAGCTGGTGGAATTTAAATAAATCGTATATAGTTAATGTATTTATCACGGGGTTATTAAGAGAAAAAAGCCGGCTTTCTTTTCTCTTTTTTTTATTTTTTTTTATATTTTAAGAAAAGGCTTCTAATATCTAGTTCGGAAGTTTTAAATGTTTATTTATCACTAACTAGATTATTTTCTGTTTCAATTTCAGATTTTTCTTCTGATGATTCTGGTTTCTGAAGTTCTATATTTTTTGAACGAAGGAATTCTTCCATTTTTTCATCTCCAATTTTATCAGCAACTAGAGCCTTATTAGTCACTAAAAATTCTTGAAAATCATTTAATATCACTGTTATGTCTTCTGCATAGAAATGTTTTCTAATGAGAAAACCTTTCCGCTCTAAAGAATGTTCAGAATACCACCAATAAAAAATCATGATTATGATGATATTCAAGAAATTGTTAACTAAATTAATCTGATTTCTATTAGCGAAAATTCCTGTTAAAGTTCCTGCACCTGTAATCATTATGATTTGCCCCTCAATATATAAAACAGTAAAAGCGAAGAGAAAAAAGGGCATATTGTTTGAATTAAATAAGAATGAATCATAGACTTTTTCGCCTAAACCCCTTAGAACCATTATTGCAGTAAAAACCAGGAGTAAAATATCAATTAGTCCTGAAGTAATATCAGGTTTTGTAGATGCTTGAGTCACATTCAATAATGCGTTGAAGAAGCTAAAAGATCTAAACCAGAGTAGAATCCATATCAAAATGTAGAACATAGAAGAAAATGAATTGGTAGAATTATTTTTTCTACTTCTGTGATATAATGTAATTAAACGCCAAGATGTAATAATTAAGATTAGAAGTATAACTAAACTGCATGCGATGAATAATGTTCTATCTCCTCCTGGAGCATATTCTGGTAAAAATCCAAAAAAAGTGCCAAATTCAATTAAAATGGGTATTATTAAGGCTAAAATCAGAAAAATAATATTGATTGATTCTTTTTTTTTCGAAGATCCAAACTTTTCAATTACTCTATCATCAATTTTTTCAGAAATATCATCAAAACCTCTTCTTAAGAAAAAGATTTGACCAAGATTCCATCCAAAATATATAACTATAAAAAGAGCTGGAAGAATCACATCCCATCCAAGAAATTGAATTGTTAAATTAGTAGACGTCCCCATTAAAAAGTAGGGGAGTATTATAAAAAAACTAATAAAAAAGTTAACAATAAAAAAAATTAGCTTCCATTTATCAAATTTTTTTTCGGAGCCAAAAAGATATTTGTTTAATTGAGGAACTAACCCTTCAAACATTAATAGGATAAATGTAATAGCCAAAACTGTGGCTAAAAATAATATTAAATTCCCAACAATTTGGTTTGGAATAAGACTTAAAAGACTAATTAATAAGGAGGATACTAAGAAAATTATAGTGTATAAGAAATGGGAATTATTGAAAATTTTATGGAAATATTTATCTAAAACTGCTTGAACTTTAGCACCAAATCGTTTTGAACTCATTAAATTTCACTTTTTTTGAATTAAATAATATTAATTTTTAATTATGATTTCTTTTCATTTTAATAATTCTTGCTATAATTTATTTTTAAGCATTATTATAAAAGGTCCTTTCAATGAGTTATAAATAAAATCAAAAAAGATCTTGAGAGAATCACATCTAATTATAAGACTCGTGTACTTATCTTTCTATAATTAATAAATCTTTAAATTTTTCAAATTTTGAAACTAAAATATTCATAATTTCTTTAGAAAAAGATTTAAAATGCGAAATTTCTCCATTAAAATCTTTTAGAATGTCTTCATAATTTTTCAAGAAGTTTTCAAGTATGGTTTCAGAAAACTTTTCTAACTGTTTTTTATCTATATCTTCATTATCACATTTAAGTACTAGATGATATTGAGATTTATGATTGTAGAAGAAAAAGATAGAACTATCCAACGTTAAAAATTTCAAGCTTTCTTTAAATTCTCTTTTTGTAAACTTGCAGATAATATCAAAGTAGCTTGCGAGGGTTTGTTCATCTTCAAGTCTATCATTATTTGCGAAATTATGGTAAAATAAAGCAATTCCTGCTTGATTAATAATCATTAATTCCTGAATCATGTCGAATAACTTTCAAATATAATTTTTAGTTAATGTTAAACTTCAATTTTTCACTGACTTATGAAACGAATTATTTTTATACTTTTTTTGAATAAAAAGAATCCTCTAGCATTAATTACACATAACTAGTATTTAAAACTATGAATTTTAAACCAAAGCTTTCTAATAGAATAATTAATAATGAATTTATTTTACTGTTGAGATAAAAATGGCGTGGGGGGGTTCGTTAAATAAAAAGGGATCTGATCATATTAGGATTTTAAGAGAAGCAGATAAGGTTATTAATTTCCTAGAAAGGATTAGAAGTGAGTTACCCTCTGATGAGCAGGTTCACTTCTCTAAAACTATTGAAATAATCACCAATTATATTTCAAAAATCTCAGAAGGGAAAGAATAAGGCTTTATATTTGCTTCATAATTTCTTTTAAGATATTGATAATCTGATTTGCTGCTTTTTGAATCGTAGATGTAAGATTGAATTCAAAGAAGGGAAGATCGATATTTTTATTTCGCTCCTCAAGTGCAATTTCATCTTCTTTATACAAATTTAGCTCAGAGAACCCCTCAAGACTTTCTGGTACGATCCCAATCATAAAAACAGTTAATTCTGGCAATTTTTCTATTACTAAATCAATAACTATATGAATTGGTATAGTATGAGTTGAAATTGGAACATAATCTTTAATATTTTCTCTTTCGAATATAGCCACAGTGCCAGGAGGTTTGCTTAAAGTACAAGTGTCTAAAAGAATTAGATGGGATGCTTGGAAGTCTATAACTTCATCAATTCTACCCATTGGATCAATTCCAGCATTAATAAATAGAAATCTATCATTTGAATAATTTAAAAGTTCACTAATAATGTATGGCCCAAAACCATCATCATTTAATTTTTCTTCTCCTATACCCATGAACACAACTTTCGTCGCATCTTTTAACTTAAATAATAGCTGTTCAAGCATTTCTTTCATATTTACATTAATTTTTGATATTTTAAAACACCTATGTAAAAATTAGCAAATTAAAAAACAAATTATGCATTAATTTATTATTAATTACATTAAAATCACATTCTCGTTAAAGATAATCTCTCTAAAATTAAAAAGATGGTAAAACTTGGATGTAAAAAATAAAGAAGGCTATATTTCCAATAAAGAATTTCAAGAATTTATAAATAGATTAGATATTGGATATTTTAAGGAGGAATTAACTGGAAAGTTATTAATTCATAATATTGCCCTCAAGAAAATCTTAGGATTAGATCCATCAATTGATTTAACTGGTTCTTCAGCATCTCAATTTATTACTGAACCTGAAATCCAACAAACATACTATAATGAATTAAAGAAGAATGGATATGTTAAAGATTTCATTGTAAAGATAAGGTGCCCAAATGGTATGCTTCTTTATATTCAAATAAATTCGCATCTAATTAAGGAAGGAGACCAAGAGCTTATAGAAGGAACCGCGACTAATGTCACTGAAAAATATATACTAGAACAAAATTTAAAAGAAACTGAAGAAAAATTCAGATTGATTGCGAATAATACTAATGATTTAATAGCAATTTTCAACAAAAATTTTGAACATATATTCATCAATGAAAATGCATATTACTCTGTGTTAGGTTACAAAAAGGAAGAAGTAATTGGAAAAAAAACAAGAGATTTCGCCCATCCTATCGATCTTAAACTAGTTTCTAATGCTATGAAAAAAGGATTGTTTAATGGTGAGCTACTAGAACAATTTAGAATTAAACGTAAAGATGGCCATTACATTTGGGTGGAAACAAAAGGAAGATTTTTAATAGAGGATAAAAAAATAAAAGGAGCCATAATGATTTCGAGAGATATCACTGATCGAAAGAATATTGAAAAAAAAATACAAGAATCTGAAAGTAAATATCGTACTTTATTTGAATCTAGTACTGATGCTATGTATTCAACAGATATGGAAGGACATTTTATCGAATTTAACGAAGCGTTTCTAAAAATGCTTGGTTATTTAGGGGAAGAACTCTTGACTTTAAATGTTCGCAGAATAACGCCGTCAAAATGGTATAAAATCGAAGATGATATATTATTTACTCACTTAGCAGTTGGTGAAAGTAAAATCTATGAGAAAGAATATGTACAAAAAGATGGTAGTATATTACCCGTTAGTATTAGATTTTGGATTCTAAACGACGAGCAAGGTGATCCATATAGAATATGGGCAATTGTACGGGATATTACAGAGAATAAGCAAATGGAGCAAAAATTAAAAGAACTTAATAAAATGAAGTCTGAATTTTTAAGGAGAGCTTCTCATGAGTTAAAAACTCCATTAGTTTCGATCAAAGGGTTTACTGATCTAATATTAACAATATACTCAGAAGAATTAAATCCTAAAATTATTTCAAATTTGAAAGAAATTGATAAAGGATGCGTCCGATTGCAAGCAATAATTAACAACCTTTTACACACATCTAAATTGGAATTCCCAGATTTGAAACCTAAACTTGAAAGAGAAGATTTATCATTTCTTATTAAATATTGCGTAGAAAATTTACATCCTTTAGCCGCGAAAAGGGAACACTCAATTAATGTGGAAATTCCCGATTCCATAATAACTAAATTTGAAAAAGAAGAAATCCATGAAGTAATTTCAAATTTACTCATAAATGCTATTAAATATACTCCAAAAAAAGGGAGGATAGATATAAGAACCGAAATGTTAGAAGATTTTGTAATTGTTTCGATAAAAGATAACGGAATTGGCTTCACAGAAGATGAAAAAGCAAAATTATTCCAACAATTTGGAAAAATTGAACGATATGGCAAAGAACTTGATTTAGGAATTGATGGAACTGGTTTAGGATTATATCTTTCAAAAAAAATTGTAGAATCTCATGGGGGGAAAATTTGGATGGAATCTGAAGGTAAAAATAAAGGAAGCACTTTCTATTTCTCACTTCCACTTTTAGATGATTAATTTTAGAATTTCTTACTTAAAGAACCTAAAAACGAATTAATCTTAAATTTTCGATATTTTTAATTATCTAAAATTTAAAATAGAGAAAAAGGCATGGAAAAATTCATTAATTATAATAAATTCATAATTAATGTTTTATGACAGAAGATTTACCCGAGAAAACTGAGAAAATTCAATTAGAGGGAATAATTGAAGAAGATAAAGTTATAATTACTGATAAAAAGGGAATTGAAGAATTCCATGACACTTCATTTATAGGAACTATTGAAACAGATAATAAGGGACAAGAAATTTTAACACTTAATCCTATTGAGGTATTACTCTTATCTGAAAGGAATAGAATATTATTATGGGAAAGTAATGATAAGAATAAGTTGCTGTATGATTTTGAAAATATATTAACTTATTTTACTCAATTTGATGAAAGATTGTGGCATAAATATATAATCTACAGCGATTTAAGAAAAAGGGGATATATTGTCCGTACAGGTTATGGCGATGGAATCGATTTTCGAGTATATAAGAGAGGAGCTGATTTTGAAAAGGATTCAGCGAAATTTCTTATCTTTCCCGTATTTGAAGGGAATCCTATTGAACTAAGAGATTTAGATAAGATGTCTAGAGTTGCTATGAGCTCTCGGAAAGATTTAATTGTTGCCACAGTTGATCGGCAAAGTAAAGTTATTTATTACTCTGTTAAAAAATTCCAAATTTTAAATAAAGAAGACAATAACGACGATTTAGATAATGCCAGATAAATTTGTTTGTGACACATCAGTAATTTTCAATGGCCAAATTCTTACCTTAATTGAGGATGGAGAGTTAGGAGAAAAACCAGAGATTTTCATTTCAAACATAGTCGTTGCTGAAGTCGAGTATAGGACCAATATTCATAAGGATATTGGATTTTTCGCATTAAGAGTTCTAAAAGAATTAAGAAATCTACATGATAAAGGCGAAATTATATTACACATTGTAGGGAAACGCCCTTCCAGAGAAGAAATCAAAATGGCTCCAGGAGGAGAATTGGATGCTATGATTAGAGAGTATGCAAAAGAGAATAATGCTATTTTAATAACCGCAGATAGAATACAAGGAGATGTCGGAGAATTTGAAGGATTAGAAGTCCTTTTTGCTTGGGAAAAAAAATCAAAGGAAGAACTCTTACCTATATCTTTAAAGATAATAGAATATTTTGATGAGGAAACTATGAGTGTCCATCTCAAACAAAATATACCCCCTTATGCTAAAAAAGGTTCTCCCGGAAGTTGGCGATTACAAAAAATCAGTGATGAACCAATATCAAATAAGTTGATAGAGGATATTGCAATGGAGATTGCAGAAGTGACTAGAGAAGATCAACATTCATTTATTGAGATTGAAAAGGAAGGTGCTGTGGTGGCACAAATGAGAGAATTTAGGATAGTTATTACACGCCCTCCTTTCTCGAAGGATGTTGAAATTACTGCAGTACGACCTCTAGTAAGTTTACAATTAGCTGATTATTCAATTGATAGTAGGTTACAAAAAAGATTGCATAAAGCGGAAGGAATACTTGTAGCAGGTCCACCGGGAGCAGGAAAATCAACTTTTTCAGCTGCATTAGCAAATTACTATTTGAGGCAAGAAAAAGTAGTAAAAACACTTGAAAGTGTTAGAGACTTACAAGTAGATCCAGAAATAACTCAATATACCAAACTAGAGGGCAACCTTGAGAATTCTGCAGATATTCTTTTACTTGTAAGACCCGATTTCACCATATTTGATGAAGTTAGAACAACAAAAGATTTCCAAATCTATTCAGATTTTCGCTTATCAGGAGTAGGGATGGTTGGTGTAGTTCATTCATCTTCGGCAATAGATGCCGTTCAAAGATTTATAGGTCGAATAGAACTTGGAATGCTTCCATCAATTATAGATACAATAATTTTCATTGAAGGTGGAGATATTTCAACAGTTTTTGTATTAAAAATGACTGTCAAGGTCCCTCATGGTTTCAGAGATAAAGATTTAGCAAGACCTGTGGTAGAAGTAAGAAATTTTAAAAATGATCGCGTAGAATTTGAGATTTATAATTTTGGAAATGATGTTGTTGTAAACCCAATCAGTTCTAAATACACTTCAAGGGAAAGAGGGATTCCCTCAAGTCGAATGAAAAAAGATAAAAGAATCGATTTGGATATCGATGTAAAAAAACAAAAAGTAATTATTAGAGCTAATCCGGAATATGCGAGCCAAAATATCGAAATTTATGCTGACAATCAACAGATCTTTACAGGATCTTTAAGCCGTAATAGTGATATATCTCTTTCATTTTCAAATAAAGAAGCAAAAAAGATTTTAAAAGAATTAAATAATGACAAAGAGATCTTTGGTAAAATAAAATAAAGTAATTTAGCTCCAATTATAAATTAGATTAAATTAACTAGATTTTATAATTTTTTTTACCTTTTCCATTATTGGTGGGAGTACTTCTTCAATTAAGTTATCAAATCTTATATCTGCTACATGATCATAAGGAGTATCACCTTTATTTAAAAGAATCAGTTTAGCACCATTTTCTTTTGCAATCCTAGGCATATTTGCTGCTGGTGTAACTACTAAGGATGATCCAATTACAAAAAACACATCAGAATTTTGAGATCGTTGCATTGATTCTTCAAGTTCATCATAGGGTAATGGATCACCGAAATTTACAATACTTGAAATTATTCTTCCTTCACAGAAAGGGCATGTTGGCTGACCTTCTCGAACTGGATGTGTTCTATATCCTGGACCCCATATATTTTTGTCCCAACCCGCTTCTTCGAATAAAATTTTTTTATTACATGATAAACATTTCATGAAATATAAATTTCCGTGAAGTTCACTAAGCATATCAAAAGGAATTCCAGATTTAGCATGTAATCCATCTACGTTTTGGGAAATTAAATAGTTTAACTTTTCCATTTCCATCAACTCCACAATTGCGTAATGATTAGGATTAGGTTTCACTTGATCCCAAGGAGGGCTCTTTGGAGGAGAAAGTCCTTTATCCCGTCTAGTCCAAACGCCATCTGGGCCTCTATAATCAGGTAATCCGCTTCCAGTAGAAATTCCCGCACCAGTAAAAATTACTAATCGTTCTGATTCAGCTATCCATTTAGCAGCTAAATCAATTTTTTCTTCAAAATCCATAAAAAACATAAAAATAATAGACTTTAAAAAGATTTTTGTAATACTTATTTAATATCGCTTAAATTCACACCTTTAGTTTCCTTTAAAAATATTAGAACCAAGAAAAAGACACCAATGAATAATAAACTAAAGATGAAAAAAGATAGTTCTAATCCTTGAGTGAATGTAATTATGCTACTTAATATAAGTCCGACTGTTATACCAACTGAACTTGTTAATGTTTTTAATCCCACTCCAGTCCCTCTTGATTGAGTAGGTATAATTTCTAATGCCATGATACTAATTAAAATACGGAGTCCCCAATATGATAAGTTTGCTAATCCTGCTCCAATCATAACCATTGTTAAAGCACCTTCCGAAAAATTAACTCCAAGAACAATAATAAATATGGAGATAGGAAATAGAATAGAATAGAGATAGCATAAAGGTCTTCTTCCAATTCTATCAGCAGTTACTCCTGTAATAAAGTACCCTATTATGGATGAAATTCCCATCACCCAGACAACTGTATCAACATCTTCCTTAGTAAAATTATCTGATAAAAAATCCTCTCCCACTAAAATGAAGAGATTATTCAGACCTATTATCAAACTTATAATAAGAATTACGATAAATTCCTTTCTTCGAGAAGACTTAAAGATTTTCTTTATATTTTCTTTAAACGTTTTTGGTTTTTGTGTTAATAAGGAGTTATCTTCCTTTATTTCTAGATACTTTGAAGTTTCTTTAAAAGTAAAGAAGATGATTATGCTTAATGGAATCCCTAATAATATTGCGAAATACGTCATGCCTCTCCAATTTATAATAATATCATGAAATGCAGGTATTAATAAAGCCCCCACAACTCCTCCAATCAGAACTAAGTTTGTATAAAAAGCTCTTTTATCAGAAGGGCTCTCTTCATTAATATATATTACCCATATATCTGAATTGAAGAAAAAATACAATAAAAACAAAAATATAGTATACGTGATTATATTAGTCGAGAAATTAATTAGTAAGGAAGCAATTCCCATTCCAAAGACAGTAAAAACTAAGAGTAATTTTCTTCCTACTCTATCAGCTAAATATTGATTTAAAAATACAAAATACATTCCCAATGTTCCTATAGCTACAAAAATTTGAAAAATTGAGATTGCTGCATTCGAGGATAAATCTGGAAAAAATTCTCCAGATATTTCGGAAACTACAACATTTAGATTATTTGTTGTATACGTATCAAGTATTTCAACAAATATTAAGATAAAAATCATGTATTTAAAATAATTTAAGAATGGTCTTTGTCCTTTTTCATTATCACTCATGTTTATATATTTCTACTATGATACATTAAAATCTTTTTATTTTGATGTTAAAAAAAAGAGTATTTTATATAGATTTTTTTAAAGGGTTAGTCAAAAAGAGAGATTGTATTTAAATGAATAAAATAGTTATTATAAGACGTTGTAAGCTTTTGTATTAGTCAAAGTTTAAATAAAAAATGTTAGATATTATAATAAGTAAAACAAAGGTTGAGGATTATTTTATCGTATACTCTTAATTTTAATATGGGAGCCTTAAGGCATACTGAAGAGGATTATAAAAATATTGAATGTACGGCAAATCAATCCAAATTTATTGAAGAAATATCCAGATTTTTATGTTTTATCATAAAGATTCCCGAATCTGCTATTAAGGGTATCGTCTGGAATGCATTAATAGATTGGCAATTAAAGAATAATAAGACTATAGCTAAAATAGCAGAAATGCCAATTGGGGAAAATTTGAATGCTGTTAAGGAGATATTTCGCTTTGGGAGAAATATTTTAAAAAGAATGTTAATTGATCCCAAAGCTAAAAGTGAGATTATTATTGACATCGCATTTGAAAAAGCGTTTAAATATTACCTTAATTACTTAAATAAAAATTGTTGTTAAACACTTTCAGGCAAAAAACAAATAACTATAAATTCATTTTAAGAATAAAGATTTTTTACTGTGTCTTATATCTAATACATTTATAAGAATTTCGAAGTTTCTTTCAAGGTTATAATACTTTATCATCTCAAAAGGTTCATCAATATTATCCAGAGTTCTTAGGTCATGAGAATCACATCCAATTGCAACAGGAATTTCATATTCCCTTAATTTTTCAAAAAATCGTTCATATTTAGGAGAATAAAATGAAGGATAACTTGAGTTAAATTCAAAATAGATGTTGTGTTTTTTGAGAAATAACATTAATATATCAAGGTTTCCCATAATGAAATAAGAAGGATCGAAATGTGCTAAGCCAAATATTGCGAATTTATCTAAATCTGTTAATTTCCAATAATAAATTAAATTTTCAATAAAAGCAATTGACTCAGGGCTTTGTAGATACTCAAACAAAATCAGATCAAATTTATCTGCCTGAATATACTTTCGTATAAATTGCATAGAGCTTGAAAGATCTACTTCTATACCTTTTAGAAGAGTTAATTGTTTATGATTTGCTGATAAATATTCCTGACAAATTGAAATTTCGTTTAGATAAGTCAAAATTATGTCTGAATTCTTCAGAGTCGATACCCACGCTTTCCAAGAGTTAGTAAAATGATCTGTTATAGCAATATAATCTAATTCTAGCTCAAGTGCTTTTTCTATAATTCGTTTAATTGTTTGATTTCCATCAGAATACCTCGAATGAATATGGAGATTAATTTTTGGAAATTGCATTTTTCTTATAGATAAAAAGGAACAGATTATATTCCCAATGTCTTCGTTTCTTTATTAATGTATAAATTAAAGGGTCCACTAAACAATAATGTCGCACCAAGAAAGATCAAAAAAGTTAGAAATAAATATTCTCCAGTTGCTTGAGCTATAACCGTACTACCAATAGTAATACTATCAATTGAAATTATCTTAGATACAAATAAGGAGACTAAAGCAAAAATGAAAATAGCAGAAATAATTTGAATAATGCCAATAATGATATTCGCATAATAAATAGATTTTGCTTTAACTTTTTTGAGTTCGATGATTCGTCCAATTCCTATATCTATAGCTACTTCATCTTTATTGATCTTTTTGATAAAGAAATATACTAATTGTTTTAATGGAATAATATCAAAGAAAATAGTGCCGGTTATAAAAATACAAATAATGATTAAAATGCGTAATAAGATAAATGAAAAAACAGCAGCAATTCCAGGTATTGGTGAATATAGAACGCTTAAATTATTTAATACCCAAATAAAGACTCCAACTAAAATTATAGCAAAAAATTTTAATCCTGCCAAGGTTAAAATGATGGAATGACGATCTGCAATTGTAAGTAAGTAATATGTTATTCCAATACTTAAGATAATTAATCCTAAGAAGATTGCACTTATGTCTAAAAATAAAGCAAGTATTAGACAGAAAGACATAACGATCACTGGTAAATATGGATAAAATGGAGCTTTAAAAGGTCTATCAAGTTCTTTTCTCTTACGTCGTAGATTAACTGCAGCAAAGTTTATAAATGCTAATCCTATGAAATAAATAAATGTAGTAATGTTTGCAGAAAATCCAATATTGGCGAACAATAAAGCTAATATAGTAAATGAAATTGTAATTAAAATCGTTAGAATTAAAATATAAGGTTGTACATTTGTTTTTTTATTTACTTTTAAAAATTTCTGCGATACATAATGATCCCTAGCAAGAGCACTAAAGACTGCTATCGCAGAGCCTAAAGCAGCATTCATAGCAATAAATGTCGAAATTATAGCGGCGAGACCCATAAGTATATATCCTGGAAAACCCATTATATCACCAAATATTAATGTTAATAAAATAGAAGATTTACCTAACTCTGATTGTTTATTTCCAAGATTAATCAGTACAGTAAAAGTAGTTAAAAGATATATACTCAATGTTATTATAATTGCGAGAATATTAACTTTAGGAATATTTCTTGAGGGATTTTTTAAGTCTGCATTTAAGTATGCCACGTTTGAGGTAATACTTGTAAAAAAAATGAAAGTAGATGCAAAAACAATAATAATCCTAAAAAAATCTAAATCTGAATGTAAAAAACTTGGATTATAACTTGGTAAATTAATATTTGGCGCAATAATTAAACCTGCAAAAATAAATATACCAAAAATTATCAATTGAATTATTGTTAAAGTAATTAAGGTCCTTAGTGCTAATTTTTGGGTTCTGAATACCCCAATTGCGATGAACAATATTGATACAATTGCTATTAATAGAATAAAGGGTGTATAAAAGGGTAAATTAAAAAATTCTTGAATAACGATTGCTAAAGCTTGAGCTGAAAATGAAAATGATGCTATACTAGCAATCCATAGAAAAAAGCCAATTATAAAAGCAAGGAATCCTCCTAATGCTTCTTTACTGAAATTATATGCACCACCAGAAATAGGCAAACTAGTTGATAGTTCACTAAAATTTAAAGCAGTAAAAAATATCAAAATTCCTCCAAGAGATAGACTAATTAATACACCAGATCCTGCGTCATTTATTGCTGATCCTAATAAGATAAATATTGATCCTCCAATTCCACATCCAATTCCATATAAAACACCTACCCATAATCTAACAGTTCGTGTTGGAAGAATTCTTTTTTGCTCTTTTTCAGTCAAATTTATCTCATTTAATTAATGTTTAAATTAAAAATTACAATATTATGATATGAATTTAATATATTACGATTTTTCTAAATGAAATATACCTGAAATAATCGATAATATAGCACCAATTAATAAGAATAAACCCATTAAGTAGTTATTTAAATTACCTAGATCAATGATATTAAAAAATACACCCATAGCCCATATTATGAAAAAAATACCAACACCAATTAAGATACCTCCAAAAAATTTAGAAGCACGATAAATGGCCGATAAAACTTCTAATCTATGAATTCTGCTTTCCTTATCTCTAATCTCTTTCTCTTGACTTTCTAATTCTATTTTCAATTTTTGCAAGATTGTTCTAGAATCATTGGTACTGCTTTCAATTGCTTCTTTTGCTTTACTTAATTTCTCTTGATCAGTTTCCAGACGTTTCAATTTTTCTGTTAATGCTTCTAAGCGCTTCTCTCGTTCAATGTATTCTGTATTTGATGTTTCAATGCCTTTTTTTAATTCAGTTACTCGTTTTTCATTAGCTTCGATTAAATTTTCCTTTGAAATGATTTGTTCAATCAAAGAATTTGCTGAGCCATTAAGTTCTTGTATACGGGATTCAATCTCTATCATTTGTTGTTGTTTATCAGCTAACTGTATTTTATATTTAGCAAGAAGTTCCTCATATGTTTCTCTTTGTTTTTCCATTTCAGGAAAACCTTCTTTGTATTCTTCGAGTCTTGATTCAATTTCTTTAATTCTTCTTTCTTTTTTATCAATTTGTTCAGTAAGCAGATTTTTTTCTTCTTCTTTTGCTTCAATTTCAGAATTTGAATGTTCTAATTCAATTTTATTCTTGCCAATAGAGACTCGCAAAGTCTCATTTTCAGCTCGTTGACTCTTTAATTTCTTTTCTATTGTTTCCGCTTCTTCTCTTTGCTTTTCAAGTAAGTCTTCGCCTGTTTGGATCTCTTGATTCATTTTAGATAATTTAGTGCGAAGTTCATCTTGAGTAGTAACCTTTTCTTTTATTGAATCTGTAAGTACAATTAAATCTACTTGTCTTGTCTCGTACTGTTTTACTAATTGTTCATTATTTTTCAAAAGTTCCATGTATTCTTGTTCCAAATTCTCTTTACTTTCTGCAGTAATGCTTAGTCTCTCCTCTAAATTATTCATCTCATCAGTTTTACTATTATATTTTTCCTCAAGCTGTTTTATTGTATCTTCTATCGCACTAAGATATTCCTCTTTGTCATCTACCTTTTTAGTAATAGAATTAAGTTTTTCTTGAGTTTCTTTTACCTCTTCGCTAATTTCTTCGATAGCTTTCTTCTCAGTCTCTTTTTTTTCTACTGCTTCTCCATTTGTAATGGTTTCTGATATATCTTCAATGCTATTTTCAAATGTTCTTAATTTTTTATCTATCATATCTCTTGAGTTTTTAGCTTTAGATAAAAATTCCTTATCAACTCTGTCCGTTTCCTTTTCCGACTTGCCTTCCTTTTCTTCTCCTTTAAATTCGTCTGTCATTTTATTATTGTTGGATTATGATAATTAATACCTCATATAGAATTAGAAGATGTAAATTTAATTAATTTTTGCAAATGTAAAATTTTTGGTTAAATATATCTCGATTTAAATAATCGATCATTATAGATATACACATCTAATAAGTTTCTTATGTTAAAATACTTATTCAGATATTTAAATGTTGATTTTTTCTGTTCTATATTTAGGCAATAGGATAAAATCAATGAATAAATTTATATATGATTATGTTTTAAATGATAAATTGGATTATTCTAAATCCATAAACAAATATTTATGGGGTTTATGTGTCTTTTGACCGGATTGAATGATATCGGTAATACTTTATCTACGATTCGCGTTTGAACAGGCACACTAACCCCTCTTAATTTCATTTCATTTTATAGGTTTTGCTAACCTATTTCGCTTTTCATCAAAATATACTACATAGTTTTTTCCTAAAATTTTTTCAAGAAAAGGGTGGAATTAGGGATTTTTATTTTTCAACCATCTCATTGCATGCTTCATTGTCCAAATTAATCTTTTTTTTTCTATGCTTAGTCCAATTTCAGTAGAAAGTTCAGCATGAACTTTGATTTGTGCTTTATTAATCCAGGATTCCATTAAATCCAAGATCTTCTCGGGCATATATTTTGAAAGATCTTTAAGATTATTCCCTACTGATTTTCTTACATAAATAGAAGGATCTTTTCTTAAAATTGTGAGAAGTTCTATAATTTTATCATTTTTTGTAGGATCTCTAAGCCATTTTACGGACACATGAGGTCTAAAGCTTTCTGAAACAAGTCTTCTGAGATTTTCATTGTTGCTTTCAGCCCAATTGGATAAAAATTCAAGGGTTTTGTTTGGAGTTTTTTTTAAACCTACTAAAATTGCATTCACAATTGTCTCTCTAACTATCCAATTACTATGACATGCGTATACTTCTATTAATGGTATCATTTTTTCAAATTCTTCAGGAAATGATGTTATAAATTCTGCAATAATATGTAAAGCATAAAGCTGGAGTATATTGCTATCTATATTTTCTCCATAATCAAATATTTTCTCTACAAGTTCAATAATAAATCCTATGTTGGTTCTTTTCTTATTAATTAAGTTTTGAAACACACCTTTAGCGACATGGTTAGATATAAATTTAATTCCCTTGCCAATTCGTTCTTTCTCTGGAATCATATCAGACTCTTTATTAAGTAAAACATTAATTTGGTCGAAAAATGTGATATTAATTTGCCAATTTCCTATTGTTTTACAAAAATCTAACGTTCTCTCTTGAATTGATTTAGCAGAACTAATTGACATATTTATCAATCAATCCTTTTCATGAATTTAATAACATCTTCGTATGAAGTATTAGCCATAGGACCAAAAGATTCTACTTTAAGGGCCCCTACTGCATTTGCAAAAGTTGCGATTTTTTCCATATCCCAACCTGCTAAGTATCCAATGATAAAAGCCCCTCCAAAAGAATCTCCTGCTCCAGTGGGATCTCTTTCATCTACTTTAAATCCTTTTACTTTTTTACCCTCACTTTCATCAGAAGTAAAAATAGTACAGCCTTCTTTTCCTTGCTTTAACACAATAATTTCTGGTCCCATTTCAAGTAGTTTTTGACATGCTTTTTTTGATCCATTTACTCCAGCTAACATCTCAGCTTCTTCTCCACTTGGGAGCAAAATTTGAGTAGTTTCTAACACTGGTTTACTTATTTCTAAAATAGTTTCGATCCCTAGCATTTCTGGTCTAAGATTTGGATCAAATGTGATAATGACATCTGGATTAGATTCTTTTGCAATTTTAATTGCTTTATAACATGCATCTCGAGAATTATAACTTATAGAAAGGGCACTTCCCATAATATGAAGATTTTTTATGTTCTTGAAGAATTCTACCTTAATATCATCTGGAGAGGTTTCACCAGCAGCACCTTTTGCAAAAATAAATTTGCGAGAGCCATCAGAATTATATTGATTAAATGCTATTCCAGTTGTGAATTCTTCACTGATTCTTATTTGGGAAGTATCAATTTCATCAGTCTTTAATTTTTCAATTATGCATGACCCAAATTCATCATTTCCTATTGTTCCAATAAATCCGGCTGTAAATTTGAAATTCTTACCCATACGAGCTGCTGTATCAATATATATTGCTGGAGCCCCACTAGGGAATGGCCCCCTATATATAGCGCCAAGTTTTCCATGCGGAGTATCTTTTTCTTCACGCATTATTTCTACTAATAATTCACCAAGAGAAATAATATCTGGACACATTCTTACCATTGGAATTTTATCTAATTAAATTATTTTAAAAAAAAGATTTTCTGTAAAAAAAAGTTACCAATAAAAAATCATTTAATAAATTTCTGTTTAAAGGATTCTATAGTGCTTGAAATTTCATTAATATGAAGTTTTAATTCTTTAGGATGTAATTCTCTCAATTTATCTAAATTATCAATGATCTCTTTCATTTCATCAATCCATATATTCATGAGAATTTCTTTTTCTTTGTTTTTACATGCTAGTTTTATTTCTTCATCAATCCACTCTTTTGCAGTTTCATATATCTGTTTTTTAAGTATGTCCACAGTTATTTTAACTAAATCTTGTTCGCTTTTAAGATCCTCCAATATAGGTTTCAGATTATTTTGATATTCTATATTTTCTTCATTAAATTTTTTAAACATATCTCTCAGAACATCCTCTTTAGTATCAAACTCTTCTTTAAAGACACTCAACTTATTTGAATAATCATTGTTCAGTGCTTTTATATTATCTTTAAGAATTTTTATTTTATTTTCAAAATTATCCACATATTTACTTAATTGCGTATCAACAGTATTAAATTTTTCTTCTACTTCTAATTTCAGTTTTTTAAAGGTTTCATCTAACTTCTGATAAAGAGCATAGTATTTTTCTTTTAATTCTCCTTCAAACATATTCGCTAAATCTTCAATTTTCTTATTAGTTAAAGTTCCTTGTTTATCCACTTTCAAATCCAATTGTGTGAACTGTACTTTCATTCTCTGTTCTAATTTATTGCTCTGCTCAGTTAGTTTTTTCTCGAGGTTGTTAATATTATCATTTAGAGTTCGATTTAAATTAATTATTTGATCTGATAATTTTTTTTCAAGATTATTGACTCGATCACTTGCTTTTTGTGGAGACTTTTTACTTTGCTCATTCAATTTCTGGTCAAGTTTATTAACTTGTTCCTTTAATTTCTGGTAATCTTTTATATTAATTTCTTCCGACATTTTATTCATCCTTTATGCATATTTTTTGTAAATATCCTATTTTCTCAGTAAGGATTCTATCCTTATTGTTATGATTGATCATCTTTAACTTTAGAGATGATATTTACTAATTCAAATTCTTCTATATTTAATTTTGATAATGTATCTACACTTACTTCAAAATCTTTTTTAGTGGTTATAAAAAGATTTTTTAAGTTATTGATTAAATCTATACCTGATTTATTAGATGTCTTTTTTATATGGTTTATCGTTTTATCAAGTTTAGAAAGATTAATTAGAAATTGATCCATAACTTCATTTTTATGAATTGCATTTTTTTCTAATTCTTGTTTAAGAAAATCGTAATATTTTATTTCATGAATTTCTTTTTCCTCTATGTTTTCATCTTTTTCTTTTGGTATTTGTTTATATTTTGTTAATACTGAATCTATATCAGTGATATTTATAACAAGAGCCTTCAATTCTTTTTCATTTTTTCCAATTAATTCTAGGAAATTCTTAGCTGTATTGTTAGGTACGGTGTCAGGATCCATCATTTCTATTTTTCTTAAATAAGTGTGAATTAATAATTCAAAACATTCATCTATGTTTTCTCTTGTTTTTGCTGATGTAAGCATTATATGATCTCTTTTATTTAATAAGCAATTTATAGTGCTTTTTACTTTTTCTCCTTCTAATAGCAAATCTAGTTTATTCCCAACTATAATGGAAATAAAATCTTCAGAGTGCTTCTGTATTTTTTCAAAAAATTCTTGTTTGATACTTTCTAATGTTTCTTTTGGTTTAGATAAATCAAAAACGAGTAGAGCCACGTCTACATTTTTAAAGAGAACGGGATTGAAAGGATTAAATGATCTTTGACCTCCGAAATCCCATATATTAACTCTAATTTTTGTATTCTGTTTTTTTAAATTATATTCTTTTCTTTTCGTATTACTTCCTATAGTTGGTAGATATTCATTAGAAATCTCGTTATCCATAAATGCGGAAACTATTGAGGTTTTACCTACTCCCCCTTCCCCAAGGATGACTAGTTTTAAATCAATAGTCCGTTCCGAAATAAATATCGCCTAAAAAAAATATATTTAATTTTATAAGGAATAATATTTTTTTTAAAATCTACTTATAATTTATTTAATACTTAAAAACTAAATAGGATACATATATTTAAATTTATATTTAACAAGTTTCCTTTATAAATTCTAAATTATTTTAGGATTGTAATCAAGCAAATAAAGTTGATTTTTATTGGTTAGATTTTATAAAATATTTATCCTAAAAATATGCGAAAACCAGAAAGAACAATTAAACTCATCTATTATGTTAGGATGTGATTTGCATTAATTTTTTCGATTTCTCATAAAATTCCTTACATACTCTATCATCTCCTATTTCAATGCATTATTCTGCTATGTTTTTAAAAATATTTGCAGCACAGAATAAATCTGCATTTTCTAACGCTTTTTGAGCATAATTTACTAATGAATGACGCTCTAACAGGAGTTCTAATAAAGGAGAGTCTTTGACATTCATATCAAGAATATCCATAATAATTTGAATCGTTTTATCTCGGTTATTAGGGTCTAACGCAACCATTGAATACGTCTTAATTAATTTTTTTAGAATTATAATAATCTTGCTTTGATAACTATACAATTCTTTGAACTCTATATAAATGGTTATAAACTTTTTATAACCCCTATATTTTCTCCAATTAATAATATTATAAATATTAATTATGTGTATAGGGGTATAAGAAAATGGTATTAAAAACGAATATAACTGAAATGCTCGGAATTAAGCATCCAATTATAGCAGCACCTATGGGCCCATTTTACACTAAAGAATTAACTGTTGCTGTTTCCGAAGCAGGAGGATTGGGAGTTTTAAGTCATACCAATCTATTTGGGAAGAATAGTTTAGAAGAAATGAAGAAGGATATGGAGTTTGTTATCGAACATACTGATAAACCATTTGGTTTTAATGTAAGAACATCACGAATACAACTAGATGCTCCAGGACTCTGTCGTGGAATTTCAAGATTTATTATGGATAATCCGAAACTAAAAGAACAATGTGTTTACGCAGTAACAAGTGCAGGGTCAGCTAAACAATTACCAAAAACAAAATCATTTCAAAGATTAAGAGAAAGCGGTTCTAATATTAAACATTTTCATGTTGCTCCAGCATTATGGCTAGCTGGAAAGTGTATTGACGCGGGAGTTGATGGGGTTGTATTGACAGGATACGAAGGTGGAGGTCATCAGTCTTACGAAAAAATTAGCACATTGGTACTTCTTCAACAAGTTAAACGAAAGTATCCAGATCTACCGTTTGTAGCATGTGGAGGATTTGCAAGTGGAGAAGGTTTAGCTTCAGCATTAACAATGGGAGCAGGAGCAATTGCTATGGGGTCAAGATTTATCGCGTCAAAAGAGAGTGAATTTCATGAGAATTATAAAAACATTGTGCCATCTGCGAAAGCAAGTGATACAATATATGTAACAGGGGTATTAGGCCCAATAAGACTTTGGAAAAACAATTATTCTTTACACCATGGAGTTGTTTCAAGTAAGGAAGAAAAGTTAGCAATGGAAGCACAGATAACTCCTGCAATGGCATTAGAAGATCAGAAATTTTATGAAATAACTTATGATGGCAATATTAATGATGGAGCAGTTCTTTTAGGTCAAAGTATAGGTATAATTAATTCGATAGAATCTGTTCAAGATATCATTGATGATATCATTAAAGATGCGGAAAAAACGCTAAAAGAAGCTAATTCATATATAATTTAGAGATTAATTCAATAAACACTTAAATTATTTTTTTCTTATTTTATAATATTTCCTAATAAAATTTTACTTTAAGAGAATGAATTCAAAAAAAAAAATTCAATTAATTTTAGAAATATTGGATAGATACGATGATGGTGTATGTTTCTACTGCGGGACCATCCTAAATGGTGACATGGAAGCAGATGATTTTGATGGGGGATATCCTGATGATTGGTGTCCTGAGTGTTGCGAAAGTATTGATCCTGATAATGATTGGGAAGATGCATGTTTAACTGCAATAGAAAAAGTTATTCATGATGAAAAATTTAAACCATAAATAAAATTTCGAAGTTAAAAAAAGTGTGTAAGACATGGTATTTTTAGAAACAAGAGTGCTCCTAGAAGGTTTGTTATTTCCAGAAAGCCCGCGATGGCATAATGATA
Source organism: uncultured archaeon (assembly GCA_964409945.1). Lineage (GTDB taxonomy): Archaea > Asgardarchaeota > Lokiarchaeia > Sigyniarchaeales > SOKP01 > Loki-b32. The sequence goes on along the minus strand of CAYPFJ010000016.1, from coordinate 20,838 downwards.
AATTATGGTTTTCTGATATGGATAACCATAAGGTAATGACTTTGGATCTTAATGGAAATACAGAAACAATAGTAGAGATACCGAATCGTCCTTCTGGTCTAGGTTGGCTTCCAAATGACAGACTATTAATAGTTTCAATGGAAAATTGTTCTTTACTTCGTCTTGATCCCGAAGGAATAACAGAACATGCGGATTTAAGTGGTCTTGCAACATTTTATTGTAATGATATGGTTGTGGATAAAAAAGGAAGAGCTTATGTTGGGAATTTTGGTTTTGATTATTTTAATACTAAACCATTCAAACCTGCAGAAATTGTTCTTGTAGACTCTAATGGAGATGCCAGAGTTGTTGCTGATAATATAGCTTTTCCAAATGTGGCTGTTATTACACCAGATGATAATACTCTGATTGTTGGAGAAAGTTTCGCTGCTCGTCTTACAGCATTTGATATTATGGAAGATGGTTCTCTTATAGAGCGTCGAATATGGGCTAATCTCAAATCACTTGCCCCTGATGGTATTTGTTTAGATATTGAAGGCGGAATTTGGTTAGCTGCCCCAGGTAGACATAGGGTTGTACGTGTTATTGAAGGGGGTAAAATTACTCATAAAATAAAAGTTGAAACAGATGCTTATGCATGTATGCTTGGTGGATCTGATCGTGATATCCTTTTTATTGCCACATCAACCCATGAAAGGATAAACGGACGGATAGAATATGTAAAAGTAGATATTCCCGGTGCGGGGCTTCCTTAATTTTTAAACTTTTTCAAATAATTTTATTAAAACTAAAAATTGATTTTATAAAAATATGTCAAATAATAGAAAAGAAATTGGACCGTATGATTATATTGAGTATTTTAAGAGAAATACAGCGTTAATGGTCTCGATGGATAAAAATGGAAACCTCAATGTTATGGCTTTAGATTGGAAGACTATTGAAGAATTAGATAGTAACCCTGTGATTAGAGCACAGGTAGCTTATAGTCGATATACTTATCAATTACTCACAGAGGGAATAAATGAATTTACTATAAATATACCCTCAGAGAATAATTATAAGGCACTAGATATTGCGGGTTCTTATTCGGGTAGAAATACTAACAAATTCAAACAAGCAGGATTGGAAACCATTCCGGGAAAAAAAACAAAAGTACCTACAATAAAAGATTGTATCTTAAGCTATGAATGTCAAATTATTCATACGAGTAAATCAAATATGAGCAGTCACCATTATTTTTATGGAAAGATTCTAACTGCTTATGCTTCTGATGAAATTACTAAATAATTTTTTATTTTAGTGTAAATTTATTTTTCACAAAAACACCCTGAACTATTTAAAATCTTTTCACCACAAGGGCATTCTTCAGGATGCCCATATTTTTCACAGATTTTATTTATTGTTTCACATGAAAAAAGTAAGCTAAATTTTTCACTTTCATTATGAGCTTTAGTTGGATGGAGTCCTAATTCATTATATAACAGAACTTCGAGAAGCCTGCTATGTCGGTTCAATTCTTTTGCTAATTCAATACCGTTTTTAGTTAAATTTACTTCATGATATGGTTCATAATTGACAAAATTACGTTGTTTTAGTCTTTTAATACAACTACCAAGAGTAGAATGTGGTAGATTTAACTCTTTTTTTATTTCGCCAATTTTCATTGATTTCTGTGATTTAAATAAAAAGTTTATAACAAAACAATCTAAATCTAGTATTTTATAAGCTCCTCCAGCATTATTGATTGGTTAATGTTCATGTCCTCCAACTATTAATATAAAGCCCATAATGATAATACCTAACATTACTAAAATTAATTGTTTTATGATTTCTTTTGTACCTGTCTTTTCATGTAATTTTGGTGTTAAATCCGATAATGCTATGTAAATAAAACTAGCTGCTGAGATTGCTAAAAATATTGGTATAAGAAAAGCAAAAATACCAATTATATAATAGTTAAAAATAGCAGCTGGTATTGTAGATAAGCTAGATATTAAATTAAAGTACACAAAAATATTTATAGTTTACGATCAATCGTAAATTCGAAGAAGAAGAATAATTCTATTAACCTCTCTCCCAAAAGAATAACTCTTGTTAAGAGAACTTAATAATAAGTGAAATCAATTATTGATTAAGTCAAATTTATTATCTATATTAGAGGTTAATTCATCATTAAAAGACCACTGACCTTAACTTGTATCGAATGCAAAAAAAAGTTTGAATTTACCTCTATTCATCATAAATGTCCTGAATGTAATGGATTATTATGGTTTGACGTTAATTTAGAAAACTTTAACCAAAAATTCTCTAAAATTGAACTTATCAATAAATTTTGGGATTATAAATTTGCACTTCCTCAAATACAAGATGATTTTATTGTTTCATTAGGGGAAGGAGGCAGCCCATGTAGAAATTCAAAAAGATTTGGAGAAAAATTAGGATTAAAATTCTTATTTTTTAAAGACGAAACTCAGAATCCAACGAATTCTTTTAAAGATCGTGCAGCAGCATTATTAGTTTCTCATGCACGTAGTTGGGATTATAAAAAAATTATCTGTGCTTCAAATGGTAATCAAGGTGCCTCATTAGCAGCCTATGCTTCTGTTGAAGGAATGGGTTGTTTGAATATCATCCCGAAAATAATTGATGTAGGTAAAAAAGCTCAAATGATCGCTTATAACTCCGAATTAGAAGTAATTGGAGAAACTGTTGATGATGCTATTGAAGAACTGTTAATACGAAAGGATGTTACAGATTTCTATCAAGGTACTCCCGATTTAAATCCGCTTACTCTTGAAGCCCAGAAAACCATTGCTTATGAAATAATTAAACAGATTGAAGATCCAAGTTGGATTTTAATCCCCATGGGAAGTGGAGAATTATTAGTAAGTTTATGGAAAGGATTTCATGAACTTCAAGATGCTAATGTCATAAATAACATTCCAAAATTAGTAGGTATACAATCTCAAATATTATCTCCCATTGTAGATGATTTTCTTAAAAAAGAAAACATTAAACCAATAAACCAAAGATTGAATAAATCGCTTGCTTTAGGAATATTAGTAAAAAAGCCAATATACAAAGATTTGGCTATTAGATGTATAAGAGAGAGTGAAGGTACTGTTATAACAATTCCAGAAGATAACATTTTGAATTCAATTGATAAACTTATACGATATGAGGGAATTTTTGCTGAACCCGCTTCTGCTTTAACAGTAGCAGCATTGCAATCCTTAAATCAAAAAAATACTTTTGGAGTTAATGAAAAGATTGTATGCTTAATTACAGGAAGTGGATTAAAAGCACCATATGTGTTAGAAGCAATTTCATCTCAAACTAAAACAACAGGCAAAGGATCAATCATTATTACAAAATTGAAAATTTTATCGCAAATTTCATTAACGAGTATTAAGGGAATTAGTGGTACCAAAATTCAAGAAATTATGGGAACTATTAGTTTAGCAGCAATATATCAACACTTGAAAGAATTAGAATCTAAAGGATTGATTTCTCGAAAAAAAGAAGGAAAAAATGTGTTTTATTTTATTACTGAAAGTGGTAAAAAAGTCTTGGATGTCCTTGATGTTTTAATTACACTACTTTAAAGTATACCTTATTCAATGTTTCCTTTATCTATTTGAATAAATACTTTATTAAATATCTGTGGTAGAGCTTGAATTATGTTTTTTCTTGAAGCAGCTATAAGTAAAATTGAACCTATTGCAGCAAATCCAAATTGAAAAAAGTTACCAGGCATCTCGACTAAAGCTACAGCAATTCCAAACTGGAGTATAAATGCTTCATAAATAAAATACCCCAAAGGAATTAAAATTCCACCAGTTAAAACTGCAATTATATCACGATAAGAAACTCTCCCTTCACAGTCTTTGGGATTTGCAATAAATCCAATTAAAAATCCCTCGATGCCTTTAATAAGTAGAGTAGCAGGAGCATAAATTACCCAAGGTGAGAAAACATCTGCTAACATAGGTCCTACGCCACCTGCGATACCACCTATAATTGGTCCAAATAAAAGAGCCGTGAACATTACGGCGACATCTCCAATATTAATGTAACCTCCAGTAGCGGGAATAGGAATCTGAATCCAATATGTTACTACAAAATTTAAAGCTATAAAAATACCAATCATCGAAATTAAGAATGCATTATTTGGTATATAATAACCAAGAAGACTTTTTTGAGTAGAAGACCTTTTTTCTTTCACTATTTTACTTTCTTCTATCACAATTTTTCACATCATATATATAAGTTTGAACTTATATGTAAGTTTCAACTTATGTTTGTCTTATCTTATATTTAAATGTTTAGATTAGAAGCTAAATTAGGAGAAAAGATCGTTATTTAATACATAATTAAGAAATTACCTTAGAAAAAAAATAGGAATTAAAAATTAGAATACACCATAAATTTGTTTCCTGAGCCAAGACTATAGATTTCAAAGTTCGTTCCACGCTTGGTAGTCGCCATCATTTGTATCATCGGAAAGAGATAAATCTGAGATGTGATTTGGGCATCTTTATCCTTTTCATGTTTTCTATAATCACTCTTCGCAGCTCCTATAGTCTTACTGATATTTTTATTCATATACCCTAAAGATGCTTCTGTTTTGGACTCTAATTCTTTGAAATCACTGAATTTTATTCCTTCGACATCTTCAATCATTTTATGAAGGTCTTCTCCAATTTCTTTTTCATATCTTGTTTGAGCACTACTATGTAAAATTGGGATTCCAGTTACTACAGTTTGAAAAGGAACTGGAAGAATTTCATATTTATACATACTTTTATGGCCTCCACATTCCTTGCATGGTTCTGTTCTATTACCCGTTCCATAACACGCACCACACGGATAGGAAAAAGTTTTTTTTTCTTTTTTTTGTTCTTCACCAACTAAGACTGTAACAGTTTCCTCGATTTTTCCCGTTCCTTTACACGTTTTACAGTTCTCTTCGAGATATCCTTTTCCTTTGCAGTTTTTGCAAGGAACAGCTTGAATTGACTCAAAATGAGGTGCTTTTTCATTACCTTTCCAATTTTCCTTATTAATCTTACCAGCACCTTTAAAGGAATAGTATTGTTCTCTTCCTACTCTTGGAGCTGTAACTAAGTTTTCTTCTTTCCCTGTTGGAGCAGGTCCAAGTGATTTTTTAACAGCAAAATATATTGCCGCTTCTTTCATTGTATCTTTAACATATTCTGCTGCACTTATAGCATCTAAAGAAAAAACTGCTCCTTTGGTTCCAAATTGTTTTTCCATCTTTTTTCGATCTGTTCTTGCAGCTTTCTCCTTCCATTTCACCCATATATCATCAAGATTGGGTGTTTTTATTCTGGTTGACATTTTTTTTCACTTAAAAAAATTAATTTTAAATTTGATTAATTTTATTTAATTGATTTAGAATTATAAAAATATAAAATAGAATGATTTATATTTTTATATAGAAGAAAATTAAAAAAGTAATTAAACACAAGAGAAAAGTTGAATAAAAAATGTCCGCTGAAGAACGTCAATCTGTTGAATACTTCCTTGAGTGGATTAGGAATCAAGGTCTTTCGCAATGGATAGAACATTTCCTAAATCAGAGCGATGAGGCTAAACTTAGGCAAATTAAAGAAGTTTATGATAAAATTAAACAAGTTTTTGGATTCTAATTTTTAATTTCTTTTTTATTATCCTAATTCTAAATTTATTCTAAATTGATATTGGGTTTTTTAGAATTTAGTAAAATTGAATTGTTGGTATTCATTCTAATTTAATATTATCTATAAATTGTTTCACATTGAGTGTTCCTTCAAAATCTTATTTCATTGTTTTGGATAGAAATCGTGATTATAAAAAAGAAATGCTTTTCAATGTAAATTTCTTTTACCTTAAATCATTTAAAAAAAAAAGATTTACATTTACGTATGTAAATGAACCTTTCTTCAAGGGTACGGTATTATTCGGATTAGATTTTAAAAATAAGATGAGGCCTCTAAATTTCAATAAAATCGAAATTGATGGAAGTACAAAGCCTATTGATCCACATTTACTAAGAAAATTTATCATTTCAGAGAAAAACAAATTTATTGCTTTCTCAAGCCAGACTATGCCTCAAGATATTTTGCCAGTTAAAGAAATGTTAAATAGTTTTCAATATGATAAAGATAAGATAATTAACTTAACTATATGTGATTCTTGTTTGGATAAAAAAAAGTTTACTTTGCTAAATGAGAATCTGCAAATTAGAGCTTTAAAAAATCAAATTATTTGTTCTAAATGTGCTTATGATATTGTTGTGAATAGAATTAAACTTACGGGGATGATTTCTCAAGAAAAAATCAGTCCAAAGTTAAAAAATTTTTTAATGCATATGTTACTCAAATTTAGAGATATCAGAAAAGTATTAAGTGCTTTTAATGCAGATTTCAATCCAGTAAATAATAAGGAAATTACACTTTATGATATTGAAAAAGAAACTCCGGTTAGTAAGAAATATCTTAATATAAAAATAGAAAATCTAAATATCCCTCTTGAACTTAAAGAAACACTGAAAGGGTCAAATTTGTCTACCCTGTTACCAATTCAAGCAATATCAGTTGAAAAAGGTTTGTTAATGGAACGTTTTGATCAATTAATTATGGCGCCTACTTCTGGAGGCAAAACTTTAGTAGGTGAATTGGCGGGTATTTCGAGTGTTTTAAATAATAGAAGTGCTAAAATGTTGTATTTAGTACCGATTGTGGCTTTAGCTAACATAAGAACAGAAGAATTTAAAGAAAAATATAAAAGACTTAAATTGAAAGTTATCAAGAGAGTTGGAGAATCATTATTTGGAAAGAAAGAGGAGGATAATATTCAAGATTTAACCAATGCCCATATCATAATAGCAACTTATGAAGCAATTGACTATATTTTAAGGAGTGGGAAAAAAGACCTCTTAGGAAATATTGGAACAATTATTATTGATGAGATACAAACATTAATTGATCCTGAACGTGGATTTATATTAGATGGTTTAATCGCGAGACTAAAAACACAATATAATTCTCAATTTTTGTATTTGAGCGCAACACTAGGAGAACCAGAACTACTAGCAAAAAAATTGAATTGTCAATTAATAAAATATAATAATCGCCCTGTTCCAGTTGAACGCCATTTAATACTATGCTTAAATGAAACCCAAAAGCATAAATATATTTCAAAATTAGTAAAATCTTCTTTCTATGAGAAATCTATATATGGTTTTAAAGGTCAATCAATTATATTTTCAAATACCAGAAAAAAATGTGAATTAATAACATCTTATCTACAAAAAAAAGGTATAAATATTTCCGCATATCATTCGGGTTTAACTAATGAAGAAAGGAAAGTTATTGAAGAAAATTTTCAAACTCAAAGAATAACTGGTGTAGTTGCAACAGCGGCTTTAGCAGCGGGAGTAGATCTTCCAGCGCGTCAAGTAATTTTTGAATCGTTAGCAATGGGCATAAATTGGTTATCAGTTGCAGAATTTGAACAGATGCTGGGAAGAGCAGGGAGATTAAAAAAGCATGAGAAGGGTTTAGCATATATTCTTGTTGAACCTGGAAAAGTATATTCTCCTAAAATGAAAATTACTGAAGAAAATATTGCGATAAAACTATTAAATGGTAAGATTAAAGATTATGAGCTTGTCCCCGACGAAGATAAATCTCAAACAGAGATTCTTGCATTTATTTCTATGTTTAATCAGTGGATTTCAAAAGAACTTATCTATGGTTTTTATAACCATTTAATTAATGTTCATTTTGATTTAGAAGAAGTTTTAAAGAAATTAATAAGCTTTAAATTAATAAGGATAAAGGAAGATTCAACAGTTAAAACTACCCGTTTAGGAAGGGCTATAGCTAATTCTTTTTTAAGCGTTAATGAAAGTCTTGATATCATTAAAAAATTGCAGAATAATTTAGCTACTCCTTTAGATATTGCTTTAGACTTAGAATTTCTAAGAAATGTTTATTTATCAAAAAACATAGTTGCAGATTTATCTAAGAATATCAATATGAAATATTTTTCAAACAATTTATTCAGTGCCAGTGTTTTATCCTTAATGAATGCTGACTATGTTAAGAAAAGAAAAACATTTTCACGTGATTTTATTGATTTTTTAATGAAACTAACAAGTGATATATTTAGTTGTACCTGTAAAGATAATCCTTATTGTGATTGTGGGCGTTTAAATCTGGAAAACTTAATAGTTAATCTACGTATTAAAGAAAATATGACAATTGAAGAGATCTCTAATTATTTGATTGAAGAATATAAGATCTTAGTTTTTAAAGGAGATCTTATCGATTATTTAGAGAATTTAATCTATAGTCTGGAAAGCATTAAAAATATTGCAGATGGTATATCTAATTTAAATGAAAATTATGTAAGAGAGATTAAAGAAATTCCAAACTTAATAGAAAGCATAAAGTATTAGGTTAAGTGTATTTCTACTATATCATTGTCCTTTAAAATGTAATCTAAACCAACCTTTTTACGCTTTTGTCGTTCTCCTTCTCGTATAACTATAGCATGGTCAAAAGAATCATAAAAACTTCTATGAACTTTTAATGCAACTTCCTTAACAGTAGGAATCTCGTCCATTATCAATGGTGTTTCAGCAACAATTCCACCACTCATAGTATATATCCTAATTTTCTTTAAGAATTTTAAAATTCTTTCACCAAAATCTCTAGGAAAATTCTCTTTTTGATAACTTGTTCCTAAAATTATAGGAAATTTATCTGAATACTTGCTTTTTAACTTTTCAAAAATGTCTTGAGTATAGGAAAGATCTCCTTTAGTTCCTAGTAAGATTACTTTCTTATATACAACAGAAGGAGTTAAAACGTCGATCACGTTATCAAGAGATATTTCCCCATAAATTTTTACAATACCATTACGAATTCCATTTTCATGTATAATTTCTTTTATTTCTTCTGTTAATTCATCTAATCCTTCAATCTCCTGTGCCTCTTTAGTCATATAGAGCACTTGGATTTTGTGTGCTCCTGTTTTTTCAATTATTAAAGGCGGGGGTGATACATTTATTCGAATATCAGCCCTAGATAATTCATTTAATAATAAATTCATCTGTTCTTCAATATTTGTTGATAAGTCAATACAAAAACATAATAAATCGGCTGCTCGAAGTTGTGATAGGATTTCTTTTCCATTTCCAACTCCATCAGAAGCGCCTTCCATAATGGAAGGCATGTCGACTATTTGAAACCGGATTTTTTGATATTGATAAATTCCAATTTCTGGTAAAGCTGTAAATTTACCAATTTTTTCTTCTGCAGCTCCAGTTAGAAAATTCAGAAGTGAAGTTTTTCCGACTCCAGGAGTTTGAAAACTGCTGATTAATATCACTTGAATTCCTTCCTTTTTTATTGAAAAAGGGCTAATAATTTTTTGTGTAATTTTTTGTTTTTGCTTACGATTCTCTAATTCACGCTTCATCTTTGCTAAGCGGGATTTATTAAGCGCGACAATTTTTTCAGTTGCTTTATGTTTAGGAACTAGAGACAAAAATTCCTCTAATTTTTTGATTCTATCTTCTAAAGCCCCAGCATCTAGATACTCTTGATATTTAGCTTTAGCTAGAGGAGGTAAATTGGAACTCAATTTAAAATCCTTTTTTTATATTTAAAATAAAGAACGAAATCTATCTTCTGTTTTGAGTTTTAAATCTCCTAATGTTTCATTAATTCGACTTTCAAATTGCTTAAAATATTTAGGTTTTTTCGAAAATATGTCATTAAGTGGATATCGATTGAGAAAATAGGACAAAATTTGATTTAATTGATCTTTTACTATTGATGCATCTGTTCCTTTTTCTATTATTGCATATGATAATAAAGGTTGTTTATTTTCAGCATCATCATTAGGTAATTGAATCATCTCGCAATAGCAAACTAATTTAAAGGAAGCCAGACTGATTATTGAAATATCATCGCCAAACACTTCAGTAGTAAAACTTTCAAGTGCAGTTAAAAATCCAGCGCGTAAGTTTGGATCTAATAAATTGTCTGAAGATGAATAATACTTAATCTCAACTAAATTTCGCATTCCTAAATTAATTCCTACTTCAAGAATTGCCATTTTAATAAAGGATGTTTTTACTTTATCTAAAATATGATAAATTTTCTATTCTTGTTTAATGTTTATAATTAAAGTTTTTAGTTCTATTTTTTTTTTAAGCTTTAATTAATATTATTTTTATCGTTTTTTTAGATTAAAATTGATATTATAAGTACTAATATTCAATTAAATTCTTCTATAATTGATTTAAATTCTTAAAAGAAGAAGTCTAATAGTTACATTTTGGTTAGATTCAATTGTTTTTTATAAGCTGTAAAAGTATTTTGAAGTAGAAAATGAACTGTGAGAGGCCCTACCCCGCCGGGAGAAGGTGTTATCGAAGAACATTTTTCAAAAACATCTTCAAAATCAACATCGCCACATAATCTACCATCAATTCTGTTTGTACCAACATCGATGATCACAACACCTTCTTTAATTCTTTTTTTTGTTATAAATTTTGGTTTACTTACTGCAACAATCAATATATCCGCACTTTTAATATATCTATCAATATCTTTTGTTGATGTATGGCAAATGGAAACAGTGGCATTCCTTTTTAAGAGTAAGAATATTAGTGGTTTACCTACTAAATTTGATCTATTTATAATAACAATGTCTTTCCCCTTAAGTTCTATATTATAATTTTCTAACAGTGCGATTATTCCTTTAGGAGTACACGGAGCTAATTCTTCATTATAATCAAATAGTTTCCCTCTATTAACTGGATTTAAACCATCTGCATCTTTCAAGGGTGATATTTTCTCTTGAAACTCAGCTGTAGCCACTTTTAATTTTTCTGGAAGTGGGATTTGCAATAAAATACCATGAATAGTGGAATCTTTATTGAGTTTGTCGATTTCATATAGAAGTTCTTCCTTTGAAATATCTTCTTTTAACTCAACAATAATGGAATCAATACCTACAGCTTGGCATGTTTTATGTTTAATATTTACATAAACTTGAGAGGCGGGATCATTTCCCACAAGTATAGTAGCTAATTTTGGTTGCTTTCCTGTTTTCTTTATTGCTTTTTTAATTTGCTCTTTTAATTCTGAATTTAATTTTTCTGCTAATATTTTTCCATCTAAGATTTTATTATGCATGATTCTTCTTGTGTATAATAAAATTTGAAATTTAAAAAAAACAATTATATTAACATCAAAATATTGTATGAACCCAAAATCTTTATATTCTTGTTCTTCTCCAAAGAGATATAGCTGCTACAATAACTAATCCAATAGAAAAAAGAACTATTCCTAAGATCCAGTAATTAAATTCTACCATCCAAATTTCACTGAGGAAACTAGATGAAGAACCTAATATTTTTAATGTCTCAAATGCATAATAGCTGGCTATAATTGAGGAAGTTTTTTGTTGATATCCCTCAGTGTTCTCTGCAAATCCACCATCCATGAAATTTTGTCGTGCTAACACCCATGTTTTTATAGTATTTTTAAATAATTTGGTACTATCAATTAAAGAAACTGCTTTTACACAATAATATGTGCTACTCAACAAAGCAATTTGAGCATAATCATCTGGCACATATCCTCCATAATTTTCAAGATCCGCAGAATCTATAACATAGAAAGACTGGAGATACCCTATTGTTTTAATAACACTATTTAAAGCTTCTATTTCTCCTAATTCCTCTAAAATAAAAACTGCAAAACAGGTATCTACCATAGTAGAAGGAAGACTTTGATTGCTTCCATATCCACCATCACTATTATAACATGAAAGAACCCAGTTCTTATGTATTGTAATATTTTCTATTGGTTTTTCTATTAATGAAAAAAGTTGAATACTGTAATAGGTTGAAGTTAAACTAATTAAGTTGGTAGTGTTTGAATAAGAAAATCCACCTGTTATTTGTTCAGTATCATTTAGAAATTTATAAATTTTATTTTCTAAATCAAGATTAATTTTATAATCCTGATCTAAAATATTTAGCGATTTCATTAAAAAGAATAAATCATATAAATTTTCTTCATAATTATTAAACATATCCTCAATATTATCTTCTAAAGTGCTTTTAAGTGTTTCAATATTATGTGGATTTACTGCAAAATAATTTAATATGTCTAAAGCATAAGCTGTTGCTTCAAAAGATATACTATCATCGCTACCAATAGCATTAGTAAAACCCTCACCTTGGATTTCATTTTGATATATAAAACTAGTTAAATAATACTGTCGTGTTTTTCCTAACACACTCGTCGGGATTGCGTTCATTGCTAAAAATATTACAATTGTACCTATGATCAAACTCCGATATTTATGCTTCAAATAATAAAACCTATCTGTTAACTTAAAATTTAATTTTAAAAATATATCTTGAAATTAAAAAGTAACTATATGTTTAAAGAATTTAAGGGAATATTTCAATTTTACATAATTAAGTAAGAAATACAAATAAAAATCCAAATATCTTATTTTTTACTTAAAGAATCTCGCTAATATCTCTATATAACAGATCCCTATTTGTTTGGAATTGTTCATAAGTAATAAATAACTGTTGGAAAGAAGGTAAACTTCCTAAAATAGCTGCACCAGTAAAAATAGCAAATTGAAGGTTATCAGGTACAAAAAATTTGATTATTTTATTAGCAGATTCCATGAATTCAGAAAATTCTTTAGCAGGTGATTTTTTTGAAATTTCTTCAGGGATTTCAGTTTTTTCTAAATTTTCCATAGATGCTCCACAATAAGGACAGAAAAGTGAAGATATATCAGTTATTTCTCTTAGGCAATGTGGGCATTTATATCTTTTTTTATTATTTTGATTTACTGCACCAATCTTTATTTCAGGTAAAATTAATACTCCACCACATGAAGGACATAATTCTTTTCCATCATTTAAGTTTACTAAACTGCCACAATGTGGGCAAGTATCTTCTTTTTTCTTTGAGATTTCAACAGCTTGTAATTTAATTAATTCGCTTTTCATTGCAGAGAGAGGTGCGACGGGTTTAGGAATCCTACCTAGTTGAGAAAGAAGTGGATCCAATTCTGATTCAAAACGTTCTTGAAAACCATTATAGGAAAGATTTCCTCCGGAAAATACTATATGTGATAAAAGATCATGCCAATATTGATTATCTATTGCTCTTAGACTAGCAATAACTGCTTGAGTTATATTCATTATATTTGTATAGCCTAACATAGATGGATTAAATAAAACTTCTGGAGCTTGATAGAGAATATAAGTCGGAACGTTGATGCTTGAGCCATCAGGCATCGGAACACTGAACATTTCTCCTGTTGTAGAAGGTTTATTAGGATCCAATACAAAATAGCAATTCTTTTCTTTTATCTCTTGAAGAATCTCATCAGCAGCACTAGAAGAAATACTTACACCTTCTCTCATTAGGAGACTTTTTAAGTTTTGGTTAACGTCTACACCCGCTAGTGGAAGTTTCTGAACGGCGTGTTGGACCATCTGTCCATTAACTATTGGAACTATCCATGTCATTCCATCTCCACTTTCAATTACGAGCGCAGTCGTCAATCCAACGCTAAACATAGACAATAATGGTGTTGGCATCATAATTAAACTTTTAACTTGATGAGTTTCAAAGAAAAGTCGTGCAATATACTCCTTAGTATCTCTAAGCAAAAAAGGAGATTCACAATAAAATACAGGATAATCCGATAGATTCTCTATTCTAAGCAGTGAATAAAAAATATAATTTAATACTTCATAGAAACTCTCCCAATCCATGATCTCCCCCCTTGCTATTGGGTGTTTTATTTTAAGAACGCCACGCATTCGAGATACATCATTTCCAACATATATACTTCTAGCACTTACATCAACCATCACAGATTTATATTTTTCAGTTCCTGTAATGCAGGGAAAAACAAATCTAGGTCCAGGCTCTCCCGAGAATCCTATTTTAACATATGCTGAACCAATATCAATTATAATTGGTGTGCCAGGAAAAGGTAGTGCCATTTTCTATCAATATTGCAATTTATATGGTTTTTCTTATTAATTATCTAAAAGTAATGATTTTTATAATTTTTTTATAAAATTAATAAATAAGAATTCTTTTAATTATTTTTGAAAAAATTCAAGAAGAGTTTTTAAGATTCCATTTTGTATAACTAAACCAACTAGCTCTTTTTTTTCATCTACAACAGGAAGTCTTTGAATATTATTATCGAACATTATTTCTAAAACCTCTTTTAATGTGTTATTTTCTTTTACAACAATAGGTTCTGGTGTCATTAAATCCTTCACAGTTGTATTTGGTGAATTCAAACTCATCGCAAATCTAGCCAAACGTATATCTCTTTGTGTAATAATACCAACAAGTTGTTTGTCTTTACGATCTTTCACAACAGGAAGTCCACCAATATTTTTCCTGACCATTAAAAGTTCAGTGGTACTGATTTTTTCTTTTGGAAAAGTAAAAAGTGGATCTTTGATCATAATATAGCAAACTTTTATTTTACTTAATTGCGTTAAACGGTCTTCCATGTAAAAACCCCATTTTACATAATTCTTTGAAAAGATTTAGTTATTTAGCTCCTTATTGAAAGTAATCAATAATGAAATTAAAAGATATTTATTAGCTGATCTTCATTGTTTCTCCAAGTTTTTTTTCAATTTTTGTTATTTCATTTAGATACTTCTGATAAATTTCTAAGAGATATAGTCCCCAATCAGTTAATTTTACCCAACCACCTCCACCACGACCTCCTTTACCCGTTATCACTATAGCTTTACCTGTTCTTTTTTCTATTCTTTTTAGTATATTCCACGCGTATTTATAAGAATAATTACACTCTTTTGCTGCGTGAGATAATGAACCTTCTTTATTTTTCTCAATATTTTTTAGCAACTTCGCCCATCCAGAACCCAATATACTTTTATTCTCAAATTCCAACCAAAATTTCATTCCTAGTTTTATTTTAGGTTTTAATTCCTCAAGGTTGGGTTGATTCTCCATACTATTATAAGTTAAGTTTTGTATACTTAATAATTTTATATTTTGGAAAAGAAAAACATTAAAGTCAAGTCTATTTTATCTTTTTAAAAAACTTTTATTGGTAATTTCATTATGTTTTTTTCTAGTACTGACTCTGAAAAAAAGGGAAAAGAAGTAAGATCAAATCTATACTATTTTGCTGAAAATCAAATGTTGGATTGCAATCAATACATTATTAAAGATCCAAATACGAGTGATTTAGCTTTATTTGATGCAGGGAATGGTATATCTCTTAAAGGATTATTCAAAGGAATGGAAAAATTTAATCTTAATCCATCTAATATAACTAAAGTCTTTTTAACTCATGAACATGTAGATCATGTTTTAGGCCTCTATCCCTTAATGAAATTAAGTAAGAGCAATCCTATTGAAATTTTTGCGTATGGTGAAACGGCAGAAATCTTGACTGAAGGAGATGAATCTCGAATATTTCCCGGAAATTTTGGAATGAATCCTAAAATGTTTGGAGTCGAAATTATTCCATTAAAAGTTACAGATTTGATTAATATAAAGGAGATTAAAATTTCTTCTGAATACAAGTTTCAAATCCATTATACGCCCGGTCACTCCTTAGGATCAATTTCTTATTATGATTCTGATAAAAAGATTTTAATCCCCGGAGATTTGGTTTTTACGGGAGGTAGTTTTGGAAGATATGATTTTCCAGGAGGTTCTTTAAATACATTGATTAATTCAATTAAATATGTAAATAACTTGGATGTAGAATATTTACTTCCCGGTCATATGGGGATTAGTGATAAAGGTAACCAACAAATTGCGTTTTCCTATAAAATGATACAATCTATTAGTTTCTTTTAGTAAAAAGACTCTATTTAAGGCATATTGAAAAGATACTAATATTTAAATAACACATCTATCTATTATTTTTATAATCTTCTTTAAATTAAAATAAATAATTAGTGAAAATTTATTATGTCTACACAAAAAAATCGACCAAATGAAATATATTTAAGGACCTACCCCAAAGTTATCTTTTTCTGGCCTTTACTCATCACAAGCTTCATTTTAATGTTCATCCAAGCATTAAGCGGCCCTAGTCCAGTACTAGGATATATCTGGTTTATAGTGTTCTTTGTAAATATATTTGTAACTGCATTTGATTTCTCATCCACTAAATTTTTTGTGCTAGTATTAGCTATTGTTATTGTCCTCTTAATTCTTATTTTCTTAGTTCTACCGAATGTCACATTCCAGATTACGAGTATAGAAATAAATCTAGCTTTGCCATGGGAGTTCTATATGGTGATGACTTTAATTTTAGCTTTTATCCTCGGGATAATTCTTATTAGTACGAGATTCGAATACTATAAAATTGAAATGAATGAAATTTATCATAAAACGGGTATTTTCAGCTCAGCCGAACGATTTCCAGTGAAAAGCTTACGATTCAAAAAAGAAATTCCTGATGTCTTTGAGTTCTTCTTGTTAAGAGCTGGAAAATTTACTATTATGCCTGGACAAGCCGATGAAGTTATGATCCTCCCTACTGTATTGAATGTCAATAAAAAGGAAAAGCAACTTGATTGGTTGCTTTCTCACGTATCGGTTGAACCCGATGAAATAGACCAATAGAAATACAAGAATTTATTCTACTTTTTTTTTAATATTTTATTCTTTTACTAGTAAAACAAATATGGATAAATTTAAGTTTTAAATAGCTTTTTAAAACACACTTATGTCTCACCCACCAATAATTTTATTTGATTTTGATGGAGTTATTATTACTCAGAAGGCACTTGAATATACAGCATTAATCCATTTAAGAAATAAATTTTACAAATGGCGAAACACAGAAGGTTTAAGACTTATTGATTATGCTCGACTTTTTGAAGAATCAGATTCAAAGAATAGATTGGTGGCTTTTAGACGTATAAATAAAGCATATAAACCTTTTATTCCCAGTATCTGGAAGAGAAACTTATTTTTTATAAAATTTAGGCGTATGTATCCCAAATATGAGAAATATGAGGTTTTGAAGCCAAATCTTGAGGAAATTTTAATCCAACTTAAAAAGATGGGAATAAAATTAGGAATCGTTTCAAATACAAGTAAAAAGAGATTAAGTTATTTTAGAAATAAACTAAATTTAGATAGATTTTTTACTGTCTTTGTGTCTCGCGATGATACTCCTTTTAGAAAACCTAATCCATATCCTATTGTTGCAGCACTAATGAAATTTAAGAAAAACCTTAATTATTCAATAAATAAAGATAAGGTATATTATATCGGAGATCTTCCGGCAGATATTGAATGTGCTAAGAATGCAAAAATCAATAGTATTGCTTTACTTTCGGGTCATGGTACAAGAGAAAGTTTGGAAGAATCTAATCCAACATTTTTGCTCCTAGACATTAAGGATATTATAGAAATTGAACAATTCAAAAAATTCTTATTGGACTAAACACTTAATTTAGTTAAATATGTTTAATCTTGAAGAATTTGAAGACAGCTTAATTCTTGAAAAAGTTGATCAACTTAACAGATATTTAAAAAAAAAAAAAACTGATAAAGTTAAAAAATTAGTAGAAGAATTTCAAAATTTATTGGATCATCAAGAATATGTTGTAAAAATTACATATATTTTAAGTATTTTAGCAGAAAATCGTATAGATCTGATTAGTGAAGGATTATTACAGAAAATCAAGGTTTTTCTTCACTCTGAGAATATAAAATTAAGGGTAAACTCATTAATAATTATAGGATTTTCTCTGATTGCTAAACCAGTTTTAATTAAAGAATATTTTTCTATAATTATCGAACTTCTAACAGATCAATGTGAGGACGTATGCGATAATGTTCACTATTTTTTGGTGGAGTTATTTAAGAAAAATCCAAATTTGGTAATGTCTAGCATAGATTTTTTACTTGAAAGTCTTAAGATTGAAAAAAAGGATGTTAATATTATTTCTTTATTAAATTTTCTTGATTACTGTGAGGATTTGGAATTTGATCAATTATATAATTTAAGAATTATCTCAAAATCTTTAATTACCTCATTTGATGATAATAGAAACTCTAAAATTTATAATAAATTAGTAGCGCTATTGAAGAAATTTTTCCCAATGCAAGATGCACACGAAATGGAGTATCAAGATGCTAAAAAGATTATAAAATCATTGGATAGGCATTTTTTAATGAAAAAGCACAATTTTACGGCATTAAGTAAGAATACGGGGGTATCATTAAAAGAATATTTAAAAATTTTTGCCAAATCAAAACAAAAGGATAAAAAAATCTATTTCTATGTAAAAACCAAGGATAATATAATTTATGTCTATGAATTAGAAAAAGTTAAACTAAAAAGATTTTTCGCGGAAGAAGTAAAAATATCTGATGAAAACCTTTACAGTACATTTTATCAAATTATAGATGATAAGTCAGAATTAAAAATTTTTATAAAAACATTAATTTCTCTAAAGCTCATTGATGGTTACTATTCGAATATAGGCTTTTTTTATCCTTATGCATATATAAAATCAAAATTTTTAGAGGATTTACATATCAATGCTTCTATAAATATAAGAAGGTTTAAATTCCTCCCACAACATTTTATTGATAAAATTATTACAGATATTTCAAATTCTACTAATCAAACATTTTTAAAGAGTAAAGACCAAGAAACTTATTTCTCATTAAAAAATATTCAAGATCAGATTAATTCTGAAGCAGCAAAAAGCAGTATAATAGAACTAAAATCATACCGTGAGACATTATTAGAAGAAGATTTTATAAAATTAGTTAAAAATATCCCTAGAGCATATCTTTCAAAATTTCATAAAGGTACACAGTGGTTGACTAATCTGGGTAAACAAAAAATTACCAATGAAGTTCAAAATTCTAGAATTGTAGGTTATTTTGACATATCTAAAATTTCAGATAAATTAAATATAGGAGAACTTTTACTGTTAGATGTTTTTGAACAATTTGTAGATTATCGAAGCGGAATTTGGAATAAAAAAAAAACCATTTTCTACTATTCAAAATTCCTAAAAGAGAAGATCAAAGAAATTAGTATAATTTCTGATGAAAATAAGAAATTACAGCAAATTGAAAAGATCTCAAACGAGCTAGATATTGATAGAAATCATATTTTATCTAAAATAGATGAAAACTTACAATTAATTGGGGAAGAAATAAAACAAAAAGATCAAATAAAAATAGATGAATACCTTGAAAAAACTGGGATGGAAGTTAACATATTTTTAAAATTTATTGATGATTTGGGCATTTCCTACTTTAAAAAAACTGATTTATTAATATTTAATCTGCAAAAAATAGAAGACGCTAAAAATGATATAAGATATATGTTAATTGATAAAGCAAAACATGATGATTATATTTCTTTAGGAACATATGATATTACGTCAACTTTAATAGAAGATCTTATTAATAATTTATTAGCTGATGGAAAAATAAAAGGGATTTTTTATGATAATGACGGAGAAGTTATTTTTTATACTGAACGCGGGATTACTAATCTGTTATTAGAAAATAGTTTTCTTTTTTCTTTTCATGATTTATTTTATGGTAAAGACTTAAATGAATCAGAGATTAACTTGATAAGAGATATTTTTGATGATTTAGTTAAGACAAGAAAGCTAACAGGTATTTTTGATGAAGAGACTCTAAGCTTTTCAAGTAATGAAGTATTGTTTGCTAAAGATTATAATACAGTTTTATTTGAATTTGAAAAAATGGTCAATAATTATATTAAGAAGTTTGAAATTGAATTTCAAAAAGTTAGGAAGATCCTAACAAAGAAGGAAGAAACTATTTATCCACAGGAAATAAGGGTTATTCAAAATATAATTGATAAGATTAATGAAAAATACGTCAGTTGGAGAAGCAGTTTGGAAGCATTCATTCGTAAGACTAACAAGAAATTATTAAGAGATCAAGGTGTAAGTGTAAAGCAATATAAAAATCTTTTTTCAGGAGAAAATAAAGAAGAAGTAAAAGCTTTAGAAGACGACCCTGAAGTTAATGAACTTTTAAATAACTTTAATAGTTGGATAAAAAGAATTAATAAATTAGAATTAAAATATCCAAATATAATATTTTACCAAAAACGGTTAATTAATAATCCAAATGATGAAGAATCTAAAAATAATTTAAACGATTTATTAATAGATTTAGACTTATTCTAAAATTCAGCTTTTTTATTTTTCCAAATTTGAGAGAGTACTTTGTCAACATCTATTTTATCATTTGATATAATCTTATAGGTTTTAGGATTAGTTATTCCATTTAACGTTAAAATTCCTTCTTCTTCAAGGCATTTTAAAGCTCTCCAAATGAAATTTATCTTAGAGCGATTTGAGGATTTAACATTATAACACCTTCTAATTCTCTTAGTATTTACGAGGGTTACATTATTTTCTATTAATTTATTTATCGCTTCAAGTGTATCTTTCAAGTTATCAAGAAAAAAATCCATTTCTAAAAGAGCTCCATCTTATTAAGATATGATTAGATTAAGTCTCCTCATTTAAAATATTAATTTAAAATGTCAAATTCAAAATATTGAGTATTATAAAATTATCTTTTGAAATTTATAAACCTTTCTTACTACAAATACTTTTTTTCAAAAAGATTAATTCTTAAAGATATAAAACCAAATTAATATTAAGTTTAAAGCTTTTTAATGGCGGAATACTCTTTTGCCACAAAATACTAAAGCACAGCCTAATTCATCTGCACGTTT
>CAYPFJ010000015.1:26416-57649 GCA_964409945.1 uncultured archaeon | reverse complement strand
TTTCTAAATCTTCCTTATTTATATGGAGTAATTGGTGTTCTTCGGCAATAGATTTTCCTTTAGGTGCTAAAATCATCAAGAATTTCATTTTTTTTGGATTATTGAGTAAAGATAAAGTTCTTAAGATCGCTTCTTCTTTATATTGAGTAAATAATTTCCCTAATTCTGGTGGTGCTAATGCTACAAATGTTGCTTGTGAATCTTTAAGTTCATCTTTTACTTTTTGAAATAAGAATTGGAATATTCGCCTTTCATTATCCATACCCCACATTAGATTCCAAGGCTTTATGTCATAATCTTCATCACTAGGTCCAACAATTCTTTTAATGCTCTCAACCCATGAATAATGTTTGAAATTATACAAATGTGAGAGTAAATCATCAAAAAACTCAGGCTCAATTACAGGAAACGTCTTAAATATATTTTTCAATGAATATAATTTAACTTCTGTTAAAGTGTCTGAATTGAGCGAATCCCAAGGAGTTAATGTAAAAACTTTGAATAAATTCATTTTCTTTTATGTTTTTTTATATTACATGATATAGTACCAATAGATTCTATGTTTAAAAATTAATTTTATATTTTAAATTAGCAATTTTTAAAAATTACATTCAATATAATATCTCGTATGACTTTAGTTTGGGATACAAGAGCAGATGCAGTACATAAAGGAGATAATCTAAGAGATGTTTCTCCATTGATACAAAAAACTACAATAGATGAAAACGGTTTCACTCATTACAAATTCTCTAAGATAATGTTCAATAATCCATGGTATAAAATTCCTGACGATGAATTGGATTTATTTAAAAAGTTTTTAGATGGAGGATCAAGGGCATATCCTTCTGATGGACGGATACCATGTGATGTGGTTGCTGGAGAAGCTAGAGAAATAATAAATAGAATTGTTGACATATCAAAAGATCCTAAGCATACTTATTTTAAGGATGCTTGCGATGCAATTAAAGATGGTAAATTTTCCTTAATTCGAGGAACGTTAAAACTATATTTAGGTAAATATACATCAAGAGATTGGCGGAGAAAACGCTTCACAGATGATTTGGATTTCTGGGTGTTTAAAGTTCATTTATTGGACCATGTCTTAAGAGAAATGGGTTGGATAAAAAATAAGGAAACGGGAGAATTCGAAAAGACTATTCAGTGGACTAATCCTGATACAGGTGAAATAAGACATGAAGCACTTTGTGCCGCAAATAATTTAAATCAATTGCTTGATTTTGGCGCTGGAAGTTATCTTGAAGGAACTAAACTTGGAGAGATTTTTAATAAAAAGTTAAAAAGAGGGCATGATGTTGATCTTAGCGATATAATGAATGTAGCTTTACATAATGATGGATTAGAAAGCAGAAGTAAGGAAGAATGGAATGAAGCGTGGATTTCCTTTGAAGCTGCAACTAATACTAGAAATTCTAGAATAACTTCAAATTTAATTAGTCTATGCAGATATTCATTAGGTACTGCTGATTATTTAGAAAGGGTAGGTAACGCAATAAGTAAATACCATGAAAAAATCCTTGATAAAAATGAGTATTCAGATAATAATTTAAAAAAGATCTGTAGGATGTCAATTCATTGGATGAAATATTTAGAGGATAATGGTCCTGATAATACTAGAAATATAATATATCAATTTTTACTTGAACAGAAAGATGAAAAACTAATTCATGCGAAAAATCTTCGGGTTTTTGTTGATAGAGTTCTGAAATTGCTTAATTCCAAATATGAATACCTCAAGATTGTATTTGAAATTGATTCTTAATCCTTATATTAATACTTAGTCTTAATTAAACGTCTAATTTAAGAGTGAAATTTTTTAAAAATTAAAAAAACAAGAGATTATTTTAAATTATTATTAAAAGCTTGATTAATAATATAAAAAAATTTTGAAATCTCTCATTCGATTGGAGGAACTCTATACTCAAGCAATTGTTCTTTCATAGGTTTTTTTTCCATTGATAAACGTTCTTTAGTGACCCCATGAATTAACCAAAATCCTATCATGGACAACATAGAGAGAATACCAGCTAAATACCATACCCAATTTGGTCCAATAGAGTCCATAATTAATCCAGCGGCTAAAACTCCAAATAGGTTCGGGATCATCCATTGGAAACCATAAACTGCCATATATCGTCCTCGTTTATCTTCCGGAGCAAAAGAGGCAGCTGCACTTTGCCCAGTTGGGAATACTATCATTTCTCCTACCGTAATTATTGCCATAGCAATGAAAAAAAGATACGGCTCAGAAATAAAACCATACATTCCGAAACCAATCATAAGAAACAATGTTCCAAAAGCCATTATCTTCATGGGAGCATATTTTGAAATCTTCCTAGTTATCCAAAATTGAAATAAAACCACCATAAGCGCATTCATACTTAACAAAAACCCAAAGCTCTGTGCAGGGAATCCATGAACATCCCGTAAAAATACCGAAAGAGTGCTATTCATTTGCATATATACTAATACCGTTATAGCAGAAACAGAAAGAAACAAAACAAACACCCAATCCTTTAACACATGTTTGTATCCTATAATAGTTTTCATTACAGTTTCTTCTGGTTTATCATCTTGCTTTTGGGGTTTTGTCTCTGGAATAACCGTATATACAATAACAGCGGTAATTAAACTACTCACAGCATCCGCAATAAATAATAACATATAAGATTTGGTTGCTAAAAATCCTCCAAGGATAGGACCGATTGTTGCGGAAAGATTAAAAGCCACTCGTAGAATTCCAAATCCTTCTGCTTGTTTTTCCTTTGGAAGTAAATCTGCTACCATTGCTTGTCGTGCTGGACCTCCAAAATTGCCTACTAACCCTAAAAATCCCGCGAGAATGTAAAATATATTCAGATCATTAACTACTCCCAAAAAAATACTTCCTGTTCCACTTACAACCAATCCAATCAGGACCATTGCACGACGGCCATATTTATCGGCTAGTGCACCTCCGAGGATTCCACCGAATATATTTCCCGCTGAGAAAATAGAAAATAGGAATCCAACTTGAGTCATCCCCACTCCAAAATGTTCGGTTACATAAAGTGCATAAAAAGGATATAATAAGAAACTTCCTAACATGTCAATGAAAGTGGCGAGAGTTAGCACTTTAAATGCGTTGGGATATTCTCTGTACGTAGTTTTAATTTTAGTGAACATAGGAAGTCGTCTATTAAGTGTTTAAGATATTAAAGTATAGATTTATGATTTTAGAATACTATAAATTGCTATACAGTGTGTATGATAAGTAATTTAAAATATATATAGTTTAAAATGTTGAACTACAATGGAACTTTGAATTTAATCTAAAAAAGTAAACTAATATAAGTAGGATTAAATCATTATTTTTATTGAACCTATCATTATTTAAACGCATTATAAATCAATAAGTGAGTATTAAAAATGTATGATTATTTACTAACTGAAGAAAACAAAAAGCTTAGAGAAGAAGTTCGAACATTCGTAAAAACTGCCGTTCCTCCTTCATTATTAAAAAAAATGGATAAGGATGAAATCCAGTATCCCTCTGAATGGTTAAATGCTTTAGCTAACCAAAATCTAATAGGAATAAGATTCCCAAAAAAATATGGAGGACGAGGATTGAATTGGGAGAGTGAAATAATTGCTCAAGAAGAAATCGGGGTATTAGGAAGTTCACTAGCATGTTTGTTTTCTTTGCCCAGTATATGTGGTGAAGCATTAAATATTTTTGGGACAGAGGAACAAAAACAAAAATATCTTAAACCCATGTGTGAGGGGAAAAAGTTCACTGCTGAAGCGTTAACTGAACCAAGAGGTGGTTCGGACTTCTTTGGAGCGACATGTACTGCTGTTAAAGAAGGGGATTATTATAATTTGAATGGAGAAAAACGATTTGTTGTAGGTGCTGAAGGGGCTGATTTCTTTTTAGTTTATGCAAAAACAAATATAGATCCAAAAGCAGATCCTCATAAAACGTTAAGTTTATTCATAGTGGACAGAACTGAAGGTGTTAATACTGAATATATTTATGGTATACTTGGAACTAGAGGTGGTGGTGCAGGCAGAATAAAGTTTAATAATGTTAAAGTACCAAAAGCAAATATTATTTTAGAGGAGGGCGCTGGTGGAAAAATATTTTATCAAATGATGGTTCCAGAGCGATTGACTACTGCATCGGGTTTCATAGGTCTGGCTCGCGCTTGTTTGAGAATTGCTACAAAATATAGTACCAAAAGAAAAGCATTTGGACAACCTATTAGAAATTTTCAAGCAGTTAGCTTTTTAATTGCTGATTGTATCACACTTTTAGACGCAGTAAGAGCTATTGTTTATAATACAGCTAAAAGTATTGATGCTGGAGCACCACCCGCACTACAAAGAAGATTAGTATCCGAATCAAAGAAGTTTTCAACAAAATCGTGTTGGAAAGTTATAAATAATTCAATGCAAATTTTAGGAGGAATAGGTTATACAACTGTCTATCCAATGGAAAGATTATTACGAGATGCTAGAATAGGTGAGATTTGGACGGGAACAACAGAAATTATGAATCTTATTATCCAACATGAGTATTATAAGGAAATTTTAAGTGAAAAATGGCAAGGTCGAGATATTGAAAAAGATGCTATTGATAGTGAAGCAGAGGAAGAAAAACATTATGGTTGATTTTCCAAACTGATATTAAAGAAAAAATTTCTTTATTTAAAGGTTATTTAAGATATATTCACGGTAAAGGGAGATATTAATAGAAAAAGATATTATAACAACGTTAAATCTTTCGGTTGTCACGTTTCTTGTGTTGTTGGGATTGAGTATTATCGCTCCGATTTTACCTTATTATGCCGAATCTTTTAACGTGAATTATACACTTGTTGGACTTGTTGTGGCTGCTTTCGGTATAGCTCGTATGTTTATTGATTTACCTGCAGGTTTCTTAGCTCAAAGGTATAATAAAAAGAGTTTAATGCTTGTGGGATTGATACTTGTATCATCTTCCTCAATCATGGCAGGATTAGCCCAAAATTATTGGATCTTACTATTTGCTCGAATCATTGAAGGATTTGGTTCTGCAATTTATGTAACAATTGCAACAATATATATTGCATTGGTAGCTAGCCCAGAGAGAAGGGGATTTTTAATGAGTATTTATTCCGGATTATTATTATTAGGAGCAATTTTTGGACCGAGTTTTGGTGGTTTTATAGCGGATTCTTATGGTATCACGGCCCCATTTTTTGCTTATGCTATTATATCTGCTAGTGGGATCATTCCCACTCTCATTTTGCCACATGTAAATAATACTAATGATGAAAAACATATCAAGATACAGGAACTTTATCATCAAGCATGGTATAGTTTAAAAGATCCAAAATTTATTCCCGTTCTTCCATCAATTTTTTCGTTGTTCTTTATACGAACCGGAGTGAGAAATACGCTTGTACCTCTTTTTTCGGGAAATGATCTTGGTTTAAATGAGTTTGATATTGGCATACTACTAACTATAGCAGGTATTGCAACCGCTATTACAATGGTTCCTATAGGTTTAATTTCAGATAAAATAGGACGACGTACACCACTGTTATTATCTCTTATCATTTCTGCTCCAATTACTCTATGGATTGCTATTACAACAAATATCATTTATATTTCAATAGTTATATTTATTTATGGAGCAATAATTGGATTATCAGGACCAATCGCAGCTTATGTTACAGATATTGCTCCTAAAGATAAGCTTGAGATTTATATGGGAGTGTATAGGACGATTGGAGATGTAGGTTTTGTATGTGGCCCATTATTAATGGGATTTGTTGTAGATCTTACAAGTGTTACTACTATGAGGGGAGGGTCTATAATAGAATTGGTTGGTTGGCCACCCTTCGCGGTAGCTGCTTTTATAATGCTTATAACTGGGTTGATTCTCCTCAAAGCACCTGACCTTAGGCAACAGGAATAAATAGTTTAAATTTTTTATTTCCTCATAAGATTTTCTATCGCTCTTGTTTTGATTTGAGGGCAAATAATCTAATGCTGGTTCTTATCTCTTTTTCCTTTTAATATAATATTATAAAGAAAATTTAAGGGAAAAATGTTTGGTTTGAGATATTGAAAGAGATACTACAACTAATAAGGGAGAAGAAGAAATAAATTATAATTAAAAATAAATTGACAATTAAAAAATTAAAAAAAAGTTTTAAAAGTTTTTTTGTACATTTCTATTACTTAAATGATTCTATTACCCCTAAATTTGAGTCTAATGGATTTCCCAAACAAAAATAAATAGTGTTTTTGTGATCAATGAAAAAAGAACTAACTGTTGCTATTTCCATTGGATCTCCTGTGGTAAACCTTCTTGAGATTTGGGTGTCTGAACAGATATTGAATAATTCCTTAATATCTAAATTTCCATCTTGGTTATAAGCATGACATAATTCAGCAACTCTATTATATCGTTCTAAATATTTTGTGGGATAAATCATAAACATCTTAAATAAATTATTTTCATAAATATTTGCATCAAAAGTATATCTTCCTCTTCCTATTTGCTCTAATGAATATAAATTAGGAATACTTTCAATTGTTATCATAGTTTTTTTATTTCTTATAATATAATTCCATCCTAATGTAAAGTTATTGGAAGTAATTATATCTTTTGCTTGCTTGACAAATTTAGCGTTTTCCAACACACTCCTATAAATAATTGATAGAGGAATCCCTGAACATCCATAATTAAAAACTTCAATTAGATTAACAGAAATTGACAGTCCCCATTTATTTATTCCACCCATAGCCAACATACTACCCAATCTAAATGAGAAAAATTTTTTGTCATTTATTTTTGTATAAACCCATGAAACTGCAGGCATCATTAAAAGAGTAAGATCAATAGTTTGTCCGAAAACTGTATTCTTACTGGTATGAGCCCCTATTGCGGTGCAACCTCCTGCTATCAATGGTGATTGTGGATAACCTGTAAGAATTGGAATAATTTTTCCATAATAGATATCCCAAAAACAGTTTTGAGCTAGGACATCTATAAAATCGATTGAAATTTCATAAATTTTTCCCATAAATGAAACAGATATAACATCAATTGCATCAGCAATTCCTTGCATTTCAAGTAAATAATCTTCAGGGATATATCCTAAATAATCTGTTGTATAATATAATGCAAGATCATAAGAAATTCCTATTTCCTCAGCTTGAAGCATTATCATGAGTTTCATCCAAGCGATTTGAAAAGCGAGATTTTGCCCTTCTAAAAATCCAAGATTATAGTAATCATCTGCTTCTACATACAAATAAGGTTGATTATTAGAAACTCTCCATTCAGCATAATTACGTTCATAAGCATCAGTTTTACAAGCATTTATAATTGGTATAGATCCTGAAAAAAAACCTATTCCTAAAATGAATAGCAATAAAACTGATTTGTCTTTTAATTGCATAATTCTTGTACCTAAGAAAATGATTTGTAAAAATATTTATAAAAAAAGAGATTTAAATCCCATCTTTTCTCCTTTGACTAATTAAGAATAACTTATTAAAAATTTATTCTAAGACCTTTACGTTCAGATAATCGAAGGTAATTGTATGTTTTGTCTCGATAATATCTCCAACTATTGAACACTCTTTTATTCAGAAATCTATGCAATTCAGGATCTTTCTCCCAGATATGGGTCTTTTTTCTAAATAAAACTTCTGACCATCAGTTTTTGTAATCATCCAATGGCTTAATGAAATAATCAGGTCCTTCCGATCGTGTCCCCTTCCCTTTTATCACAGTAAAAAGAATTCCTCTAATTTCTGCCATAAAATAAGTCCATAAAATATTTATTTCTGTTTTGATAAATAGCGAATCTTCACGAGCAAATCTCGAAGCTCCATTTTATCATTTTGAGGGGTAATGTATTTCTTTTTTACACCTTCAGAAAGTGGAACGGTTTCTATTTGATTTCCTTGGAGTGATACCATATTACCAAATTTACCTTCTAATACTAATTTCATTGCAGCTAAACCAAATCTTAAACCAAGGATTCTGTCAAAAGAGTTGGGATGTCCAGCACGCATAGTGTGTCCAAGAACTACACTTCGACATTCGAAATCTATATCATTTTTTTGAAATTCATTCTTTAAATCATCTCTTAAACTTAATTCATCAACAATTATTCGAGATATATTTAATTGTACGAGTAGTGGATTCCCATATGTATCTTTGGGTAATTTATCAATTGTATCTTTCGATATTGTCTTAAAATCTCGATTTAAAGACTCCAAGCTTGGATAAGCTCCTTCTGATATAGCAATTATATGATATTTATAACCAGCATTAACCCTTTTTTTCAAAATATCTATAACATCTCTTTCTAAGTCGAAAGGAGTCTCGGGAATTAAAATTATATCCGCACCAGCTGAGATACCACTATACATCGTCAGAAAACCAGCATCTCTTCCCATAATTTCAACTATAAATACTCTTTGATGGGAATGTGCTGTAGTTGTTAAATTATCTAGTGTATCTGAGGCTAATTGAACAGCGCTCCAAAAACCAAAAGTATAATGAGTTCCTGCCAGATCATTGTCTATAGTCTTTGGTACACCAACTATATTAGCTTTAGCATATTTATACATAGAATCAGCAACTCCAAGAGTATCATCTCCTCCAATAGCTATTAAAGCATCAATTCCTAATTCCTCAAATTTTTTAGTTAATTCTTTAGCTTTTTCCTCCTTTGAACTTACTCCCTTAAATGGGTTAGTTCTACTCGTATATAGGATAGTTCCACCAACGGTGTGCAAGTCATCATGCTCTGCAATATTAAGTGGAATTGTTTGATTTTTTATAAATCCTTTCCATCCTTTGAGGATTCCAATGCACTGAATACCTGAATCATAAGCTTTTAGCATGATTCCATAGAGAACAGAATTTAACCCAGGGCAGTATACGACAGTCAAGGAAAATCTTGAACATGACTCCGCCACCCGTTAAAATTCCTACTCGTTTTATATTGTTTGTCATATAATATTGCCTTTAAAATCATTTTTTTAAAAATATTTTTTAAAATATAATTTCTAGTTTATAAAGAAACTAAATTATAAAAAAAATTTGTGTTTTCATTTTAATTTTTCAATCTTAATGATTTATTATTTAAAAAACTCTAATGAACCCCTTTTTCTTCCAAGGCTTTTGTTATATGTACTTAGCATTTCTTTAAATTTTGAAATGTCAAGAATAATTAAGAAAAAGTTAAGAGATGTTCTATAAAAACGTCAATATTTATATTTTGCAAACGATTAACATTTAATTACAGTCTATGTTAAATCCAAAAACAGAATAAGAAGGTGTATAGAAATAGAACGAGAAGAAAATCACCTAGTTGATAAGGAGGTTGCATTTGAGCATGCTATTACAGGGCTATTAATACATATGCATACAAATCTTAAGATGTGGGAAGGTTTTAGAGTTGTATGGGATGATCAAAGTCCTTTGACGATTTATGATGTTAATGGTCACCCCCTTTTTTACGAATTTTTTATAAAGAAAAATGACGAAGTAATTGGGAAGATAAAAACTGCTGCCAGTAAAGTGTTAGGATCATCTGTTTTAACTATAGAAATTTTTCCTTCATATTCAAATAGCGAATTTTTCACTGAGTATTGGTGGATTAAACAAAAAGTTCCTTGGGATATTACCCAAAAAATTCAATCAATCATCGAGAAAGAGTATCCTGAAACTGAGATCAAATCGATGAACCGCCAGATTTGTTATGATTATCCGAATATAGGTTTACTCATTACTCTTATTGACCCAAAAACCAAGGTGATAAAAGATAAAATAATAATCGATGACTCAACATTAGAAAGAATACCAATAGATAATCCCAATATTTGGTCTATGTATGATACGATAAAATCTAAGGATAGACAAGATAAGATTGTTAAATGGGAGCTTGATAATAAATTAGTTCAATCACTAAAACAAATATGTAAAATTAATGGGTTAGAATTTAAAAAACAAGAGACTTCCGATGGAAGATTTATAAAGATCATCGAGGACGGATTGAATATTAAAAATTTTCTTAGAACTAAATCGCTTAATGCCGAGTATAATTGGGTAGTTCATCCTCATGAGGAGAAAGCGGTTTTTTTTTCTATAAGTTTAGGAAGTATTAGTGATTATACCATCCCTGCCTCATTATATATGATTTTTATATGTCATGGGATCATACCACCAAACGAAGAGAGTATTCATAGGTTATTTGGTGCTGATACTCAGTATAATGTTAATGAAATTGAAGAAAATTGGCCGATTATTAGAGGACAAATTGACAGAACCCCCACATTTGAAAAGAGTGTTTTAGAAATTGATAATGAACGACCTGTATTGAAAGCATTAGGTATTTCAGATAAAAACTACATAACTCAACCTGGTAGCGTAGTCTGCGGTTATACAGAATATGACTATACAGAAATAGGTGATGAGGGTGTTATGAAAACAACAAGTGCTTCAAGAAGATTAAGGATCTTTGATCCTAAATTAAGGAGGAGTCATGGTTGGTTACAACCCTATGAGAGGTGGGAATCCTGGGATTTGTATACCTTAAGACAAGGAAAACCTGTCGTAAATGTCTATATTACTAAACCAGATTTAGAACCGAAAATCACTATTACCAGATTAAAATCTATGAAGAATCCTAAGGATATCAGAAAATGTTTAATAGAAAATAGAAGTCATTTACTTCGTCAAATAGGGACGACACAAATGAGAAAAACTAGTTTCCTTGGTGGAGAAACAGTAAGACAAATAAATTATCTCTTTGATTTCGTTTTTAAATATCTGGATTATGAAGAAATATTCCGTTATTTAAAAGGGATATTCCTTGGGGTTTATTATGACGATGAACTCAAGGAAGGTCTTGAAATTGGGTTCTTTAGTGACATTTGTAATCTTATTTTGGAACATCAT
This sequence comes from uncultured archaeon, assembly GCA_964409945.1. Taxonomy (GTDB): domain Archaea; phylum Asgardarchaeota; class Lokiarchaeia; order Sigyniarchaeales; family SOKP01; genus Loki-b32. The sequence goes on along the minus strand of CAYPFJ010000015.1, from coordinate 46,677 downwards.
CATACTGATATTGCTAAAAGATACTTAGAATGCAATATTTTCAGTTTATTTCCTCATTTTTTCGTTATCAAGGAGAGAGACGAAGAAGTCCGTAGTGTTTTATTGAGAATAAAAGATGCTTGGTTGCCTTATTGTAGAATGTTAGATAAAGATTACTTAAAGGCATTAAAAAGAATATTTGGAACAGATTTCCATAAAGAATGGTGTTAATTGAAGGAACAGAGCTGTTGAGGGAGAGGTTTAATGACATTGTAAACGTTAATATCACTCGTGGAAATAACTATTATATTCTAATCGTCTTGAAATATACAATAATCTTCAAGATATTCCTTCCCATCTTTAGATTTAGCAAAAGTCTTCTGTAAGTTTTGATGTTATTTCATATTTTATATTTATTCTAAATCTTTTTTCTCAATTTTCTTAAATGTATATTTTGATTTATTTTGTGGAATTATATAACTCCCTCCTAGGGGATCTGTTATTACTAGGGTAAATTTAAATCTTCCATCCATTGCTTTTTGTAGGTTATTTAGCAGCTCCTCAATTTCACTTATTTCAGGATCATTTTTCTCAAGATTGTTTTTATAAATTGAAACAGCACTTTCAAATCTGAATAGTATACCTTCTACATTTGTATAATAAAAATCGGCTCTAGGACCCGGTTCTACAATTAAATCCAATTCTGGTATTTCTAACTTGCCTACTGGGGAACGATAGATTTTAGATTTGAGATCCTCTTCATTTGTAATTTGTAAAGTCATAATTCCCGGTTCCATATTTGTTGATAAAGGGATTACATCATTTTTATGAAAATTACAGATATTACATTCAAATTTTAATATGAGCATTCTGTCTCCATCGGAGAGATCATAAATACTCTTAAATATATTAATAGTGCCCTCTTCGCATGAAGGGCATTTGAATGAATAAATTATCTCATTATTTCTTTTTTGATTAGTCATTTAATTATTTCCTAGTTTAAGTTTTTTTAAAGTTGGATGAATTAATTACTTCCTTTCATTAAACAGATTTAAGGCGACGGCTTTTTCAAAATAAATTAATAATTATAACAATTATTATTTTAAATTCTATATTATTGTTTCTTATTGTATTTATATAAGGAAAATTAATAGAACTTTTATTCATTGTGCCTTTATTGGATATATTGCATTCAATAGTATTAAGAAAAATTAGTTGAATAAATTGTCAAGCAATAAAAGGATTGTAGAAATATCAATGCATTGTAGAGGCGGTCAGACTTGTATAACCGCAAGTCAGTTGTTAGCTGAAATGGCATTTGAGGAGGGTTTTAAAGATACAATCGCAATTCCAATAATAGGAGCGGAGCGAAGGGGTGCTCCAATACAGGCATTTACAAAAATTTCTAAGAGTATGCAAATTAAAACATATGACAGTGTAGTGAATCCAGATTATATATTTATGTTTGACACTTCATTATTAGACATTCCAAGGATAAAAAATTCAATAAAGGAAGGTGTAAATCTAATAGTTAATAGTCCAGATCCTATAGATAAAAGTGGTCTACCTAATAACATAAAGGTCTTTCTTGTTGATGCAACAGGAATTTGCATTAAGAAAAATTTTATGCATGCTAGTGGCCCAATTCTAAACATTCCTATGTTGGGGGCTTTTGGAAAGATTACAGGGTATTATAATCTTGAAACAATGGAAAAAGTAATTAGAAAGGAGTTTGGAGAAAGTCGATTAGAAAAAAATATGAGTGTTGCAAAAGACGCTTATGAATCAGTAAGAGAGATGTAAATATGTCAGAATCTGAAAAATGGAAGAAAATTAATAAATCAGTAAAAGAACGTCCTAAGGTTCAAGAATATAAAAATTGGAAAGAATTATCCCCAATTCCAATTTCATTACCTATTGATGGAAATATGGGAATAACTGGTGACTGGAGAACTTTTAGACCAATTATTAAAGAAGGTTGTAATAAATGCGGAATATGCTGGATGTATTGTCCAGAGGGTGTAATTAAAAGGAAAGAAGACGGCTCATTTGAAATTGATTTGCGTTACTGTAAAGGTTGTGGTATATGTGCTAAAGAATGCCCAACTAAAAATATAGAAATGATTAGAGAGAGTGATATAAAAGATGACTGAAGTTCAGAAAGATTTTGTCCAAAAGAGAGAATCTATCATTATAAAAGGAAATGTAGCTGCTGCGTATGCTGCAAAATCAGCACGAGTTCAAGTAATTAGCGCCTATCCTATCACTCCGCAAACTACAGTAGTTGAAAAATTATCTGAATTTGTAGATAATGGGTTAATGCCAGGAACTCAATATATAAAAATGGAGTCAGAACATAGTGTTTTTGCTGCTGTAGTTGGTGCAAGTAAAGCGGGAACTAGAACCTTTACAGCAACATCGGGCCAAGGAATATTTTATGCCCATGAAATGATTCATTGGGCTGCTGGAGCTAGGCTTCCCATTGTAGTTGCTATAGCATCTCGAGGTCCCGCTCCACCATGGAATATTTGGGCTGATTTTACCGATGTAATAAGTCAGCGAGATACAGGATGGATGAGTTGTTTTTGTGCAGAACATCAAGAAATATATGATGAAATTTTAATGTCATATAAAGTTTGTGAAGATTACGATATTCTTTTACCAAAGTTTGTATCTTACGGAGGGTTTATTCTGTCACATACATCAAAACCAGTTATTCTAGAAGATCAAGATCTTGTAGATACATTCTTACCACCATTACCGGGTGAAGAAGGTTGGCCACATATATGGATAGATCCAAAAAGACCAATGATGTTTGGCAATCTTATCATGCCCTCCAGTTTTTATTACGAATTTAGACTAAAAATTCATGATGCAAATATAAGAGCAAAAGAGAAAATTAAAAACGTTGCTAAAGAATTTGAGAAAATTTTTGGGAGAAATTATGGTAATGGATTAATTCAAGAATACAAAATGGATAATGCAGATATAGGAGTAATTATATATGGAGATTTGGCTTTACAAATGGAACAAGCTGTAGATGATTTGAGAGATGAAGGTTATAAAGTTGGGATGGTAAAACTTCGCCATTTTAGACCTTTTCCAACAGAAGATATTATTGAAGCTGCAAAAAAGGTGAAAGTACTAGGAGTGATAGATAGAGCTACAGCGTTTGGATGCCAAACTGGCGGTCCTGTAAGTTGTGAAGTGAAAGCTGCTCTACATGAAACTAAAGGAACTGCAACAATATTGCCGATAATTAATGGATTGGGAGGAAGAGAAGTCTCACTTGAACAACAGAAAAACCAATTAATAAAGTTAGTTAAATATAATGAAACTGGAGAACTTCCAAAAGATATGATTCATGGAACTCTCTGGGATGGCTTATTGGAGGTTGAATAAAGGAATGGTTAAACTAAAAGAAGCTTTAGAATCTTGCCAAGAAGAATATTTCCTTCCAGGCAATTCTTGTTGTGCGGGATGTGGTTTAGAAATCGCACTTAGATGGGCAATTAAGGCATTAGGATCCAATACGGCTCTTGTAACTCCTGCTTCCTGCTTAAATGTAGTTGTAGGATTGTGGCCTAAAACTGCACCAAATTTTCCATTTACAAATATGGCTTTTGCAGCGGGAGCAGCAGCAGCAACAGGAATATCTGCTGCCTTTAAAGCAAAAGCATATAGATTTCCCGGTAAAATTTGGGATGAAATGACGACAATTACATTTGCAGGAGATGGTGGTACTGCAGATATAGGAATTCAAGGTCTAAGTGGAGCAGCAGAAAGAAATTCAGATCAAATTTATGTATGTTACGATAATGAAGCATATATGAACACAGGTATTCAAAGATCTTCAAGTACACCACATGGTGCATGGACGAGTACAACCACAAAAGGAAAAGATAGGTTCAAAAAGAATCTTCCCGCAATTATGGCAGCTCATGATATACCTTATGTAGCTACTTGTTCTATAAGCGAACCACTTGATTTATATGATAAATTTCAAAAAGCTAAATCGATTAAAGGCTGTAGATATATCCATATTATGGCTCCTTGTTGTACTGGATGGGGATTTAATTCTGAAGAGACTATAGAAATTGCCAGATTAGCTGTAAAAACTGGTTCATGGATTCTATATGAAGTAGAAAGTGGAATCATGACATTATCAAAAGCAAGTAGGCCATTACTTGATCCCTCTAAGAGATCGCCACTAATAGATTATCTTTCTAAGCAAAAAAGATTTGCAAATATTTCAGAAAAGGATTTAATCGAACTCCAAGAATACTTAGAACATACATGGAAACGGTTAGAAGCAGATTTAACTTGCCAAGAACAATATCCAAAATAATCTTTATATTTTTTTTTATCTGAATTGTTACTATAAGTTTTAATTTTTGATTCCTCTAAGCTTTCTCAAATTTTTTAGTTTGTTCTAAATTTCTAATATATAATGATATTAAGTATTTTCTTCTCTTTTTTCCGTTCTATCTGTCAAATTTTTCATCTACTTATTATTTTCTGTTAATTCTATAATTGTGTATGGTTATAATTAAATTCTCTCTAAAGTGATTTAATTTAACATTTTAGTTCTTCTATAAGAATTGATTTTATAAGTCTTTGTGAACTAGTTATCCTAGAATTAAGACTTGATTTACTAAATTATTAAATTAAAAAGATATCAAATCATTTTCATATATATTCTTAAAAAAATTCATAACTTTTATTTTTTTGCATTAAAGGATAAAAATCAAGATTATCTTATGGAATAGACATTATTTAACTAATTTATTTCAAATAAAAGATTACTTTTTTTATTTCATTTTAAGTTCCAAATTACAAAATAGATTTATTTTTCATATTTTGCTAAAATTGATCCATAGACCTTAATATAATCGTCAACCATTCTTTCAACAGTAAATTTCTTTTCAACCCATCTTCGACATTCTGCGCGATCAATGATATCAATTTTTTTCAATGCCTTAATCGCTTCTTCAATAGAATTAACTAAAAATCCAGTTCTTCCATTTACAATTACTTCAGACATACTCCCTTTATTAAAAGAGATAACAGGTGTTCCACAAGCCATTGCTTCCACAACTGACAGACCAAATGCCTCGGGAATATTAATAGGGTTCAATAATGCATACGCACCTCCTAATAAATCATCCCTCTTCTTCGGACCCGCAACACCAACGTATTTTATTAAATTATTATTAAGAAAAGGCTCAATTTCTCTTTTAAAATAATTCTTATCTTGAATAATCCCTGCTAAGATTAATTTCATTCCAACTTTGAGAGCTATTTTAATAGCTTCCTTAGTACCTTTATCATGGTGAATACGGCCAAAAAACAATAAATAATCCTCAGGTTCAGAGCTAAAAGTAAATTGACTTAGATCTATACCATGATAAACTGTAGCAATATAATCTAAATCTGGAGATCTCGCGGCATTACTAATTGAAATATAATAGCTCTGATGGTTGTATTTTTTATAAACTGGTAAAATTTTAGAAGACGAGAAACCATGTATTGTGGTAACAACCGGAGTGGACGTCATTTTCATATAAGTTAAAGGTAGAAAATCAAAATGGTTATGAATAATATCAAAATCATCTCCTCTTTCGAACAATTTAGATATATGTAAACATTCCCAAACTTTTGGTATTAATTCATTATCTTCTTCATAACCATGACGACAAACACTTACAAGATTTGCTTTAGTAATGGAATTTTTTGTAGCAAATAGAGTAACCTTAATACCTTTCTTTACAAGCCCTTCCGTCAATAAAGAAACTATATATTCCCATGGACCATAAGATCGAGGAGGAGTACGCCATGCAATTGGTGAGAGTATTGCTACGTGAATAATCTTCCTCCTTATAAAGAATTATGCTTTTTAAGCCAATCAAGAAGTTCTGAAAGATTGGCTGTTGCTAAACCAATACAACTATCAGCACATCCGTAATAAAGTAAGATTTTATCATTTTCTTGAATCCAACCACATGGAAAAACTACTTTATCTACATCACCATAAGCCTCGTAAGATTCCTTTGGAGAAAAAATCCATTCATCGGATCTAGCAATTAAATTACGCGGATTTACTATATCTAAAAGTGCCAGCCCTAATCTATATATAATACCACTAGCAGTAATTTTAACTCCATGATAAAGAATTAACCATCCCTCATCAGTTCTTAAAGGTGGAGGCGATAAGCCAATTTTATTTGCATCCCACCAGCTACCCTTCCTAGCTTTGATAAGCACCTGATGATCCCCCCAATGTTTAAGATCTGGAGAGAAAGAAATCCAAATATTGGCTTTTGGTGTTGGAAGGTATGAAACAGGTCTATGAATCATTGCCCAACGCCCATCAAAGCGAATTGGAAATAAAGCAGCATCTTTATCTTCTGGTGGCATCACAGGGCCATAACGAGTAAAATTTTGAAAGTCACTAGTAGTTATTAATGAAACTAAAGGTCCTCCCTTAGAAAATGCTGTGTATGTAATAGCCCATAATTTTTTTTCCTCTAAAAAAATAATTCTCGGGTCTTCAATTCCCCAGACTTCTTCAGGGTAATCATCTGGGCTCGGTATTAAGGTTGGTTGAGAGTTAACCTGCCAATCATTTATTCCATTTTTACTTTGAGCTAATGTTAAATGGGAAATACCCCTTCTATCTTCAACTCGCATTAATAAGAATACTATTTCATTAACTTTTATTGCTCCTGCATTAAATACTGAATTTGCCTTATAAGGAAGATCATTAATCGAAATAATCGGATTATGCGGATGACGGTTAAAAAGCTCTTTTATTGTATTATTTTTTATTTTTAACACCCTTTAGAATTCAGGTTCTATTATTACTGGTTTTCCAGAGATTTTGGCATTTCGTGCTAAATCATAGGCTTGATTATATTTATCAGCAATGATTTCCCATGAAACACCCTCGTCAAGATACTTTTTTAAATTTTCACCAAGTGTCATTCGAAGATCCTCATCACATGCTAATCGAACTATATTGTTTTTTAGCATTTGTTTTGTCGTAAATAATAAGCCACCACCACTTTCTAAAGTTTGGGCAGTTAATCCTTCCATTGGAGCTGTTGTGATATATGGTTTATTCAAAGCGATTATTCTTGCGAGTGTCCCTGATTGAGTTTCATCAATAGTCGGTAAGACGATGAAATCACAGATAGCCATTACCTTATAATAGATATCTCCTCTTGGGATAAATTCGTAATAATATGCTTTCCCTCTACTCTGAAGATCAACAACATCAGATTTCCACAGTATATAATCGTGTTGATGATTTGGGTCACGTATAGTACCTGCAGCGAATAAATCCCATTTTTGACCACATTTTTCTTTTATTTCATCATGAATATCATCCCACATTGAAAGTAGAATATCCCACCGTTTATTAGTTTGTATCCATCCAATCATTCCTACAAGATGATCTGATAATTTCAAATCATCTAAGCCTAATTCGGTTTTTAATTCAGGAATTTCCTCAATACCCCATCTTTTATCAGAACGAGCGCCATGTGGCACCACCATGATGTTCTTAGGAGTGTCCCATCCTCGAGCTCTAAAAGACCAATCTAATCTCCATTTCTGATAATGACATTTAAATAAAACAATATCACTTCTCTGACAAAGCTGGTAAATGAATTCGGCTTCAAAATCGGTAATTCGGCCATGAATAGTGTGTGGTTCAACTATGATGGGATAATGACCAATGGCCTCAAGAAGTTTAAGAAATCCTTCATTTCTATCTCCTATACCACGTTTATCTATATACTCATAAAGCCCATATTCATGTTCTAAATGAATTGCATATGGTTTCAACTTATTTATTTTGTCTGCTACAGGTTCATACCAATTATATCTGTTTATCTCAATTAATGGAAAAACTCCTTCTCCCTCTCCATCTGTATGGCTAATAACTAAAACATCTCTATTAGGATTAGCTTTTTTGATAAATTCTCTTGCTTCTTCAGCAAATGTTGCAATCCCGCAAAGGCGTGGGGGATAAGAACTTATTATAACAATTGGTTGATTAGACATTTTTTGTTATTCACTTATTTGTTCTGTTAAATCAATCTCAGTTAAATTATCTAACAAATACATATTTAGAAGGGCTAATAACCAAGCTAATGTTGATTCTGCCCCTTGATTTATATTGGGACCTGTAGATGTTAAAGCATCATAACATCCTCCAGTTTTATAATTATAAAGCGAAACGTTCAAATCATTTCGACCTAAAAACCATTCTAGACAATGACGTGCTTCTTTAATCCATTTTTTGTCTTGAGTAATTTTAAATGCCTCAATACATGCTTCAAGTATACTCTCAGCTTCAAGAGGTTGTTGATCAAATCTCGCTTTTTCTCCGTTACGTAGATGCCATCCAGAATTACCGATTGGAGTAAAGTGTCCTTTAGGATTCTTTTGAATATTAATTAACCACTCTAATGACGTTAATCCCGCTTTAACCATATCTCCTCGCTGTAACCATTGTCCAGACATCATTAAAGCTTGTGGAATTTTTCCATTATCATAAGTTAAAGTGTCCTCTATCCATGGCCACTTATCACTAGCATTTGAACAATATATTTCGTATAAACTATTCGCTATTTTTTCTCGAAATCTTCTTATTTTGCTATCTCCTCCAAATCTAGCTAAATAAGCATGAATTCCTATCAAACCAAAAGCTAAAGCTCTAGGAGATTTAAATTCTGAAAGAACTGACACAGCTTTATCAAAAAATCTTAAAGCCTGATCTCCGAACTCTTTTGTTTTTGATAATACTATTGTATTTCCTAAACTCCAAACAGCCCGACCATGACTATCTTCAGATCCTTCATCTTCAAGCCACTTACGATCATATCCTAAGAAATTGCGAAATCGACCATTCTTTTCGTTGAAGGCGTGCAATAAAAAACTTAAATAACGACAATCAAGATTCTCTAATAATTTATCTTCAATTAATAAATCTTGAGCTAAGAGTACTACAATTAATGCCCTCGCATTATCATCTGTGCTATAACCATGCTTTCGATTCGGTATTATAAAATTAGCATGCTGTAAAATACCAACATCATCAGTTAACCTATACATATGATCAAATTTTGGCTGAGGTAGATCGAATAGTGAAGTTTGTAATGATTTTATCCTTAAAATGGTTTTTGGTTCTGATAATCTTTTTTCAACTACTTCTGCAAATATCTCTATATAGTTTCGAGCAACCTCCTTCCAAATCATATCTCTAGAAAACATATAGGCTTTTTTTCGCATAGTATGTCTGTCAATTTCGTTATCTAGTATATTAATAATATTATCAGCTATACTTTCTGGATTCTTGAATGGTACTATTATTCCTTTTCCTCCCTCTAAGATTTCCTCAGCATACCAATAAGGTGTAGAAATGATAGCTTTACCAGTTCCAAGAGCATAAGCAAGTGTGCCAGAGACAATTTGCTCCTTGTTTATATATGGAGTTATATAAATATCAGCAGCTCCTAAAAATTCACATAACTCCTCTAATTCTACAAACCTATTATAAAAAACTATATGATCTTCTACACCAAGCTCTCTAGCTCTGATTTGAAGAGAATAACGATATGATTCGCCATGTTCTTTCTTTACATTTGGATGAGTAGCACCAAGTACAATATACATCACATTTGGATGTTTTTTAACGATTTTAGGCAAAGCATCAATCATTGTCTCTATCCCCTTTCCAGGGTTAATCAAACCAAAAGTTAAAATGACATCCTTCCCTTCAACTCCAAATTGATCTTTAAAAAAATTTGGGTCTATAAATGGAATATCTGGAATTCCATGATGAATTACATTAACTTTTTCAGTAAGTATCCCATAGTCTTCTTTTAAAAGCGTTTTAGCTTGATGGCTCATAACGATTAAACGATCTGATAATCTACCAATTGTTTCAATAAGTTTTTTAATTTTGGGTTGGGGATTCGGTATAAGAGTATGTAGTGTTGATACAATCGGCATATGTAAGTTACGGAGTAATGTTAAAATATAAATTCCATGATCTCCTCCATAGATGCCAAATTCATGTTGCAGACAAACAACATCAACTTTATTAACATTCAGAAACTCTGCAGCTAGTGAATAATCCTTCAATCGATTAGCATTCAATTCAAAGCGAACTTGATTAGGATAAGAATAACCCCTAGGTGTATCATTCATTGCTAATGCCCAACAACTACTTTTTGGCAATTCATTTGAAATTGCTTGCAATAGATCATTTGTGAAAGTCGCAATACCACATTGGCGTGGTATATAATTGCCAATAAAAGCAATAGTCTGCAATTTTTTGGGATAAATTCTTTTTATACTCATAAAAATCTTTTAATTTTTTAATCAATATTGTAAATATTACTACTTAAATTTTATCAACTCTAAGAAATAACAAATACAGGTAAATATGCTATTTAAATTTAAATAAAAAATGATAGAAACGGAATTATTTTACAATATCTATTATAAAACATGTTTCTATAATTTTAATACCATTAATTTGAGAAATTTTTCCCTCAATTAGAGGGTTGAATACTTCAATTGAAGAAATCTCAAGTTTTACTAACAGGCCACAGTCACCGGATAATCTCCAAACATGTGTTATTTCCTCAATATCTTTTAATTTTTTTATTATTTCCTTAATATTTTTAAAGATAGGCTCAATTTTTACGGTTGCATGAACTTTAGGGTGGTTTTCTATGTCACATTCAATTGTAAATTTTCAATTATTTCATTCTTTACCAGAATTTTACAAAAAAATGTAAAATCTTTAAAACAAAATACAATTCCCACTAGTTGGAAAGTACGGTGGAGGGAATTAGCTTCACAGGAAGGCATTATACTTCCAATAAAAGGATACAAAAGTACAAAAAAACGATCAAATATAATTAAAATTTCAAGTAAGTATAAAAAATTGGATTCTTTTTCTAATTCATTTGATTTCTAAATGAAATAATATTGAAAGAAAAATTTATATAGTATAAAGAAAAAAAAATAACTAACATTTATGGGATTTTTAATTAAATTAGCAGGAAAAAAACTAAAAGATATTGAAGTCTACTTAAAAACTGCTGTTAATTTTATAGTTAAAGGAAAAGTTATTAGTTTCCCGACCGACAGTGTTTATGGAATTGGAGGAGACCCTCAAAATTTAGAAGTTATAAATAGAATTTATGACATTAAATTTCGAGATAGATCAAAAGGGTTATTATTATTAGTTTCAGATTATGAAGAAGCTACTAGAATTGCTGAATTCAATGATATCGCAAGAAAACTCGCAATCAAATATTGGCCAGGTCAATTAACAATGATATTAAAAAAAAAAGAGCCTTGTATCATTCCTCCAGAAGTTACTGCCTTTCAAAATACAATAGGTTTACGAGTCCCAAAAAATGAAATAATTTTAAGCATTTTACATCTACTAAAGGCAGAAGGACATTTCGGTGGAATTATAGGGACTTCTGCTAATTATTCTGGAGAACCACCCTCAATTAGTGGAGAAGAAGTAACAAAAAAAATATTAAGTCCTATAGACTTTATTGTTGATGGAGGTAAGTCAAAATCGAAACTCCCTACTACTATCATTGATTGTACCTCTCAAAAGATAAAATTTTTACGTATTGGGGAGATTTCTGAGGAAGAGATAGCAGAGTATTTATCAGAATGAAAGGAGTGATATGGATGAAAAATTTTAATCTATTAGTCTCAACTTCTCGATACAACGAAACAAATGCGAAATCGGAATTATGGTTCATTTTATTAATGTGTGGTGATACTTACCCAATCATCTCAGGAATTCAGTTTCCTGGATTAATTACCGCCTTAACCAATTTGAATTCAAAACAAGTTCTTTCTAAAATAAAAAAATTTCAGAAAAAAAATCCTAATTGTTTCCAATTTATTCTAAAAATTGTACCAATTGATTTTACGTGCGAAACAGATACAAAAACAATAAAATACCTTATACAAGAACATCATAAAGATTTTCTTAATGAAGGAGAGTCTTTTAAAATAATATTAAAACGAAGACATCATGAAAAAATTGAAAGAGATCATTTTATTGAAGCTATAGCTAGTACTATTGATTACAAAGTCGATCTTGAAAATCCAGATAAAATAATTAGGGTTGAAATTTTAGGAAATATTACTGGAATATCTTTTTTGAAAGAAAGTGAGATAATTAACGTAAAAAATGAAAAAACTAGTTTTTCTTGAATTTAACTTGTTCCAAACCCAATAAAGCCATTTTTTCACAAATTAAGTCATTTAAAGCAGAATACTTAGAATTTAAATTAATTTCTGTTTTGTTGATTTCTATCCCATAAGAATTTAATATTATTTTAATTTGGTCTTCGGATATTTTAAAAAATTCTTTAATTTTATTGAATTTTTTTAGCGTTTGATTATTTAGAGTTAATAATGTCTCTTCTGCCCCGAGCATTTGCAATAACTCATCGTTAATCCTATTTAAATTATCAATCGGAGAGATGATACAATAAGTGCAATTCTCTTTATTTAAATCAGAATAATCAATTCCAAAAGCTTCAATACTCTTGTTAATCTGCTTATTAGTTGCTAAATATAATAACAACTCGATCTTTTTTTTGCTCGAAATGTTAATATTTTGTTGAAATGCTTTCTGCAAATTGTAGCATGCCATAAAAATATGATTATAGTTTAAGATATATTCATTCTTAACAAATTGTAGCATAGAATTTTCATTTTTATTTTGGAGGTCTGCAACTTTTTTAAAAAATTGATTTAAAGCATTTTCTTCATTATTAATTTTATTGAAATCTAAAAACTTGTCTAAATTTATTTTAATTTGATTGATCCCAACAAAAAAGTGCAAATTTAAATCTTCAATATTAAATTCTTTTATGATCAAACCGGTAAACTCCACATAAGAAAATCAGGCATCGAATTAAATTGAACTCTAATAAAAATTACAAATACTAAAAACACTAATAAATAAAGAGTAAATACAAAATCTTTAAAAGAATATTTTATAGTGTAATAATACGTACGGTCTTTTCTGCTACCAAAAGCTCTTGATTCAAGAGCTTCCGCAACATTAAAGGCTCTTTTGATTGAACTAATTATTAAAGGAATTAAGAGTGGAAAAAGATTTTTTATTTGATTAATAAGACCTTTTTTTTGCATTTCATATCCTCTGCTTTGTTGAGCATCTAATATGTTTTGAGCTTCAGTTGCGATAGTAGGGACAAATCTAAAAGCTAATGAGAATGAGAAAGCAAATTCATATGGTAATTTCATTGAAATCAAAGATAGTGCTAAATCATTAGGATCAACAGTTAAGAAAAAGATTGAAAAAGCAGACACCATAATATAAATTCTCAATATCATTGCTAACGCAAATGATAATGAAATGAACAATGTATTTAGAATAATTATGAAGAGGACCAAGAATGACAGACCACGTATGCTTTTAACCCATTGTCTAAATATTTTTCCTAAAAGAATTAAGGGAATTAAACTCAAAAAAATGAAGAATAAAGGCAAAATTTGTGTGAATAATAGAGCACTTATTGTATATACAATCGAGAATAATAATTTTGCACGTGGGTCTAAATTATGTAGAAAAGATTTTTTTTTCATAAATTTGAATGCATTCAGAAATTCTAAGGACATGTATTAGTATTCCTCCTAAATTTTTGAAGATTTATTTTTTATAAGATTCCTTAAATAATCCGTCATATCATTCTTTGAAGATATTTTGTTTATTTCTTGCAAACCTAACTCCTGTAATGCTAAATAAAATTGGCAAATTTGTGGTAAAATTAATGATGTTTGTCCTATTAAAAACTCATTATTCAATACTTCTTTTGTAGAACCATCAGCTATAATTTGGCCTTCAGTCATTAGAATCGTCCGAGGTATATATTCATAAGCAAACTCAATATTATGAGTAATTAAAATGATCGTCTTTCTTTTTTTTCTTTCATTATTAATTAAGTTAATAAAAAATTCAATTTCTTTCGCATCTTGACCTAAGGTAGGCTCATCGAAAATTAGGATTTGGGGATCTCTACAAATAATTGAAGCAGCCGCAAGCTTTTTAGATTCTCCTCCAGATAAATTGAGGGGAGATCGCTTTCTATACTTCTCAAGATCAAATTCAAGTAATGTTTGATCAGTTCTTTTTTGGATTTCTTCTTTACTTAGATTTAAACTTCTCAAAGAAAAGTTAATTTCTTCTTCAACTGAATTAGCAAAAAGTTGATGGAAAGGGTTTTGAAAAATAATTCCTACGATCTTAGATAATGTCGCAATACTTTTAGAATTAATATTTTCGTTTTTAATATATATATTACCAGAAGTTGGCCTAATTAAGCCATTTAAAGTTCGAATAAGGCTAGTTTTACCCGCTCCATTTCTTCCCATTATTCCAATTAATTCTCCTGTAAAAATATTTAAATTTATATTTTTTAAAGCCCTAGTTCCATTTGGATATGTGTATCCAATTTCTTTCATCATAATCAGAGGTATCTCTCTAGCCATTCTTATCATCAACACAATGTGTAATTAAAATTTTAAAGTTTTTATGGCTTCTGAAATGGAAATAGGTATATTTTTATTATATAAATTTTCTTTTTTGAGCTGATTAAAGATTGAGAAAATTACGGGTTTATTTAATCTTAATCTTTGAAAATTATCTCCATTTATGACTTTTTCGCAAGAATCATGCTCAACAATAATGCCTTTCTTCATTAAGATTATTTGCTCTGTAAATGGTAAAATTAGATCAAGACGGTGTTCACTAATTAAAATTGTAATATTTTTTTCTCTTCTTATCTCTTGTAATAAATTAATTATTTTATTAGCCATATAAGGGTCCAGTAAAGCAGTAGGCTCATCTAAGATCAAAATTTTCGGTTCTAATACCAGGATCGATGCTATAGCAACTCTTTGTTGTTCCCCACCGCTCAATTCAAAAGGTGCTTTATCTAGAATATCTTCAATTTCAGTTAATGAAGCAGTCTGCTTTATTCGGCTCAAAATCTCTTTTGGTGAAACGCCTAAATTCTCTAAACCAAAAGCAATTTCATGTTCAACGTTCATAGTGATTAATTGATTTTCTGGATTTTGAAAAACAATTCCTACTTCAGTAGATAAATCGGCTATTGATGTTTCAATTGTGTTTTTTCCTTGTATCTCTACTTTTCCTCTATAAAAACCAGCATAAAATTGTGGTATTAAACCATTCATGCATCTAATTAATGATGTTTTCCCGGAACCAGTTTCACCGGCTAATAAAATAAATTTAGAGTCATTGCCTTCAATTTTTAAATTAATATTATTTAGGGCATATTCTTCATTTCCTTTATACCGATAATAAAAACTCTCAAATCGTACTAGATCCATGATAAAACCTTATCCCGTATAAATCTTGTTCTCTTATAATTTATGATTATTTTAAACTTAGATTATAAATGGTGTTTAATTTTTTCAATAATTTGAGTGATAATCGTATCTGATTCTATATTACTAGTTAAAGATGCCGCACCGTCATGCCCACCACCGTTCCCTTTGTATTCTTCTGAGATTTCTTCTAATATTTTCCCTAAATGTAGGCCTGTATTTAGACAAACCGCCTTTTTAGCGCGAGTATTAATTCTATATTGATTTTCTTCTTTTGAGAGAACAATTGCAACATCAAAACCTAAATTAATTAATTTCATGGCAACACTTGCCCCATAACTGCTAACTTTTGAAATTCCGATTAAAAAATCCCCTTCTCGAATCAATTTAACTCTTTGCATTCCTTTAATTTTAGCGATTTTTTCTGAGATATCTATTTCATTTTTTAATAGAAAAAAAATATCTTGAATATTGATATCTTCTCCTATTAATTTACTCACATTTTGAATTGTTCTGTTGTTTCCATGTTTGAAAAAGCCCGAATCAGTTATAATTGCCGTAATCATAAGTATTTTCAAAGGAATGGTTAATGGAATTTTGTAACATTCGAAGAGATTTAATATAATCTCTGCCGTTGAAGAATAATTTTCAAATATTAAATTTGATGCGTTTAATTTTGTTTTTTCTAATTTTTCCCCAAGATAATGATGATCTATAAATATAAGAGGAATCCCTAAGTTCGAGAGATCCAAATTATTATTTAATTCAATTTGGTTTAAATTATTTGTATCAACTATCAAAATAACATCAGTACCAGATGCTTTGAAGCTTTTACTGAATGAAAAATCAAACTCAGGAAACTTTTCGGTGATATTCCTAAGATAATGTTTTGTTGATTTAGCAAATTCTGAAAAATATATTGATATCTCCTGTTCTTTAAAGTATTGAGTTAAAAAATATTTTAAAGTTACACAAGAGGCTAACCCATCAATATCTACTAAATTATGAGTTAGAATTTTAATATTTTTGTTTTGTATAAAAGCTATAAAATTATCAAATTTGGATTTCAACATAAAAATTTCTTTGAATTTTATTTTTGGAAATCAGCTTGAAGAGATTTTCTCATAGTTTCGATTTGGCTTTTTACCCTATCTTCTTTTTGTTTTAAAGTTTTTAACCGCATTTCTAATGTGACTTTTAGACTTTTTTTCTCATCCAATAACTTGTTTTTTTCACTTTTGACTAAGATTCCTCCAATAGCTTTATAAACAGCATCATCTGTGTTTATCTTTTCTAATTCTTCAATGGCTAACTCAGATTCTCTTAATGTGCTCTCAATTTGTATTCTTTGAGATGTAATAAATTCAAAAGACTGTTGTAAATTATTAAGATTTAATATCTTCTTTTTTTGTTCTTCGTTCAAATTATCGAGATTGATTGTCATATTAATTCTATCAATTTTGGTGTATTTATTTAATAATTTATTTTATATTGTAAAGAATATATTTTTTTCTATGAATTATCGATTATTTTCATTGTGTTTGTAATTACTTTCCCAAAACTAATAATTTCATTAATAGACGCGCGAAAAGCAGTAATGTCATTACTTTTTATCACAAATAAAATACTTTTATCATTCATTTTTTCCATCGAAATTTGAGATCGTTTAGTTCGTGTTTTATTAAACTCTGGTAAAAATGATTTGTAAGAAATATCTCGTATTTGAGAAGAATCAAATTTTAATTTTATTGTAGATTCTATTGAAAAATAGTTATTAATACTCATTATTCTTCTATAATTTCTAACTCACGTTGCTTTCGTTTTGCTATTCTGAAAGATTCGGCGCCTCGGGGTGTTTCTATATAATAAGCTCCTCCTGTAAATCGCGCATTACATTTTTTACAATGCCAAATACCAGTTGAAACTCTATAGATAGAACCCTTAGTAATACATCTGGGACATTTTATATCTCCTTTCATCTTTTCCAGAATAAGACGAGTCCTTTTTCTTAGTGTACTTCCATATCTAGCGCCGTACTTTCCTGTTATTCCAACTTTCTTTGTCATATTACATCAAAATTAGTATTGAATATTATATGTTATTAAAAAAATAGGATAAACTATAAATTTTTCTAAATATGAACTTCTCACACTTATTCATTTTCTCTAACAAAATTTTAGAATTTATTACCCTCATAAAAATTTGGCAGTAAATCCAGCGGCTATTATCATTGATGATGGAAGTTTATCTACGGGAGGTTTCCTTTTTAAAAACGGAAAAAATATTTTCGTTCCATTTAAAGATAGTGAAGGAAATCGATCGATTTTAGTTCAATCAATGGCTACTTTTGAATTGGACGGTAAAGCGGGAGGTTAGGGTTCCTTCGAAACACTTAGAAGGATCAAAAATTAATAATTTAATGCAATTTATCTAATATTAATGCAATTGTATTAGACATGCTTTATCTATAAAAAAATAATATAAAAAGTTAAATAAAATAAGAAAAAAATTATTTAAGAAATTAATCAATTTTGCTTAAATATTGTAAAAGATTTAAATCTTTTCTAAGTTTTTTACCAATTTCTAAAGATTTTTTGCCTAAAGTTTTAATCTCATCAATTGAAAATGTAGCAGCACCACTTTTTTGAATTGAAGTAATTTTTTCTTCTGTAACTGAAATAGAAATTTTACCATCACAAACTAATTCTTCTGGTAAACTAGGATCTAAGAAGATAATATCATCAATTTTTCCATATGTAACTACAAAAGGTAATTCTTTTACAAGAGTTTCGCCCGTTATATATTTTCCTGTCCAATCCGTCTCACCTTTATCACTATTCCAAACTCCTTCAGGGATATGTGCAGAAATTAATGTAGTTAATGCACTTACACCACCAGCATCAATTAAATTCCCAGAATAATTTATTACGTACATGTCAACAAAAAGTATATAAACTGCTTCTCTTTCTTTGATACAGAGGTTCTTTGTTTGAACACAATCTGCGTGCCTAATACCTCGATCTACAACACGTGCTAATTCAATTGATTGCTCATCAGGAGGTCCTCTTTCAAATAATGGAGATGCTAATGGAAGCAGTTCTGCCATTACAGTACATACTCCTTCATCAGGTAAATCTGGGAAGGGTTCACCTACTTCGTATTTTAAACCTGTTATTATCTTTGTGTCACCTAAAGAAACATCCGCAGAGCCTTCTGCTGAAGCGATAATATCACTCTTGATTTGAAATTCGCGATATTCCCAGAGACCTCTACCATCGATTCTCTCTTCTTTTTTTAAATTTGATATTATATAGTCTCTTTCAATTTTCGAAATAATTCGTTTTATGTCCATCATATTTACTCATCACCTTTTTTACTTTCTTTCTCCTTATTAGTTTTAGTTTCTTCTTGTAATTTTAAGTATTTACTTTTTAACACATTCAATTGAGTTTTATGAATGCTTTCCAATGCTTCTTTTGCATCACTCAAGAAATCATTCATCTCACTCAAATCCATATCTCCATCAAATTGTAATAATGAGACTTCCTCATTATACCAAGTGATAGCGATTGGTAAATCTGCGTCTCCAGCTTTATCTTCAATACCAGAGAGATCGACAACTTTCTTTCCATCAATTTTTCCTACAGCAACTGCTGATACTAAACTTTTCATAGGAATTCCAGCATCAGCCAAAGCTAATGCTGCTACTGTAGTACTTGCGCATCTAGTTCCACCATCTGCATCCAAAACTTCAATAAAGACTTCAAAGCTAGTGCCAGGATAAAGTTCAAGAAAAAGTACGGGTTCGATACAATCTGCCACAATCATAGAAATTTCTTTTTCACGGCGTCCAGGGGCGGGTCTTTTTCTATCAAAAACAGAAAAAGTAGCCATCCTATAAAAAACTCTTAAAACACCTCGATCTGGTTTGGCTAAGTGATGAGGGTGTACTTCTCGAGGACCATATACGGCAGCATAGATTTTATTGTTACCCCATTCAAGATATGCTGATCCATCTGCATTTTGTATAACACCAACTTCCATTTTTATAGGTCTTAATTCCTTTTCACTACGACCATCGAGTCTTTTTCCATCTTCACGAAATAATTTCTTAGGATACTCATCTTTAATAATTAACGGCATTATTCAATACCTCTCTTCTTTTTTTCATTTATTATAAATTCTTGCATTCTATCTGTTAAACCAACAGTATGGGCTTCAGAAGCAATTTTATGAATAGATTCGATTAATAACCTTTCATGAGCAATATCTTCGCCTTTCAGCCATATACGACCATTCTGTGTTACAAAGATATTACATCCAGTTAAAGATTTCAACATTTTAATCATTGAACCATTTCTTCCTATAACTCTTGGAATTTTAGGTGGGTCTATAGTAATAACAATGCCACCACTTTTTTTACCTAAATATTTTCCAACAGTTGTCAGTTCAGGTTTATTTAAACGATCAGCAGAGAGAACTTTCACAATTAAAATATCTCCTATATCAAATCTTTCTGTACCTGTTTCTTCCCGATCAACATCACCGCCTCTGAATCCTCTTGTTCGTCCTCTTTTAATTGTATTCTTTGGTTTAAGTTGACCAAAATCTTTAGAATTAATATCACATTTATATTTAACTGGATTTTTATCAACGACTAATGCGATTACCTTATCTCCAGGGCGAGGTGTATAAAACCCCCTAAGAGGAATTACATTAATATAATTCTTTTTTATTTGTTTTAGCCCAATATTCAAAGAAATAATTTTATTCTTCTCTTTATTTAAAATCGTTCCTCTCCCGGGTAAAAAATTTTTAACATCTTCAGTTAACACTTCTCCAGGTACAAC
>CAYPFJ010000015.1:0-26406 GCA_964409945.1 uncultured archaeon | reverse complement strand
ATCTCTTGAAGCATCATCCTCTTCAAAATCTTCGAAATCATTATCTACTGGTTCTTCATTTTCTTCCATAATACTACTCACATTCTTCTAAAATTTTCCTATACTCCTAACCTATGCCTAAAATAATAAATATAAATAAGAATTAATTAACCCATTTTAGGTTAGGATTTTAATATTTTTGTCTGAACTCTCCCATGTGTTAATTTATTTAATTTATCAATTAACTCCATTTGCAATCCTGCAGGCAAACTTACAACAGCAACCAATGAACCATCAGATTGCCATTCTTCTTTTTTAATTTGTACATATTGGGCAACAATATTATAACCCTTTGCTGTAAAAGCTGTTGGAATCTTGAAAGCCATTTCAACTTGTTCAATTCTAATAGGAATTATAGCTCGAATACCTTTAACAATATCATCGACTTGTTCTTCAGCACTTCTCATTAAATCAACTTTAACATTTGCTTCTTCAATAGCCTTTTCTATTCGTTGGTATGGATGAGGTTTTTTATTCTGTGGATTAATAGCATTCTTACTAATAATTGTTATAATTTGTTTTAATTTTTTTTGCCTTTCTTCTTCTCTTTGGGCTTTTGTCCAATGTATTTCTCCTTCTAATAGAATAGTCCCAGCGATAGTCATTCCATCTGTAGTATTAAATACCGCTTCCATATCTCCATCTGTTGCTTTTTTTCCTCTTCTTAAATCTTCAAATACCGAAAAACTCTCAAAAATTAGTTCTAAATCAATTTTTTGATTTTTTAATATCTCTTCTACAGTAAATCGCGATTTTTCTTTCCCTGCTTTTAACCTTACGTTGATTTCTTCCCGAATGATTTTTTTTGCTTCCCATGCTTTCTCGGGGTCCATTAACATCTCAAAAACTCTGCCGGAGTTCTCAATACGCCCTACGATGTATCCGCCTAAATCAATCCTTGCCCTATCAATCATGTCATACGTTCACAATTTAAACGATTGAATTATCTCAATTTCTTTTTTTTTTTATATTTTTTTGTCTTTCCGTTAAAAGATAAATATAAAGGGGTATTACCTTGAATTTAGATATAGTCTTTAGGAAGTCAATTTGTTTAATAATTCTTCCTTTTCTTCCAAATTTAATAGCTTAAAAGTTTTATCTTCTTTTAAAATAAAAGCTATATCACAGGTATTTTTATTTAAATTATCGCCCATCAATTCTTTTAATGTTCTTAATGGCAATAATTTCAATTCTTCATCACTCATATCCTCTTTATAATGTTCCTCAAGGTAAGTTCTTGCTTCAGTTGCTTGTGAACCTATAGCAAAAGCTTTATAACCCCACATTGCTCCACTTGGGTCAGTTAAATATAAGGAAGGTTCATTATTTGAATCTATTCCAGCAATTAGAAAAGAAACACCAAAAGGTCGTACACCTGCATTCTGTGTAAATACCTGTTTATATTCACAGATATTTAGTGTACTATCTTTTACTGAAATTTTTTCATCATAATTTAAAATATTAACTTGAGCTTGAACTCGAGCCCTATCAATGAGAACTCGAGCATCACTAGTTAAACCAGCAATAGCCACCCCTAGATGATCATCTATCTTAAAAATCTTTTCTGAGCCCACATTTTTCTCTTGGAGCAAAGAACTTTTTGTTTCAACCGCAAACACAACAGAATTTTTGTTTCTACATACAATTGCGGTTGTACCTCTTCGGACAGCTTCAATAGCATATTCTACTTGAAAAAGTCGACCTTCAGGTGAAAATTGCGTTATGGCCATATCGTAGCCACGGCCTTGACCTTGAAAAATAATTCATCAACCTCCTTAATAATTTAACAGAAATAATTAAAATCCTAGCAGATATTACTAAATTGGATAATCTTATAAAGATTTTTTTTTAATTAATTCTTTTTATTTATATTATTTTTTAATTTTATTTTACTTTAGTTAAAAAGTAGTAATAAATGATATAATAAATATTTTTTTTAAATATTTTAAAAAGAGAGTATAAAAATTAAAATAGAACTAGTGTATTTCAATCTTCTCTGTTTATGACTCTTTTATGACCATGCAACTTTATTTATAAATATTGACCACTCCAATAAAATCATGCCTTCATCTCTGGTATGAGCAACAAGATAATCTCCTTCTCTTGTAATTGACCCAATAATATTGCCTTTCCCAGCACCAATATTTTTTGCAGCTAATTGTATTTCATCATTCTTTAAAATTGCAAATCGATAATTCTGAAAGGTGAGAGCAGCTTCTTTTGTTTTCCAAGCATTTAATATTCCATTAGCTTCTTCACTCGTTAGAGGAAAATCCCCAGATTTGAAAACGATATTTCCCTCATTATTTAATAGAAAAATTTCCTCTACTCCTTCATATTCATTTAGTGCGTTAACTAAATGATTAAATCTTTGTTCTTCCATAATTCTCCAACTTATGTAAAAATCTGTTTTTATTTTTATAGAAAGATAAAAATTTTGAAATTTAAATCTTTTTGAATAATAGATTCTCCATTTTAAAATTTAAGAAAAAACCTACTTTATTGATGTTAAAGTACTTAAATTTTGATTGATACTAACACTTAAGTGTTTTCGTATGGTGCAAAATTTAGTTTTATGCGACAAAATTTATAATGTGGCAGATAGTGGACAAAAAGAAGATATTTACCTTCGATATCTTAAATATTTAAAAGAGCATATCAAGGGTTTTCCTGATACCTCGATCAATATAAAAAAGTTAAGAAAATTTGATAAAAGGTTTGAGATAATCATCACTGGTCCCGAAGAACAATTTGTTTTTAACCTCCTAAAAAAAGAGATAGGATCTATTAATGAATTTAAAGATATTAAAGTTGATAGGGAATATAAAGGCTCTCTTGTAGATGTAGGAAAAGTTGGATTCGGATTATTTGTTGATTGTGCTATTATGAATCCAAGTATGGATGTACTTATAAATCTGCACACTTTAAGAGAGCAATTATGTAAAGGAAAAGAGAGATCATTAAAAGAAATTATTGAAGCTTATAATTTTATCGATCATTTTCCGTTATATATTAAAATAACTGAAATAGATTCAGTCAACAATAAACTTTTAGGTGAGTTAACACCAAGAACTTTAAATTTCTTTAAAAAAATTTTAGAGGAGAATATTGAAGGTGTGTTTCTAAGTGGAGAAACTAAGGGTCAATTCAAAAAAGTCCTAACTCAAAAAGGACATTTCAGGGATATTATTACGGTCAAAAGATTCGGGTTTTTAGAAAATCTAGTCTTATTAAAAGAGGGATCTGATGCCCCTGGAATAATTTCACATATAGGTAACAAACTTAAAAATTGTAAATTAAGTGCTTTACGTCCTCAAAAAATAAAAAGAATACTTCAAAAAAATAAATAAATAGTGGGCCAGGAGAGACTTGAACTCCCGATTTTCTCGGTGTAAGCGAGATGTCATACCAATCTAGACCACTGGCCCATATATGTACGCTCAGGGTGGGATTCGAACCCACGAATCCGTTGGACACCGGTTTAGCAGACCGGCGCTCTACCAGGCTAAGCGACAGACTTTCACCAATCTAGAGGGTTGATGAACTGAGCTCCGTTTAACTTCCTGAGCATAAAATCGTAAATATATATAATAATTTAAAATTTTAATATTTTATTATAAAATATAGACTTTTAAAGTATAAAGAAAAATGAAAAAAATTTTAGCTTATAATTTTCAGATTTTTTTACTAATAATTATTTAATTTCAGAACTTCTCCTTCTTAATCGATATTCTCTTACTTTAGATTCACCATACCACCATAAAACACCGAGTGGAATGCATATCACCCAATTTATTAAGAGATAAAGAAAAACCACCAAGGGATTATAACTTAGATCAATACCATAAATGCTTGCACCATAATGGTCTCCCCAAATGGCCACTGTGATGGCAAAGTAAAGAATCTGTGTTAATAGAATGTGATATGTTGATTTACTGAGTGTTTTAATTCCATTAATGAAAATAGTATTCTTTTTTGGTTTTTTTGGTAATATTTTCAATACTAGCAAAAATAGAAAGGCCGAATAAGGGAAGATGAGAAAATTGTAATCATCATGAATAAACTCGATTGTAAAATGTATGATACCAAGCTCATTTAATTGGGTTAAGATTAAGTAACAGAGACTTAATGGAGCAAGTATCCATATGAATATATTTTGCTTTGCAAAAATATTTGGTTTTCGTGAAAACCACATACCTAATCCAATACCCGAGAGCAGGAAGAGTGGTGAAGAAGCAAGCATATAAAAAATATTTAAAAATGCTATATATTCTCCGTAAGTACTAGGCGGAAGTAGAACTTCAACAACAAACTCGTGGAAAATAAGTCTTGTTGAAATTTCAACAATAAAACATAATAATAAAGTAGTGATTCTCCAAATCCATTTTCCTGACATTCCCTTATATATTAGTGGCATTATAAGGATGCTTAAAAAAATGACGGGTATAAACCAATTACCAGGCCCCCAAAATTGTAAAATCCCTATAAAAATATTAGAAAAATGAAACATAGGGCGATATTGTTCAAATGCAGGATAATCATAGAAATTTAAAAAGATGGATCCAATTATTAATGTTAGACTTAGCAAAATAAGAAAAGGAAAGATGTATCGCCAAAACTTTTTTTTAAAATAGCTCCAAGAGTAGAGAGTCTTTAAAGACCTTGATTCTAATCCACTAAAAGATAGTCCCATGTTAAAGCCCATTATCACTAAAAACATAGGAATAGAGATTCTTTCCCAAAAGGATACGAACATATAGTCTTTAAGTGCCCAAGGTACAGTATGATCAAATATAACTAATACAATCATTACAGCTTTTAATAGATCTACTTGAAAATAACGGTGAGTGTTTATTTCCGCTACATCTAATTCTTGAATTGATAAATTATCTTCTTTCATATTTTTAACCCTAATTTCCATAAAATTTTTCGTTAGAAAATAAATTAATATCTACCAAATTTCAAGAGTCTTTATTAATTTTATTTGAACCAACTAATATCTTTTAACAAATTCAAAAAAATAAGAGAAAAAGAAGAATAAATCTAATTTATTCAGATATTATCTCAAAAACCATTTTTTCAATGATAGGTTTTT
Organism: uncultured archaeon; assembly: GCA_964409945.1. Lineage (GTDB taxonomy): Archaea > Asgardarchaeota > Lokiarchaeia > Sigyniarchaeales > SOKP01 > Loki-b32. The sequence goes on along the minus strand of CAYPFJ010000015.1, from coordinate 21,272 downwards.
TTGTATATCTTTTGTCATAATACCAGCCCACAAGATGGGCTTTTTGTTCTGGAGTTTTATTAGGCACAGAAGGAACTACGATTATCATAACACCATTTGATAAATATTTTAATATTCGTTTATCGATTGTGTGAAGCTTCTCGTTACCACTTGGATGAGAGTGCCACATCCAGACAATATCCACATCCATTTCGGTTTTAAATTTGCGCATGTTATAGATTTTTGATTTTTTGTACCGCATCCAGCTCCTTGGTTTAACATGAACTTTACTTTTACGTAGATCTGGATTCATTATAAATTTCGTACAGATACCGAAATTTTCTTTTCTGTCAGCAAATAACCAGCCATGTATTATCTGAGGGTACTCCTCTGCAGCTTTTTGGGTAATTTCCTTGAATAAACTTTCTGGTATTAAATAACGAAAATCCTTTGCCCCGCTCATTTTTCACCAACTCAATTAGAGGTCAATGTAGCATAAAATTTATAGTTTTCTTTATATACAAGATGAAAATAGTAATTAAAGCGATAAAAAAGGAAAAAAAATTTATTTTATAGCATATACTCTTAATTAATAGCCAACAATTACTAAATATTAAAAATTTACTTAATATCTAAAATAAGCAGATGTAGCCTAGCTGGTAAGACGCCGGCCTTGAGATTGCTTAATAATCAAGTGAGCCGGTGCGCGTGAGCGCTCGGGGGTTCGAGTCCCTCCATCTGCGTTTTATAGGTTTCAATAAATAAGGTAAGGTCAATTGAATGGGCTATTAGCGCAGACAGGTAGCGCAACCGGCTCTTAACCGGCAGGTCGGGGGTTCGAATCCCTCATAGCCCGTTATTTTTTCAGAAATTAATAAAAGGGTACTTATTCATAATTAAAAAGTAGTTACAAATATTGGAAAACTACCTGAAAATCTGAAAAATCAAATGGTTTTAAAATATAACCATCAGCTTTAGTTTCATCAATCTTTTTTTCAACTTCACTTCCTGGTATCGCGGTTAACAAGTATATAGGAATTTCACGGTATACTTTATGATCTTTAATCATTTTACAAATTTCATAGCCAGAAATATCTGGTAAGATGATATCTAATAGAATAAGCTTAGGAACACCTCCTCTTAATTCCTCCAAACCCTTTGTCCCACTTACTACTCCCTTACACTTATAACCCTTACTTTCAAAATAGCTGGTTAGTAAGCGGATTGTTGCTAAATCATCCTCAATCAAGAGAATTTCATACTGAGGGTGAGGTTCTTCAGTAGCAATATTATCTAAGATGTTAATAATTTTATTTTCAAGGAGTAAACTCTGATCAAAGATATTTTTAATTGTCATCAAGACTTCTTCATTTAACTCTTTGGTATAATTTTCCAGAAGTAGTTGGCTAAAGCCTTTTATAGAAGTGAGAGGTTCTTTCAATGCGTGAGAAATGTTAGAAATAGTCTTCTTATCCATTCTACGTAAACCTTCACCTATTGTATCCGATTTTTGTTCAATATAAAAATCTACGCTATCCCGAATTAGGGCAGAAATTGTCGAATATTCATGTGAATCTTTAAATTCCTGCCATTGGTGCTTTGTATCTTCAGACACATATAATGAGATTCTTTCTTTATCTCTATCATAGATTTTTTCACCTTTTAACCACTTTTTAAATCCTTCGGTAATAGAACCACGCCATTTTGCATATTTATCCGTTTCGCTTTCATATTCTTTCATTAATTCTTTAACTTTTTTACTATCCAAATCGAGATTAGCGATCTCATCATCAGTCATACTTCTTTTTTGAGATTCATCGTTCATGTCCTTTTCATTCTCTTCATTTTCGTTATTCTTATTCTTGCTTGAAATTTTCATCCCTTTTTTTTATCTAATACTCATTTTTTTGTAAAAATTTAGATATCTCGAGAATTCTCGTTATAAAAAATTATAATAAAATTGAAAACTGAACCTTTTAAATTTTATTTCATCGCCTTTTTTAATAAAAATCTCTCAAAGAATTACAATTATTTACAATAATGTTTAATTTTTTATCCTTTAATAAATGTTTTTTATTATAAAGTTATTGTATTATTAGGATTATGCCTAAATATTTCAAATATAGTTAATTAATTTATAAATAAAAAAGTGATCTATAAAATTAAGTTATAATTTAGCTTTTCTTCAAAATATCAAAAATTATTTCGAAATCAGAAAAATTAAATGGCTTTAAAATGTAACCATCGGCTTTTGTATCGTCTAAATTCTTTTCTACTTCCGATCCAGCTATTGCAGTTAAGAAAAAGACTGGAATGTTTGCCCACTCCTTAAATGATTTTATAGTTTTACATATATCATATCCACTTAAATCAGGTAAAACAATATCCAATAATATCATTTTGGGAATTGCATTTCCTAATTCCTCTAACCCTTTTGAACCACTAACTACACCTTTACATTTAAACCCCTTACTGTCGAATATACTTGTTATCAATCGAATGGTTGCGAGATCATCTTCAACCAATAAAACATCATATTCTGACTCAACTTTTATATTGTCGAGAATATTTATTATTTTCTTTTCAAGACGAAGACTCTGCTCAAAGATATTTTTTACTGTTTCTAAAACTTGATTATTCAATTTCTCCCTATAATTTTCAAGTAATAACTGTGAATACCCTTTAATTGAAGTTAATGGTTCTTTTAATGTATGAGAAATATTTGAAATTGTTTGAGGATTTAATTTTGATAATTTATGACCTGGACTATTTGATTTACTTACAATGAAAGCTGCCACTGCTTCTCTAATTAATTTAGAAATTGTTAATTCACCATTACTTTTAGTATATTCTAACCATTTTGATTTAGTATCGTCAGATACATATAGAGATATTCTTTCTTTATCTCTTTGATACACTTTTTCACCTTTTTGCCACTTTCTAAAGCCTTCTGTAATATTTCCTCGCCAAATAGCATATCTACCTGTTTCCTTTTCATATTTTTTCATCTCATCGGTTTTATCAATAGTATTATTATTGTTCCTCATATTTAGCTCATCATCAATATCTTTGTTGGCTTGGTTCTCGTTTTTCTTAAGGTTGTTAATTTTTGCACCACTAATTTCTAACTAATTTTTGCTTGAAAACATAATAAAAGAATTATTATTTAATGTTTTTTTATTTTTTTTAAGTCCGAGTCAAGATCTATTTGTGTGTAAGATTTCAAAACATCATATTAAAAAAGCTATAATAAGTGTAACATCTTTTATAACAAAGAGAATATAATCCAAATATTATACATACTTTATAACAATCCACTAATACTTTTTACTAACAAAGTTTTTTGTTCACATTACTTAAACGCGTTTTTATACAAAAGTTATGCATTTATAAAGAAAGTTTTATAACGAAAAGATTTAAATATGTAAATATGATCTATTATTACAACAAAAAGAAATTCTTTTTTACAACAAAAAACTATTATTGTAAAGATTGTATGTAAAAAACTATTAATAACATAAATATTGTACATTTTTTATAAAGGTTATAATTCATGGTTGTAGAAGTATCAACACAAACAGGCTTTTGTCCCGAATGTGGCGGTTCCACAATTGATATTCATCAGAGAGGAGAGATTGTTTGTCAACACTGTGGTTTGGTTGTTTCCGAAAAGGCAGTTGATGTAAGTCATAGTGGCATAAGGGCTTATTCAAAGCAAGAGAAAGACAAAAAAGAAAGAACGGGTTGCCCGATTTCAATTTTGATGCCTGATATAGGCTTAAGTACAATTATTGATAGGACAAAAATCAAAAATCCTGATTTAAGAAGAGCAACAAAATGGAATACTCACTTATCATGGGAAAAGCGAAATATGCTTATTGCCATAACTGAACTAAAACGGATCGGAGGCAATTTAAATTTTCCAGACAGGGTAAAAAAATCAGCTGTTCTTCTTTATAAAGAAGTATTTAAAAAGAATCTATTAAGGGGCAGATCTATAAATGGTATGATTGCAGCATGTGCATATTATGTATGTAAACAAGAGAGGGTTCCTATAACTCTTCAAGAAATCTTAGAAGAAGCGTCAATAAACGATAACATCGTGAAAAAATGTTATAAGATCTTAGTTAGAGAATTGAACTTAAAATCACCTCATATTGATCCTGTTTCCCTTATACCACGTTATTGTGCGGATTTAGGTTTGGACATTAATGTTGAGAAGGAAACCATAAAAATTTTAAAGAATTTCATTGAAAACACATCTATATGTGGCAAGGACCCAAAAGGGTTGTGTGCAGGATCGATATATTTAGTCTCAAAGTTAAAAAATCATAAGGTAAGTCAAAAAGACATTTCAAGAATAATAGGAGTCACAGAGGTGACACTTCGCTCAAGGTATAAGGAGTTTTTACAAAATATTACCTTTAATTTTAATGTAAATCTTAATTAAGCTAAATTTTTCTTTTCCATTTTTTTTTTAATGTTAAGGGTTGAGGGGAGGCAACCTCTTAATTTCTGATTTAGCTATTTTTTTTAAGTCTAGAACCACATTCATGGCAAAATATTGAATCTGAATCTAATTCAATTCCACAATGCTCGCAATTACGCTTAGTTTGATGGGCTTGACTTGATTTGGTTTTTTCGTTAATAATTTTCATATGAATTAATTTATTTATTTTAGTTATAAAAAAGATAATACCTATAAGAGTAATTATTCCCAATAATCCATAAAAAATCCACATCAAGTCAATAGAAAACGGATCATACTTGATTAGATATTTGACCGAACCAGATGAGCTAAACTTCAAAAGTATTATTTCTTGAGTTTGTACATAGAAGGCACCAGAATCCTTATATTTTCCTTGAGAAACATAATCATCTTCAAGCATTTGTTCTTTAATCCAATCACCATACTGGGAGGCTAAATCATTTATATAATTCCAAGAAACCTCCTTTATAATTAATAATCTTACAGTGGAAGTAGAGACAAAATTCCATTCAATGACATTAGAAGCTTTCCCTTTTAATGTAAAACTCCCCTCTCTTTCTCCAGACTCCTCCTTAAGAGCAAAATTTATAATAGTTTCTTTATTTGAATAAAAAGCGATAAATCCAATTATAATTAATGTAAGAACCGGAAAAACTAATCCATTTCTTATAATTTTCTTTCTAACCATCTAGATTTATCTTTTTAATTATTTGTTTTAAGTCTTCTACCACATTCATAACAAAATATTGAATTCATATCTACTTCAGAATTACAGTAGTTGCAAGTCCAAAAATTACGTTTTAATTGTTCAGGTGGTTGATTTGAATAATTTTTTAAAATAGGAGCTTTTTTTTCATCGCATATATGAATTACAGCTTTTGATTTTCTTGAAATTCTCTTAATATCACAATTAGAAATTGAGATCTGATCACCAGAAAAAGCAAATAATTTGTTTACCTTAGAATCGGCAATTTTAATTTGTTGTACCTTATCTAGCCTTAATTGTTTTTTTATGTATACATTTTGTATTGAAATCGTCGAACATTTTCCTAAACCCAAATAATTTATTATAGCTCTCGAGATAACAATATTTCTACAATGACGTAAATAAAGAGCTTTTAAGGAGATTTCATTAAAAAAAATATATTCATTTGAATTATAAATTCTTATTTCATAATATTCACTTGGATATTTGTTTTTAGTACTAATCAAATATGGATCTTCAATAGTTCCAGCCCCAATTATTTCTATTTTAAATTCAAAATAACGGCTTGAATTCCATAAAGATCCAGAAGAAATTTCTATATTCAATTTTTCCTTCTAACCATAAATATTTGTTTTTTTTAACTATTTGTTCTAAGTCTTTTACCACATTCATGACAAAAATTTGATTTCAAATCTGCTTCAGTATTACAATACTGGCAAGTCCAGAAATTTTGAGTCGAATGATTGTCCGCAGGGATTGAGTCCGTGTATAAAAGCAGTTCCTCTTCAGTTTTTTTATAGTTAAAATCATTACATTTTTTTGATATTTTCTTAATTTCACAATGAGAAAATAAAATTTGACTACTTGAAATTGCGAATATTTTTTTAATAGTACAATTATCTAATTTAATCTGGTGGCAATTAGAGAAATTTAGGAGTTTTTTTATACGTGATTTTTGTATTAAAAATGTTGAACATCGTTTTAAATCTAAGTTCTTTACGTTAGATTCTGAGATTGTTACATTTTTACAATTACTTAAATGGAGAGATTTTAAGTTAATCTTCTTAATTTCAATGTATTTTTTGGAATCAGAGATACTTATTGAAAAATAATTGTTATTCCAATAAGTTTTTGGTAATAAAATCATGGGGTCTTCAATAGTTCCACTCCCAGTTACTCTTATTTCTGATTCAAATTTTATTTCCCATGCCTCCCAGTAAGTATTAAGGTTCAACTTTTTTTATATCTTAATATATTTTTATCAGCAATACTATATTTATTTATATATCATTATATATGAGAAAATAGAGTATTTAAATCTGTTGATAGTAATATTGTAGAGGCGAAATAAAGATGAATTAGAAGAAAAATTATATCAAAAAAACTATGATTAGTAATAAAAACTATCGGAAGAAAAACCTGATAAAACTAAGTCTTTTATCACCACCTCTTGAAATTGAGAGTCTAACAACATATCTTTTATTGCACTCTTCAATGCTGCTTCGGAACCAATATTTTTATATTTGCTATTGGTCTTCAATTCTGAATTAATACGCTTGACTAACCGAACAAGAAAAATTTCATGACTTGCAAGCTTGTCTCCTACATTCAAAACGTCTGTGCCAAAAAAATCGTTTAATATAAACTCAACATTTCCAAGGGTTGTACCAGAAGAAAATATCTTCCGGGCAAAGACAGTTCTTATAATTATGAATCAATCTCAGAATTGATTGTATCTAAAGAGTTTTTTGAAGAAGATGGCTCTGATATTGAATTTATGCTGACCGAGTTAAACCCCACAGTTGACCAGTTAGCCACTTTATCCACCAAGTTGATAGGATATTCAAGGCAAAGGCAATTTTATAAGACACTTCATGACGTTTTAATGGTCTATACTGGTACTAATAAATTAATTAATGATTATATTAATGTTCCTAATCGAGCAAAGGTAACATTTGAGAGCAAATACTCAAGTAAATTTACAGAAGATGAGTTCAAAGCTATAAAAGACATGGAGGACATATTGCCTAAAATCTTTAGCTACAAGTTTTATACGTTCTTGAAAATGGGTTTAATTAATCTTTATACAGAGCAAGGAACTGTTAAATTCCAGCCTTTAGCTTTTGATAAATCACTTTTAAGAGAAATAATGAATAACAGAAGAATTAAAGCTATCTCGACTAAAGATTTCACTCCTTATATTCAAGACAGCTTTGTTACTTCCTTTGATAACATCATTGGAGCATGTATTCTTTTTGGGCATTTAACTTCAGTAGCTGTCGTCGGTGAGGGAAGGAGGACTATATATACTAAAGCTCCTGCTAGTATTTTATCAAGATTTGCTAACGGTAATTATCTACATCATACCAACCCATTAAGGTATTCTACTAGGTACGGTTCCGATGTCAAAACCTTTTTAGATAATTATCATGTTGGAGCAGTCACACAAGATGTTCGCATAGTAAATAATATAGTTGGAAAAACTGCCATTATGAAAGGATTTTCTAGATTATTGGCGGATAGTATAAGCCCAAGTGTCATCAGATTAGCAGGTGAACAATTAGGAATTGATGCATTTCAAGATAATCCCGAAGTGTGGAGTGAAAAAAACACCATATATGGTTTTTATCAGATTTTTGATAAATTATTAAATCCTGGAAAAGATAGTGAAACGACACAAGATGTTAGAGATCCTACGCTTAGATTATCTCAAATTTATTCTGGAAGACGACAAGCAGTGGATTATCGAATTAGTGATTTAGAAGCTAGAAGCGGAAAGACTCTACCATTTTGGAAAGGAGACTTTGGGGAATTACACTTAACGTATCCTACATTAACCCATTATTTCGGTAATGACTTCTACAAAATTCAACCAGCATTATACTATAGGGAATATAACATCAATAATATTATACATTCAAAAGATTTAAGCCTACAGCATTTATTAGCAGTAGAAAATTCGAAATTTATACATAATATAGACCATCTATATAAGAAATTGTACGATGTATTGAAGGATAATTATGGCAATAATGAAGAGATCAAAGCTACATTCCATATGGAGAAATCCATGGGTCTCGGGGAAAAGACCAAAATATATAATTCGTTGGCTACTAAGTTTAAAAAATTGTTTGCAGATTTGATACCAAAAAATCACAATTCATTATCTTTCACCATGAGAAAGCACGACGGTGGTAAGGTTGTAAATGATGCCGAATTCAAAAGATTTGTGTTAAGCATTACTTTAATCTTGTGATGTTTAACGCTTTCGGAATCATTGGTGATGACAATTTGGGTTATAGACTTTTTGCGACGCAGAGAAAGCTATATAACAACGATTATATTACGGGACTCTATTCGAAAGATAATCTTAAAACTCGATTGAGTCCCGTCGGACAGCAGATTTACAATGGATTGCAAGCACAATGGAATCAAGATGATGAAGGAAGAACTGTGTGGAATTTGGAAGATTGTTGGCCAATTTATTTGTTTGAGGATGTTAGAGATCTCATTACTTTTTTTCAAGATACTTATAATGTCAGAATAAGACCATTAGAAACTTGATTTCTCCACTTTAATTTAATTTTCTTTTTTTTATTTCTTCAATTAAATTTGTGTTTTCTGTAAATGGATTTTTGCTAACATCTAAATATTCAAGTGATGGGAGATTTATAAAGCATTTGGGGAGTTTGGTCAAATTATTGTTTGAAATATCTAACCAATTAAGAGACGTTAGGTTGCAAAATGACTTAGGGAGACTTTCTAATCTATTGTCTGCGAGTGAGAGAGTTTCAAGTGATTTTAAGTTGTAAAACGATTCTGGAAGCTCTGTTATTTCATTACGAGCTAGTCCTAAAACTTTCAAAGATGTAAGGTTTCCAATATTTTCGGGCAGAATGTTAATCTTATTCCCGTTTACCTCCATTTTCTCGAGTACCATCGTTTCACAGATAGAGTCGGGTAGATGGGAAATTTCATTATTATCTAGCCATAGTTCTTTGAGTAAGCCTAAATCACTTATATTCTCGGGGATAACTTTGAAATAATTCCCAGTTAATGCTAACATTTTTAGATTTTTTAATTTTAGTACGGATTTTGGAAATTCCTCCAGTTCCAAGTCAAATCCTGAAAAGTCTAACTCGACAATTTTCCTATTTTCCAATCTTACTGTTTCTTGTGTTATTAATGCTTGAACTATGTCATTAGGTTCACTCTCAGTCCACACTTCTTCTGCTAACTCTGTTAACGCTACAAGATCCTCGGTATTTAGCAATAAATTTAACATCTCCTCTAATGAGAGATACTTAAAAGCTCCACTGCGCTCAATAAATTCTCTTGTTCTGTCAGTTCCCCTTTCATACCGCGCTATTAGCTCTGATTTAAACATCTTTTTAGCGAGAGGATCTCCCACTTCAGCAAGTTTGCCCAAGAGCGCAAACGCAAGGTTGGAATGAAGGATTCGTGTGTCATATCCATGTTCATACCAGACTTGTAAGTTCGAACAGTGCCCCCAAAACTCTACTTCGGGGGAGATTTCCGTTTCATATCTCGATCTTCCCATCAATTTTACCCCCATCTCTGCCGCTTCATCGATCGAATCAATTTCTTCGAAAGTGTTCATTTTGGCTACTGGAATGTCTAATAGGAGATGTTTGCACTGAATAAAAGGCTCTCCCTCTACATATATCATGGTCCTTTTATTGCCACTCCTTTCCCTCTCTAATCGCAAAGATAAGAATTGGTTAACGTGAAACTCCTTGTAGGTTGTCATATAAATACAAGTCTTTTGCTCTCTGCTATATATAATGAAATTCCTATTTAAAACTTATGTTAGGTATAGTTTTATGATTTTTTTACAATTTTCAAGAAATTTTCATGAACAATTCATTAATTTTGGTGACCTGTTCGTCTTGCAGCTATTTGTCCAACCTTCCTACCTGGGGGAGCATTTCTGCTGGTTGTGGTGGATTTATGTGGAGATTGCTTTGCACCACCTCCGTAGGGGTGAGATGCCGCTACCATGGCGACTCCACGAACCACAGGCCATTTTTTAGCCTTAGATTTGACATAATGGAATTTATTTCCAGCTTTAAGAAAAGGTTTATCTGTACGGCCTCCACCGGCAACTACTCCAATTGTAGCTAAACATTTCTCGTTTATCCATTTCGTTTTTTTGGATCGAAAAAGTAGTTCGACCTTATTGCCAGATCTGTTTCTCACAATTGCTGCAACGCCTGAAGCTCGTGCAAATTTGCCTCCGTCCTGTGGAGTGGCCTCGACGTTAAATACCAATGTCCCCAAAGGTATCTTTTTTAAAGGCATAATATTTCCAACTTCTACTGGTTGGCCATATCCAGTTTTAGATTGTACAAATTCTTGCCCTATAAAGATTCCTTCTGGAGGTAGCCATAAAGCTTTTTCTTCAGTATCTTTATATTGAATTTGAGCTACAGGAGCACCTCTTCCGGGAGAATGAAGAAGATCTATTACTTTAAATTTAAATAATTTCTCATCTTTTTTGAATGGTCGATATTTCACTTCTCCTACATGCCGATGACTTGGAGATCTAAAGCCTAGTACGCCTCTACCTTTCCGTTGTGCTAAAATTCGTTTTCCCAAACTACTTCACCATATTCTCTGAATATGAACTTAAATTATTCAAACTATAAATTTTTTATCTTTTTCCTTGAGATGTATTAGAAAATTTAAAATACAGTTTTTTGTTAAAAAGAAGGTATAACTTTGATAATTTAGAGTTTCTTTGATTTCAATAATTCATCAATATTATAATTGAATGCGATGGGAATTTCTCTTTCTAAAAACTCACCTGCTATATTTTTTAATAATAACTCTTTTACTTCTTCAGGATTGTTAGTCTGTCCGAGCACCCAACCTAGTTTTACATAAGCTACTTCAGGTAATATATTTGCTCCTGGAATAACTCCGAAATTTAATAATTCCCTTCCTGTGGAATACACATTCATACCAACAAATCCATGGAGAGTTTGGGTTGTCATTAGTATGGTAATACCTTCTTGAATAGCTCTTTTTATCGAATCATATATTGTAGTAGAAACATGTCCTAATCCTGTTCCCGCGATTACAATCCCTCTATATCCATTATCTATGTAAAAGTTTAATAAATCGTTATCAATTCCAGGATATGAATAGATTAAAGCAACTTTATTTTCAAAATTGTTAAGTAACTCTGTTTCTTTTTTAGTTCTCTTGTTATAATCTTTTGTAAACATTTTGATTTTTCTATTTTGAACCATACCTAGAGGTATGTTATTTATAGTCCTAAAAGTATTTCTTACAGAAGAATGCATTTTTCTTACTAATGTTCCTCTATGGATTAATCCATAATCATGAGATGATGATCCTAGCATTGCAACAACTACTTCAGCAATATCTGACTTTGCTACAATTGCCGCATTAATTAGATTTAATGCTGCATCTGAGGAAGGTCTATCAGAACTTCTTTGACTACCCACAAGGACTACGGGGATAGATAAGTCTTTTATCATAAAAGAAAGTGCTGTACTAGTAAATGACATTGTATCAGTTCCATGACCAATAATGATGCCATAAATTCCAGAATTTGCAGTATCTACAACTCTCTCCGCTAACTTTTGCCAATTATCTGGTTTCATGTTTTCTGAAAGGATTTCAAAAACAATTTCACATTCAAGATTACAAATTTCTGCTAATTCTGGAACTGAACTATATAATTCCCCTGGTGTAAAGGAAGGAATTACTGCCCCAGTTGTATAATCTAATCTTGAGGCAATTGTTCCACCAGTTCCAAATAATTTTAAATTGGGGAGGTTTTTATCTATAGGGAATTCTTTTTCTGGAATTTTATATAATGCCTCTTTTTTTCCAATTTTTTTGATTTCTTGTATTTCAGAAACCTTTATTCCCACATTATAATTATTTTCTAATTTAATATTTATGAAATTTGGAGCTGAATATTCAATTCTTGGTAAAATAATCCCTTCATAATTAGTTTTCTCTGTTTTAATTTGAACAATGTCCCAAATTTCAAGTTTATGTTCTTCTAAGATTTTTTTACCTTCTCCTCTATAACCTTTTAACTTTTCGTTCATTTATTTCAACTCCCTTATTTTTTCTTTTATTGAATTTTCTAATTCCTTAGAAACGATAGCACCATCAATTTTTCCTCGAACTTTTTTCATAACTTCTCCCATCAAAGGTCCTTTTGCTCTCATTTCTTTTTCTTTTATCAGTTTAGAGTTTCTATTTACAATCTCGACTATCAAATTTTTAAGTTCATCTTTAGCAATACTTTCTATTTTTAATTTCGATTTAATCTGATCAATAGAATATTCAGGAGTATCAGCTTTAAGTTTCATTAATTCTTCAATTGCTTCTTTACTAATTTCTTTTTTTTTCAAAAGATTAAAAATTTCAAGAAAATCATTGTCTGTTATATTTTCAATATTTTTCCCCTCTCTTCTAAGGGCAGTTGTAGTTTCTAATAGAGTCGTAAAGATTAATGAGGGATTATCAGGATATAATTCTATTAAATCATCGAATAACTTGAGTTTTCCCGTAAAAATAAGGTCTTTTATCAATCTTTCTTCGTTTTTATATTTTTTAGAATACTTTTTTATAGTTACCCATGGATATTCTGGGAGATTTTTTCTAATCTGCTTGATTTCTTCTTCGGAATTAAAAATAGCTTCTGAATCTGTGTCAGGGTATAATCTAGCACCCCCATGAAGTTCTCTTAAAAATTCCGTATTTCCATTTTCTAGAGCTTTTCTAGTCTCGGGAGGTACACCTTTGAAAGCAAATTTTACACGATGGATAAGAACATTCATCGCTTTGTCCACTTCTTTATTAGATCCTAATACTAATACAAAACAATCAGTTTCTTTAGATTCTAATTTCGTTCTGATTTTCTTAACATCCTCATTTGAAAAATTATAACTATTTAAATCTTCATCGGAATGAATAATTCCTTTTAAACCAGAGATCAATTTTACTTTGCCACTAACTTCTGTTCCGAATCTATAATCTTCCATTAATTGTTTTCCAAAAATACCCTTAAATCCCCTAAAATTGATCCCGAATAATTTTTTTCCCGATTTAATACCTTTTACTATAAAATTGGATTTAGTTTTAGCTAATGTATCAGTTAAATCTATTGGATTTTCTGGAATGTCTTTATGATCTAGCTTTCTTTTTTTAAGTTCTTCCTTAATTTCAAGGAGTTTTAATTGGCGTGAAATTTCATGATTGATCAGTATAGGAATCCATCCTAATTTCTGTACACCCTTTATCTCAATTCGCGTTCCCGCTTCAATACTCACATTTACATCTTGTCTAATTGATCCAAGGACTTTTTTCACATTTGTTGACCATAATAGCAATCCAATTCTTTCAGCACATTCTCGACATTCATTTGGTGTATTTATATCGGGTTTGGTTGTGACCTCTACCAAAGGAATTCCTAATCGATCTAAACGAAAAAAATTTGTTTTATTTTCAGTTTTAATTTTTCTCGCAGCTTCTTCCTCCAGACTTAAGATATCTATCCGGATTCTTTTACTACTTTCTAAAGTTACGTAGCCATCAGTGCCTAGTATCATTGTGCGTTGAAATCCGCTGGGAACACTTCCATCCAAATAATTTTTACGACACACATGCATTTCTTCGATTATATTGGCGTTTAAAAGCATGGCAATTTGTAGTGCTACCTTTCTTGCCTCTTTATTACAAGAAAATGGAGGTGTATCATCGAGTTCATAGGTACACACCACATCATTATATCCTTCATATGTAATTCCCATTCCCTTTTCGTACTCTGTAAGCATTGCTTTGTCATATGTTCCCATTTCGCCTAAAACTGGTCTCATTTTTCGATTTACAGTAAAGTCTGGCTCTCTAGTTCCTTGAAGTTTAGTTGGACATCTACAGAATAACTTTTTTTCTGTATCAAGTTGTTGATGAATCTCTAATCCACACTTAAGACCTAATTCTTCATAATCAAATTCTTCCATACTCAATCGAATTTTCTTTTTAATTGATAATCAAATACTATAACTAGTCAAGTAACAGATCTTATACTTATTTTCAAAAAAGGTTTGGGATATTATTCTTATGAGTAATCATTATAAATATTACGTAATTTTGAAAATAAAATTATAAGATGACCAAATTACCCTATTTCAAATAATATACATCTTCAATTTGAGAAATTGTTTTATATTGAGAGAGATAATCAGTTAATAATTGCTTTTGTTCAGTATTTTTTTCAATAGATTGCTCAATTCGGAATGATAAGCCGCTTATGTTTTCGATTTTAATCCAGTGTATCTTATTAAAGAAATATAATATTTTACTAAGAAAATCTTCATGTGTACCAAATTTACGCAAATCATTCTCAATGGTTTTAATCCAATTGTTAAAAGTATTTTTGCTCTTAAAACATATAAATAATTCATTATCATCTGCTAAATTCATCCATAAATGCCTATCTTTATCGATAAGCATTCTATGATAATTAGTTATATAAGCTACATTTTCTTCTAAGAGTTTAATTCTTCCTTTCTTGGCTAATTCTTCTTTAAACACGAGATCAGTTTCTAATAATTCAAGTCTACAATAATAATCTTTAGGAGAATAAATAAAATCAGTAACTTTTACTCCTAAAATGCCAAAAATAGCAGCAAAAAATTTACAATTTTCAAAATGTAAATTTCTTTGTTTACCCACAAATTCCAAAGCACCTGTTCCAAATTTTTTATTCTTATCAATAAAAAGATCAAGTTTCAGTTCTTTTACTATATTGGAAGGATAAACTCGATTTTTAAAGCGTTCAAATAGTAATTTCAGCTGTTCATAATTTTTTTCCTTTAAATAGATATTTCTATAAAAATTGTAAACTGCTAAAACAAAACGCGTAATAAAATCAAAAGAAATTGGTACATATCTATTACTCTCTGCTACCATATCATAAAGTGGAATTGTAGCTTTAAAAGTAAATTTATCAAAAAAATCTTTATAAACTTGATCTTCTACTCTCTTAAAATCTTCAATGGTTTTGCCCTCTTTAAAGAGTTTCATAATATTATCCAAAATATATGTAATGAATGCGCTTACACTCTTAAATCTTTCATCATTAGGATCTTTCTTGTGATTTACATTTACATATCTTTTTATCCATTCTTTAAGAGCCGGAGAAATGGAAATTGTTTGTTGGGCAATTTTCTTATTTGAGAGGTATTTTTTTTTAGTCATATTATTTTAAATTTGATCTGTATTTTAAATTTTTATTAGTTGAAAAGTTTAAATAAGTAAACTTACATCCTCTTTTAATGTTAATTTGTAATTGAATAAACTTTTGCAAGATACATTTGTTCTTAATCATTAAATTATTATTAAAGGTCTACACATTTTTTTTTTGGGATTACCTATTATCTAAATCATTAAAAATGATAGTTAATATTAAGCTTTAAATATCCTCTTAAAAAATTATACTTGGGAAATTTTTAACGATAAAAATCAAGGGAATGACAGGAACCTCTTGCCATAAAGGTAAAAAGAGGGGAGAAATGGCGGGGTTAAGGAGGACGAAGTCCCTCTTTTTTTCTTTTCAATAATAATAAAATGATACTATTTAGGATCAAAATTCTTCTAAGTAATAATTCTCATGTTCATTTGAGATTTTTGATTTTTTTGAAAGAGCCTCCAATAAGAATTCTCTTTCATAAGAGTATTTCGATTTGGATAGTCTAATTTGAAAACTTAAGTCTTTTTCACTTTTAATTTCAATCCAATGTAATTTCTCAAAAAATCTTAGCAGATAAAGAGGATAATCTTCTGTATCTCCAAATTTTTCGATTTGTTTTTCTATTGAATTAACCCAATTATTTTTAATTTCTTCACTATTGAATGTGATAATAACCTGTTTATCCTCAGCTAATCTCATCCAAAAATAATAGTCTTTATCATTAAGAACTCTAAGAGAATTGAATAAATGAGAGAGATTCTGCTTTATTAGTTCTATTCTCTCTTTTTTTGCCAAATCTTTTCTATAAAATAAGTTTGTGGTTTTTAAATCGAACCTGAAATATTTATCTTTAATTGAATACAAGAAATTAGTTATTTTCACTCCTAGCAATCCAAAAAGTGCAGCATTATATTTACAATTTTCAAACGTTAGGTTTTTGTAGAATCCCGCATATTCAAATACTCCAGATAATTCTTTTCCAGTATTTCCCGTGAAAAGGTCCAAATTAACTTCCTTAGTAAGATTATTTGAAAATAAATAGTTTCTAATTCTATTAAAAATGGTATTAACACTAGTAATGTCATAAGGATCCATTTGATTCAGATAAAGTCTTCTCAGAGTCAAATAAAAAAAGGTATTCTTTTCAAAAAAAGGATTGGTATAACGATTGGTTCTTATAGCAGTTTCATAATACGGAATTAAAGCATTAAAAGAGATTTTTTCAAAGAAATCTTTAATTTCACGGTCTACAAATGCTTCAAAATCATCAAGTGTTTTACCATTATCAAAACATTCCATCGTACGCTCCATAACAAAATTGTAAAATCTTGAAATACTTTTGAACCTATCATCTTTTGGATTTTTTTTATTATTTTCAGTTACATACCTCTCGATTTTATCCTTTAGTGCTGGTGAAATCGAGATTGTTTGCTGGGTAATTCTCTTTTTTGATAAAGACCTTTCTGGGGTCATTCTAATTCAAACCTCAAAGATTTTTGACAAAAATATATAGTAATATATAGTATATTTGTAATTATTTAAAAAAAAAGTTTTATAAAAATTAGATAAATTTTTCAATTGGCTTTTTTTCAGAACGTAGGATTTAGCTACGGAGGAAATAATTTATTTATTATATCAAAGGCTTAGAAACATATACCCCATCTAATTTATATCCCATTTCATAAAACCAATCTCTTGCTCCGATACCACTGATAACTGCCAATTTTTTTGCATCAAAATCTTCAAATGAAATCTTTTCAACATTTTCCATCAATAATTTTCCATATCCTCGGTGTTGAATTTGAGAATATCGATTTGGTTTTGTATTTGTTGGGACTAATTCACCGACCACTTTGATTTCTCGCACGATCATAGTTTGTCCATCGTTTAATTCTGGTCTATGCGCATATTCAGATGGCTTTCTTAAGCGAATATACCCTACTAAATATTCTTCTACTTTATTCTCAAAAGATAGAAACACTTCATTACCTAAAGAGGCTTCATAATCCAGTCTGTAAAGTTTAATGTCACCGAAAGAATTTCCATCGATAATTTCTTTTCTTTTATTGATCCCATACTCTCTACAGCGAATACATTTACATGTTTCATTCATTTCTTTTAATTTTTCTTGAACAATTTGTCGTAAATTACTATTTTTACATCCTGCTTCAATTAACGTAGCGGGAATATCTCGCATAATCCTTTGGATTCTTACATAGGAGGGTAGATTCTTTTTAACAGTTGCTATTAATTCAATTAATTTCTCATCTGAGTAAGGAGAATATTTTCCTTTCTTCCACCAATTAAATAATTCGGTACCCGCAATTACAAGTGTCGGATATATCTTTAACATATCGGGGCGGTAATCCGTATTGGAAAACAATTCATCAAATAGCTTTATATCTTTTAAATAATCAGAACCTGGAAGGTTGGGCATAATATGTGCATTTACTTTTAAACCTGCATCCTTAGCAATTCTTATAGCCTCAATGCTATCTATCGTAGTGTGCCCTCTTTTTATGAGATTAAAAATATCATCATAGACTGTTTGAATTCCTATTTCAACTCGAGTGGTACCATAATTTAGCATTCGATCTACGTCTTTTTCTTTACAATAGTCTGGTCTGGTCTCGATTGTTATCCCTATAACACGTCTTTTGGAGTTCTCAGCAAGTTTTTTTGCTTCTTCTAAAGTAATTACTCGTTGTTCGATGATGCCTTCTAATGCCCCTTTAATAAACTCTTCTTGATAAGTCAGATCTATTGATAAAAATGTACCCCCCATTACGATTAATTCAATTTTATCAACTTTATGCCCTATAGCTTCTAAATCTTTAATTCTACTTTGAACTTGTAAGTAAGGATCGTAATTATTATGAATAGATCTCATGGCTGCGGGTTCTCGACCAGTATAGGATTGAGCAACTTTTTCTCCTGGCTGAGACCTCTGTCCTGGACAGTAAATACAAGTTCCAGGACAAGGAAGAGGTTTAGTCATAATTGCTATAACGGAAACTCCAGATAAAGTTCTAGTTTTTCTTCTTTTAAGGGTCTGAATTATTTTCTCCTTTTCTTCTGATGAAGCGTAATCTAAGATTGTTGCATTTTTGATTACTTTAAAATATTCATATTTTTTACCTATTCTCCCTTTAATGTTAGTAATTTTTTCACGAGGAGTTTCAGGGTTTCTTATTAAATAATTTATGATTTCTCTTGAAATTTTTTTGACTTTTTCATGGTTATCAGATTCTATGGAAACCATTATATTGTAAGTAAAAATTATTTAATTTGCTCTCTAGTTGACATTTATCTCAAATAATATAGTTAGGCATAAAGTTAATAATTTGTGTTTTAAACCCTTTAATTAAGATACTTATTTAATCAATACTAACTTTTTTACCAGTAAGATCTCTCTGATATTTTCCAAAATCTTGAACATTTTTTAAAGTTTCTGAACTAAATATTGGTCCATCTTTACAAACCAGTAGTCCTAGTGGATCTAATACACATAAACCGCATAAACCGCAGCCACATCTCATATATCTCTCAAGGCTTGCATAAAATTCAATTTTATATTTTTGACATATTTGAAATAATTTATATAACATAATTTCTGGACCACAGGAATAGACAATTAGATTTGAACGATCTTTTTCAGTATATTCATTTAGAAATTCTGCAAAAACATCAGAGGCAAATCCTTTAATTCCAGAACTTCCATCATCAGTACAATAATGAACTTCATGAGAATTTTTTGAAGATTCTCTAAAATAGTCTGTAAACATAAGACTATTATCATTTTTTGCTCCCTCTATGATCGTATGTTTCACAAGTCTTTTAGAAAGCTGGGCTGAGAGGAATTTTAGGGGAGCCATACCTATTCCGCCACCAATTAAGAAGATTTTCTTTGAACTTTCATTTGGAAGTTTAAAATAATTCCCTAACGGCCCTCTTACTCCAATATAATCTCCAATGTTTAAATTATACATAGCATTTGTACATTCTCCGACATTTTTTACTGTAATTGCCCAATGACCATTATTTTCACATCCAGAGAGGGACATTGGAACTTCATCTATACCAGGCACCCATACCATAACAAATTGTCCGGGTTTAGGAATAATGTAATTATCATTCTTGTTAATTTTCATATTAAAAACAAGTGATTTAACATCCTTACATTCATCAATAATGTTCTGTACTTTCACTGTCTTTATTGTATTTTCAGTCAAAATCTGGTACCTCTTGAGTTTTAAACTGATGAGATAATCCTTTTAAATCATTAATAGATGAATAATCATTATCTTTCAGATATTGAGTTATTCCATGATTAATTTGAGTAATAATTTCGGTTGTTTTATATAATGCCGTACCTATTTGTACTGCTGAAGCTCCAACTAAAAAGAATTCTACAACATCTTGCCATGAATCTATCCCTCCACATCCAATTATAGGAACTTTCACGGCTTTATATAAATCATATACTTTTTTTATAGCTATCGGATGAATTGCCTTCCCAGAAAGCCCACCACTCCCATGAGATAAGATGGGTCGTTTAATATTAACATCTATTTTCAATGCTGCTAGAGTATTTATAGCAACTACTCCGTCAGCACCACCTTTCTCCGCTGCTAGGGCAATTTCTACTATATTTGTTACATTGGGATTCAATTTTACAAAAAGAGGGTGTGTAAGATTTTCTTTTAGAAATTTGACAATCTCATAAGTTAAATCTTTATCAATGCCTATAGAAGATACTTCAGCATGAGGACAAGAAATATTAATCTCAATTGCATCAGCTCCAGCATTTTCAGCTTTAGTCGCAACCTCAAGATATTCCTTATTAGAATTACCAAAAACACTCACAATCAAGGGAATATTATGTTTTTTTATTTCTTTTATTTCTGAGATAAAGCTTTTGATTCCGGGATTACCTAAACCAACACTATTCATAAAGGTCCCAGGAGATATCTCAATTATAGATGGATTCTTATATCCTTTTCTCGGTTTTGGTCCTATAGATTTTGTAGTGACAGCACCAGCTCCAGCATCAATTATTCTTTTCATTGAAGAAAAAGAAACCCCTAAAATTCCTGAAGCTAAAATTATAGGAGATTTTAATTTTAAACCAGAAAGATTAACTTCTAGCATTTTTTAAAAGAAAATAATGATTATAGTTTTATAATAATTATTGATGAAGGAAAAATAACTATAAATTAGCCAATCAAAATGAAGTCTTTCATAGCAGATACTTTAATTGGAATTTTTGCCTTTGATGAGGCTGGAAACATCTTAAACTTCATTGATTTCGATGATGATTATCAGAAAATCATCGAATTTTATGATACTCTAAATAATAATCTTATTCAAAAAGTGTTTGAGGATTTTTTATTAGAATTAAAAAATTCTGGTTTTAATGAATTCTTATTTGATAATAAAAATTTAGAATCACTAACTTCAGAAAAATTAGGATATAATACCGTTTTTAAAAAAAACTTAGTAGAACTTAAAAATTTTCGTTTAAATTTAGAAGTTAATTTAAAAAAAATTGGGATAAATAAAACAAGTGAAGAAGTGCTTTCACTTTATAAGAAAGTAAGTGATGAATTAACAAGAAGAAAAGTAAGTCAAGCTAGTGGACATTCCGATAATATAATCACTCAAACTATTACAATCCTTGATGTGATAAAGAAATCAATTAGCTTATTTTCAAGTCACCTTAGAGAATGGTACGGTTTGCATTTTCCGGAATTGACTGATAAAATCATTGAAGATAATATTATATTAGCAAGATTAATATCAACATTAGGTTCAAGAGAGAATTTTACAATTGATAA
>CAYPFJ010000014.1:0-62162 GCA_964409945.1 uncultured archaeon | reverse complement strand
TTTTTTAAAAAAATGAATTATTTCATACTTTTCTGTATTGATTTTTATTATAAAGAAATCAGCAATGAATTTTAACAAACTAGATAAAGATCTTTATTAATAATGTAAAATAATAATATACAAAAAAGTAAACCAATTTCTAAGAGTATTTAACTTTTAGATACATAACGAAGTTTTTATGGGTGAAATCATCATCACTCATCAAATAAAGGAAACTTATGATACAATAGAGGATTTTTTAGATTTAATAGGAGTTCTCATTGTTGCATTGAATAGAAAGGGTGATATTATATTTTTAAACAAGTCAGGTCATGAAGTACTTGGCTACGAACACGGAGAATTAATAGGGAAGAATTGGTTTGAATATTGCATTCCTAAAGAGAAAAGAGCAGATCTTTTAAAGGCACATAAGGCTTTTATTAAAGGAAATCTAGAATCTTATGAATTCCACAAAAATCCAATAATAACCAAGAACGGTAAAAAAAAGGTTATCTCTTGGCACAACACCTTAAACTATGATAACGATCGAAATATTATTGGAACCTTGAGGTCAGGAGAAGTTATCACAGAACTCATAAAAATAAAAGAAGGATTAGAGCAAAAAGTCGAAGATAGAACGAAAAAATTAAAAAAATCAGAACAAGAAAAACTTTTAATTTTAAAATCTATTTCTGAACTTATAGCCTTTCAAGATCTTAATAACACAATCATTTGGGCAAGTCAAGCTGCGGGAGATTCATTAGTTATGCATCCAGATGAATTAATAGGAAGAAAATGTCATGAACTCTGGCAACGAAGTAATGAAGCATGTGAAAATTGTCCTCTGAAAATAACTATTAAAACTGGTTTAGAACAATCTGGTGAGATAATCTCTCCTGATGGTAGAATATGGGGTATTAAAGGATTTCCCGTTAAAAATGAAAAAGGTAATGTGATCGGTGTTGTAGAAGTTACTTCTGAAATCACGGAACTGAAAGAAGCAGAAAAAAAAGCCGGAGATGCACATAAACGAATGAATCTTTATAGAAACCTATTTGCTCATGATATTAATAATATCTTTTCAAACATTAAAATGGCATCTGAGTTATGTAGACCTTGTTTACTTGATCTGAATAAATTAGATGAGCTAAGGAAACTGCATCAAGTTATGGAAGAACAGATTATTAGAGGAAATAAATTAATTAGAAATGTACAAACGCTTACATTACTAGAAGAATCTAAATTTCTTATTAAACAAGAAAATCTTAGTCAAGTCTTAAATGATTCTATTAAATTTCTTCAAAGTAGTTATCCTAATCGAAATATTGATATCACTACAGACGGTTTTAAAGATAACATTTTTGTTAAAGCAAATGAATTATTAGTAGATGTGTTTGAAAATATTCTATTTAATGCTGTAATACACAATGAAAACCCTAGAGTAGAGATTAATGTAATAATTTCTAAATCAGAACTTTATTCTAAAAGATTAATTAAGTTGGAATTTAAAGATAATGGAACTGGTATCTCAGATGAGCGAAAACAAGCAATCTTTCAAAGGGAAAAAGAAATAGATAATAAAGGACGTGGTTTGGGATTGGGATTATCTCTTGCTAAAAAAATTATTGATGGTTATGATGGCAAAATGTGGATTGAAGATAGAATCAATGGAAATTATAAAAAAGGGAGCAATTTTATTTTATTAATACCAGAAACCTGAACAAATATATTCTGGAATTGAAAAAATATATAATAGCTATTATTCTTTTTTTTTAAATTTTTAAAAAATACTTGTTTTACTTTCTGAATAAACTTAAATTTAACTCACGCAACTTATTTTTATCCATCTTTATTATTTCACGATCATAAGTTAGTAAACCATTAATTTCATATTCAACATCAGTAATTTGTGTGTAGATTGCAGCACATAATCCATTTTCAATTAAAAGTATAAGTTTTGAAATCATCTTTTTATATCTATTCAAGAGTTTATGCTGATCTTGCAAATTCTTATACACAAATTTTCCTTTAGATTTCCACATATGACCTTCGACCTTAAGTCCCAGTCCACCAAATTCTCCTACGACAGCAGCTCTTCCTTCAAGTTTGTTTGGCATTTTAGGATCAGGATAATTATGAATGTCTCGAATATCCCCAACTCCTTTATCAAACCACCCACTCACATTATTTATAAGGCGTGAAGAATCTAGATTTCGAATTGTATCAACTACTTTTTCTGTATCAAATTGTCCCCATCCTTCATTAAATGGGACCCAAACTATAACGGAGGGCGAGTTATAAAGCAAATTAATCACACTTTTTAGCATATCATAATAATTTTTCTTGGCATAATCTTTCCTCTTTCCTTTAAATCTATTTTCACTTATAAGTTTCATTTTAATCTGTTTCAATACGCTCCAATGTCCTCCATTTGGCATATCTTGCCAAACTAATATGCCTATTTTATCACAATGATAATACCAGCGAGCAGTCTCTATCTTTACATGTTTTCGAATCAAGTTAAATCCAAGTTCTTTGGAGATTTCAATATCATATTTGAGTGCATCATCAGTTGGAGCTGTATATAATCCATCAGGCCAATATCCCTGATCTAGGGTGCCATATTGAAAAAGAGGTTTATTATTTAATTCTATCACTTTAATATCCCTCATATTCCTACCGAGTGCTATTTTTCGCATTCCAAAATAACTCTTTACTTTATCTAGAACTAGATTATTTCTTTTGATCTCCACGATAATGTCATAAAGATATGGAGAATCTGGACTCCAAAGTTTAGGTGATTGAATTTTAAATAAAGTATCTTTCTCAATTGTCTCATGATCAGTTATGATTTGGCCCTCTTTCTCAAGAATAATTGTATGGATTAAATCATTCTTTTGGGAACCTATGATATTCAC
Organism: uncultured archaeon; assembly: GCA_964409945.1. Lineage (GTDB taxonomy): Archaea > Asgardarchaeota > Lokiarchaeia > Sigyniarchaeales > SOKP01 > Loki-b32. Next base: position 59,265 of record CAYPFJ010000014.1, on the reverse strand, counting down.
TTTAAGGTTTAGAGTTTCATGATCAATATTTGGAATCATTTTCAAACTTTCAAAATAGGTCTCTAAGACTGGTTCAAGCCAAACAGTCTGCCAAATGCCTGAAACGGCGGTATATAATATTATATTTGGCTTTAAAGATTGTTTACCATGTTCTTGATGTCCCTTATCTGTAGGATCCCAAACTGATAAGATTAATTCATTATCTTCTCCTTTTTTCAAATATTTAGAAATTTCGAAATAAAATGATGCAAATCCCCCTTTATGAACACCAACTAACGATTCATTTATCCAAATTGTTGTTTCCCAATCGACAGCACCAAAGTGTAAGAGAATTTTCTTTTGATTCCAAGAATCAGGTATTGCAAATGTTTGATGATACCATAATTTTTGCTTAGGGCCCAATTTTCTCTTTACTCCAGATAAAGCAGATTCTATAGGATAAGGTACAAGGATCTTCCCTTCAAAGCTATCAATATAATTTTGCTCTTTTGGGAGAATAGCATAATCCCACAGTCCATTCAAATTTAACCATTCTTTCCGTCTAAGTTGCGGTCTTGGATACTTAGGAAGTGGTTTTTCAGGATCTATTTTACTTACCCATCGAGTCATTAACTGACCTTCTACGGGTTTCCATGAAGTATTTTTACTTTCTTTCATATTATTTGAAATCAGATTATCTTTTTTTCTTCGGAAAGAACATTCCCGTTTGCTTTTTATAGTTAATATACGGTTCTCCATATCGTATTTCTAAATCTTTTTCTTCTGCTTTACAAAACCAATAAAAAATTGGAAACCATACAATAGAATATAGAAAAAGAAAGGGAGAGTTTAAAACTAATGCAATTACCCACCAAATAAACACTTCTCCAAGTGCTTGAGGATGTCGAATTTTTTCATATATTCCCCCGTATAGAGTATGTTTTTTATCTGGGAAAAGAGCTTCTCTTCCAGCATCTTTAACTCCCTTAAGCATAATGTATAAACATGGAATCAGAATAATAAAACTAAGAATAACAGAGATCCAATAATCCCAAATAAAAAATTGAGGAATAGGAATTGGTAGAGGAAAAAACAAATATAGAATAAAATTAACAGCAGTAATTAGTTCAAAAACACTAGCGATAATTCGATAATTTCCACATCTCGCATATGCTTTCTCACCAATTTTCTGTTCTAATTTTGCCGGACCTACACTTTTAATATAGAAAAATGCCATTAGTATAGTTGAGATAATTAGGATTGAAAAATTAATCCATTCTATCATATTATTCACTTAAATTTAGCAATAATATAAAATTTTTCCATTACTTTCAATTGTTTTTACTTTATCTTCCGCTTCAAGATAAAAGAGATGCCCTAACACTTCACTTAATGCCATATAGGAATTCATTTCGTCTAAATCTTCTCCAAAATGGATTTGAGATATTCTATAAGCAGTCATAGGATTATCTTTAATAACTCTTGAAATCTCCGTTAATCTATTTTGATGATGTTCTTTAATTTGTTGAATCCGTTCATGGGGGTTGTAAATTATTTCTTGGTGAGCAGGGAAAATTATTTTTGGATTTAACTTGTCAATTTTATCTAAAGAGGTTAAATAATGCTTTAAAATATTCTTAAAATCGTGATCTTTATACTTTTCCGCCATATCAGTAGGAATTATGAAATTTCCTATGTGAGGTGTAATTCGACTTAAAATGTGGTCTCCAGAAAAAAGATACTTATTTTCCTTATCAAAAATGCAAATATGGCCGAAACTATGCCCTGGAGTCCAAATAATTTCTAATCTATCAAATAATATATCTCCATCGTTTACGATAATATCAGGTTTTTGATATTCTAAAAATTTTGGCCAATATGTAAAAAACTGAACAATTCTATTTCCTTGTTCTTCATTGAGTCCATAATTTATCAATTGGTTTGCAGTTAATCTAGCCTCTTGTTCTAATTCAGGCAACTGCTCATCATTAGTTTCCCATTTCAATAGATCATGAGTTATGTCATGCATTAAGATTTTAAGCTCAGGATTTTTCTGTTTGAGTACTTTAACTAAGCCCATATGATCTGTATGAATGTGTGTAATGATGCAATAGTCAATATCTCGAATTGAAATATTAATATCCTCAAAAGCTGAGAATAATTTTTTTTTCCAATTACCCATATTTAAACCAGCATCTATAAGGATATTCTTCCCCTGAAGTTTAAATAGATAAACACATACGTATTTGACGGGGAAAGGAACAGGTATTTTTATTCGATGTACTCCATTAATTTCAGTTATTTCAAATTTAGAACTAGACAATGATAATTCATCTAATAATATTACTTTATTAGGTAAAATTTTGAGAATTTTAGTACTTTCCGATACTCATATTCAGAAATGATTTGATGAAAAATAATAAATTTTAAACCTAAATAATTTAATATTCAATTATGTAATTTGATTTAATGCTTTAGAAAACAATGGCGGAATTGATTTACTTAATTAAACTCTCGGAAAAGCATATCAAACCAGCCAATATCGTTACTTGGTCAATAAATAGTGTTATAGAGATTTAATCTTTTAAGAAAAAAAGGAAAAAAAAATTAAAATTTAGTTTTTTTCTGGAAAATAAAAATACCTAATAAAGTGAAACCAATCGAAAAAGCAACTACAATTAATATTCCCCCCAGTATAGTAATCGGAAGCGCTTCAGCACTTACTCCTATTAATGAACTACTATACAGACTGTCATTTAATCCATGCCCAAGTACAGTAAGTTGCAGAAATATTTGTTTAGCCCAGAAAGGGGGTGTGAAATATACAATAGGACTTTCAAACGGCATTAAACTCCCTGAGAGAAAAATTAGTAGCATGAATACTAATAATGAAAAAGCATTAGCTACTTCGACAGTCTTCGATATACTTGCAATCATAATTCCCAAACCAACCGCGGATATACCAAATAAAACAGCTATTAAGAATCCAAAAAATAATTCTAATGGACCTTCAAAATATAAACCTAGTATAACGTAGCCAAAAACAAACATAATTGCTATTTGAAGCATTAAAAAAAGTGATTCAGAAATTAATGCTCCTAAAAATATATTCTTCCTACCGGTTGGCATTGTATCTAAGCGAGTTAACATCCCTGATTTCTTGTCGTTAGCAAACATAATAGCAGCATTCATAGTTCCTATACCTATTGCATATATAATCATCCCTGGAAAACCATAATCAAAATTACTTCTTCCAGTAGGATCTTTTTCAGTGCCAAGCATAAAGTAAAACATAATGGTAAACATAATGGGTAATAGAAGAGAAAAAAATAAATATTGCCAGTGTCGCAGCTTATCTTTAAGATTTTTAATCGCTATTTGAATAGCTCTATTTTCTAAAATTATCACTTTAATCCCTCAACCTCCTTCCTGTTAAATTTAAAAATACATCTTCTAGTGAGTTTTGTCTAAACTTCATATTTTCAACCTCATCAATGTTGTTAATAAGCCCTTGTTGTAAAAGTTTCACAAGGTTTTTTAAGCCACCCTGGAAAGAAACTATTAATGTTTTTCTTTCCTTATGGCTGATTTCACTCGAATTAGCAACAAATGAAATATTTTCTATATTATTTTTTACTAATTCAAGGTCTTCCTGTTTAAGGAAAGATATTTCCAATGCGTTATCGCTCCCATACTTCTCTTTTAATTCAGTAGGAGTTCCTTCAGCAATTATCTTTCCTTGGTCTATTATTGCGACTCGATCACTTAAAGCATCAGCCTCAACCATATCATGTGTCATAAGAATTATCGTAATATCTTTATTTTTCAAACTTCGAATAAAGTCCCATACAAGACGGCGTGCTTGAGGATCGAGACCGGCAGTGGGTTCATCAAGAAATAAAATTTCTGGTTCAAATATCAAAGCCATTGCGAGATTCAAACGCCGTTGCATACCCCCTGAGAAATGTTTAGACCAGTCTTTTCTTCCTGCAATACCAAATTCTTCCAGTAATTTTCTAGATTTCTCTTTCGCTTCTTCACGAGGCATTCCATGCATAACAGCCACAAACTCAACATTTTCCTCTGCTCTTAAAACTTCATAAATTGTAATATCCTGTGGACACACACCAATTTTCTTCACAATTTCATTTTTTCCAGTTAAAATGCTGTGCCCATTAACATTAGCATCGCCAGCAGTAGGAGTTAAAACGGTGGTCAACATTCGGACTAAAGTGGTTTTTCCAGCACCATTAGGTCCAAGAATACTAAACAATTCCCCTTTTTTAATTTTTAAGGATACACCATCTACAGCTTTAACTTCTTTAAAATGTTTTTTAAGATCTTTTATATCAATTGCGATAGAATCTTTACTTAAGCTCATAATTTTATACACATATTAGTTTTTTTTTATATTTTTATATCTACTTTATTGACAAAAAAGAATATTTTTAAAAAATCTGGAGTCCAAATTTTGAATTCTATATAATATTTTCTTTAAATGATAAATATTTATCTTGAAATTTTAATACCAGAGTGGAAAAAGTTTTAGTAAAGAATTATTTACTAAAAATAACTTTGAATATATTATTCAATTTATCAATTTAGAGAGAAATGTCATCTGAATTTATAAAAAGTTCAACAATAAAATATAAGAATTAATATTTTTTTCTTAAAGTCCAAACTATTACATAATTTATGGTAGAGATTATTGTAATCACAATATTTATAAAAATTATTGTGAAAAAACCACGATCCGCAGCAATTATTAAAGGAATAATTGTTGAGGCACTTATCCAACAGACCACTGTAACATAATATGCATAGAGAAATTTTCTCTTATATCTTGAAATCCTAACTGACTCATCAGTTTTGCATAATAAATTAAAGGCAGCTTCTCCAATCTCAGAAAGTTCATATTTATTTGCTTTTTGTATTAATAATAGCTGCAAGCTTTTTAAATGATAAGAAAGAGTAGGGCTATCAAGAGACTCTAAATTATTCTTAATTTGTGTAAAAGATAATGGATTCTCTCCTAGATGTTTAATAATATCTCGCCTTACCTGATGACTTAAAGATTTAAAAATTTCATCTTCATCAATAACAGATTTCTTTTTTTTTTTATCTGAATCTATATTTCCAACCATTTTATCATCAACTCATTCTACCTATATTATAAATAAGTTTAACCTATTAACAATATATATTAATGTGAAGTTAAAAGAAAAAATATTTAATGAACTTCTTCTCTGTGCTAACTATTAGTCAATAATCTTATAAACAACTTGTTCTATTATTCTAATTACTTAATTTCAAAAAAATTAATACCATTTATAAAGATGATAAATACAATGCGAAAAGATTTAGATAAAGATTTATCAGAGATCCTCAAAAAAGAAAAATTTCAAGGCAAAATGATAAACTATATTTCAAAGGGAGGGAAGTTCTTAGTTTTTACACTTCCGATTATACTTGTAATAATTACTATAGTCACTTTTTATATATTTCCAGTATTACCCGCGGTTACTTCATTTTTCGATCATCCGTTAGAATACCAAGTGTTAGCGCTGACTTTTATTGTCGTTTTGATAATTTATTTTTTTAATTCTATTATGTTACTATTAGGAGCTACATCTACCGAAAGTTCTCTTAAGTTGCGATTAAAGTTTGAAAGAAAAAGAGGCAGACCAATAGATAGTCTTGATGGGTTCGATTTACTCTCGAATAATGTAAAGCGAGTTACAAATTTACTTAAAACTATTGCCCTTGTTTGCATAGTATCATTAGTGTTATTCATAATAATGCTATTTATGAGTGAATTTAATTTAGGTTTTGCAGCCGCAGGTTTTTCCTTAGTGGGTTTTGGTCTTGCATTATTAATTCGGAGTTTAAATCTTAATATTCATGATGTTAATGGTCTTCAAGACTTTTACAAACCAACGACCCATGAAATCTTCCTAGATAACTTCTTTGCGGAGATTTTATCAAATCATTTAGACCCAATCACCTATCTTAAATGGGACGAGTATTTAGCAGGAATAAATAAAATATTAACACCCACATTCGTACAAAAAATTAGAGAAACCGAACCAGATGAGCTTCCTATAACTTTTGCCATTGAGAAAATCTTATTTTTGTATTATCTAAAGTTCCAAGAAGTCTTAACGGAAGAACAATTTATACAAGAACTAAAAGAAGTCATTGACGTAGATTCGGATAGTTTTGACATTGAGGAAGGCTTACTGATAGAGGGTTCCTGGTATTTCTCTACTAATGATGTATTTAAATTATTTAATTATATCAAAAAATTTAATCCTGGATTTTTCGATATCATTGATAGATTACAATTAGAATTAGCAGATAATATTGAACGTATTTCTAAAGATCCGATTTACATGGATTCTTCTGCTCAAGAAGTTGTTTATCTAAACACTGAACTAAATATTATGATTTTCCTCTATAATAACTCTCCGGAAGCTAAAAAATATATTATTAAGGTTAATGCACCTGGGTTTGAGCCAAATAAATTAAAACTTGAAGTTGAAGTTGAAGGGAGAGGCACGTTTTTAATTCCTAATAGGCAGATCCCATTGATTTCTTCTGAGGGGAAAGATATTGCGGGTGTATTATCAACAATGTTAGAAAATGGAGATACAACATGGCTAACCTTAGAACCTAGAGAAACTGGTGAACAGACTGTACAGATCTTTTTACTATCATCTGACGGAACAATAATAGAGGGAAAGACGCGTGCTGTGAAAGTATCTAAAAATATAAAAGATTACATAAAAAAGCTAAGCTCGATTGGGTCTCTACTTGGCGGTTTAGCAGTTCCATTATCAAAAATCTTACTATCATAAAGAATAGAATAATTAGATCCTTATTCATAACCTTTTTTTATTTTTTCTTATAGTAACTAAAAGTGTTCTATTAACTTATTTTAAAATTATGTGAGAATGCTTAAAATCGATATTTTAACACATAAATTTAAACATTATTAGTTGACCATATAAGTGTTTTAAAAAGGAATTTGGATTAGATTATCTCTTGTTAAAAATATATTAGACATTTATCATGGTGATTTTAGGGTAGAGGATAAAGTCAAAGGTGTCTATAAACAAGGAAGTAATTTTGTAGTTTTAATACCTACTAATTCTTAATTTTCAAATAAAATTATCTCCTTATTGATATTCAAAATTTATCTGTATCAATTTTTTTAATACTATCCTTTAAATTATTACTATAAACTTTAAAAACGATATAGATAAAAATGAAATTATGGAAACATATGACTTAGTAGTTATTGGAAGCGGAGTAGGATTAAGTGTTTTGAATGTCGGACTTCAATTAGGAATGAATTGTGCTCTTGTAGAAAATACTAAAATAGGAGGCACCTGTTTAACACGAGGTTGTATCCCTTCAAAAGTTTTGGTCTATCCGGCTGATTTAATCCGAGAAACTCAGCATGCCAAAAAAGTTGGAATTAAGTTCAACGTAGAAAATATTGATTGGGAATTAATTTCAAAAAGAATGTGGTCTCAAATCGATGAAAGCAAAATGATTGACCAAGGATTATCAACTGTGCCGAATTTGAAAGTGTATAAGGGGGTTGGAGAATTTGTAGGAGAATATGAGATGAAAGTGAATGATACTAAGAAAAGTAAAGAGTTAGGACATTTCAAAGCGGAACGATTTGTAATTGCCTCAGGGGCGAGATCTTTTATACCACCAATTCAGGGAATAGAAGATATGAACTATATAACCAATGAAAACTTTTTTGGTGATAGATTTCCAAAGAAGCCATGGAAGAGTCTCATTATTATTGGTGGTGGAGTTATAGCAGCAGAATTTGCACATATTTTCTCTGCAATGGGTACTGAAGTGATTATTGTGGAGATGCTTCCTCGATTAACTATAACAGAAGAACCTGAGATTAGCGAACTATTGGAAAAAAGTTTCAACAATCATATGAAAGTTTTGTTAAATGAAAAGGCAGTAAAAGCATATCTGAACAAAAATCAAAAAGTAATTTTAGTAAAAAATATGAAAACTGGAGTAGAAAAGGAAATAATAGCTGAAGAAATTCTTATTGCAGCAGGACGACGTTCAAATGCAGACTTATTAAAGGTAGAAAATACTGGGGTTGTAACGGACGAGAGGGGTTGGATAAAAACTAATCAATACTTAGAAACCAATAAGAATAATATTTGGTGTATAGGAGATGCAAACGGTCTTTATCAATTTAGACATAAGGCAAATTATGAAGCAGAAACCTGCACAAATAATATATTTGGTCCAGAGGATCAAAAAAGATCTGTCGATTATTCTGCAGTTCCATGGGCTATCTTTACATATCCTCAAGTAGGACATGTTGGAATGACACAAGTAGAAGCTATTGAAAAAGGTTATGAGATTTATGTTGCTATGAAAAATTATTCAACCATAGCAAAAGGATTTGCAATGGGTTTTGAAAGTAATCAAGAAGATGATGGCTTTGTAAAATTAATTGTTGATAAATCTTATAAAATATTAGGAGCCCATGTAGTAGGTCCTCATGCGGCTCTTTTAGTGCAACCATTTGTATATTTAATGAATTCAGGATTTACTTGTACACTACCAGAATTTAGGGATGAAAAAAGCCTACCTAAAGTAGAAAGAGCTTGTCCTGAAGCAGGATCCTTTATGCCTATATATCGTTCAATGATTATACACCCTTCTCTTAATGAAGTAACAGGGTGGGCAATTGGCAATTTGAAACCGGTTAATATTAAAATGGAACGTCATGAGCATCACCACGGTTAATTTCATAAGAGAGAGTTTTTTTTCTTAGTTTTCACTTTTTTTTTAAACTTTTGCTAAAACTTAAATTTATATAGAAAATCCAGTTCTTTTTATCAAATTAATACACTTTATTATAAAACATAAAATTTAGTAATCATGGAACCTGATGTAGAACCAGATTTTCTATCAACGGGGTCATCAGGAATATCCAAAAAAGATATCAAAAAGCTTTTTGATTCAATGGAAGATTTCATATTTGTATTAGATTATAAAGCCAAAATACTATATGTTAACTCAACTGTATTAAAAAGGTTAAAATATTCTTTGGATGAATTAATTGGTCAGGAAGCTATAATGATTCATCCTCCAGAATTTCGTGAAGAAGCTACAATATTCATAGGAGAAATGCTAAAAGGTGAAAGAGAAATATGTCCAATTCCATTATTAACAAAAGAAGGGAAACTCATACCTGTTGAAACTAAGGTCACAAAAGGAAGATGGGGGGATCAAAACATTTTATTTGAGATCAGTAGAGATATATCTGAACGTATAAAATTTGAAACCGCCCTTAAAAAATTAGAAGGAAATTATCGAGAATGGTATGAAAATGCTCCAACTGCTTTTTTTTCAATTGGAAATGATAAAAAAATTCATCGATTTAATAATGCCGCATTAACTTTATCAGGCTATACAAAAGAGGAACTATTAAATCTTACACTTTTTGATTTATATGCTGATACAAATTATGGCTTAAATAAAGCGAAAAGAGTATTCCAAACATTCCTTAAAGGAATAAAAATTCAAGATGAAGAACTCCAAATGAGGAGAAAAAACGGTGAAATAATTTGGGTAAGCCTTAATGTCAATCCAGTATTTAATGATTTCGGTGAAATAAAAGAATCTCGATCCATAGTTATAGATATTACTGATCGGAAGAGAACTGAACAAAAATTAATGGATCATGCTAAAACTTTGGAGATCTTAAACAGGATAATCACATTAGGTAATGAATCCACAAGCCTTCAAGAGTTCTTGAAAAAGTCCTATGATCAAGTTTTGGATATAGTAAGCTTTGATAGAGGAGGAGTCTATCTTTATAATCCTAAAACTCAACATAACAAACTTATTTTGCATAAAAATGTACATCCTGATTTTATCGTTGCAGTAGAGGATATAGATATATCAAAAGGTCTCTTTATGAAAGTTTTTGATAAAAATGAACCATTTTATATTGAAGATTTCTCAGAATTCATGGAAAATTCGAAAGAATTAGGTGTTTATTCAGCTGCGATCATTCCTCTCCGTTCAAAGGATGAATATGTAGGGAGTATGAATATTGGGTCTCCCGTTCATCAAATTCTCTCTAGAAATGAATTAAAGTTATTAGTGGCAATAGGTAAAGAAATGGGAATTCTTATTCAGAAATTCGAATCTGAAAAATTACTTAAGGAATCTGAAGAGAAATATCGAGAAGCTTACGATCAAGCTAATTTATACAAGGACATATTTGTACATGATATCAATAATATACTCCAAAATATACTATCATCATTAGAACTTAGTGTACTTTATTTTAAAAATCCTGAAAAGGTGAGTACAGTTAAAGAATTGTATGGAATCATCAGAGAACAAGTAAATAGAGGATCAAAATTAATAGCAAATGTACGTAAATTATCGACACTACATGAATCCAAATTTACACTTAAACCAATTAGAGTAAACAGTACTTTAAAAGAGTCAATTAAATTTCTTAAACAAAGTTTCCAAACTAGAAAAATAAATATTCAATTTAGTACTGAGAAAAAAGAATATTTTGTCTATTCAAATGAATTGTTATTAGATATTTTTGAGAATTTATTATTAAATGCTGTGAGACATAATAGTAATATAGACGTGAAAATTGAAATTAAAGTTTCGAAAGAACCATTTGAAGGAAAAAGATATATTAAGATTCAATTTATTGATAATGCTGATGGGATTGAAAATATGAGGAAACAATATATTTTCGAAAGAGGTTCTAAAGAACAATCATTAAATGGTGGTATGGGCTTAGGATTATCACTTGTGAAAAGGACCATCGATCTTTACAATGGCAAAATCTGGGTAGAAGATAGAATAAAGGGAGATCATTCAAAAGGAAGTATTTTCATTCTTTTAATACCAGAAGGAATTTAAGACAATATCTCTATTAATAGTTATGTTTTTCTTAACTTTACTATAGTGAATAATACGACCATCAACTATTTAGATTCTTAATCCAATATTAAGATTAGATGGTAATAAAAAACATTAATTTTAAAAGAGATAATAGAATTGGACAAATCTTTACTCCAAGTTATATTGCTGAATTTATGGTAAGAAACATAATTTCATTCATCACAAAATCAAGAAAAGACCCTTCTAATTTAAAAATCTTAGAGCCCTCTGTAGGAGAAGGGATTTTTCTGAAATATCTCTTAAAATATAACTTTTCCGATATAACTGCTTATGAGATGGATGATAATTTGAAAGACACTCTTTTGAAATCTTATCCTAATATAGACTTTAAATTTAATAATTTTTTAGGCTCAAATCCAAATGAAAAATTTGATATCATAATTGGAAACCCTCCATATTTGGGACAAAATTATAATGCTGAAATTTTTCAGGAATATATAAAGAAGTATCTTTTTTGTGCGAAATTTTTTGTAGGGAATATGGATTTATTTTACTTTTTCATTCATTTAGGAATAGAAAAATTAAAACCGGGTGGGCTTCTTTCCTTTATTACCACTAATTATTGGATTACAAAATCTAAGAAAACTGGTATAAAATTATTAAAACCACATATGTTAAAAGAGTGTTTTTTGCTTCAATATATAGATTTATCTCATTTACACTTATTTGAAAGTGCTAAAGGTCAACAAAACTGTATTTTTATTTTACAAAAAAAGACTGAGCAAGAGAAAATTCAAATGAAAAATAAAAATATTGAAGTAATTCAAATTATTGAAAATAAAGAAATCGATCAAAATTCTAAATCATTAAATGAAGTAGTTTTCAAAAACTTAAGTTCTAGAAATGTTTTAAGCAATGGAAAGAGATTCATATCAGCAATAACTAATAAAGATTTAAGAAAAAATGAAAGTTGGAATCTCATATACCCTAATGAGGTAAAAGGTGTAGTAGACAAAATTGAAATCTATTGTAAGGTAAATAGAAAAAATTCATTATTAAAAGATTATTTCAAAATACGAAATGGGCTAATTCTCATAAAAGATTCTATTTTCATATTGAATGAGGGTAAAAATTTAATAATTAAGAATAATGATTTCTTTATTCGTATAAATGGAGAATTTTTTAAACTCTCTAAAGCTGAGAAATCAAGATTAAAAAAAATATATAAAAGTAAATCAATTAAAGCATATGGGTATGAGAAAGATGACTATATAGGATATGTGATTTATTTTAATAAAAATGAATTTAAATCACAATCTAATCTTGAACGAAACCAACTATTTGAAATGAAATACCCTCTTCTTTCAAAATATATTCGACAATATGAAAAAGAATTAAAAGATATTTTAATTAATGCCAAAGAAAACTCAGATGATTTTTATTTTCCTAGAAGAGGTTCTTTTATCCGCCTATTTGAAGGAAATAATATAGAAAAATTAACAGATCTTGAACCTTTATATGATAAGGGGGAGAAGATCTTTTTTAAATTTATTTCAAAAGAAAATAATTTTGGATATACAAACACCTCTTACTATGCCACTTCAGATACATACTTCCTATGGCAAAAATACCCCGATGAAAAGATTGACTATCTGTTTATCCTTGCCTATCTAAATTCCAGATTAGTCACTTTCATTTTTCAAGCAAAAAATATTTCTGTAAAAAGAAGTAAAACTAAGCTTGAACAAGGATTACCTATACCTCATCTAAATAATTTCATAAATAAAGAGAGTAAAGCTATTATAGAATTAATCAAAACATTTTCTTATTACTTAATTGCAATTACTTACGGCAAATCCAACAAAAATATTGAAAATTGTATTGAAAAAATACAGACTTCAAATTACTTCACATATACCAAAAATATCAAATTAAAAGAAAATGTAATTAGATTATTAAAAAAACATGATAGGGATAATATAAAAGCCATATTAGATCAACTATTTTTTCAACTTTTTAATTTAGATGGAAAAATGATAAATAAATTATTAAAAGAATATTATAATCTTTAGTTAAACTTATTTCTCAAGCTTTACTACTTTATTTTCCAAAATCGATAAGTTTTTATAGGTTTTATAGTATAGTTTAATTGTAAGAACTAAGTTGTCAATTATAAATTGACGGTATTAAAAAATTTGGTGATAAATGATTAAGGATGAATTTGATGACATTATTGATGAAATTAAAAGATATTTTAAATTAGATTCAGATAAATTTGATGTGGATTTTTTATTTATTCCAGATTCAGAAAATAAATCAAGATTAAAACCCGATGATAAGAAAGTAAAAGGGATTAAGATATCATATCATTTTGAAACAGGTATGGAAAAACCTGAGATTCGAATTGAAGGAAATATCGATGAGAAGAAGATTCAAGAGTATTTTGAGGGGATAGATATAGCGAAATATCCTAGCATTAAAAAGTCACTTGAATCAAGAAATATTGAAGAAATTGATGTCAGTGAGCTTTCTTTAGAATCAAGTGAATATGATGAGGATTTAAATATAATAGAGCCACATACCGAAATTAATGATTGCAATGATTATACTGAAATTGTTCTTGAAATTCCTGGAATAAGTGAAGAGGAAATCATGATAGATATTTGCGACGAAGGAAATAAGTTAATCTTTAAAGCTGAAAATGAAACTAGAAAATATATAAAAAATATTTATTTACCTTTCATAGCTTCAACTAGAGACTATAATATTGAAGTAAAAAATGGATTAGCTATTATTCTAATAAAGAAATCAGAGAGCTATTAATTATTATATATAAAAATATAGAATGAAAAATTAAACAAAAATGAATATAAAGTGATAAAAAAATGAGTGGGATAACCCGGGAGTATAGGGGAGAAGGAATAAAAGTAAGGATAAAAGATGCTTATAAAGGAGATGCTGGTAGAGGAAGAATAAGAATAGATCCCGAAGTAATTGGCAACCTTAACCTTAGAACTGGTGATGTTATTGAAATCTCCCATAATGTGGCGGGTAAGAAAACTGCTGCTTTACTATATCCAGGAAAACTAGAAGATGCAGGTACAAATACAATCAGAATAGATTCTTCATTACGAAGGAATATTGGTGCTTCCCTAGATGATATAGTAGAAATTCGAAGAATAGATGCTAGTTTGGCCGATAGGATTACATTTGCTGGGTTAGAAGAGTCTGTTATTCTTAGGAGATCTGATCAATTGGTACGAATGTTAGAAAATCGTGTTATTACTAAAGGAGATATTCTCAGTTTTAATGCGATGGGGCGAAGGATTGATTTTATAGTTATAGATTTTAATCCTAAAGCTGCGGCTGTTAGGATTCATTTAGATACTAAAATTACGATCTCAGAAAAAACACATAAAGAGCTTGAAGAATTAGAGGCAAGGAGAGTTACTTATGAAGATATTGGGGGTCTAGAAGAAGAGATCCAGAAGATTCGGGAAATGATTGAATTACCAATAAGACATCCCGAACTATTTAAAAGAATAGGTATTGACCCTCCTAAAGGGGTTTTACTGCATGGACCTCCGGGTACGGGTAAGACCTTGCTTGCGAGAGCTGTTGCGTATGAAACTGAGGCACATTTTATAACAATCAGCGGACCTGAAATTATGAGTAAGTTCTATGGACAGAGTGAGGAAAATCTTCGTAAGGTATTTGAAGAAGCTAAAGAGATGGCACCCTCGATAATCTTCATTGATGAATTGGATTCAATAGCTCCTAAGAGGGGTGAAGTCACTGGTGAAGTAGAAAGAAGAGTTGTTGCTCAATTACTTTCATTATTAGATGGTTTAGAAGGGAGGGGTGAAACCATTGTTATAGGGGCAACAAATAGAGTGAATGATATAGATCCAGCACTTAGGCGTCCTGGAAGATTTGACCGAGAAATCGAGATTGGTGTCCCAGATACAGATGGTAGATATGAAATATTATTAATCCATACACGTGGAATGCCCTTATATGATGATGTAGATCTGCGTCTTATAGCTGAAAAAACTCATGGGTTTGTCGGTGCGGATGTAGAAGCATTAGCAAAAGAAGCTGCAATGTTAGCAATTAGAGAGATATTACCAAAAATTGATTTAGATAAACCAATTCCTCCTGAAATTTTAGCTGACCTTCTAATTAAGATGAAAGATTTTGAAACGGCCTTAAATAGTATCGAACCCTCAGCTTTGAGAGAGGTCTTAATTAGTCAACCTACTGAAACATGGGATGATATTGGCGGTTTAGAAGAAGCAAAACAACAATTAATGGAAATAATTGAATGGCCATTAAAATATCCAGAATTATACAAACACTTAAATTCAAAACCACCTAATGGAATATTGCTCTTTGGACCTCCTGGAACGGGAAAAACTCTTTTAGCAAAAGCACTAGCTCATGAAAGTGAAGTTAATTTTATTTCAGTAAAAGGACCAGAGTTTCTTTCTAAATGGGTTGGTGAAAGTGAAAAAGCAGTAAGAGAAACATTTCGAAAAGCAAGAGCAGCAGCTCCTTGTATTATATTTTTTGATGAAGTCGATGCAATAGCCGGTATGAGGGGTAGATTTGCTAGCTCCCAGGTAACAGAACAAGTAGTCTCTCAGTTACTAACAGAGATGGATGGATTAGAAGGATTAAAAGACGTTATATTACTTGCTGCTACAAATCGACCAGATATGCTTGATCCTGCTTTATTACGTTCAGGGAGATTTGGAAGACATGTTGATATACCGATGCCAGACAAAGATACACGTGTTGAGATATTTAAAATTCATCTTAAAAATAAGCCATTAGCTAAAGATGTAAGCATTGATCAACTGTCACAAGATTTAGAAGGATATACTGGTGCTGATATTCAAGCAATCTGTGAAGAAGCAACACTCTTAACTATTCGCAAGGCTATTATTGATACAAAAATCGACACAAAGAATGAAGATTCAGTTAAAGTAGTAAAACTTTCTAAAGCTGAATTTGAAATGTCAATAGAAAAGGTATTAAAATCAGCCGATAAGGCTAAAAAATCCCATGAAACATATTCAAAAGAACCTACAGAAGAATTATATCGATAATAAACATTTAAAAAGAAAACTAAAAAAAAGGAGTGATTAAAATGGAATTAGAGGACCAAGAAGGAGGAGATGTTTTTCTTAGTATTGATAGCTTGTTTGAAATATTAGGAAATCCTACAAGAAGAATGATTTTATCAAAGTTAGCAAAAGTTCCGTTAGGGGCTTCGGAATTGGCAGCCTCGTTCGGAAAAAAGATATCAAGACAAGCGATTCATAGCCAACTTAAAATGCTTACTGATTATGGGATAATTGAAAGCTTTGGTGAAGATCCAAGAAGTATTAAATATCGTGTTAATTGTAATCTATCTTTAAGAATTGATGTCACTCCGGATTATTTTAATATAAATTACAACATAGCTAAATTTAATAACGCTCGAGACAATTTGAAACTTAAAGACACGGGATGTCAAGTAGATTATCAAAAAATTAGGAGCCCGGATAAGAAGCTCAGATTTTTAGCGGAAAAAATTAAGGAAATTGAACAAAATATAGGCGGTTTAGAACAAAAGAGAACTGTGCTATTACATAATAAAGAATGTTTTATTATAGAATTGAAAAACATAATCAAAGACCAATATGAAGATGAACTTAAGACAAAAGAGCAACCCAATTTAGAGAAAGAGATTTTTTATACACTTTTTTACAATCCAATAAAATATTTTAAAAGAATAAACATTGATAAATTACTTGATGAAATGTTCTTTTCAGAAATGGGACCGATTAGAAGGGATCAACATAAAGTATCCATTAGGCATCTACTTAGAGATTTGTCCAGTTTAATGGATGTCTTTCGTGAAGATGAGGATGATTGGTTTTTCGATTTTTAATACAAAGCTTTCTTCGAAATTTTTACCTAATTTTAATAGTGAATCATGAATCTACAAGATTTAAAAAAATTAATGCCTGATATATTTGAACGAGTTAAAAAAGATGTAGAAATAGTCTATGGACGTCATCGAGCTGGTTTAAGTCTTGGACTTGTGGAAATGGGTATGTATAGAGGGGGCTTTATAGGTGGAATGCATTTCACTCCAGGGACAGATATTGTAATGAATAAAACACCCCTTAAAATCATTTTAAAAGAACAACCTTATGAAATTGTATGGGCTTATACGTATCACATTCTTTTACATGAATATATTCATTCTTTAGGTATTCTAAATGAACAACAATGCAGAAATATCACTCTTAGAATTAGTGAGGAAATTTTCAAGGAAAGCAGCCACCCTGCTATAATTCTCGCAAAAAATGGTATTGGTACTTATTTTCCTAATTTACCTTTAATTTATGCTCCTCCAGATCTTAAATCTGAGGCAGAAATTGAATATATATATAATTTTGATCAAGGGAGTTATGATTATATCTCTTAATTAAAATATAAAACGGTTTATAGGAAAATTCCTGTTATCTCTGTACTTCATTAATGATATAACTTTTGTGAATTCAAGCATTCATTAAGGGTATTTATTAATTTTTGACTCGTAAAAGGTTTATCCAAGAAACCCATCGCTCCATTAGCATAGACTTCTTCTTTAATAGTTTTGTCAGCACTCGCAAAAATAACTTTTGAATTACGATCAATTTGTAGAATTTCTTTTAAAGCATCTATCCCATTTTTAATAGGCATTCTATGATCTAAAATTGTTATATCGGGTTTTTTAGTAAAAGAATTGAACATTCTTATTGCCTCCTCTCCATTATTCGCAATGCTTAAAATTTGAAAGCCCGCCATTCCTAATAAGAGTCCATATAGTCTTTGAAGATCTCTATCATCTTCAGCAATAAAAATTGTTTTTATCCCTAATTCACCTTTTAGGAAACTAATCCTATTTAGAAAACTTCTGTTTTAGATAACTTTAAAATAGAAATTTTTTCTCAACAATCGTACAAACCTATTACAAAAATAATAGTATTTATGTTTTGACATTAAATAAAATTATCTTGAATCCTGGATTATATTATAAAAATATAAATACCAGAAGTATTTCAAAACCATTACCGTAAATTTTTTTTGTACTTCAATTTTACAAGAACTTAGAAAATAAGCTTTTATCTTTTACCCATTATATAAAGGATAATATAAAAAAATTCTATAATAATATGTAAATAAAAAAGAGGGCATAAAAATTACGCAAACAATATCTGATGATGAATCTATTGATGGAAAAAAAGAATCTATTCAAAAAGACATGGACATATTGCCTGAACAATTAATACTTAAATGGAAGTTTCAAAATGTTGATAAAAAACTTATATATGATATAAAACGTTGTATAGGATGTTCATTATGCAAAATTATCTGTCCTGTTGATGCAATTGAGCTTGGGCCAATTCCCGATATCGCTCAAGGAATATTAGATGATAGTAATCCAAAAATATTGATAGACCATGATAAATGCTGTTATTGCATGTTATGCGCAGTAGTCTGCCCAAATGATGCATTCCATGAAAATATTATTCCCGAAGAACAAATAGACCTTGAAGAATTCCCATCAATTGGAAAGTTTTTCAAGATAGATATGAAAAAATGTATTGAAGATTCTAAAAATGAAATATGCCAGTTATGTTTAAAAGTTAGAGATAGAAACAATATAAAGGAATACTTTAAAATTCAAAAGGAGTGCCCCGTCCAATGTTTTTCAATTGATTCTCCAATTAAAGGAGAAGTTATTATCAAAAAAAACATGCTCCATAAATGTGATCCTCAAGGTTGTAAAGCTTGTGTCAATATCTGCCCAACAGAGTCTTTTTTTATTCCTGAACGCGCTGAAGATGTGAAAAAATATGGAAAAATTGCATGTAATGAAAATGAATGTTTTTATTGCGGAGCATGCGAAAATTCTTGTCCTGATGATTTGATAGTTGTTAATAGAAAGGAAGTTGTAATCATAGATCCTAAGAAGAAAGGAAATTATCCGTGGATACAGGGTTGGATAAAAAGTATAAAAGAAATTCTTAGAAAAGCGTTGATTCGGGGAAAAGGCCAAAAAAAAATCCCAGAGATTGAAGAAGAAGTCAAAAAATTACAAAAGAAAATTGAAGAAGAAATTCCACAGTTATCAAAGGAAGATAGAAAAAAATTGGATGAATTAAACCAGAAGATTCAAACTTTCCTCAGATCTCCAAAAATCAGGTACTGGATAAAAGATAAGAAAGTTAATAAAGTAACAGAGGAATTAAGAAAAATCCTTTCTGAGTAAAAAAAAGTGAAAAAAAATTTATTAGCTAAAAAGAAACCAAGGATTCTAGTGTTTCTTCATGGAACCTGTATCATGCATAGGAATGCTTTGGGGCTTTCAAGAGAGAGAGTAATACAACAAATTATAGATGATGTTGATGGATCAATATCTGATTTTGGTTCATACATTCCAATTGGTAATGTTGTTAAAAAATTAATTACATGGCAAAATCAAGGGGCTGAGATCTTGTATCTTAGTTCTCATTTATCTCTTGGAAATGTTAAGAAGGATGAGAAGGTTTTAAAAAAATATGATTTTCCAAAAGGACCGATATTTTACCGAAAAGAAAAAAATTGGAATTTACCAATTGAAGAAGCTAAGCCAGATATACTAATTGAAGATGATTGTGAGAGTATCGGTGGTGAATATCAAATGACTTATCCTAATCTTATATTAGAATTAAAATCTAAAATAATTTCAATTGTTATAAAAGAATTTAGCGGAATTGATTACCTTCCCGATGATATTGATGAATTAACGAAATTGAGTTCATTATCTTAACAATATATATAAAATTGAAAAAGAAATTCCACAATTATCAAAGGAAGATAGAAAAAAATTGGATGAATTAAACCAGAAGATTCAAACTTTCCTCAGATCTCCAAAAATCAGGTATTGGATAAAGAACAAAAAAACCTACCAAATTACAAAAGAACTTAATAAATTCTTAAGTAAGAAAAAATAAGGAAATTAAATATATCTTTCTTCAAAAATATCCTTGTTTAAATATGTAGTCATATAATTAAGGTAAATATCAAAATCAATATTGGAGTACTGTTAAATGAAATTAATTTTAAAGATTAAACCAAATAAGCGATCAAAAAATAACAGACTGATTGCGTGGATACAAAAAGATACAACCTTTAAAAATGATATTATTCAACTGTTTAAACTCTTTAAAGATAATATTCATATATCTAAATTAAGTAAAATTTTAAGATATCATATTGTAACCTCCGAAAATCCAGCAATTATCTTAAATCTATTTTCATCAATTCAAGAACTAATCCCTGAGGTTTACTTTGATAAAGAAGATGCTATAGAGATTGAAGATTTAATAGATGTATAGACATTATTTTGAGAGGGATTAAGAAAACAAAAAATGGGAGAGGGGGGATTTGAACCCCCGACCCCTTGGTCCCAAACCAAGATTCACGCTGTAGAGAAAGCTTCTACAGTATCATACCAAGCTAGACTACCCTCCCATTGCCAAACAGACTTCTCTTTTTAAAAATTTTTACTAATATTAAGAGATTATATCATTTATTATATAACTTGATATAAATTCTAATTCTTATATAATACAAACAATAAAAATTAAAATATTTTTTCAATTTATACTTAGACATTATAAAAATTAGTATCTGATTTTAAGGCTTTCAATTAACTTGTTAGATTTTTAATTAAAATTACTCTAACATTTCATAATTTAAAATGAAGAAAATTATTGATTTGTTAAAAATTGGAGACTTGGAACAAACAATTTTGGTGAAATTGAAAGATAACCTTGAAAATATATTTAATAACCTTAATATGTCTTTCAATATAATTAAGGATGCAAATCAATTGGAGAAAGCAGAATATAATTCAGAAAGAAGACAATATAATGCTGATAAAATTTTAAAAAGATTTATAAATCATACTAAAAATTTTCACGCTTTTCGAATATTGGGAGTAGTGGATAAAGATCTTTATTCAGAACCATTAAATTTTGTATTTGGTATTGCTATAAATCCAAAAAAAAGAATTTCAGGAGTTCCAGTTGTTGCCTTAATTTCAACCACAAGACTCAGAGAAAAGTTTTATAGAAGACCTGAAAACAATGATATTTTCGAATTAAGGATATTGAAAGAAGCTGTCCATGAACTTGGACATACATTCAGTTTAGAACATTGTAATAAATTTTGTATAATGCGATTCTCAAATACTCTAATGGATACAGATAAGAAACCTCCACAATTTTGTGAATCTTGCTTGAAAAAATTAACAATTTTCTTTAAGAGCTTGTAACAACCTTTTCAATATTTTTCCTTAAAATTAACGTAAAGATCCTCACTGATTTTCAAGATTTTTTTATTACTTTTAACTAATTTTTTTAAATCAGGAGAGATGTTTTGCATACCAAAATAAGCTCCTGCTAGACTTCCTCCTATTGCTCCAACAGTATCACTATCCCCCCCAGCTGTCGCAAGCTCGAATATACACTCTTTGAATGAAGTTAGTCTTTTTAAAAAGATGAAAATTGCACAAACGACAGTACTTATGGTATATGGATGAACGAAAGCTTGACCTAAATAATCTTCGATAAAATATGGTGATTTAACTCCCGCTTGTGAAAATTTAATCAATCCTGATTCAATTGGTATATTTAATTTCGATTTCAATTTATTTAAGATTTTAATGAATTCTTCCCATATATCATCTTGAGTATTAGCAATTGAATTAGTAATAACTTTAAAAAATTCATCTATGGAAAAACCAGTTTCAGGATTTTTATCTATTAAAAATGCTATAGCACTTGCTATAACTACTGCTCCCGCTGAAGCCGCTGGATGAGTGTGGGTAATTACACTTGAATTTATTGCAGTTGCTTTTAATGCTTTAGGATCTTTACAGTAGTATAACCCAATTGGAGCAATTCTCATAGTTGTACCGTTCCCCCCAGAATTTGAAGCCGCCTCCTTCCAAGGTACACCTAATTTTAATTTTCTGATTGAGGATATACAACCATAACTAGGCCCAATAGGAGGATCATCTAACCAATTTATATATTCATCGAGAAAGTATTCGATTTTAAAACCATTGCCTTTAATTAGAGCTTTAGCAGTATGAAGAGTTAATTGTGTATCGTCTGTGTACGTTCTAAATATAGATTTATTTTTTTGAATAAACTCATCAAAATCATCAAAATAAGTATGTATTTGGGAACGAAGTTTCCCTTCAAAAGGATGTCCCAAGGTATCTCCTATTGCTACACCTAATAAACAGCCTTGAAATTTGTCTAAAAGATTTATCTCCATATTATATCAATAATAAGAAGGGATTATAAAATTTCGCTCTAATGATAATTTTTCCTTTAAATATAAATAGAAGCTAAATCTTTCAAAGCAATCTATAAAAATTATAAAGTTAGTAAAAAGGCTTATATATGAATTTAACTAGTTAATGTTTTAAATTGTAATTCAAAACGAAATGTGAGGGATATAAATGACTAAACTAGATAAACTAAATAATGTAATTACAGCTATGATCACTCCATTCAATGAAGATTTATCATTAAACGAAGAGAAATATAGAGAATTTATTCGGTTTCAAATTGATAATGGGTGCCAAATCTTAACAATGGGCACGACTGGAGAGAGTGCTACAATGTCTCATGAAGAACATCACCAAGCTATGGAAATTGCAGTGGATGAGGTATCTAAAAGTAATAAAAACCCATTCGTGCTCGCGGGGACAGGGAGTAATTCTACTAAGGAATCTATTTCCTTATCTCAATACGCTGAAAAAATAGGGGTGGATGGGATATTACTAGTTGTACCCTATTATAATAAACCAGTGCAGCATTCGCTTATAGACCATTTTTCAACAATTGCGGATTCCATATCTCTTCCAATAGTTTTATATAATGTTCCAAGTCGCACAGGAACAAATTTAGAACCTGAAACTGTATCTAAATTAGCGAATACTAAAGATAATATTGTAGGAATAAAATGTGCTAGTGGAAACATTGATCAGATTACTAAAATCATTAAAACTACTCCTGATAATTTTATTGTATTAAGTGGAGATGATAGTTTTACATATCACATTATGACTTTGGGGGGGAAGGGAGTTATTAGCGTGGCCTCTAATATTATTCCTTCAAAGATGGTTGAATTCACTAATACTATGCTTAAAAATGAATGGATAAAAGCAAGGGTTTTGCAATTGGAACTCTATGATTTATTCAAGGTTCTTTTCATCGAAACTAATCCTGGACCTATAAAATTTGCTGCTGAGCTTATGGGTTTAATGAATAAAAGGATGAGGATGCCATTAACTCCCCCATTAGAAACTAATCAAATGAAAATAAAAGAAGTATTAGAAAAACTACATCTAATTTAATTAATAAAAGAGGTCAAAATATGATTAAATTATTAATTTTAGGACCAACTGGTACAACGAGTAAGCTAATAAGTAAATTAGCTTTAATAGACCAAGAAATAGATGTTGTTGCGGCATGCGATATCACTAATATCGGTGGTGATTTAGGTGTCTTAATAGGTGTAAAAGATCCAAATAATATAAAAATAAATGATGTAGATAATCTACAAGACATAATTAATAAAACTCACCCAGATGTAGCAGTAGATTTTACTGTGGCACAAGCAACTGAAAAAAATTGTATAATATGTGTTGAGAATGGAATCCGATGTGTAATTGGTACTACTGCATTATCAGAAGAATTTTTTACTACATTTGAAGAACTTGTAAAAAGAAATAAAGCACCGGCAGTTATATCACCTAATATGGCTGTTGGAATTAATATACTCTTTAAAATGGCATCAATATTAACTAAATATTTAGCTGATTGGGATATTGAAGTGTTAGAAGCACATCATAATAGAAAAATTGACGCTCCAAGTGGTACTGCAATGAAAATAGGACAGATAATAAGTGAAACACTTGGATCTAATTTTGAAGATATAGCTAAATTTGGTCGAAGTCGCGGACCTAATAAGCGGTCAGTTGGCGCCAAAAATGAAATTGGAATCCATTCTATTAGAGCGGGTGATATTGTAGGAGATCATACAATATTATATGGTGGACCGGGAGAAAGAATTGAATTGAAACATCAAGCTCATAATAGAGAATGCTTCGCTAATGGGGCATTAAAAGCAATAAAATTTATTACAACTGCTAAAGAAAATAAGATATACTCCACAAGGGAAGTATTAGGCTTATAAAAGGAAATCTCCTTCATGATAATATTTTTAGATAAGATAAAATTATAAAAAAGATCAGTGCAGATCAGTATTATCATCAATCTCCTTAGTTGTACAACTTTACGTAGATTTCATAATGCCAACACTTCATCGAGAACATTAAGGGGTATCCAAGCCCTAATAGTCTCACTTTTTATAATTTTATCTCAATAGAATAATAATAGATATAAATTTTTATTTTTGTTGGTTAAGCAAAGCAATAATAATTATTTCAAATAATCTGGAACTATTTGATTTCTAATTAGGTCATCAAACGTTTCTTCATTACGGATTTTGAATATATTACCATCATTTATTAAGAGTTCTGCTGGTCTTGGTCTTGAATTATAAGAACTACTCATAGTAAATCCATAAGCACCAGCATCTAATATTGCAAGATAGTCTCCTTCGTTCAATTCGGGTAAATTTCTTTCCTTACCAAGGACATCTCCTGATTCACATATAGGTCCTACAATATCATACTTCAATATTTTTTCTTTATTTCTTTGATTGCAAACTATAATATGATGATATGAGCCATACAAAGTAGGCCGAATTAAAATGTTGAATCCCGCATCTAACCCAGCAAACAATTTATAACCATTATCTTTTATTGTGTTTATATGTGTTAAAATAATACTTGCTTCTGCAGAAATATAACGTCCAGGTTCAATAAAAAGAAAAGGTTCACCAATTTCTCCTTTTTCTACAATTTCTTTAAAACTGGTAAGCACGATTTCACTATATTCATTTAAATCAATCGGACTCTCTTCTGGATAGTAAGGAATACCCAGACCTCCGCCAAAGTCTACAAACTCAAATTGGATCCCTAACTTGTTTATTAGTTTTTCTATAATAGTAAGAAATTTCTCATTAGGTTTTTCATAATTTTTAGCATCAATAATCCCCGACCCGATATGCTGGTGAATCCCGAATTTTTTAAAACCTAATTCCTTAGCCTTCGTATATGCTTTAATCATCTGATTCTCTAATATACCAAATTTAATTTCTCTTCCTGCTGTTATAGTGTGAGGATGATGTCCCGCTCCGAATTCAGGATTAAACCTAAAAGAAATGATTGATTTATCTTTTCCTTTTTTCTCATATATTTTTGCTAATCTAATTAATTGGCTATAGCTGTCTAAGTTAGTTAACACATTATTATCAATAGCAAATTTAAAATCATTATTAGTAAACATATTTCCCGTGTATATTATTCGATCTGGTGAAACACCCGATTTCAAACATGTATAAATCTCTCCTGTTGATGAGCAATCGAAACTTGATCCTTCAGAAACTAATATTTTTAAAATTGATAAATTAGAATTTGATTTTACGGCATAATAGATTCTATTTCTTTTATATCCTAAATTCAAAGTATCCTTTAATTCTCTATACCTCTCTCGAATCTTTTGTTCATTTATAACATAAATAGGAGTACCAAATTTTTCTGCAATTTCTAATGTGTTCAAATTGGCAAAATATAGATTTCCATCGCGGTATTCTAAATCTTTCCTATCCAACCAATCAATATAATTCATAATATAACACAATTAGGTTATCAAAGTGATTTATTTCTGAGAAAATCAAATTAATCTTATCTTAAAAGTAACTCGTTAAATCTCGATTCTCTCAATTATACCATCAAAAACTTTATCTATCGGACCTTCCATAAGAACTCTTTTGCCAGTATAGGTAATTTTTAAATCTCCGCCGTCATTATGCACTAATATAGGTATATTTTCTTTAAAAATACCCAATATAGTACCTGCTACAACAGAAGCACAAGCCCCTGTACCGCATGATTTAGTGATTCCAACACCTCTTTCAAACACTCTCACAATAGCCTCTTCCTCGGAGATTACTTTGACGAATTCAACATTTACCTTATTTGGAAAGCACTCATGAGATTCTATTGCCGCGCCATACATATTTAATTTGTTATCATTTAGGAGTTCTTTGGTAAGTATAACTGCGTGTGGATTTCCCATTGAAACCGCCGTAAAATTAAAAATTTTATCCAAAATCACTAGTTGTTCATTAACACATCGATTCACTAGACTGTCTAAAATAACAGGAATTTCCTCACAATTCAGAATTGGTGGTCCCATATCAATTTCAACGCTATTAACCTTACCATTGATAATACTAAGTTTTGCTAATAGGATACCCTTGAGAGTTTCTATTGTGATCTCATCTTTTTTTACAATATCCTTCTCATAGATATATTTTGAAAAACACCTTATCCCATTCCCACACATTTCCGCTTCTAATCCATCATTATTAAATATCCTCATTTTAATATCAGCATCTTTAGATTCACATACAAAAATTAAACCATCTGCTCCTATTGAAAAATGAATTTCACACAATTTTAGTGCTAAGGCTGATTTTTTCTCTTCTGGAATATTCCATCTAATATCATTAATTATTACATAATCATTACCTAGTCCATGATATTTACCAAAATCCAAATTTTCTATAATTAAATACTCCATGAAAACTCTAAGATATATGCTTAAGACAATATTATTAAATTTTATTCAAAATTCAACAAAAAGATCTAAAGTGAATTTTAATTAAAACTCATAATTATATTATAATATATTTTTTGAATATGTTGCGGTAACTTTTATAATGAAATATAAAAAGATATTGATATCAATTTTTTTACTTTTAATGATAGTTCCAATTAATAATGCTATAGCTTTCACTTACATTGATAATAACAATAATGGAAATTACACTTTCTTCCTAACTGATTTGGATGAAAGCCAAAATATTGAGCTTAGTTTAATGCATACAGAAAGTGGAAATTTTACTCTTTTTCTATTCAACGTAAGACCTGTACAATCTTATGTAAATAATGATAATACATTAAATAAAGTCATTTTTAATACTCCACCAACTGTTGCCTATAGTCTGGACGATAACCCGTATATAAATTATACTGCAACTGAAGAAAAGATTTATTATATTGAGATAATATTAGTCAGTGGCGGACCAGATACTTTTTATTTAACATCTACTATAACTTATACTAATGGAACAGTTATAAATAAAGATTTAACAAGATATTATCTTCCTATAATACCTGGATTTCAATTGGAATTAATTCTTTTTTCGCTATTCCTTGCATCCGTATCAATTTTTATCATTTATAAGAGAAGAATAAGAATTGTTTAACCAAATTCTTTTTTTAAATAATTTTTTTTAAAAATAAAGAGAAATTCAATTATATTCTTAGGTTTGAAAAATATAGTGTTCTAATTATAAAAATTTAATTAAACCTTAGTGAAACCTTATTCTAAATTATAATTTTTAAATATCCCTCTTTCAAGTTAGCAAAATTTCATCTTTTACATTTAAAAACGAAATCCGATACCACTACTATTTAAATAATTGTCAAATTTAATAAACAAATTTTAAATTTTGTATAATGTTTTTTTCAATATTAATAAAATTTTAAGATTAAAAGTGTGATGTAAAATTTCCTTCGATGAATTAAGTAAAAAATTAGCAAAATTTATGAAAGATACTGAAGAAATCGAACTCCAAGATGTAGATTTGTTTGCAGAATATCTTGAATTTCAAATGTTGCCAAGCATCGTACAAGCTGCTGCTCAGGCTGTATTGCCGGGGGTTCCAGGGAAGGCAGAATGGACGCCGGCCAAATTTTCACTTGATTTAGAATATCCTGGGAAAATTGAAACTGTTGAATTTGTCCGCTCAAATGGTAAAAGAACTGTAATTGGTGGCGAAGTAGTCCCTCCTTTTTATAACTTCTTAGGACTTAGTAAAAGGAATCCCAATCCCCCCCTCGTTACTTATGACGTTTTTGATATGGGCGCAAAAATGATGCTTCCTAAACCAATAAAAGAAGAATATGGTGATGTATTAGGACATCCTGCTCAATGGGCTAAATTTGCTGTAGATAAATTTGGCGCTGAATGTATTACTTTTCATTCATTAGAGATTGATCCTGCTATGGGAGATGCACCTGTTTCCCAATCAGTAAAGTATTTAGAAGAAATTCTTCAAGCAGTAGATGTCCCTGTAATTATTGGATGCTCTGGTAATAAAGAAAAAGATAAGCAACTCTTTGAAGCAACCGCTCCTATTACCGAAAGTGAGGTTTTGATGCTCTCCGCAGCAGATAAAGCTACTTGGGAAGATGTAAGTCAATTGAATTTATCAAACGGCCGTCAAATCCCATTAGCTGTAAAATACGATCACAACTGCCTACTCTGGACCAGTTTAGATTTAAATAATCAAATTAAAATGAATAAAGATGCATTAGAATTAGGACTCCCCCGTAATAGGATCGTTATGGATCCTACTTGCGCAACAGCTTAAAATACATAAATTTCTTGTGTAGCTGCGATTTTAGGATACGGGATGGAGTATAGCTTCAGTATTTATCAAAGAATGCGTGTTGCTGGATTGTTAGGTGAAACCGATTTAGCCTATCCAATAAGTGGGGGAACAACAAACGCATGGGGTGCAAGAGAGGCATGGATGAGTGAAAAGCAAGCTCCTGAATGGGGATTACGTCAATATCGAGGACCAATCTGGGAGATAATGAATGCCCTAAGTCTCAGTCTTGTGGGATTAGACCTTGCCATGATGTTCCATCCAGTTGCCGCAAAGCATGTTAAGGAGATTACTTCTCAATTTTTCGCTGAAGTTCCTAAAGTTTTAGACGATAAGGGTTATTATGATTGGGTTTCAGCGAATTTAAAGAGATAATTTTAACCATTTTTTTTCTTTTTTTATTTTAGTTTCCTAAAAATTTCTTTTACATCTTTTTTAGAATGATGTTTTTTGGCGTGCATCATTAATTTTTTCTTAGCTTTTCTTTCTGTTTTTCCTTCAAACCTAGCCCTACATTTTGAACATTCGACTTCTACCATAAATATGACACCTCATTGATAGTATTAAATTCAATTATTTCATCATAAAAAGATAGTACATTTAAATGTTTTTGCTGAGAAATTTATGAAAAATTATTATAAATGAAATAAATATTCTTTTCTTTCTCTTCATTTTTAGCATAATGAACTCTTAAATTTATCTCCTTATTGAAATTTTCCAATAAAAAATAACAA
This sequence comes from uncultured archaeon, assembly GCA_964409945.1. Taxonomy (GTDB): domain Archaea; phylum Asgardarchaeota; class Lokiarchaeia; order Sigyniarchaeales; family SOKP01; genus Loki-b32. Next base: position 29,926 of record CAYPFJ010000014.1, on the reverse strand, counting down.
ATCTCTTGTGAATTGATAATTAATTTAATTTATATATCTATTAAGGAAGTTTTGCATCTGGACGAGCTTCTGTAGCTGGCTTACCTTCTATACCCCAATGAGTCTTTGGAACTTCATGGACAAGAACCTCTACTGCTTGGGCGGGAATATTCATATCGACAAAAACTTTAGTTATTCCAGCTATTATTTGCCTAACGCTCTCTTCAGAAATTCCTTTCCACATATTTACATGAACTACTGGCATATTATAACACCTTAATTTATATATTGTATTATTGAAAAAAAAAATAACTAATTTATTCTCTTTATTATCTAAAAATAAGTTCAGTTTTTCGCTGAAGTACCTAAAGTATTAGACGACAAAGGCTATTATGATTGGGTTTCCGCGAATTTAAAACGCTAAGTTTTTTTAATTTATAATTTCTTAAGGTTTCTAAATATTTTTTTTATATCTTTTTTAGAATGATGTTTTTTGGCATGCTTCATTAATTCTTTCATGGCTTTTTTTTTGTTTTTCCTTTAAAAAGGTTCCCACATTTTGAGCACTCGACTTCAACCATAAACATGACACCTCATTTATAGTATTAAATTTAATTATTTCATCATAAAAAAATAGTAAATTTAAATCTTTTTGATGAGAAATTTTGAATGAAGTTAAGATTTTTAAATTATAAGCATTTCAGTGAACCCAACTATTATTATGATTTGGTTGCAGAAAATATAAAAAAATGATTTTTTTTTATGAGGTAGCAAAGTAATCTCACCCGACGAAATTGTCACCTCCCTTTTTTTTCTTTAATTTTTGGTAGTAGTGTTCTACTACAACCTCAAGCCCCTCATAGCTTCTACTTTTCGTATTCCACATAATGGTTCTTTCTTTAATATCGGCCCTTAGTTTAGCCCGTAACTCTTTCACGACCGCATCAGTATATTCTTGAACTATGTCAGATTCTAATTCTTCTGGAGCACAATGTTTTAATCGTAAATAATCCTCGCCCCTCGTTGCTATCATGTGGATGACGTTTGCTTTTGCCACACGGTTAAATATAGCTTGTTTTTGAGTGCTAAAGCCCTTTTCGAGAGTATTATTGGTTTTTACCACAATAGGAAAATGGGTGTACTGAAAGAGTCCTGGACGGTAGGATTCCCATAATCTACACCATTCCATCATAATTTGTGGTTTAGATGCATTCTTTTTCTGTAAAAAGGATTTATAGGTTGTTAAGTTTAGTTTAGGATTGAGTTTTTGAGTTTTGGTTAGGAGAGTCTCGTAGATAATAGCAATAGAACTCTCTTTTTCATCTATATTCATATCTTCCTGATTAAACGCCTCTCTAACCCGTTGAAAAAAATTATTTAGCTCACGAGAATCCGCATAATATTTTTCCACGTCATCTAATGCACTTTTTAAGACTAATGAGGTTTTAGTAAGAATTTTAGTGAATCGTAAAGTAGAGTCTTTATCCGTTAATATTTCTGCCATTTTGCGTTGATATTCTGTCAACTCTTCGAAAAGTCGTACCCCTCTAAGTTCCTTGAAAGTTTTATTACGGACTTTAATCATTTTTTGGAGATCTTTGTTTATTCCCCTAAATACCTCTTGAACGGATCTTTTTCCTAATCCTTCAAAATACACAGGGGAGCTGTTAGATCGGGTATTTATATCTAATGAATTTACGGTTTTCTTCAACGATAAATACGCATTACTATCAATTGCTTCTAAATGGTTCCATGTATTTCTTAAAAAATGATATTGGCAATATTGGTGGGGAATTTCGGGATAAAAAGTCTCGTGACATTTAGTTATTAACCCTTGTTTATCGCTTATCCATTCGATAATCTTTACACCGTAAAAATCTTGGATGTTCTCAAGTATTCCATGAAGAATTTGATGGTCTAGCTTTTCAAATTTAAAGGTAGCAAGGATGCGATTTGATATTAAGTCCATAAAACACCAAATGGAGGAAGCATCTCCCCCTGGGTCCTGTCCGTCAAACCCTAATAAGATCTGACCTTGTACTTGAATGAGCTCTACTGTTTTTTCATCTATTTTAAACGATTTTAGTTTTAAAATTTCATCGCAGATGCGTCGAATCGTATCTTTTGAGATCTTTAATTGATATTTTTTAGTTAAACGCTTAAATATTTGTTCTGGCTTTAACTCGTAGACTAAAAGCTCATCAGCAATTTATCTAAAAACATCTGCACCATACGTTCTCTGACTATAATCAAATCTGGGGCATGGATTAAAGGCAATCTTATTTAACTCACATTCTAAGTTAACGCAAGAATATAAATTAATTACTTGATATATAGGACCTTTTAGGGTATGGACTAATTTACCATCATCAGCATATTTGAATTTCACCTTCTCTCCGCATGAAGGGCACGTAAAATTCCATTCAGAGGGATAGCTAATCCTCACAGTTTTATATTCTTCTGAATAGGTTTCACGTTTCATTATAAATAATAATAGGATTGAGAGTTTTTCAACTTATCGGTCAAAAAAAAAAAGACTGAGATGATTTTGCCATCTCATGTTTTTTTTCTCTTTTTTTTCCTAAAATTCAGATTTATAGTTTTGTATTCAATTTTTTTAATAGTTAATAATAATGGTTTTAGATAAAGAACTAAGTAAAAGCTCTTTAAGTATATGAATAGAACTGGAATTGAATATTCTTTTCATTGAGCCATTCTCTAAATTCTGTGTCACTCTTAAAACGATCTTTTATTAAATGTAATATAACAGAAGAGATATTCTCAGCTTTTACCGTTAGCCAAAATTCATGATCGAAATCTCCAAAAAAGATACTATTCTGAAAAATGAGAAGAAGAAGTATGAAATAAACACTAATAAATTTATATTTTCTCAAGAATATAGTCAAATTATCGTCTATCTTCATTATTTTAAATATCAAATTTTATATTAAATATTTTATTTTTAGAAAAGCTAATAAGAGAAAAAGATAAGTAATTATCCCTAAAATTTTGGAATCCTAATATAGATAAAGAAATCATGGGATAGAAACCAATAAATAAGTGACGGACTATCCCTCTTGCTAAAAACAATTGACAGTAAGCCAAAAACATAAAAATTCCATATAGTTTTAACCAATTAAACATAGCTCTTTTTTCTAGAAAACTAAATGAAATTATAATGATTCCCCAAATACTAAAAAAATAATCATTTATATCAAAAGGATCCTTAAATCTTTCTTTCACTAATGCTAATATCATCCTTAAAGTTCCGTATTCGTTACTTCCGTACAAATTATACCAAAAAGGATGATTAGAGATAAAATCTGGTCTAGATATTGCTTTTAATAAAAGTAAAATTGTTATAGCTGGAATTATATATATAAAGATTCTTAGGAATTTGATAAATCCGTCTCTAAGCTTAAAAGTCTTTTCTTCTTCTAAGAATTGGTATATAATAAAAACTGGGATTGTAAATAGTAAGTTCTCTTTTGTTAATACTCCTAAGATCAGAAAAAAGCAATACAATTTTTTTTTTCTTTTTAATATGCAATAGAAACAACAAATAATAAACAAGTATGTGGTGGGGTCGACAATTATAGTGTAATAGAAAATTATAATTCTTAAGTTTTTGTTAAAAGTAAATAACCAAAAAAATAAAAACCCAAGAATCGACAAATTTCTGTTGAAATTAATTCTTAATGTATAATAAAGTATAACTCCAGTTAAATAGAAAGAAATAAAACCAATCAAAGCAAAATTTATAGCTAGATCAAAAGGTAACAAGCCAGCAATAAAAGGAACTAAAACTCTATGTATATATGGTTCAACGATTTCCGCTCTAAAAATACAAGTTATATCATCTGCCATAGCTAAATAACAAGAAAAATCATTATATTGTGAAGGATTAATTACAAAAGCAGAGATATCAATTCTCAAATCTAATAGATAAAAAAGAAAAGTTGTAAATAAAAATACCTCAATGATAAATCCAATTCTTTTATCTTTCATTTTCCAGTCTTATATGCAATCAATAATTATTTTTTCTATTTCTTCTGTATATACATATTTGTTCAAATTTAGTAATTTATATATCCTTTCATTATTTTTCCAATTTTATTACTTAATGAATTGTGTAACCATAATATTGATCCTTGTTGATTTTCTTCATTATTTTGTAATGGATTAATAGAAATAATAGAGGGATAATTTGCAAAAAGTAAAAAATTTGAAATTGCAAAGGGGGTAGCAATCTAAAAAATAATAAAAATGAAAATTTAGAAATTTTTACGGGTTTTATTTTACATCTCCAATTAAAAATATTAATAATAACTCTGTTTTTAATTCCTAGAAGTATTTCAACAAATTCTTTCGGATTTTTTTTCTAATAATTTCGATTTCACCTTCTAATATTTTTAACTACATAAAATAGAGATTTATTTTTGTCAGAATTTGGTTAATAAAGGGCAACACGGTCAAAATATATAAATGCTTCGTTCCATATTGTAACAAGAAAGAGTGTTTAAAGAATGAGGAAATAAATGCGGAGTATTATGGAACGATGTTATGAATATAATTAGAGAAATGAATTTTTAAATTTATTCATATAATATATTTCTTTTTTCCTTATTATTCGGATTTCTCTTTAAAAACTCTAAATTAAATGATCTATCTAAATTAACTGAGTTGATAAACTCTCTTTCTTTATCCATAATTTGAACCTGAAAAATAAATGTAAAATATAATCCTAATAAATTTTTGGGTTTTGAGTACATTTTCGTTTTCATGATCATAAATCTGTAATTCCTTTATATCCTATAAATATTTATATATCTCCATATCACATCTAAACCTTTAGAGATTTCTTTTATTATAAGATTAACTGAAATAAGAGAGGTGAATTTAAATAAAATTAGGATACTATGAAAATATTTAATAACTTAGAATAATTATTTTAATTGATTTACCAAATTATAAAGACTAGAATGACAGTTTGATGAAAAGAAAAGTTATAGGAATAATCATAATCATTATTGGATGTTATTTATTATTTATTAATACTATTTTTATGCTTTTTCAACCTGTTTATATTGGCTACGTTGTTCCAGTAGATCCAATAACCTATTGGACAGAATGGTTGATGATCTACGGCTGGTACACAATTCCACTTGCTGTAGCAGGATTTTTTTTAATACTTATTGGTCGTCGTTACTTGATAAAAAAACAAGAATAAAATAACTTAATTTTGATTGCAAAATTATTTGAAATGTAAAATTATATAAAAAATCAATAGAAAACTTTTTCCTTGAAATCTTTTTCCTAAAATTTAAAAAAATTTATTTAATTAAGAGTAATTAAAAAAAAAGAGTTTTAATATTTTAGGCTCTTATTATTTCCTTCTTTAAGTTAAATGAGAAATCCCTCCAGAATTAAGTAGAAAAAACATTGCACTCCCATATAGAGTGTTCTTGTAGTATATATTGTTTATAATTCACTGCTCTCTTCTTTTAGGAGCATATTTATGGAGTCAATAAATTCATATCCTCCACCACTTGTATCACATCATTTATCTTCAGAGTTGGAGCGACTATATTATATCGCATTCCATTGATCCAAACCCTTCCTAGGAGTGTAGTATCTCCGTATTTCTCCCTGAACTCTGCCTCACCGCCAGAGTCTGCTTTTTCATCTAGCAATACTGGCCAATTATTGATCTCTAATGCTGTCTTAAATTCAGATTTATCAGCCTTAGATTTCAGATGATCATATGTTGGTGATGATTCTGATTGCACTATCTGGATTATGAATTCAGCAGATTTGTAATCTATATTACTCTCAGCGCTATAGACAACCATTGCTATGAAAGGACCATCCTTAAGATATATAGCTGTAAGCTCAAGATTATTAGGCGACTCAGATGGTAAATATAATGATATATTAAATTTAGTAGCGACTTCGATCATCTCAATTAAAGAGACCTTTCTAGAAGTTCCATAAAAATCTAAAGGTTCATGAGTTGTATTAGGCTCAGCCACATTAAGAGACCATGAAACAACGATGAAGAAAATAACTAAGACCACCATTGCTTCCATAAAAGATTTTTGCTTTTTTGTTCTCACTATCTAGCCACCCCCACTTGCATAAAACTCATAATGACCTCTTTCATCTAAGGAATAAGAAGTATGTGGACTTGTATAAGGATCGTGTCTGTTCCAATAAGGCCACCATGAGATTCCAGGATCCCAATAGGTTAATTTACTAAAATGGCTCCCACCGATGTGGACACCCTTATGGGAAGTCTCAACAAAACCTTGAAGATCACATGGTTGATCAGGATCAACGGGTCTCCAACCCGAATAAAGCCAAGTTGATCCTTCCAATATAGCATATCTCCATTGAGCCTGGGTAGTATCATACCATATTGCATAAGTATAAGTATGACCTACCAATGGATGTAATAGTTGCAAAGGTAACATCCAGTGTCCATTCGAATCTTGTTTTTCAATGTAAAAATTCCATGCTGGAAAGATACCAAGCCAATATTGGTAGTATCCACATTGGATCCAATAAAGTGGAGAATAATCTAATATTACACAAGTCCACTCTGCACACATCTCATTCCAGGGTATCTCCGCCCAAATTGTCATTACGTTTCCTTTAACTCCCCAACGAGGACTTGAACTATAGCCATAATAATTATAACCAGCATAATAACGATTGCTTGAAACTGCATGAACATTTAAAATTGGTGTTAGGAAAAATAAAGAAATAGTAAGGCATATAAAGAAGTACTTCAAGTCTGATGATATTCTTTTTCCAATAATTTCGATTACACCTTTTAATATTTTATACTATATAAAATAGAGATTTACTTTTTTGTCAGAAATTAGTTAATAAATAATAGCTAAATTATATATATAAATATTTCGTCCCATATTAATAGCAAGAAAGAATATATAAAGAATGAGGAAATAAATACGGAAGATTAAGGGAACGAGTAATTAATGGGATAATGTTACTATTTGTAATTACTGGGTGGAAGTTCCTAAAGTTTTAGATGATAAAGGCTATTATGATTGGGTTTCCGCGAATTTAAAACGCTTAAACTATTTTTATTTCTTTTTTTACTAAAATTCGCATTGACAGTTTTATATTCAATTCCTTTAATAGTTAGCAATACAAGCTTGAGAAAAGATGTAGTTAAAAACTTATTAAGTATATGAATAGAACTCGAATTGAATATTCTTTTCATCGAGCCATTCTCTAAATTCTGTGTCGTTCTTGAAACGATCTTTTATTAAATTTAAAATGACGGAAGAGATATTCTCAGCTTTAACCGTTAGCCAATATTCATGATCTAAATCCCCAAAAAATCTTTTTACTGATTGCCCACAATCGTATCCTGAAAAAACAAGATCACCATTATCCTTAATTTCAGCAATAAGGCTATGTATTTCATTTTCTTGATTCTTATAATCGTAAATTGTAATTTTTTTCATGAGCCCTCTCCATTTTTAGAAGTAAATCAAAATTTAGTTTAATTTTCGAATAAAACCGAAGAAATTAATATACTTTTTTAATTTACTTTTCCCATTTATTCTTTTTCTAAGCATTTCCAAGAGTCAACAACTAATTGATATTCAAAGTATTCATCATGAATTTTAGATCTTGGATTTTTACGTGTATCCTCCACTTTTATTAATTTACCGATGATCTCTATTTCTTCTTCACAATTAATTTTATTCTTAGTATATATTAAAATTTGATACCCATCATCTAAATCGAAATAATTCATGTGTGGGTGAGAATCAACGAATGTCGCGAGATGTTGCCACATTACTTTAGAGATTTTTCCAATAATCTTAACAATCTCTCCTACATTACCTTCAAAATCAGAATATTTAGTAATTTTAATCATAATTGTACTTTTATCAGAATTTTTTCTTCATGAGGACATTACTATTATTTAAAATTCTTGTGTATATATTCATAACGTAATTTCTAATCATATAAGAGTTTTAAGGGAATTTCAATTGGACAATAAATATGGTGACTGCTATTGGGATGAGAATGCAGAAAGCCTTTTAAATAATAATTGAACATTGATTTATTTACTTATGATAAATCTCCTTAGCAAATTCATAAATTGTTGAACCAAAAAAATCACCGGTCTTACCGGTCTTTTCAAACCCATTTTTTTTATAAAAATTTTGAGCTCTTTCTAAAACTGCTGTTGTATCTAATGTTAATAATATACAACCGTCCAACCTAGCATCTTTCTCTAATATTTGTAATAAATCTATTGCAGGGCTATTTTTCCCTTGCCTATCAGGAAGTACTGCCATCCCACGTATATGAGCTTCTTTAGAATTGATTTTCTGCCATCCTATAGTTCCTATTATCTTTTTTTTTTGATCAGTAGCTACATATAATATCATATCTTTCATGCGTTCTTTTATAGCTTCTTCTGACATGACAGTATCATTAAAACCTTCTGGGGAATAATAATGACGGAATTCTTCAAATGCAGCTAATAGAACTTCATAGATTCCTTTTGCATCATTTATATTTGCTCGACGAATTAAATAATCTCGATCCATATCAAGAAAATTTGAAAACGTATTTTCTTTTAAATCATATTCTAATAAGAACTTACTTTTTAAAAATTTTTTATCTTAAATTAGGAAAATCTATTATTATATGAATATTTAAAAGAAAAGGATAAAAAGAGCTTATTCAAAAAAGTGTTATACTTTCTCAATCTTCAAATAAAAATTTTCTCCTTCAATCTTGAATTCTAATATTTTATCTTTAATTCTATCTATATATCGCTTAATATTTTCCCCCGCCTCTGCGTAATCACCAGAAACTTCAAGGATTTCTCCACTTTTCATCTCAAGTAGTTGTCTCTTGGTTTTAGCAACAGGCATTGGACAAACAAGCCCAGAGCAATCTAACTTATATGAACCTGTCATTTTTTAATCACTTCTTTAAAATTAACTAAATAATACATTATCTGCTTGTTCGCACATTTCAACAAATCCATTCATAGTTGTTTTTTTAATTCCTTCTATCAATTCATTTTCAGACATTCCACGTGCCTTCATACATACGCCACAAGCTTTCACATTTGCGCCTTCAGAAATTATATCTGTCATCCATTTTCCTACATTATCATATGTGGTTGGATCTTGATTCTTCTTTCCCACAAAAATTCCATCCTCAACTAGAAATATATTTACTTTATGTTCTTCTAATAAAGCTGTATATGCAAATCTTAGCATAGTGTATGGGCGTTCACTTGTGTAGGCACCATCTCCGATAACAATTGTAAAGGTCTTCTTTTTCTCAGTCATTTTTAATTTTCCTCTATAAGGCTTTCATTTAAAGTCACTTTTCTATGTGTAATTACATAAAAATTTTGACATTTATTAAATTTTTCATACGGATCTATTAAAAAAATCGATAAATAATAATAATTTAATTATCTTATATTTTAAATATATATTAGACATTTCAAATCGAATTAAATTATGAATATTGAATATTTAAGGAACTTTATTAAGCTAATTCAATATAAAAGTTTCTCAAAATTAGCAAATGAACTTCCTATCTCACAAAGCACATTATCTCATCAAATTTCTCAGTTAGAAAAAGATTTTGGTGAAGTAATGCTAATTGATAGAACTACAAAGAAATTTGAGCTAACAGAACCTGGAAAACTTTTCCTTGAATATGCACAACAAATAATAGAATTATATGATAGTTGTAAACTAGAAATATCAAATTTCAAGGATAAAATAGAACAGAATATTACTATATCCGCATCAACCATTCCGGGTTCTCATATTCTACCACGATATATAGCAGATTTTAGAAATAAAAATCCAAATGTACACTTCAAAATATTGATTAATAATTCTCAGGAATCTATTGAAAATTTAAAAAATGGAAAGGTTGATTTCGCTGGTATTGGTAGCTTTATGAGTTATAATGAAAAAGCGTTTGAATTTATCAAAATAGGCGAAGATGAATTTAAATTTATATGTTCACCTAATCATAAATTGCTAAAAGACGGAGATATAATTATTTTTGATAACCTAATTAAATATCCTTTCATATGGAGAGAAAAAGGTTCGGGAATGAGGGATACATTTAAACAGCAATTTCCAGATTATAAGAAATTAGATATTGAATTAGAAATTAATGATAATGACTCAATTATTTCTACTGTGAGTGAATCTAACTATATAAGCTTTATGAGTGAAATAATGGCTGATAAAGCAGAATCAGCAGGTTTAATTAAATCCTTAAAAATAAAAAATTATCCGGTTATCGCTAAAAGGACTTTATATTTTGTTAAACTAAAGGATAAAAAGTTAAGTAAATTAAAAAAGAAATTTTGGGATGAATTAAAGTTAATAATTTAAAAAGTAAGAAAAAAAAAGAGTTAAAAATAAATAAATTTATTTGATTAAGACTCCCGTTTGATCAAAATTTAGAAATGCTGTAATTTTTTGTTTTAATGGAAAAATTCCTTCCTTCAACAATGTTATTAAAAATATAGCTATAAATACAATTGATCCTAGCCCTGGCGCAAAGCCGCTTAAAATATCCACAAAAGAAGACGAAGGATCCCAAGCAAATAATGTATATACAAGAGAAATTCCAGCTATTAAAATTGAAATAAAAGATATTATTGCAGCAGCTTTTCTACTGAGATTTAAATGTATTGGACCAAGATCAAGTTTGAAATATTTAGGTTGCACGATAATTGATAATATTGTATGACTAATTATTTGCTCTTCGAATTCTACATAAACATTTAGAAATCTTCTCTCGTTCTCTTTTTTCTTCTTTTTCTTTTTCTTAGATTTAAGTGGCATAATAGAAAAAATCATTACTGGGGGATTAACCGCATCCTTCTTAACCTCAATTTTTCCAAAGATTGGATGAACTTCGAAACCTTCTCCAGCAATTTTAAGATCCAGAACTGGAGGTTCTTCCTTAGTGGTTACTATTCTAAATGACGTTTCATAGACAGTTTTACCCTCCTCATCTACAATCTTCAATTCTTTATGCGAAAAATAAACATAAAACAAATAACTTCGTTGTTCCATCATAACTGAATAATATTGAAGCCCCATATTAATCTCATATATAGTTAGTTGGGATTCTTCCGGAGTAACTGTAGAGGGTTCGAGTATGGGTTTAGGTGGCGGAGCACCAGGACCAGCTAACGCATCTGAAGGCGGAGGAGATGGAGGTACTGCAGACGAGGGAGTTTTTGAAGGTTGGCTACTAGTAGGTGGAGGTGGAGCACCAGCTCCTGGAGGTGCTGGTGATGGAAATGCTCTCGATCTTTTTTTTGCTTTTGGAGCTTCTCTCATCCTTCGAGACTCTTCCCGCTCCCGATCATCTCTTTTTAATAATTTTTCTTCTTCAAATATCTCTTCTTTGTACTTTACTGTATCATCTGCTACCGATTTTAAACTTGCGATATCCTCATCATAATAATCTTCTTCTTCCATTTCATAGACTTCGTCTTTCTTTAATTCCTTATATTCTCGTTTTTCGGTTGGTTTTTCAACTTGCTTCTCTTTTTTCTTTTTCCTTAATAATTTGAGATGTTTTAACTTGGTGGTTTCAGATATTCGTGTATTAGTAACAAAATCTATAAAATAAACATCTATGCGATTCAATTGAGTATCTCCTAAAGACGCCAAAATATCATCTAAAATTATACTAAGCCTTGTGGATTTCTTATAAATCCCTACAAACATGAAATCTATAATCTCTACCGATAACACACATGATTTTTTATCATAGAATATCTTATTAGTTGGAATTTCAAGATTAGAAAGACTTTTCAAAGATTCCAATTTCTAACTTACCTCTTTTTTCCTTTAATTAAGTGGTATTTAATTGTTAATAGTTAATGAATTAACTTTTTATAAGTTTTTATAATGATATTATACCTAATATAGTTATCAACTTATTAGATCATAAACATTAATTCAATTAAGGTTCCTCAAAATTTTTTTAACTTTATTAATAATTCAAACAAAATACAAATAAATAACAAAAAATAATGTGATAATTTTGCAAGGAAAATATATTCTAACACATGATTTAGGGACATCTGGGAATAAGGCTGCTTTATTCGATTTAAATTTAGAACTTATTTCTCAAACAAAGGAAGATTATCCTTTATATTATCCAAAACCTGGATGGGCAGAACAAAATCCAGAAAATTATTGGGATGCAGTGAAAAAAGCAACTACTACATTAATTCACCAGAGTAATATAGATGCTGATGAAATTTTAACAATAGTCTTTGATTGTCAAATGAATTGCACTATTCCAATAGATAATGAAGGTAATGCTTTAACGAACAGTATTAGCTGGTTAGACACACGAGCAGCTCCATTAACTCGAAAATTTTCAAAAGGATTAATAAAAATCTCTGGTTATGGATTAAAAAATATATTAATGTTTCTTAAAATCACAGGAGGGGCACCTGGATTTAATGGCAAAGATCCTATTTCTCATATTTTATGGTTAAAAGAAAATAAACCAGAAATTTATGAAAAAACATATAAATTTCTAAGTGTGAAAGATTTTATTATTTATCGCTGCACCAAAAAAGCTGTAACTTCAAGAGATTTAAGTCATACATCTTGGATGATGAATAGTAATCCTGGTATCTTTGAATGGTCTGACGAAATTTTAAAAAAATTCAAAATTGATAGAAATAAATTACCTGAGATAAAAAAATCTACTGATATCGCGGGAGAATTAATAATAGAAGCTTCTAAAGAATTAAATCTGAAATCTGGAACTCCTGTATTTGTGGGTTCTGGCGATTTAACTTCTGCTGCTTTAGGGTCAGGCGCAATTATAGATAATAAACTAATTGTATGTTTAGGAACAGCAGATTGGGTAGCTGCTCATACCTCTAAAAGATTAAAAGATATCGCTCATTATGCTGGTAGCATAAGTTCTTCTCAAGAAAATTATTTATGTATTTCAAAGCAAGAAACAGGCGCAACATGTTTAGATTGGGTTATACAACAAATGTTTAGGAGCGAGTTGGAAAGATTTAAAGGAAACACAAAAGAATTATATTTGTATTTAGATTCGATTACAGAAAAAGCTGAAGTTGGTTCTAAAAATCTCATTTTTACTCCATGGATGTTTGGGGAAAGGAGTCCAATAAATGACCCAAATGTTAGAGGGGGTTTCTATAATCTAAGTCTTGAACATACGAGGGATAGCATTTTAAGATCGATTTATGAGGGAGTTGCTTTTAATATTAAATGGTCTTTAATTACAATAGAAAAGTTAGTAGGCAAATCTGAAGAGATTAATTGCATTGGAGGAGGAGCAAAATCTGATATCTGGTGTCAGATTCTAGCAGATGTACTTAAGCGAAAAATTGTTCAGATGGAGAATCCCGATTTAGCGGCTGCAAAAGGTTCTGCAATAATCTCAATCGTCGGACTAAAGCTTATGAATAAATTTTCAGATGCTATACCATTGATTAAAATCAAAAAAGTCTTTACACCTAACACAGAAAATGAAGAAATTTATAATAGACTCTTTAATGAATATGTAAATATCTATAAAAGAAATAAAAAGATGTTTAAAGCCCTAAATCTCTAAAATAGGCTATAAACATTGCTAAGTCATCTCTTATATCCTTTATTTTTTCTATGATCTTATCAGGTCTAATAATTTTTGTAATAGCTTCTTCTACAATTTCAAGATCATTATATACCTTAGGATTCTCATAGGTTTGACTTTCAAAATTTACCTTCCAAGGTTTTAATTTTGGTGTAGATTCGATACTTCTTAAATTCCAATTAATTTTTCCTTTATAATCCTCGGTTAAAGGTTTTAAATTCGCTTCAATCCATCTATGAATAACCCATGGAGCATATTCATGCAATTTATCAAAATCAAAATCTAAATCATATCTCCATTCATATTGATGATCCCAATTTCCTACTACTAAATAATTTTCATTATCTGATTTATCGTGAGAAAAATATTTCCAAGTATTTCGATTGATATTTTCATCTCTAAAAGGTCTACCCTCGGCATATTGGAAAAAATAACCTACTGTTTCTAAAACCTTTTGGTCTTTTAAGCTTTTTTTCATATAAACTTCAATTTGAGTAATATCTATTTTACTCTTTATTACTTCTTCTTGAAAGATCTTAAAAATTACATTTTTCGCTTCATTTGGATGACATTTTCCAGTAAAAATAGGATAATAAGTAAAACAATAATAATTAGAGCCCTCCTGAAGAATTTCCTTATAAATTTCAACCCAACACTCTAAAGGTTTAATAAATACATTAGCTTTAATGATATTGATAATTAACAATGCGTCTGCACTTACTCCTATAATTATAAATATTACGAATAATATTAAACTGAAAAATATAGTTGCAAGAAAATATGAAATCGCGATGTAGATAAGTAAAGCTCCAGCAATGAAAAAGAAAGCTATTTGAGAATTATACGCTTCGTGCTCCTTATCCTTTTTTGAATATAATATCACTGGCGAATTTTTTATAACAATATCTTTCCCAAACTCATTAATAAATTGCTGGAAATCAACCTTATTCCATTCAGAAACAGACATTATAAACCAAATAAAATTCTATTTATTTAAATTTGATTTGATCTGATTAAAATCTTAATATTTTTTAAGTTTTGCTTGGAGGAATGTAATGAGTTTATAGTTCAGCCGTAAAGTTTCCAAAATCTCCACAATTGATATAATTTTATAATTTTACTTGTAAATTATTTTAAAACTAATTAATCAAGTAATTTTTAATAAAGAAAAATAAATAATTCACTTCCCTTTTGAAATTTTTAATTTGTATATAATATTACAGATCTTGAAGTTATTCATGGTCGACTTTGATAAATTTTTGAATTATTTGAAGAGTCAAGATTTTTACAGTGGTCAGATCTCTCATATTGAACAAATTCCTGAATCACTGCCCCAATTTGATAATTTGAATACTCCAATAAGAAAAAGACTTCAACGATGGTTAGACCTTAATAATATTAAATTATGGCGCCACCAAGCTGAAGCAATTAATTCAATTCGTGAAAGTAAAAATACTGTAATAGTTACGTCGACAGCCTCAGGAAAATCCCTTTGTTATAATCTCCCTGTTTTAAACTCAATTTTAGAAGAACCATCTACAACTGCGCTCTATGTCTTCCCAACTAAAGCCTTAGCTAGGGACCAATTTAGTATATTATCAGATTTATTAACGGAGGTAAATATCAAGCAAAATCGTATAGGAATTTATGATGGGGATATAGAACCTAATGAAAAAAGATTTGTTTTAAACAATGCTAACATTGTTATAACCAATCCTTATGGCCTACATTTTTATTTACCTTGGTTTAAGAAGAACTGGAGAAGAATTTGTCAGAATTTAAAATACGTTGTGTTGGATGAAATTCACATTTATAGAGGGATTTTTGGATCCAACTTTGCCTTGCTACTAAGAAGATTAAAGAGATTGCTTGAAACTTATAATGTGAAGCCTATATGGATTTTATCAAGTGCCACTATCTATAATCCTAAAGAGTTTTGTGAAAAATTAGTGGGTGAAGAGTTTATTGTTGTAGATAGAGATGATTCTCCTTCAGGTGCGAAAAAAGTAATATTATGGGATTTACCATATGATGAAATTTCCAATAAATATCGCTCAGCTCATCAAGAAACTAAAAATCTATTTATTAGTAATTTAAAAGCAGGAATTCAAACGTTAACCTTCACTCTCTCAAGAAAAATGGCTGAATTGCTAGCTATATGGACAAGAGATGCTTTACCTACTTTAAGAGATAAAATATTCAGTTATCGAGCTGGTATTAGTAAAAAAAAAAGGAGAGATATAGAAAAAAACTTCAAAAGTAAGAATATTTTAGGAATTAGCTCAACTAATGCACTTGAATTGGGAATTGATATAGGTTCTTTAGATGCTACGATTAGTTCTGGCTTTCCCTCAACAATCTCAAGTTTCAGACAACAAATTGGTCGTTCTGGAAGAGGTACTAATCTTTCGATATCAACCCTTATACCAATGGAAAACCCCTTGGATTTATTCTATATACATAATCCAGATAAGCTATTCGGACAAATTCAAGAGGAGGTGTTAATTACCCTAAATAATAAGTATATATTGAAAAACCACATTTGCTGTGCAAGTAAGGAAAGTCCAATAAGAATTGAAGAGTATGATAAATTTGGAATTCAAGATAAAAATCTGTTCTTAGAAATAATAGAAGAATTACTTTCAGATTCTTTGCTAATGAAAAGAGGAAATCGTTATTATTGGAATAGTGATTTTTTTCCAAATGAAAAATACGGATTGAATGATCTTTCAAATCGGAGTTATAAAGTTCTGCTAAGAACTGATTTAGGCGAGGAACTATTGACTATTGAAGATGAAAGTTTCGTTTTCCGTGATTTACACCAAGGTGCTGTATATCTTTATGAAGCAGAATCATATTTGGTTGAGGAACTCGATTTAAATGAAAGATTAGTCTATTTGAAAAAAACAGATGTAGATTTTTATACTCAATCCTTAAAGCATACAAACATTACTCCTCTTAAAGTGATATCAGAAGATAAAGCAGGTCCAAACAACGAAATCGAAGCTTTTTTTGGAAATGTGAAGGTAGAACATGAGTATTACTCATATAAAGTTATTGATATATTAAATCAAGAAATACGTTCAAGACATCCATTAGAAGACATCCCTATTGTAGAATTTGAATCTCAAGCTGTATGGTTTTTCATTCCTTTTGAATATCAAAAAGAATTAGAATTAGAAGGATATGATCTTGGAGGTACTATTCACGCTATTGAACATGCAATGATAGCGATGGCACCAACATTAGCTCAAATTTCTCGATGGGATTTAGGTGGCGTCTCAATCGATTTTGATCCTGTTAAGCAGCAACCCATTATTTATATCTATGATGCATATAGAGGGGGTATAGGAATATCTGAAGTATTATTTTATAGTTTAACTGAGTTATTAGAAATGACTTATAATTTGATCAATTCTTGCAGCTGCATAAGTCCTGATGGTTGTCCTTGCTGTTGTCTTAGCCCAAAATGTGGAAATAATAATGAACCTATAGATAAAAAAGGAGCCATATTTCTATTAAAAAAACTTATCAAAAGCATTGATTAAAACACAAACATTTAGAATATTAAAATTAAAAGCATTAGAAATTCTTAGAAATTTGAATTTAATGTAAAATTTTTATAGTCTGAAATTATAATTATACATAACACCAGATAAAAACCTATAGAATTGGGTATAAAAATCAAAATTATTGGGTATTTGGGTTGTCTTACACTTCCACGTTCAAGATAGTAATCTTTGGAGATTCACAAACTGGTAAAACTACGTTAACTCATAGATTTTTAACGAATTTATTTAAAGACGATATAACAATGACTCTTGGTGTAGATTTTCACCTTAAAGCTGTAGAATTAGATGGAGAAGTGGTAAAACTTCAGATATGGGATTTTGCAGGAGAGGAACGATTTAGATTCCTCTTTCCTTCGTATATTAGAGGTGCTAGTGGAGCAATTTTTATGTATGATATTACAAATTATGGTTCACTTGCTCATGTGGATGATTGGTTTGAAATTGTTGAAAAGGAAATTAATTCTAAATTACCAATCGTTTTTGTTGGTGGAAAGACTGATTTAATACATCTAAAAGAAGTATCTACAAAAAAAGCAATGGATTTAGCAATGATTAAGGGAGCAGACGGCTTTATCGAGTGTAGTTCTAAAACTGGTGAGAATGTTCATAAAATTTTTAGCTTGTTGACAAAACTAATTCTTAGAAAAAAGAATTCGCATTAATCTTATTTTTACTTATAACTTTAACTTTAGAGAACTAAGTTTTTTTGGTTCAGGTAATCCTGTAACAGGATCCCACATTCGATATTCATAGAAAAGTTGTTTTAATGTATTAAACTTGGGAAATCTTCCTGCTGATCCTCCACTTTCGAACGGCTTTAATAAAATTTGAGGTATTCTATCGTCTAAAGGGGTTAATCCCATTTTAATATTGAAAATTCTTTTCATATTCGCAATTCTTTCTCCATATAATTTAACTTCTTTAAGTCCAAAATTTAATCCTGTTGCGTATTTTATTATATCTGCATTTTGAGAAGGTAAAGGATTACAAAAGGAACACATTATCATTGAGCTATACAGTGCTCTGTAGTCCATCAGTAAAGAACAGCATTCTGCCATTTCCATATCATCCTTATATGTATCAATTTGGTTAATACCTAGTTCATCTAAAGGAATACCCATTAATATATAATAAGCATCACATGCATTATGAGAAGGACCACGGGGCCCCATTCCATAAGCAATTGACATTCCATAGTTAGAACGACTATCATGATACGTCACCTCCAAATTATCTACTACTGCAATTTCCTCTTTATTAATTTTAAATTTTTCAGCAAAATAATTAGAACCTTCAGCAAGGATATTACCAATCCCTTCTCTATAAACGATTTTTTCTATTAATTGTTCAACTTTAACTTTTTCACCCCATTCTAGTTTTAATCCATCTATATCTTTTGAATTTATATTGTGTAAGTTATAATGGTAAAATAAACAAGCAATAACTCCACTTGTACTGATTGTATCAATTCCGAAGTCATTACACTTTTTATTAATATGTGCTATCGATTTTAAATCATCATTTAAGATTAAACTACCAAATCCGCAAATTGTTTCATATTCAGGGCCTTTAATTTGATCGGTTTTATATTTTCCTTCTTTTATTTCAATAATTCTTCCACATCCTATTACACAAGAATGGCAAAATGCTTGTTTTACTAATATGGTTTCTGCCATTGTCACTCCTGAAATATTTCTTGCTTTATCCCATTTAGGTTGTGTATGATACTTTATAGGTAATTCACTTGTTACATTATACATATCTAAAGCGGCAGCAGTTCCATACTTACCTAACATTTGAGTAGCGAATGAGGATTTTACATAATCCCTAGCGATTTTAATTGCTTTGTCTAATTTATCCTTATTTGCTATATTAAGTGTTAAATTAGAACCCTTGGCAATGATAGCTTTTAACTTTTTTGAACCAAATATAGCTCCCATACCAGTTCTCCCTACAGCTCTTTGCTCAGAAATTATATTTGCATATTTTACAAGATTCTCTCCAGCTACTCCTATACAAGCTACCTTTGCTTTATCGTCACCAAAGACTTCCTTAAGTTTTTTAGTTGTATGAAATGTTCCCAATCCCCATATAAACTCTGCATCTTTAATCTCAATATGTTCATCTTTTATTTCAATATAAACAGGTTTTTCTGAGGCTCCAATTATTTCTATACCATCATATCCTGCTTTCTTTAGTTCAGCCCCAAACCAACTTCCACAATTTGATTCTCCCCATATCCCTGTCAATGGTGATTTAGAACATACAACCCATCTTCCAGTATTTGGAGCAAAAGTTCCATTAAGTGGACCTGTCATTATCATTAAAATATTTTCTGGAGAAAGAGGATCTGTATCTTGTTCTAATTTATCATATAGATAACGACATGCATAACCAGCTCCTCCTAAGAAATGCTTTGCGATATCTTCATTTAAAGGTTCACTTGAAATTTCTTTATTTGTAAGATTAATTTTTAATATCTTTTCTCTAAAAGAGTGTAAAATTTGAGAGCACCACTTTGTATCTTTTAAAAAATCTATTTAGTAATTAAAAAATCATTTTTTATTTATTTTTCTTGTCATTTATTTTTATTAATTAAAATTTAATGGGTAAAGTTTTATGAATCATTAAAAGAATTTTTTTAAAACAAGTAATTTCAATAATAAATATGACCTCAATAAGCGATTTAACGTGGGCTGATCTAGTCTCTCCAACAATGACCCCTGAGGAATATTTCAAAATATATAAAGACAAAATTAGTAAAGTCTATAAAAGTTATGAACCAAAATCAGAGATCATTGAGAAAATTAAACAATTTCTTAAAAGTAAGCAAGAAAAATTAAAAATTGTTGCTTTAGGTGCTGATTGGTGTCCTGATTGTTCGAAAAATATACCTAGAATGATAAAGTTAATAAAAAATATCAATACAAAAGATGTTACTTTGAAAATTTTATATGGTATAATGGTAAATGCATTACATAAACCGGGAGAAACAATATGGCACAAAAAACGTTCACCACCAGAAGCAACGGATCCAAAGTTTGAATTAAAAGCTATCCCAACTTTTTATTTCTTTAATAAGACTGGTGACTATATTGGTGTTATAGTTGAAAATCCAAAGGAGACCTCTACGTTAGAAGAGGATATTTTGGAGATTTTAGAGAAAAAGATCTAAGAAATTTATAAGATAGCTTATCATTTTTTTATGATACCCTAATTCATCTTAATTTTAATCATCTTGATATTTAATTTTAAAATCATCAAAATTTAAATTTTAAATAAGTTATAATAATTTTATGTCAAAATTAAAAGTAAAAAGAGTAATTATATTTAAGCACGGAGTATCTTATTACATTCTTGAGGGTACCTTAAAGAGCTCAGGAAAATTTGAAATTGAGTTTAAGATTGATGAGATGAATGATGTATTAAAATCACTTTTTGTTTTAGATACAAGCAAGAAAGGGTATATATCCTCGATTTCTTATGATGCAGCATTAGATACTGACCAATTACTAAAATCCATAATGTTAAACATTCCTGATAGAGATTCTTTTTCTTCCCTAGTAACGCAAATAAAAGGAGCTGACGTTTTTTTAATCGTAGGGGGTGCTAAGAAAATTTCAGGGAAAATAATGGGTATCGAATATTCAGAAAAAGTGAATAAAGATGAGAAGATTACTGAAAAATTATTAATACTCCATCAAGATGATGGTACAATAACTAAATATAACTTTACAGAAATTCGTTCTTTAGAAATAATAAATGAAGAAATCAAAAAGGATTTGAAATTCTTTTTAGATACAGTTATAGCTGGAAAGAAGAAAGATGCTAAAAAAATAATAATAAATTGTGAGTCTGGAGGAGATGATGAAGTTGAAAGAAACATTTTCGTGTCGTACATTCGTGAAAGTCCTATCTGGAAAACTTCCTACCGTTTAATTATGAGCAAACAACAAGCTTTAGAGCAAAAATGTTTACTTTCTGGCTGGGGCCTTATTGAAAATACTACTAATCAAGATTGGGACGATATTGAATTATCTTTAGTAGCTGGTATGCCAGTTTCATTCATTTATGAATTTTATAGACCAATTTTCATCCAACGACCAATAATTCAACCATCGAAAGTTTTAAGTGCTAGGCCTACAGAAATTGAAGAAGGATTGGAAATGGAAAAATTTGAGGATTATACTATGGCAGAAATAGCAGCAAAACCAATGGCAATGAAGAAAAGAGCTATAGCCTCAACTATAGGAGCTCGCCCTCCTCCTGCTCCTGGTGGATTTGGAGGTATGCAAGGTATTATGTCTGATACAGAAGTTTATGATAAGGTGAAATCTCAAGTAAAAACTCAAACAAAAGATTTGGGAGAATTATTTGAATATAATATCTCGAATCCAGTAACAATTAAACGAAAGCAATCTGCTTTAGTTCCAATACTTACTGAATCAATTAAAGCAAAGAGAATTTTACTTTATAACAAAAATGAAAATAATCAAAACCCTAATGCTTGCCTGGAAATTACAAACAACACTAATCTTACACTAGAAAGAGGGCCAGTAACAATTATTTATGATGATAATCTTGCTGGTGAAGCTATTATCCCTTTTTTGAATAAAGATGATACGAGATTATTGAATTTTGCTATCGAACAGGCTATAATAATAAATCATGAACAGAAATCTGAGAATTTAAGTGTACATAAAGTTACGTTTAAAAGTGGTTACTCTTATGAATACTATTTTACAAATTTAATGACCACCTATAAAATTAAAAATAAAACTGATGAAGAAAAGGAGCTTTACCTTGATCATCCAAAAACTTATGAATACAAGGTTATAGAGAAACCTATAGAACCAGAAGAAACTGCTAATTACTGGCGATTCAAAATCACCTTAAAACCAAAGGATGCAATTGTTTTTAAAATAAAAGAACAAAGAGAAAATTATTCAAGCATATATTTGTGGAATTATAGTAGGGAGGATTTATTAAAACGAGTAGGTTTTTATGTCAAAAAGAAATTTATCGAATCCGATATTGAAAATCGTTTAAAAGAAATCGCAGAATTAATAAAAACTTTAAATGATTTAAGATCTAAACAAGAAAAGCTAGATGAAGAGAGAAACAATATGACTGATGAACAATCTCGCTTAAGAGAGAATATCTCTGTTTTAGGTGATGATAGTCAATCAATTTCATTAAAAGAAAGATACATAAAAAAGTTTAGCGATCAAGAAAGTAGATTTGAGGAAATCAATAAAGAACTTAAATTAATGGATAAAAAAATCAAAGATTTAAATAAAACAATTGAAGAAAAAATGAATTCTCTCTCGCTCCCTTAATTCCAATAAAAATTAATTCTTTTTATTTAATTATGCAAAAACAAATGGAAATCCCACGTTTTAGAAGTTTATTATACCGTAGTGGGTGGCTCTATAACGCAATTACTAGGAGATTATACAATCAAGATACAAAATTTCTTACAATTGCGTTACTAGTTGGAAAAGGTCCAAAAAGAGTTTTAGATTTGCCGTGTGGTACTGGATATTTAATGCGTTTTTTGCACCCAACGATAGAATATGAAGGTGTAGATTTAAATCATCAATTTTTAAAACGAATAAAAAATAAGGAACTTAAACTAAGAAATATTAAATTAAAGAAAATAATATTACATCAAAAAAACATATTTGATTTTAAGAACTATCAGGGAGAGAAGAAAGATGTAATTGTTATTAGTGATACTCTGCATCATATTTATCCAAAACATTTTGATTTAATTAATATGGCTAAAAATATCGCACACAAAATTATAATTTGTGAACCTTATACAGTTAAACCTAAAGAGGTTTCTGTCAGGGATAAGATTTTAAAGGTAGTTATTTATTTAGGGAAATACTTGCCGAAAACTTTATTCAAAATGGTTGATTTCTTCTTTTTAGATAATGATGGTATTAATTCATACCAAAAACGATCTCTGTGGAATTATAACAAAGACAGCCTTAAAGATTTATATAAAGAAATGGGATTTAATAAAATCTACAATATTTCTGATGAATTTATTGGTATTTGGGAACCATAAAAATGAGTAGAGAGGGAATGCCAAAATGAAAATCACATTATCACTATGGGATACAGGAGGACAAGAACGATTTAATTTTTTTAAAACTGACTTTTTTAAAGGTGTTGCCGCATTAGGTCTGGTTTTTGATTTAAGTCGCCCTGATACATTTAATAAAATAGATGAATATTTCAAAGAAATAAGAGACAGGTCTGGTAATATTCCAATTTTTTTAATTGGTAATAAGAACGATCTAAAACGAGATATTGGAGAAACTATACCTAGAGAAAAAATCATTCAAAAAATAAATCAATATTATTTATTTGAATATATCGAAACTTCTGCTTCAGCAAATGAAAATGTAGAAAAATTATTTTACAGATTAGCCATTGCAGCTTTACTTGATTTTAAACCTAGGCTTGGAGAAATCGTAGATTCCAACCATTTTAGATTTAAGATTTTACTTGCTGGGGCCGCTGCAGTTGGAAAATCTTCACTAATAAGAACATTTACTAAAAAAAGCTTTGAACAAGATTATAAATTAACTATTGGTTTAGACTTTATGATACAGGATCTTGAAATTCACGAAGATGATCTCCCAAATGAAACTCTGGAACTAATTAAAAAATCAATTAAAAGTTATAAAAAATTAATTAAAAAATATCGCAAGAGAGAAGAAATATCTGAGATTATAGAAACATTAAAAGAAACATAGGAATATTTATTTAATTCTTAAAATTACTCCTTTCTGGGTATAATAGGATTATACAAAATGTGTTTGGCTAGCAATCATATCTGCCTTATGGACTAAATTTGCTAGCTCATTCATATCTATTGGATAATATTTACTCCATTGACCATGATGGAATATGATTGCTTTATACATCTCATCGTCATAGAATAAAACATCGTCATTTTTTTTGAGTACTGCTATTGCTTCTTCAATATGGTAATGCCTCCCCTCATAATTGAACTTCCTTACAATTTCATCATGAACTTTATCTAATTCTTCGCATGCTACTGTAATCTTAGATGTAATGTCTTTTTTTTTATAAGAATAATATGATATTTTTCCAAAATCGTGATATATTGCAGTTAGTACTGCTTTTTTAACATCAATCTGATAACTCTTGGAGTTGCTTAACTTATAGGCATAATTTGTAACCAATAGGATATGATCAAATAGACCACCTTCATATCCTCCGTGAAAACCTCTTAAAGCTGCTGGCAACTTTCTTGCTTCTATTAAAATTTCCTTTACGACTTTTCTCGCTGATTCATTGAGTTCAGAAAGATCAAAAAAGAAATCAAAACCCTTATAGTCGAAATCTAATTGGTTTTTAAGATCTTTATTTATGAAATGATTAATGTCTAATAAATCGATTTTATTACTCTGAGTTAGTTCAATTATTTTTGTATTTAATACTGTTAATAGTCTGTGTGTTAATACTGAATCTTGACTATTTAAAATGTAGAAAAATTTCACAATATGCTTACAAAATCTGTTATTTGGTTTCTTTCGTGCTAAATAATCAGGACAATCATGATATATCATATCATATAGGGTTTTCTGAGAAATATCAAAATTAAGCTTATATGGAATTAATTTATTACCTTGTACTTCTGCTTCAATTAATCCAATTTCTTTATTTATTTTTAAAATTCTTATACAATTATTTGAAATTGATTCTGCTCGATCTAAAGTACTTTTATCACTTAAATTTTTAAGTATTTCTGCAAAATCGTTTTGAATAACCATTATTTTTTATAATAGTTTTGAAAATTATTTAAAACAATAGTCTCATATTAATTTAAGTTTTTAAACTAAAAAAAATTAAATAATCATATCCTTATTTTCTTAAAAAAATTAAGGTGTGAAATTTGAGTATTGATGAACTACAAGAAGAAGTTGATAAGTTATTAGAAGAAATGGATGAACTTCAAGAAGTTTGTGACACGCTTCCGCAATGCGATGAAGATGATGGGTGTGCTACATGCGAAACTAATAAAAAAATTGAAGAACTTGAACAAAAAATAGAAGAGCTCGAAAATAAAGTAGAAGCATTATTGGGAGAAGAAGAAGATGATGAATAAAATCTCCCTCTTATATGATTAAAAACAAAACTTTTCTTTTATTTCTTATATCTTAATTTATCTTTATAAATTTTTAAAGAGATATCTTAAGTTTCTTGACATAATAAATTGTTGTATCTGTCTACTTCCTCCAATTATCTCTTGGATTCTCGATATGTTTACATAATCCTGCATAAGTGTATTATCACATAAGCCAGCTCCACCCATTAAATTTGCAGCTTCATAGCACACTTTCTTAGAAAGTAAAGCACAGTTATATTTGTATTGACTCCCTAGGGCAACAAATGCACGCGATATGTTTTCTGGTAGCTTACCTCCGTATTTCTCCATTTTTTCATCATAAATTTCACAAAATTTCAAAATGCCATGAGTAAGAGCTGTTGTTTTGGCCATTAAGTCTGTCAATGTAAAGCCAACTCCTTGAAATAATAAAATTTCCTTATCAAATTGTCTCCTCATATTAGCATAAATAATTGCATGTGCTAATGCTCCCCAACATTCACTCACACCTCTAACCGCAATAGAAATCCTTTCTGGGATCAATCCTTCAAAAAGGTGTTCTCTACCTTTTCCCACAGGACCTAATATATATTCCTTTGGCACTCTTAAATTATTAAATTTCTCTTTTCCTAAGTATAATTTTGGGACCCACGATATTCCTACTCGTTCACAATTCCATCCTTCCCATGACGTATTGATAAGAAACTGTGCCATCAAGTTGCCATTGTTTTTTTCAGCAGTAGCATATGCAACTGCCCACTTTGACCTTGGAGCATTAGTATTAAAAATTTTAGTTCCATTTAAGATGAAACTCCCATCCTCCTGTTCTTGACATATAGTAAGCATATGAACAGCATCAGAGCCCCTTTCTGGTTCAGTAATCAATAAGCATCCTGGTGATTGGCCAGTCACTAACTCCTTTAAGGCTTCAAGTCTTACTGGTACGTTATCATGATGTTCATATATGGGGTTAATGCAAATGACAGTTGCACCACTGCCCATTGTAAATTGAGGATCAAAAAAATCAAGCGCTAATATTCTCATAAAATCCATAGTCATTCCAAATTCCTTATAGTTCAAATCAATACATTCATACGCATGTTGGCGAGTTATATATCCTTGTTTACCAAAGTCAGGATACCATTCATAAACATCTTCTTCGAGACCATGTGTTATTTTTTTCTCTCTTTCATATTTTAAGCTAAAATTTTGGACTTCTTTAAGAAAGTCAAATTGCTTTTCATTAAGCATAAGGGATAAATTCTCATTAAGAAAATTATATCTATTGATTAGACTTAATTTTTCTAAAATTTCATCATTTATTACTTGAGTTTTAAATCTTCTGTCCATATTCATCAATTTTTATTATATTGAGTTGTAAAATCATAATGTTTGATATTGATATAATTTTTTTTAATTTCTTAAAAATAAAATTATTTAAAGACCTTGAACAAACCTTATTATGGAATATAAAGTTATATTTAAAATGAAATTCTATTCTATAAATTTCAAATTAAAATAATCAAATTTAGAGATGAATAAAATGGCTGAAAAACAAATGTTTGAGACGCAAGTAATAAATGATGAAATTTTAGAGAAATTGAACCTTAAAAATCGATATGCTTTCGTTAATAATAACTTAACTCCACTGTTATCTCAAGAAGAATTTAACTTTTTCCGGAAAGTTCAGAGATTCTGTCTAAGATTTGAGAAGAAAAATGATATTACACATAGTCCTGAGGAAGATGTATATAGTTGGATTCCTGCATTTGGAGTGGAGGGTTACATCACTCGACAACATGCATTTGAAATGATTGACTTGAATTATCCTGAGTGGGGATTAGCAGCAGATATGCTTCGTACCATTGCAATTGATAACTTTGATCCCCAATTTTCTATGGCAGGTGGAGCTACAGTTTTAGCAATTAATCCTATATATGAGCATCATGATAACGTACCAGTAAGACTTGAAGCCTTAAAGGAGTTAGTGAATGGCCAATCACCTGGTGCAATTCTTATTACAGAACCCGAAAGGGGTTCAGATGCGGTCCACCAATTAACTACTTGCGAGGAACAGGAAGATGGTTCATATATCTTAAATGGAACTAAAATTTTTAATACTAATGCCCCTAAATCCAAATGGGTTGTTGCTTATGCCACTGCTGAACAAAATAACGGGAATATGATGGCTCAATTTTTAGTGAATACTACTTGGGAAGGATGGAGTTGCGAACGTGTAGGAATACCGTGGACTCCTAAAGTATTTATAGGTAAAGAGAAATTTAGTAATTTAAGAGTGCCAAAGGAATATATATTAGGATCTGTTGGTAAAGGTCGTGAACATCTTTTCGAAGGATTGGTCCCAGAAAGGATTGCAATTGCGTATGGAGCTATTGGGCAATGTTGGGGTGCCCTTTCACATGCCGTAATTTATGCTAACTTAAGAAAACAATTTAACCAAGAAATACTAAAATTTCAAGGAGTAGGGTTTTTGTTAGCAGATCTATGGGCTAAGGTGACTAATCTAACATTTGGACTTTTGAAGTTCTGTGAGGGTTTCGATGAAAAATTTCATAAATTTGAAGGTAATATTCCTAGGAATATTAGCCAAGCTATGGTCGCTTCAGCAAGTCAATTTAAATATCAAGCTACAGCACTTTCAAAGGAAGTATGTTATGAAGCTGCAAATTTGATGGGTGGAGCTGGCTTATGTGATAACACACTCATGCAGGATTATTTAAATATTTCAAGGATTCAAGAAATTGTTGGTGGGAGTAGACAAATTCAACAATATATTATGAGTTTATCACTCAGAACTTTATATAAAATGTCCGTCTCGTAAAAAAATAGATAAAATAAAAAATTATTTTTTATTTTTCTTTTTATTCAGGGATTAATCTGAAAATTCCTTCTAAGTTATCTGAGATCGCTCACCCGATATTAAACGTCTAAACGTTTCCATTTGCCACAATCTATGTCTAGAATGGAGATACCATTGAGTAAAATACACATCATTTAATGATTTTGCATAAACATGTGGGATCCCCCAATTATCCCATAAAATTTCAACTTCCTCTTCAATTTCCTTTACTTTTTCAGATCCTGATACGGGTGGGTGGAAACGCATTTTTAGCAATATTAAGTAAATCCCCCATTTTTCAAGCTTTTTATATTATTATTAATCAAATCAAATTATATTAATAGTATGAGAATTAAAAAAATTTTATACTTTGATTCCCATTTGATAAAGTGAAAAAGAAAAGAAAAAAAAATAATAGAGATTTTAGAGCATCTTAAAGAGCTGTCTTAGAGCCATGCTCATAATATATTGTTGGATTTGCCTACTCCCACCAACAATTTCTTGAATTCTCGAAATATTCACATAATCGTGCATTAGCGTATTATCTGATAATCCAGCACCACCCATAAGGTTAGCTGCTTCGTAACAAACTTGTTTAGAGAGATTCGTGCAATGATATTTAAATTGACTTGCTGAAGCGACCATAGCTCGGCTAATGTTTGCGGGAATCTTACCTTCAAATTTTTCCATTTTATCATCATATGTTTCACAGAATTTAATTAAACCCAACGTCAAATTCGTGGTCTTCGCCCATAAATCTGTCAAAAGAAATCCAACTCCTTGGAATTTTAAGATCTCTTGATTAAATTGTCTTCTCATGTTAGCATATATGGCTGCGTGAGACACAGCCCCCCAACACTGTGCAATTGCTCCACAAGCAATACCGATCCGTTCAGGGACAAGTCCTTCGAAAAGATGTTCGCGACCTTTGCCAACAGGTCCTAATATATATTCTTTTGGAACTCTTAGATTTTCAAAATGTTCATGACCAAGATAGAGTTTATCGACATAAGGAATTCCTACACGTTCGCAAATCCATCCTTCCCAAGTAGTATTCACTAAAAATTGAGCCATTAAATTACCGTTATTTTTTTCCGCTGTAGCGTATACTACTGCCCATTTAGATTTTGGAGCATTTGTATTATATATTTTTTCTCCATTCATGATATATGAACCATCTTCCTGTTCCTCGCAAGTAGTTAATTGGTGGACCGCATCAGAACCTCTTTCTGGTTCTGTTATACATATACATCCGGGTGCTTTACCTGTAACCATATCTTTTAAGGCTTCAAGCCGTTCTGGAATATTTTCGTGATGATCGAAAACTGGATTAATTGCTAATACAGTAGCTCCACTTCCCATTGCAAACTGTGGATCAAAATTATCTACAGCAAGATATCGGAGGAAATCTGCTACAGCACCATAGTGTTCATATACAACATCTATCATCTCAAAATTGTGAGCTCTTGTAATATAACCTTCAGCTCCAAATGCAGGAACCCAATCATATATATCTTCCCCCGGACCATGGGTGATCTCATTTTTCTTCTCAAACCTCATGCAGAATTTTTGGACTTTTTTAAAATAATTAAATTGTTCAGGGGAAAGTATAGCCATTAAATTATTGTTTACAAAAGAATATCGATTTTTTAATCTCATTTTGTCGAGAATTTCATCATTAAT
>CAYPFJ010000013.1:0-66158 GCA_964409945.1 uncultured archaeon | reverse complement strand
AAGAAGTTCAACAAAAAATAAGTGTTGTTCAGAATTTAATTGATTTAAAAGGAAAGGCTCTTCTCCCAGGCTTTATTGATTGTCATATGCATCCTATGTCATATATATTCTTTTCAATGAATCTAAATCTTTCCTCTGTTAAAAGCTTAAGAGAATTACAAGACATTTTAAGAGAAACTGCAAAAATAAAAGGTAAACAAGAGTTTATACTTGGTTTGCGTTTAAATGAAGAGAATTTTAAAGTTCCTGTTTTACCCTCAAGATGGGATTTGGATAGTGCATGCCCTGAGAATCCCGTATTCCTTTTGCGATACGATTCTCATATTGGCGTTGCTAATTCAAAGGCTTTGGAATTAGTTGAGATTAACACTAATACAAAAATACCAGAGGGAGGGGAAATCAGTATCAATGAAAAAGGAGAACTAACAGGTGTAATATCTGAAAACGCCTTAACTTTAGTTTATTCTAAGATTGATAAGTATGTCATTCCTGAATTGGAATTTTTTCAAGCAAATACTGAAAAAGCTTTTAAAATATTAGCTGAAAAAGGTATTACTTCTATTCATGGAATTATTCAGTTTGGTAAAACTCGTGAAAGTGGAAGTCTTGGACCTATTGAAACACCTCTTTTCAAATCGGTTCAAGAGAAAATATTCCAGAACTGGTATGGTCTTATAGCTACTGATAAGCCAAAAAAAATACTTAAAATTAAGAAATATCCGTTGGATGGAGGCAAAGAGGATAGTAAATTCAAAGTTGGATGTCTAAAATTATTCCTCGATGGTACATTTGGAGCTAAAACTGCTTGTTTGTGGGAACCTTTTTCAGACGCACCTGATAGGTGCGGATTTTGCGTAGTAGATGAAGATGAAATCTATGAAAAGATGAGAGTTGCTCATAACAATGGATTGCAAATAGCTATTCATGTAATTGGAGATAGAGGCAATAGAATCTGTGTAAACCTATATAAAAAGCTTTTAAACGAATTTCCGAGAAAAGATCATAGACATAGAATTGAACATGCCTCAATGTTAACTGATGATGTTATAGAAGATATGAATAGGTATGGAATTATTGCATCATGTCAACCTCCTTTCATAAATTCAGAATATAAATGGCTTGAGAAAAGATTGGGAAAAGAAAGATGTAAGTATACATATCCTATGAAATCAATAATAGAAGGTGGAGTTGTTCTTATATCCGGAAGTGACGCGCCAATCGAAGATCCTAACCCTATTTTAGGACTCCACGCATTAGTAAACAGAAATGGATTTGTTCCTGAGCAGTGTCTAACAATGGAAGAAGCATTAAAAACCTATACCATTAATGCTGCTTATGGGGCATTTGAAGAAAAAGTTAAAGGGAGTATAGAAGTTGGAAAATTAGCAGATTTAGTTATATTGGACACAAATCCTCTTGATGTTCCGAAAGATAAAATTAAAGAAATTAAGATTGTAGAGACTATTATTAGAGGTAAATCAATTTACAAGAAACAAGATAAATAATCTTCTTTATCCCATATTAAGTTGAATAAAATCCCAGATTATAGTATTAATTTTTTCAAAATCCTCAATAAGCAAGCTGCCGTGACCATAGCCTTCAATTATTTCCAATTTTGAGTGGGGAATTTTTTCATGTAAAAATTCAGATTCCTTAAAATTTATTATTTTATCCTTAGAACCTGTTAATATTAAGGTTGGTTGCGTAATTTTATGTAAAGAGTCACGAGTATCATGTTCAGCAATCGCAGCGCCACGATTTATATAATCTTGCATTGTAGGAGGATTCTCAAGTAATAACTTATTTTTAAGCGTTTCAGCTAAATTTTCATCTTCTTGAACCTTTTTAATAAAGTCCTGTGAAAACATCAATTCAAGTCGTTCTCTAAACGCCTCCTCTAAAGATAAATCTTCTTTAAAATACCTATATTTCTCAATTAAAGGTTGAGGGTTCATATACGCAGCTGTTGCTAGCAAAATTAATGTTTTTACTTTTTTGGGGAATTTTAAGACAAACTGCTGAGCTATCATTCCTCCCAAACTGATTCCTATTACATGAAGTTGATCTTCTATTTGTAAATATTCTAATAAAGCATTTGTCTCCTCAATAAACATCTCCATTGTATAAGGATAGTTTGGTCTTGAACTTTCTCCAATTCCCCGATTATCTAATGCTATTACCATCATTCTTCGTTTAAAGAATGGTATTTGGAAGGTCCAACTGCCAATAGATTGACCAAGACCTTGAAACATTAAAAGAGGTTCGCCTCTGCCTCTTTTTATATAATTTATTTCTATATCATTATACCTAAAATAAGGAATTTTTTCTCATCTCATAATTATCAAAATTTGATCTTTACTATATTAGGTAACACAATTAAAAAAAGAAATTATTTACTCTCAAATAGATTTCAATCTGTAAAATAAAGATGTTCATCAAATCCAGTCTCAGCTACCAAGTCTGTAGCTAACTTTTGAATTGCATTTTTTGTAGGATTTTGTAATAATCGTCTAGAAATGTTTATTACTTGTGTTAATTTGACATCTGGAAATTCTCGTACAATATTATCATAACGAGAGAAATCTATTCCCGCGGTATAAACTCCCGCTTGATCATGACCAGCCTGTGATGATACTTGCCAATGTTCTACTTTCAGTTCAATTTTGGACAAGAGATTTGAGCAGAAGAACCATTCTAAATAAAGATTCATTCTTTTTGATTTTCTTTTTGTATCTTTTAACATTTTGTAAGCTTTATTTAACCTTTCCGGATGGATTTGGCGAAAAACTCTTTCATAACTATCATTCATATTATCTTTAACATGTGCTTTTATAAGTTCCATTATTTCTTCGACTTTTTTTGCTCGTTCTCCCGTAATTTCATGTTCAATTGATGTTACATGTTGATCGATGTCATTTTGAGTTTGTTGGCTTCTATCAATAGAAGTAGATTGTGTTGTTGAAGCTTGTTGAACCCTTGATGGAGGAGTGTCCCTTGTTTGGATTTCTGCAGGTACACTTATAATTTCTTGAGGCGATAATGTAAATAAGGTATCCAATTTGGAGGGATCTTGTCTTACTTCATTGAATTTCTCCTGTATCTCTTGAATATTATATCCAATTGATTGTAAATAAAATGCTGCACTAGCAAGCTGTTGTTCTAATGCAGATGATCCGCTGTAGGTGGTTCCAAATTCTTTTTCTATTTGTTCATCAGCAATTTGGCTAATATTTTCCTCTTTTATTTCGCTTACATTGAGTGAACCTAATTTAGTGAGGATATATTGGATTTGATTAGGTGTGAGATAATTTAAATTTCCTGTTGGTCCGATCATATGAGAAATTTTTTCCATTTTTCTAAGTATTTCAGCAATATCTTCTTGACTTCTTCCTTTTGATATAATTAAGAAGTGTTCTAAGAAATTTTTATCGAATCCTGCAATTATACTAAGAAATTTTTCATCGAAGCTATTAAGATGCTCATGTAATTGATTTCCGCGAAAATCGGTGGGTAAATTAATCTGATATACCATAATATTATCAGTTATCATATAAATGTAGTCTGATTTTTGCATAAGTATCTAATAATATATACGATATGGCAATTAAAAATTATAATCTTAATAATAAAATAAATTCTATTCTTATATACTTTACATTAATGATATTTTCGATACTTTTTAGCTATTTTTCGCGCTAATTCCATTTGTTCCTTTGTTTCTAATGAACACGGTCTGAGTTTTCGAATCCATTTTACTGGATCCAATCCATTTGGAATATAACCATTAAAAGCAGCCCATGCTACGATCATTATACCTGTTCTTCCACAACCTGCTACGCAATGTACAACAATTGGATCTCTGTTCGCTCCACACTTACGTGTAATCTCTAAGAATTTTTCTATTTGAGAATCTGTTGGAGTTCCAAAATCAGGTATGTTTATGTGAAAATAGTGAAACTCATTTGGGAAATCTTTTCGATAATCGAATTCCGAACAATTTATAATAGCTTTTATACCTTCCTTTTTATATTGCTCAAATAAGAGTGTATCTGGCCACCACGACGCTGCAATTCTTTCCTTCACAATCTAAGTAAATGGCACAGTTTTTTCAGGAATACCCTCTTTGGGCCAATACCAAGGACGAACCATAGATCATCTTATATTAGAATTTATAAATATTTTGGCAATTAAGAACTAATATTTTAAAAATTTATTTAAATTTAGATATGTATGAATCTATGGAAAGATGTTCCTTCTGGAGATAATCCGCCAATTACTTTAAATGCAGTTATCGAAGTCATTAGTGGTTCAAGAGATAAGTATGAGTATAACTCTGAATGGGAAGTTTTTGTATTAGATAGAGTTATTCCCTCCTCTGTTATTTTTCCTGTTGAGTATGGTTTTATCCCTCAAACTTGGTCAGATGATGATGATCCTTTAGATATAATGGTATTGAGTTATGAACCACTCGAAGTGGGGTGTGTTGTAAAAGTGCGAGTTATAGGTGCGTTAATTATCGAAGATGAACATGGAGATGACCCAAAAATTCTTTCTGTTATAGTTAATGATCCGAGATTTAGTGGATATAATGATATTCAAGATATACATGGCCACAAACTTAAAGAAATTCAAGAATTCTATGAGACATATAAAAGATTAGAGCCACATAAATGGGTTAAATTTAAGGAATGGAAAGGAGCCAATGATGCCCAAAAAATTGTTGATTATTCTTTAAACCTATTTAAAAATAAAAAGTTTTGATAAAAATTAATAAAAGAAAAAAAAGTTATTAGATTTAATTGAGATTATTTTATTGTACGGATTGCTTTTGATTTTTTGAGTATTATCATAGAAATGCTTAATCCCGCTAATATTATAAAGAATATACTATATCCTGGGATCCCTCCCCCTGTTGAGGGGATGGTTACCGTAATCTTAATACAGTTAGAGAGAGTTATACCATAATTATTTTTAGCGACAGCTGCAAAATAATATTCTCCCGTGTTATATCCACTTAGATGCTTGGTCATATTTGTGGTTTCCAATGCAATGGATGTTAAACTCCCATTAAATTCAGTAATATAGTGTGAGTATTCATAGATAGAATAATTCTTCGCAGATTCTGAGTTTGTCCATTCTAAATCAAAAATTCCGTCGGTATCTGGATTGGTTGCGTTTGTTGAGAGAGTAAAAGAATATGGACGCAGATATCCAAATACAGCATTAGTATCTTGCAACATAAAAGAATAATTACCCATTCCAGATCCCCAAAAAAATGTACCATTTAATAAAATTCCTGAATTCTTTTCATACCATACTAATCCCCCGAAACCATCTAGATCTTCAAGTTCCCAAATGCTAATAAGTCCAAATCCAGGAAACTCTGAATTAACGCTCTTTTTAACCTCGAAAATATGATCTCCTTCTGCATCAACAGCAATAGGTACATTAGATCCTAATGAAACGTTAGTAAATATCCAAAATGGAGTATATAAGCCTGGAAAGAAACTCATTCCAGTACCTGCGTCATTGCTCATAATTCTAGTTGTGGTATCATCAGTCCAGTTATCAACACCTATCGGAGATAAATCTGAAGTGCAATTGTATATATTAACTGAATATCCTGTATACTGAATTTTTAAAGGGAGACTTGTAGTCTCTCCGTACACTATATAATCCATATATAATCCATCAAATAATCCAGAAACGGGTGGGACATTGCTAAAAACAGCATTAGTATTAAAAAATTCAAATATATAATCGCCAATTCCATAAATAAAGTATCCTTTAATTAAAATTCCAGTACTCTTTTCATACCATGCAATTCCTCCCGGTAAAGTCAAATCTTCCAACTGCCAGACTTCAACAGATCCAAATCCCGGAATATTAAAAATTTTTTGTTTCGTTATATTAAATATATGGTCTCCCTCGCCATCTACTACAATTGGTACAAGGTCGTAAAGACTAACATTTGTAAAAATCCAAAGTGGGGCATGTGATCCATCAGTAAAGGTAATTGGTCCACTTGACATACTAATTTGGCGAGTAGTTTCATCCTCAACCCATCTACTAAGTCCCACACCGCTAAACCAACTCAATACATTAAAATTATTACCAGAATCGTATTCATAGCTGAATCCTGAATTATGTTGGGTTCCCGAAATATAAAATGTATAATTTATGACCATACCATCAAATATTTCTGCTTGAGAACTCTTGATGTTTTTTGGTACATCTATATTGATTCGAGGATTATCTTTCAAAATAGTGAAACTTGAAATCAATGGAAGGAACAAAAGAATGATTGTTAACCCTAGAGCTAATTTAGCTTTTAAATTTATTTTTTTCATGATGTTCTAACTTACTTTTATTGTGATTTCTCTATTTAGATATTATGTAATATTAGAATTAAATGAAACTCACCTATATAATGTCTTGTTTACATAATGGTCAATTTATTCAAGAATAGATGTGAATGGCTATAGAAATTTAGAGTATTGGATTAATCTATTCAAAAAAAATTGTAGAAAAAATAATTATTAATTATTTTTTATCATCTTGGATATTCTTATGTATTGATATTCTAAAATCAATATGAACATTTTCAGAGGCAAATAAAATAGAATTATTTAAGCTATCTTTAGATGTTAAAGTTAAATTTATGTTCTTTACCCCAGCAGAAGTAAAAAATACTAAAATAAGAATCGTTTTCAGTAAAATTTTATCTTTTATAGAATTCAATCTTATATTTTTCATTTCCATTTTCGCCATATTGTTTTTAATTTGGAAAAAAAGATTATTCCCAACCTTGAGATATAACTAATCATTTTCCTATTTATATTTTTCATTCGATTAAAATTATTTCTGGAGTCTAAACTGCTTTTAACTTTTAAAGAATATGACTATCTCAAGTTTTCTATAAATATGATGATTAATGAATCTTTATAATAGTTCTCTCGTTTTATAACCTAAAATGTGCTATCAAATTTTGAAATATGGTAGATAAAGAAAAATTAACAGCTTTTGATACACGAAAATATCCAGTGAGGCCACATATAGGAGTAGGTGTTTTATTAACACGTGATAATCATCTATTATTAGTAAAAAGAAAATATAATCCTGATGCAGGGTATTGGAGCATTCCTGGAGGACATTTAGATCTTGGAGAAAAGGTGGAAGTAGCAGCAGAGAGAGAAGCTTTTGAAGAAACAGGGTTTAAAGTGAAGGTTTCAAAATTGGCTGGCATTATTGACAAAATTATGTATGATAAAACAGGTAAAATTGAATATCATTATGTGTTAATCAATTATTTTGTTGAACAAATAGATGGGGATTTAAATCAGCCACCTAAGGCAGCAGATGACGCCCTTGATGCGAGATTTGTACCTTTTGATCAGCTTAAAAACTACAAATTAACTGAATCTTTAATCGAACTTTTAAAACAATTAAAAATGGGAATGTAATAACTTACAGTTTAAACGATTAAAAAAAAAAAGATTTTATTTGATTCTTTTTTTTACTAAAATTATTGACAAGAGAGATAAAGCCCCTATAATTATGAAAACGTTGTACCCTGGAATTCGGGATGCTCTTGATGGACTTTTAATTTCAAAATAATCACTGAAATCAAAAGTTGTGGAATTATAAAGATCACTGATCTTTATCTGATAGTCATCAGATGCATTGAAATTAGAGGGTATTTTCCAACGATATTCACCGTTATTAATCTTACTTGAATATATAACCATTTCAAATATACTACCTTTGTAGAGTTCAATATTGATAAAATAAATATTACCGGTAGAGTTCCAATTAATGTAATGAGAGGTTCCTACTTCCCATGAACTTGAACTATCTGGATTTGTAATAGTGAGAGATTCAGGAATAGGAAATTGAACAGTCACCAAAATACAATTAGATTTAATATCGTCGTTTTTGTTATGTGCTACAGCAATAAAATAATAAGTTCCTTCAGAATAGTCTCTTATAGGAAACGTAAAATCTGTAATCTCATCAGCTAAAGGTGTTAAACTTCCATTAATTTTAGTTATAAAACTTGAATATTGATATACAGAGTAGTTTACAGCATTATCTGATGTAGTCCAATACAAATCGAAATTTCCATCATCATCATCGTAAGAAGTTGAAAAAAGATAGAAAGGACCTAGTGGTGGCGTATAAATCCCTGTATCTATAAACTTGAACGAATAATTGAAATTACCTCCTGTAAAATAAAAAAATGTACCATTCATGAGTATTCCTGTAGTTTTCTCATACCATGCAACTCCTCCTGGAAAAGATAAATCTTTAAGCTCCCAGACTTCTACTTGCCCAAAGCCAGGTTTCTCATACATAAATTCTCCTGATACATTGAAAACATGATCACCTTCATAATCAACAGCAATTAAAATCTCATTCCCTAATGAAATATCTGGAAAAATCCAGATGGGAGTATGAATACCACTCCCAAAATTATAACCGCCATATGCATTTGACATAATCCTTGTTTGGACATCAACATCCCAATATGCATCAAAAGAATTCATTAACCATTCGACATTGAATATAGAACCTGAATCATAATAATAAGTGAACATTGCAGACATATTTGTACCGAAAATTGAAAAAGTATAGTTGATGAACATATAATCGAATATCGCGATTTTTCTTACTCGTAAAATCTTGGTAACTAAGTTGTTATCTATATATGGTTCATTAAATAAAGGTGGTGCATACGCAGTTAAATTATAACTCGTATATAAAGAAATATTCCACATATAATTAATGGTTTCACTTTCTCCTACTTGAAGGAAAGAAATAAAAGTAGAATTTACAGGTATACCATCAAGATATAAGAACAAATCCACATTAGATTCATTATTATTGCCTGTATTGGTAATAGTTGCATTTATAAGGTATGTGTTATTAATGTTTGGAAAGTCTGGAACCTCTAAAGAAACTCTTAGATCATGATCTAATTCTGAAAACCAAGGAGTAAATTTAATTGAAAAATCATTAGTAAGATTGCTTATACCATCATATAAATTATAGTATCTTGTATCTACTCCTAAGTTTAAACCACATGTATAATTGTTGTAAGGATCAATATAATCAATATAATCATAGTTAAATACAATTCTTCCTGATTTATATAAAATAACTTGAAATGAACCAACTAAAGGACCACTATAATGATGAATACCTTGCCATTCTGCGACCCAATAGCTTCCAAATGATTGTATAAAGATATGTCCTCCATCAGAGGGGTTTAGATCATCCCAAAATGGAGAAATCATGTATGCATGATAGGGATTACTTGAAGGGAAAGGAATATTATAAAACCAATAAGGTGATGTATCGGTGAAACTGAGGTATCCATTTGAACTTATATAGATAGTTGAAAATGTCTCATTATAAAACTGAAATTCAAAAGGCAGAGGTATTGCTGAATAATCATCATCCGTTAAAATTAACTCTTGACCACCAGAAGCATCTATCCAAGTATAAGGATTACCTATATCCATGGTGTAGTTTCTTAAGGTAGAAAGTGTTACTAACTTCGTAGCTATATTATTTACAAATATAGTTTCACCTGGTATCGGTGGAGAATAACATGTGAAATTGTAAGTTTTATAGACAATTGGTTTCCATTCATAACTTATTGTTTTATTTGCACCGACAGGAAGAGTAGATAAAGAAGTAGAATTTATAACCACACCATTAAGGTACAATATCAGATCAACATTAGCTTCTGCATTGATACCAGTATTGACTACAGTTGCATTAATTACAT
The DNA here is from genome assembly GCA_964409945.1 of uncultured archaeon. Classification (GTDB taxonomy): domain Archaea; phylum Asgardarchaeota; class Lokiarchaeia; order Sigyniarchaeales; family SOKP01; genus Loki-b32. The sequence goes on along the minus strand of CAYPFJ010000013.1, from coordinate 56,365 downwards.
ACGTAATATTAAATTCTGGAGTAGTAGGAGCTTGCAAAAAAACATGTATATCATGATCAAGAATAGGATAAGAGATAACCGCATTTCCTTCACCAGAAATTGCTTTCGCAATTAAATAATACTTACTTGTTTCTGCTGCTGTAAAAGTTATCACTTCATCTTTTCCTAAACCAGTTGAAGTACTTGAAGCTACCATAATAGGTTCTCCTATTGGGGATGGACTATTAGAATATAAATGAAAATCAAAATCTGCTCCATTTGGGACATCTAAGGTAAAAATATAGGAATTTCCTTTAATAAGATTTACATAACAGCCTAAACCATGTTTATTGAATGAATTATCAGAACTACTTGAGATCCAAGCATTACATTGTGCCCCTAAATTCAGTTTTTGAGTGTATGCTTCTATTGCAATATCAATATTAAGCCTTCCATATCCTTCATGTACATCTTTACCACCACGATTAAGAACAGGTGAATAAAGACTATAAGGAGTTTCTCTTAGTAATGGAAAAGTTTCAGTAGCTGACATTAATAACAATGCTTTAACTCTTTTAGCTTCGGTTGCGGTATAATTCCAGTTTTCATGACCGCCTAAAGCTTCAATTAATAAGTTTGAGGCACCAGCGACAGCAGGAGTTGCCATTGAAGTTCCTTGAGCACCCTCCATATCATTTGCATAGCCGTCAGTAGGATACATACCATAAGCATCATTATCATTTGTATCAGTAGAAAACATTTGCAAATTATTAACACTTCCACCAGGTGCCGTTATATCAGGTTTAATAGTTTTTCCCGTATATGATAAACCACCTTGACTACTGTAGTCAGTTATCTCGTCATTTATACTCATTGCAGCAACCGTTATTACATTATCTGCATCTCCAGGAGATCCAATAAAATTATATCCTGGACCAGAATTTCCTGCCGCAACAACGGTTACAATTCCATTCTCAACAGCATTATTTACAGCATTAATCAATGCTAAGTCACCTGGTCCGCCTCCAAGGCTCATGGATATTGTAGTTATATTATAAATCATCTTGTTATTTATTATCCAATTTATACCATCGATTATATCCGAACTCCAGCCAGAACCTTCTTGGTCAAGCACCTTAACCCCAACAAGATGAGCATCAGGAGCTACTCCTTGCCATGGATCTCCACTCCCAAAAAGAAATGGGTTAAAAGGCCAATGTATTTCGCTTCTGAACCTAGATGTAAAATTACCAATTAAAGAATCTCCATTATTGTCAATTAGATTCATTATAAATCTAAAAGAATATATCCCTAGGGTACTACTGTTTGCAGTGTACGAAAGCGTATGAGACCAAGAGTCAGAATTTATCTCATACGAATCAACTATAGTTTCTCCATAATAAAGATATACCCAAAAATCAACATCATCAACACCTGGAGTAAAATCATCAAATTCACAGAAAAGGTCTATTATACCAGGATCTGTTACGTTAAATCTTGCCCAATTAAATTCATATACTCCTGATTCTATATACCAACCGGTATAATTGAAACCATACGCGGCAGTGGCAACAGATCGTCCTGATATGTCGTAATTGGGGCTTCCTTCTCCTGTTGAAATTCCAGAACAATGGGAACCGTGACCATTATCATCATAAGGAGTAAGTACTCCATTTACTTCATCCCTCCACCCTACAATTTTGTAGGAAAAATCACCATCTGAATAACCAGGAGAGAAGAAGTTGTGTGAATCATCTATTCCTGTATCAATTATAGCAATTGAGCTATACTCATCTCCATCATACGATAGTGTATTCCAAACATAAGGTCTAAGATTCATATTTCTACCCGTATAATATAATTGTGCGTTATAGAGTTTATCTTCCTCAACTAAAAATTGTATCTCATTTTGCTTCAACATTGTACAAAATTCAATTAAGGAATCACAGCTAATACTACCTGAGAATCCGTTTATCGCTGTAGTATAGGTTGATTTTATCCTACCTCCTAGAGCTTTAAATAAAAGTAAATTTGAATCGTAATTTCCTTTAGGGAACGAAATAATAATAGGAACATCTTCAAATGTGATTTTTTCTGTTTTTTGAGACCTAATTCCAAAGACATCATCAATATTATTCATATTTCTTGAACTTTCCCTTTCTTCATCAATATATCTAAATTGTGATAAATGTTTTAACCTAACGTCGAGTTTATCATCTATACCATTTTGGTCTTGATCAATATTTAAATATTGTTCCTCCCATTTTGGAACCTTCTTTGTATCGTATTGCGATTGATTAAGATTAATTTCTTGGAAACTTGACTTATCTTCTACTTTTTTAATTTTGGCTTCTATATTTGCTATATTTGGGTAAAAGAGAAAACCAGTAATTATAAACAGGAAAATAATCGACTTTTTATTATAGTTTGATTTAAGAATACACATTTTACATCTTATTTTTTTTAATTTTTTATTTTAAAAAATTGGATTGAATATCAAGTTCTTATTATTATATTTATATATTTTGATCAACTTTAAACCTATAAACTAACTGGATCTCTATTAAAACTTCTAAAAGTGTTTTATGGTAATAAAATCATTTATTTTTTCTGACAGAAACGTAAATATTTAAATATCAAACCTTCATATTTAGACTTGCAACGAAATCTAATTACTAAAAATCATTATAAAGGTGTCGAAAATTACAATTCTTTTTAACAGAGTTTGGTTTCCACCAGATCAAGCAAATAAAATAGCTAAGAGTTTTGTAGATTGGCTTAAAGATAATCCTCCCGATAAAACCGTAGAGAAAAACTTATGTATAGCCATTTCTTCCGATGAGAATGGATATATACTGGCTTAGGGTATTGGTGAAATAATGAAAGGAAAAGAAAAAGAAGCCTTACAAATCAACACTAAACAAAATCTGTTCTTAGCATCCAAAATTGATGGTTTAAGATATAAAACTGATATATTCATGGATTTTACTGAAGCCTATAAGATATTAGGCATGACACCACCACCAGAAGTATAAAAAAATGTAAGAGAGGTATTAAATATGCCATACATAATTGCAACCATTAAATATCCAAGCCATATACAAAATGAGGTTGTAAAAAAATATCTTCAAATATCACCTAAATATAAAACTGATGAAAATGTCGCAGAACAACTTTGTGCCCCTGTAACGACAACTGAAAATGGTGTAATAGTTAAAAGCATCTGGGAAATAAAACCAGGAAAACTTGAACAAGCATTAGCTTATTTTAGAAAATAGTTCTATGAATTTGTTAATATTGAAAATTGTGAATACTCGGTAGATGTTTGGTATACATTTGAAGAAGCAGCTGGAATTGCTGGATTTAAGGTTCCTGAATAATAAAATAATAAATAACTTTTTTTTTAATTTCTTGAGAACTTAGGCTAGTTAGAACTTTTAATTAATAAAACAAAATAATATAATTTTATCATTATTACTTTATAATAGAGTATCGTTTAGAGATATATTAAAAAAATGTTGTGAGAAGGTTCAAAGACTTGTCTACATTAATGAAAACAGCCAAGAACGGAAATATTACCAAAGAAATGGAGATTGTTGCTAAAAATGAGCAAGTTGATGTTGATTTCATAAGGCGAGGGATAGAAAAAGGAAGAATAATTATACCTAACTCAAATAGAAGAGAATTAGATCCTCCTATTGGTATTGGAAAGGGATTATTAGTAAAAATTAACGCGAATGTTGGTTCTTCTAAAACTGTTTGCAATATTGATGAAGAAGTTGAAAAAGCTAAAATAGCTGTTAAATATGGTGCAGATACGGTTATGGATCTAAGTACTGGCATATCTGAGTCAAATGTTCAAACTATTAGAAAGCACATACTTGATGAACTTAAAGTCCCTATAGGCACTGTACCTATATATCAGTCTGCTCTGAGAGCTATCGAGACTAAAGGAGCTATTATCCATATGGATGAAGATGATATGTTTAATATTGTAGAAGAGCAAGCAAAAGAAGGTGTTGATTTTTTTACTATCCATGTTGGAGTTACAAAAGAAATTGTAGATTATTTAGTTGATCATCCTCGGACGATGGGAGTTGTATCGAGAGGTGGAACTTTTCTAGCATCTTGGATTTTAGAAAATGAGACAGAAAATCCTTTTAATCACAGATTTGATTATCTCCTTGAAATGGCTCAAGAATATGACTTTACATTATCTTTAGGAGATGGGATGCGTCCTGGTTGTATTTTTGACTCCACAGATTATGCTCAAATACAGGAGCTGCTTGAAATTTCTAAACTAGTTAAGCGAGCATGGAAAGCAGATGTCCAAGTTATGGTTGAGGGTCCTGGGCATATTCCTGCTAATGAAATTGAGATGAATATTAAGCTGCAAAAATCATTATGCGATGAAGCACCGTTTTACGTATTAGGACCATTAGTCACTGATATAGCTCCTGGATATGATGATCTTGTAAGTGCAATTGGAGGAACTATAGCAGGATTAGCAGGAGCTGATTATTTGTGCTATGTGACTCCTTCAGAACATCTAGGACTTCCTACAAAAGAAGAAGTTAAAAGAGGTGTGATTGCATCTAAAATCGCAGCTCACGCTGTCAATATTGCTAAATATGGTAAAAGAGTCTCAAATTGGGATTATAAAATGGACATTGCCAGAAAGAATTTAGATTGGGAAGCAATGATTAAACATTCCATTGATCCAGATTTAGCAAGGGAAGTTCATTATAGAAATGGAAATGCTATTGATAATGAAGTTTGTAGTATGTGTGGAGAATTCTGTGCTATTAAACTTTTAAAAGATGCTTTAGAAAGTAAAAAGAAATCTAAAAAGTAAGATATTTATTCATTATTGATTAATTCAATAATTTTATTGAGTTTTGATATCATCTCCTTAGAATTTTTGCCAAATAATCTCATCATTGGTTCTTTTCCTAAGGAACCCTTGTCCCAAATAATATCGGGAATTTTACCAAACTTATTAATACTTTCTTTTATTAACCATTGCATTGTAGAAAATTCTTTTTCTTTAACTTTTTCTGGCTGATCTTCTCTTATAATTTCTTTTAACACTAAATTTGTGTTTTCTTTAATTAAAGTTATCCAGTCTGGATTATATTTTAAATTCATTACAAAATTAATAGAATTATCAAACTCTTTCGCAGAGATAAGCAGTCTAGCCGTATGATCTGATACCCCAAATTTAATTTCACCTGAAGCTTTTGGAAACTCATTTACAATTGTTATTCTTCCTTCTATGCCTGCAATATCATCTTTTGTAACAGCGTTCGGAAGTGAACAAGATATATTCATTCTTACTTCAGGAATCAATACACTGAACTTTTTTGACTGAGATATAACGTTGTAGATTTCTTTTATCTGATTTATAACATTAAAACGCTCATCGACGGTAGTTAAATCAATTAGTTTTCCATTATCTGGCAGTTCGATGAAAGATTGAAATTTATTATCAAAAAAATCTTCTGCTTTAATGATAGCATCTTCTAAAGAACAATTTTTAGCCAAAAAGGCAGCAATTGCAGAAGAAAATACACATCCGGTCCCATGAACATTACCTTTAAATAGAACCTTTTTTTTCTTAAATACTTGAAATTCTTTCTGCATAATACCATTTGTTTTTTTATTCATCAGAACTAAATCTATAATATTATCGTGATTACTTTTCACACCTTTAATAACTACTGCTTTTTCAACATAGTGTGAATTTTTCTTTACATACAACTTCTTAAGTAGAATTTCAGCTGCTTTCTTGAGATCATCAACATCTTTTTTTGTTTCATTGTTTATATCTCTATTTGAATAGATTGCTGCTTCTACGACATTAGGTGTAATTATTTTTGCATACGGAAATATTGTTCTTTCAATTTCTAATTCTAAATCCTCGCTAGATAATCTTTCTCCAGCACTAGAAACTGAAACAGTATCGAATACAACATTCAAATTATATTTCTTAATAAAATCTACAATGATATCTAGTGCTTTAACATCTGGAATCATGCCAATTTTTACATATTTTATAGGATAGGCGGTTAATACAGTATCTAATTGCTTATCTAATATATCTGAAAGAGATTGATATCCATAAAATTTAGTAGCTGTTTGATAAGTTATCGCAGTAATAACAGAAAATGGGTGAACGCCACATCTGTCAAATGTTCTTATATCTGCTTGAATTCCAGCACCAGAAGTAGGATCTGCTCCCGCTATCGTTAGACAAATAGGTTTCATAATAATTGTAGGTTAAAAACCAATAAAATTATTTGCTTTATTTCATAATAATATAATAGTTGAGATAATAAGCGATAAAAAAACTAGTCTTGGGGGGAAGAAATCCTATCATAAGCCCATTGGGCTTTATCTTTGAGACCAAGTTTTTCATACGATTTTCCTAAATATAAAAATCCATCAGGATAATTATATCTAATTTTAACTAATTTAAAGAAAAAGTTGATTGCCATGTCATATCGTCCTTTTAGATAATTTGCTTTTCCTAATAGATAAAGAATATTTAAATCTCTCTCATCAGTAGAATTTTCATTATATATATCTAAAAGTTTTTCTATTGCCTCATCAAACTTTTCTACTTTAATCAAATGTTCAATAGATTCAGCTAATTTAAGAATTAGGATTTTATCTGCAACTTGTTGCATTTTTTTTCTTGATTCTTTTTGTAATTTTTTATTTAATGCAGCCTGTTTTTCTTCTTCTTTCATATCTTTATAATCCTTAAACTGATCAATTAAACTCTGAGGATATGGCTCACTACATAATGGACAATTTTGTGAGTGTAATAACCATTCAGCTAGACAGGTTTTGTGAACAAGATGTAAATTCTTACAAGATTTAAAAGAATCTGTGTTCTCATTTATATTTAAATGGCAAATTATACAAGAAGGCATTATTTTTTATTATACTTTTTTTGAAAATTTTCGGTACTCAAGGTGTAATATAATAAATTAAAAAAAATAGCAATTTATAAGAATATGTATTTCGAAACAACGATTTAATAAATAATAAAAATAACTTTTTTTATAGGTATTATAAGGAAAACAACACCAATAAAAATATACAAGAGTAAAAAAAATTCATGTCAATAAATAGGAATAGACTCTTTATCGAATTATTCAACCAATTCTTAGAAGTAAATAAAGATGTAGAAGCTGTAATTGTAAGTGACCAACAGGGTTTAGTTATTGCAGGTGAAAAAAGAAGCGATGTAGATATGGAAATCGTCTCAGTTTTAACTTCTATCATAAATCCGATTGTTGAGAGAATTCGTGATGAATTTATGTTCAAAAAATTTGGTACTGCAAGCTTCGATACAGAATTCTACAGATTACTATTTATTTCTTTAGATGAGCATAGAACTCTTAGTGTCGTATTAAATAATTTAGCGTCGATCGATAAAGCTAGTCCATATGCATATCTCTTAGCAGAAAAATCTGTACAAATTCTTAACGCAGAAGAGGGTGATAAGATCCAACTTGCAATTCCAAATTTTGAATATGAAACTGATGAAATATCGCGGAATGATAGGGTGAAGAATCAAATTTATCAAATGAGATTAGATCAAGGAGGAAAATATAGATTTAAATTTGTAATCATTGGAGATCATGAAGTAGGTAAAACATCTTTAGTACGACGTTTTGTAGAAAATAGATTTTCTCATGATTATCGTGCTACAATAGGATTAAACATTTTATCCCATTCTATAGAATTTTTTGGAAATGAAATCATTTACAGTCTGTGGGACGTAGGAGCTCAAGTTTATTTCAAACGCTTTCGCCAAACTTATTATTTAGGTACCCAAGCAGCATTTATTGTATTTGATTTAACAAAGAAAGAGTCCTATGAGAATGTAAAACAATGGTATGCTGAATTGGAAGAATTTATTAGTGGTAGGGAAATTCCTATCATAATTATTGGAAATAAATGTGATTTGAAGGAACAACGAGTGGTAGAATATCAAGATGGTGTACAACTAGTAAATAGCTTATCCCAAAAACCTAACATTAAAATCTCCTATATTGAAACTAGTGCTTTATCGGGGGAAAATGTGGAAGATGCCTTTACTTTAATAGCATTTCATTATATCTCTAAAAGTAAAGAAGAAGAAGAGGATATTGTCAAGCAAGATCTATTAGAAGAACTTAATTTGATTATAATGAAAAGAAAACAAGAAGTAGAAGATCAAAGCTCATTATTAACCTTAACAGTTATATCAGAAAATGAATTTTGGAGCCCTGGGCTTCAGATACTCTCTGAAATCAATATTTCAAACGAATGTGAGAAAATAAAGGATGAAAGGGATGAGAAATTCTATAAATTTTCAAATGGAGTAATAGTAAAAAATTTTCTTTACAACAATTTTGATGTTACTAGTTCTGATGGAGTATTTTGTATTTTCGATGCGCGAGAAAAAGAACATATAATCCAAGATTGGAAAAATGTTGTTGCAAAAATTATAAACGAAATTGGAGAGAATAAAGTGGTATTGATAGGAATTAGGGTGTCAGATAAAAGCGACTGGTCAGTAATCATGGAAGACTTTAGTGTTAACGAATTATTGGAAAAAAAGATGGTATCATTATTATTCTTCAAAATAGGACTTGAATATAGACTAGAAATTTACGATCAATTAAAGGTTATGTTAAACACAATTAAGTATCTTTAAGCCTTACTAATAATAAGTATCTTGAATTCATGCAATAAAAGAATATCAGTGATTATTAATAATCAATAATAATAAAAATTCAAATGATAATTATTTATTATATAGATAAGAATAAGATTATTAGGTTATAATTTAAGAAGGGAGAGAAATTCTTGACGATACAGAAAAATAAGCTCTTTAGAGAATTATTTAATAAGTTTCTCGAATCTAATAGAGAAGTAGAATCTGTTATTGTTTCTGATAATGAAGGATTAGTTATTGCGGGAGAAAAAAGAAAAGATGTTGACATTGAACTCGTTTCAGTTTTAACGTCAATAATCAATCCCATATTAGAAAGAATGCGTAGTGAATTTGAATTTCAAAAATTTGGTACTGCAAGTTTCGATACCGAAGATCATCGTCTACTATTTATTTCTGTTGATGAAGAAAGAATTATAAGTTTGGTCTTAGAAAGTATGGCTTCAATTGAAAAAATTTCTCCCTACGGATTTTTTCTTGCAGAAAAAACGGCTCAAATTCTCACAGCTGAAGAGGGCGATTTAATTCAAGTAGAAATTCCAAATTTTGAATATGAAGCAGGCAACGTTGAACGATTGAAAAATCAGTTATACCAGATGGAGTTAGGTCTAGATGGGGAATATCGTTTTAAATTCGTAATTTTGGGAGATCACGAAGTTGGAAAAACTTCAATCATCCGTAGATTTGTTGAAAAAAGATATACAACAGATTATAGAGCAACTATTGGCATTAATATCTTGTCTCATGAGTTTGAATTTTTTGGAAACAAAATAGGCGTAAGTTTGTATGATCTTGGTGCTCAGAAATATTTCAAAAGATTTCGAAAAATCTATTATTTAGGCGCTCAAGCAGCTTTCATCGTATTTGATCTTGCTAATCGTGAATCTTTCGAAAATGTTAAAAGTTGGTATGAGGAACTAAGGCTCTTTACATTAGGAGAAGACATACCAATTGTAATAGTTGGAAACAAGACTGATTTGCTTGAAGATAGAAAAGTCTATTATCAAGAAGGTGCTAAATTAGCGAACAACCTTTCAGAAAGCGAAAAAATTAAGTTGTCATATATTGAGACAAGTGCGTTAACTGGAAGTAATGTTGAGGATGCATTTAACTTAATTTCATATCACTATGTAATGAAGAGTAAAGAAATTGAAGATGAAAGGCGTAGTGAATTATTATTTAATATAATTAACTCTATACTGAAGAAAAAAATTGTTTTCACTTTATCATTTATAACTGAAAGCTCGGTTTGGAGTCCTGGGTTACAAATAATTACTAGTATAAGCAAATTAGGAGAAAAGTCATTGATAAGAGATTATGATGATGAACAGGTTTACCAATATACGAATGGGATGATTTTAAAACAACATGAATATTCTGCTCTTGATGATATTTCCAGTTCTGATGGAATCTTTTGTGTTTTTGATGTGCGTTCCAAAGAGCAAATTGATCCAAATTTTAGAGAAATGATTCTAAAAATTGTTGAAAATGGGAAAAAGAATGTTGTAATTTTAATTGGAATACGAGCTTCTGAGAGTATTAATTGGTCAGAAATAATTGATCATTTAAATATTGATGAACGTATTGATAAAAAAGTAGTAGATCTCTTATTCTTTAGAATAGGGCTTGACTTTCGTTTAGATATATTCGACCAATTAGAAGTTATGTTGTCTGCAATAGATGAAAAATATTAATCTTCAATCTCTTTTTCTATACTTGAGGTGACTACAAAATTGGATATTCAGATAAAGTCTTTAACTCCTGATCTTCTTGAAGATTTTCTATATTTTTTTGATAAAGTTGCATTTTCTGATAATCCTGATTGGGCTATTTGTTACTGTCATTTTTATCATTTTGCTGGAACCAATAAACAATTTAATAAAAGAACTGCAGAACAAAATAGAAAAGCTTCAAAAGAGCTTATCCTTTCTGAAAAGATGAATGGATATATGGCATATTTAGATGGAAAACCAATTGGATGGTGTAACATTAATATTAAGGAAAATTATGCAAAAATCCCTTATGAAGAAGAATCAGAGGCTAAAATCGCTTCACTTATTTGCTTTGTAGTCGCTCCTTCATATAGAAAACAAGGTGTAGCCAAACAACTTCTGAATTATGCTTGCTCTAGCTCGAAGGATAAAGGTTATGATTTAATTGAAGTATACCCAAGGAAAGGAGAAGAATTATCAGATGCTCATAGTTATCGAGGACCATTTTCATTATACGCATCTGAGGAATTTTCTATTTATAAAGAATTTAAAGATTATTACGTAATGCGTAAAACACTCTGAAAATTATCAATGAATAATTCAAATTATAGGATGGGTAAAAAATCTTAACTATTTTACCTTCTCTAATTAAAAAATTTAAAATCAAAAAAAATCTTAGATCTAACAGCTCAGATCCATATCCACCAGCGTGCATTTCAGACATCGCAATTTTGTCGATCAGATAAAATTATTAACCGAATCATACTCTATCGAAAATTTTACGGAAGCTTTAAATATTTGAAAGAAATATTATAATATAATAAAGTTCATGTTAAAAAATGTGAACTTTAAGTAACTATTAATAAAATTAGAAAGTGGAGGAATAATAAAATGGCCAAAAAAGTATTTGCCTGGTCACCTGTTCGAAAGTTAATGAAAGACAACGGTGCTGAAATGGTTGCTCGAGATGCTGTTGATGCCTTAATTGATTATTTAGAAAAATTAGCTAAAGTAATGACGAATAAAGCTCTTGAAATGACTCGACATGCGGGAAGGAAGAAATTAACTCTTCAGGACATGGACTTGGCAATGACAATTATCTAATCTATATTAAATATTTACAACCTATAAAAATTATTATCTTTTTTTTCTCTATTTTTAGCTTTTGTTGTATTATAATAAGAATATTAAAATGTAAAAGAACCATTAAGAGATCTTAATTTTAAATTATACAATTAGGTGTAAAAAGAGCATGCCAATATTAGATAGGTCAAAAATTCGTCCTGAGATTCTTAAAGCTATAGATGAGAATCAAAAGCTTCAAATGAAAGGTGCATTAGAATTTCTTAAATTTAAAGAAAACAAAGGATTTAATCTCCAAGTATATATGCAAAAAGTCGAAGAAGGAAATAAAAAACTCTTTCAGTTGTTATCTGAAAATAAAGGAAGTGTAGAAGATTTATATGGATTCTTTAGTGATGAGGAAATGCTTTTACTAGCAAAATTTTTTAGATTTGTTGTTGAATATTATACAGAAGCCGAATTAGAACAATTTCCACTTCCAGAAGATGTACGAATTGAAGAAATTAATGCTGGAGGAGTTCTTGCTGAATGGCAAATAGTACCCGGTGCGCAAAAGGATAAAGTCGTTTTATATTTTCATGGAGGAGGTTTCGTTTTGATGTCGCCAAAGACTCATAGAGCCTTAACTATAGAAATTGCTCAACGTACTAAATTGCGTGTGTTAAGTGTTGATTATCGTCTCGCACCTGAACATCCTTTCCCAGCTCCTTTAGAAGATTGTGTGAAAGCTTATAAATGGCTTCTTTCACAAGGTTTTAGAGCTGAAAATATAATTATTGCTGGAGATTCTGCAGGTGGTAGTTTAACACTAAGTACTTTAATTAAATTAAGAGATGAAAAAATAATCTTACCTGCTGGAGCAGTAGCATTATCACCCGCGACCGATTTTACAGCAGAGAGTAAAACTTTTTATGAAAATGCTGAAACAGATCCGATTTTAGCAGATATTGGGATTTTTTGGTGGATACCAGCATATTTAGCGGGAGCGGATCCGAATAATCCATTGATTTCACCTTTATTTGCAGATTTAAAAGGATTACCTCCAATTCTCCTTCAAGTAAGTACTAGTGAAATGTTATATGATCATTCTACTCGTTTCATTGAACGAGCTAAAGCAGCGGGGGTTGATGCTACATTACAGGAATGGAAAGATACAATTCATGTCTTCCAAGGATTTGGGTTGCATAATCTGCCAGAAGCAAAAGAAGCTATAATTAAGATTGGTGAATTTATACAAAAAATTATTTTCAGGTAGTTTTTTCTATAATCTAAATTAAGATATAATTAAATTATAAAATCTTCTCAATTTTTTCCTTTTACTAATAAAGGGCTTAAAAATTTCAGACTCGATGTCTAACAATACCGTAAAGTATATCTAATTTTTGATTTGGGTATTTTAATAAAATATCTCTTAAAATAAACTGCAACATATTTCCACACATCTTAGATTTAATATATTATGGCTCATTTTAGAACTATAACAATAAAAAATATAAATTTTTTGAAGTATGTCAGAAGGAAAAGAGGAAATAGTGTTACCATTTGTTGAAGGAGAAACTGTCTCTCTTTGTGTAGCAAATGCAGATCACGTTAACCTATATGCTGGTTGGATGAATCATCCAGAAACTAGGAAATTTACAAAATTTAATATGCCTCAAACAATTGATGAGGTAAAGAAAATGTTCGAACCAAAGAAAGAGGCTGTAAAAGAGGATATCTTCTTCGAGATATGGCATAAAAAAGATAAAAAACCAATAGGTTTGGCAAATTTATTTAGAATTCAATGGTTTACTCGCAATGCACATATATCTTATATAATTGATCCAAAATATTGGAAACAACACATTGGAACTGAAGTAGGAAAGTTGGTTTTAGATTATGCTTATAAAGAGTTAAACTTACACAAAATCACGGCACGTTTGTTTGCACTAAATAAAGCTTCGATACAAATAGCAGAGAAATTAGGTTTTAAGCTTGAAATTACACTTAAGAAAGAAGTTTATATTGATGGAGAGCATATGGATGTACTCGAATATTCAATATTTAAAGACGATTGGATGAAATAATGTTTCCCTAATTTTTAAAATTAAGAGGTTAATTTAGTGGCGAAGAAAGAAGAAGAATCTAAACAAAATGAGGAAACGGAAGAATTTCCATTTATTCGAGGATCGAGAATAGATCTTTGCCCTCGAAACTCCAAATATGCGAATTTATATGTAAAATGGAAGAATCATCCTAAAGTCCGTAAATATGCTCGTAATATAATACCAAGGACAATAGATGAACAGAAAAAAAAGTCAGAAAGTAGAAGTGAAGAAATTAGCGATTTTGTATCATTAGACGTTTGGCATAAAGAAGATAAGAAACCAATAGGTCAAATTGGATTAAGCCATATAGATTGGGTAAATGGGTGGGCAAATGCTTTTCTTCAAATTGGAGAACCAAATTATTGGAATAAAGATATTGGGACGGAAGCTACTGAATTGCTCATGGAATATGCATTTAATGAGTTGAAACTAAATAAAATACACGGAGGAGTTGCTGTTGATAATATTGGCTCATGGTCTGTAGCAGGGAAGATTGGGTTTGTACTTGATGGAATAAGAAAGCATGAAATGTATGTTGATGGAAAATATGTTGATGCAAAAATATTTCGGTTGTCAAAAGAAGATTGGATAAAATCTAGAGAATTGAAAAAGGATTAAATAATAATCTCATTAAATTGTGATAAACAGCATGGAAAAACAAGAAATTCCTTTGTTTATTGAAGGGCAAAATGTCTATTTAATACCTCAGAGCTTAGAACGAGTAAATTTATATGTAAAATGGATAAATGACCCAAAAGTCCGTAAATATGCTCGTAATATGATACCCATAACAGTAAATGACGCGAAAGGATGGTTTGAACCTCAAGAAGGAAGAGTTCGGAATTTTATTGTACTTGAAATTTGGCATAAAATGGATAATAAGCCAGTTGGTCATACTTTCTTAACTGGTATAGATTGGGTAAATGGTTGGGCGAATGTAGGGATGACTATTGGCGAACCTGATTATTGGAATAAAAATATTGCCACTGAAGTTACAGATCTGATCATTGAATATGCTTTTAGTGAACTAAATCTTCATAAATTACATGCTGGAGCGATAGTTGCTAATATTGGGTCTTGGACAGTAGCTGAAAAAAGAGGATTTACTTTTGAAGGAATCAGAAAGGATGAGCTTTTTGTAGATGGAGAATATGTTGATGTTAAAACATACTATCTATTAAAAGATGAGTGGAGAGAAAGAAAGTTATGAGAGAGAAAGAAGTAATAGAAGATAAAGAAGTTCCAGTTTTTATCGATGGAAAAATCATTAGTCTTATTCCTCCAAATTCAGAACATATCAATTTATATTTAAAATGGTTAAATCACCCAAAAGTTAGAAAATTTGCTCGATGGGTAATGCCAGTTACTAGTGACGATATTAAAAAATGGTTTGAATCCCAAGAGGGGAGAATCCCCAGAGGTATTGCTTTTGAACTTTGGCATAAAAAAGATAAAAGACCAATAGGTGAAGTAGGCTTGTCAGGGATTGACTGGGTTAATGGATGGGCAAATATATTTCTTTTCATTGGAGAACCAGAATATTGGGGAAAAGATATAGCTACAGAAGGTGCAAGAATGATTATAGAATATGCATTTAATGAATTGAATCTTAATATATTACAAGCAGGAGCAGCTGTTGAAAACATAAGTTCATGGAGCGTTGCTGAGAAAATTGGATTTAAGTATCGGGGATTAGAGAAAAATGATTTATTTATTGATGGAAAATATATTAATGGAAAGCTGTATCGTTTATCAAAGGAAGATTGGTTAAATTCAAAGAAATAAATTAATTAAAATTAAATATAAAACCAAAAAAATTACGATTTAACAATAATAATGGAAGAAAAGGAAAATAAAGAGGTTCCTGTCTTTATTGAAGGAGAAACTATAAGTTTTATACCTCAAAATTTAGAAAATATAAACTTGTATGTTAAATGGCTCAATGATCCTGAAGTACGTAAATATGCGAGGAATATTATACCAAGTAGAGTAGAGAATGTTAAAAAGTGGTTTGAACCACGAGATTGGGAAATGCCTTATTTTGTATCTTTCGAAATCTGGCATAATAAGGATAAAAAGCCTATTGGTCATGTAGGCGTGGGTTGGATAGATTGGATTAACGGATGGGCAAATGCTTTTATACGAATTGGAGAACCTGATTATTGGGGTAAAAAAATTGCTACAGAGGCTACAGAATTACTTAATGAATACGCTTTCAATGAATTAAATCTCAATAAATTACACGGTGGAGTTTGTGTGGAAAACATTGGGTCTTGGAGTGTTGCTGAAAAATGTGGCTTTCAGTTTGAAGGCATAAAAGAAGATGAATTCTATCTTGACGGTAAACACCTTGGAGTAAAAACTTATAGTTTATTAAAGGAAGATTGGATAAAAAGAAAAGAAAAATCAAATGATTAAAACTAGTCAAATTTAATTCCTAAGATTTTAATCTATTCAATCTCTTAAATATATATATTAATTATATTAATTTCTAAAAATATTCTGGTAGTTTTAAATGACGGAAGAAGAGAAAGAAGAGATCCAAATTTTCCCTTTTATTGAGGGAGAAAGAAGAGATCCAAATTTTCCCTTTTATTGAGGGAGAAAGAATAGATTTATTAGCCCCAAATTCTAAATGGATTACTTTATATTGTAAATGGCATAATAATTCAGAAGTATGTCATTTTGCTCACCACGTTATGCCGAGAACTCCTGAAGAAGTTAAAAAATGGTTCGAACCTCCATCGGAACATGGTGTAAAAGAGGGAGTATATTTTACGATCTACCATAAAAATGATAAGTGCCCTATCGGTAGTATCGGGTTTAATCGTATCAATTGGATAAATCGTAATGCCTTTATAGGTGCTTTAATCGGAGAGCCAGATTATTGGGGAAAAGGTTCTATAGGTGAAGCTGCCAAAATGTTAATTAATTATGGATTTACAGAATTAAATTTCCATAAGATATATGCAACTATTATCAATCCAAATAAAAGATTACTTAGGGCAGCTGAAAAATTAGGCTTTCAACAAGAAGGACTTTTAAAAGAAGATATGTATGTCGATGGAAACTATGTTGATTTCCACCAATTCGGGTTGTTTAGAAGAGATTGGATTAAAAAAGAAGAATTAGTTTGAAATCCTCTTTATTTCTTTACTCTAAATAAAAATTAAAAGATATTAATTTTATCATATGAGCTTTTTTAAAGAACCAAATAAATCTATAAATAGTTTTAAGTTGAAAAATAAAATTAACTAAAATTTATAATCAAATAAAAGTAGACATAAAAAATAATCTAAAATTGTGAGAAAAATGTCAGAACCTCAAAAAGCTAAATATTCTGAGATTATAACTAACAAAAGAATAATACTTTTCACATTACAAGGGGTTAGTACTGGATTCTTGTTTGCCATGTGGGGTCAAATTCAATTTTTTGCAGCAAATATTCTTTTAATTCCTCAAATATTTATAGCTGTGATTTATCTTGTGTACTCCATTTTAGAAGCTATAAATGATCCCGTAATAGGTTATTTAGCAGATAGATCAAAAAGATTTACATCTCGATTTGGAAAAAGGTATCCGTGGATCATGGTTGGGTTGATTTTTGGCCCAGTTATTCTGATATTTAGTTTTATTCAAATTTCATCGAATATAACTGTGTTAGTGATTTGGCTAATTTTTACTATGATTTTGCATGATACATTTATGACTAGTGTTGAGATAAATCATAATGCTTTATTTCCTGATTTATTTAGGGGATCTTCTCATAGGGGTAAGGTAATTTGGATCGGATCTATTCTTGGTGGTATTATTTCTATTGTAGCTAATGGTTTGGTTCCAAGTTTAATAGAGGGGCTAGGTTATTTAGTTACAGTTATAATTATAGTTGTTATTGCATATCTTTTTGTTATACCATATAATTATGGGATAAGAGAGCCAGAGGAGATGAAAACATTTCGCGCAGAATTAGATGCAACCAACAGAGCAACTTCTCCAGTAAAGGAAATTATTAATCGAATTTTTAAAGATAAAAATTGGATGGGAATTGTTATCGCAGGTTTTACATGGGCCGTTGGTGGAGCTTGTTTCTTATATGGACTTAATTTTTTCGTAGTAGATAGTCTAGGATTGGAAATTGGTGCTACAGCAATACCGCTGGTTATGCTATACTTTATTGGATTTGCTTTAGCTCCTTTATGGGTATGGATATCAAAAAAAATAGGTAACAAAAAAGCCTATATACTAGGAATGGGATTAAATATAATTGGGTTCTTCCTTTTATTCTTTATAACCAGTTTGCCAGGGCTCATTCTTATGTTTACATTTCAGGGTGTCGGATTTAGCGCAACTTCTGGAGCAATTTATGGTTTATTAAGAGCAGAAGGAATTGATAATGCTTCAGTTACCTCAGGAAAACGAGAAGAAGGAAGTTATACAAGTGTGTGGAAATTTTTCACAGCATTCTCTTACTTCTTCCAAACAATAATATTTGCAATAGTCTCTGGAATAACTGGTTATGATACTGCTCTTGGAACAGGAAATAGTAATACTGCTAAATTCGGTTTAATCTTTCAAATGTCTATAATACCGATGATTATATTTATAATAGGGACAATTGCTTTTGCACTTATGTACAAAATATCCAAAGAGGATGCGACGCACAACAAACTAAAATTAGAGGAAATGAATCTTTAATAATATTAATTATCTTTTTTTTCTTTATACTGCTTAGAATTTCTATTTTGGCAATAATGTAATAAAATTACTCCCTTTGGTATAATCTCCTTTTATTCTATCTTCAACCCAAATTTTATCATTGAAAATTTGAATTATTTTACTTACGAGAGAGAGACCAATTCCCATCCCCTTAGAACCATTCAGTGCTCTCTTACCTCGCTGAAATATTACTTCTTTCCTTTTATCAATAATACCAATACCATTATCAAGAAATTCGATTTTGATATTTGTTTTCTGATCTAATTCTTGTTTCGAAATCTTAACAGAGATATCTACAATTGCCTTTTCAACCTTTCTGTTTTGAAAAAAAAAATGAAAAAAAGAGAATTAGTATTTAAGACGGTTTAACCGCCACCTATGGGAGGGAATATTGAAATTAAGTCTCCCTCTTTAAGAATAGTTTTAAGATTTTTATGTGGTCGTCCATTAACTAAAATTATTGCTCTCCTTTCATCCTTCGGAATATTATATTTATCGAATAGCACCTTAATCTCACTATTTTCTGGAATTGATAAAACTTCCTTAATTGGTCCATATTGCCTTAATGTAGCAAAAAATTTTACTGTAAGTGAAATTGTATTATTATTCATCTTCTTCTCGTTTAAAATACCATTTGTATAATAATCCCATATTCCGAGGAAATAACGAAACTTTATCTCCATTTATTACTCTCTTTTTAAATCCCGCATATCTTCCATTTACGAAAATATGGCTAACGTCATCATCTTCAATATTAAACTTCCTTAGGATATCTGCTATCCAAGTTATGTCTGAATCACTGATCTTTAGTCGTAATGGTAAGGTTCCTGATACCTTTGGATCTGCTTTTTTTCTTAAGTCTCCGAATAATTTTAAATCAATTGACATTTTTTACCCATCTTGCTAATTAAAACACACTATCTAAATCTGCATCTGGTACATCGAATACAGTATTATGCGGTGGGAGCTTTTCTTCTAAGAAAAACTCTGGAAGTCTATCATCCATTGATGTAAATCCTGCTTTTTTATTGAACTCAAGTTCTGTGTCAATAATTGACTTCCCAATTGGTCCAACATCACCAACAGTTAGATTAGCTCCTAATACACCGTTTAAAGACTCGACAACACCTTGCAATCCTTCAGGAATATCAAGTATTGCAAATGCAATGAAAAGACAGTATCCTGAGGCATCAACAGCTGCGGTAGCTAATTGTAGGTTACGTGAAACTTCAGCTTTCTTTGGATCCAATGGATCTAATGTTCCTCCAACTCCTAGAATTTCTGGAGCAATTGCATAACCTGCTGTGTGGTCAGCGCCCATAGGAGTCGTGGCAAAGGTAACTCCAATACCCTTTATTGCCCGAGGATCATAGGCTGGCAATGATTGACCTTTTACAGTAGGGATTCTTGTTACTCCTAAAACCTTACCCGTAATTTCAGTACCTTGAGCTAATATTCTTCCTGTAGGTGTTTTATTACGAATCTCTTCCATGAGTTTTAAAGCTCCTTTAGCATCTCCAAAATTAACTAAACCACCTTCCATTGCCACTCCTAAAGTACCTCCTGCTTCAATTGTATCACATCCTAAATCATTACAAGCTCGATTTAGTTCACCAATATCATCTAAATTGTAGATACCACTATTAGGTCCAAGAGCCCAAACACTTTCATATTCAAGAACACCGACTGGGTCTTTTCCATTTGGCTTTACCCACACTTCTGAACACTGTATAATACAACCAGGGTTACAGAAATGAGGGCGTGTTCCTCCTCGCTTCTTTATTTCCTCAGCTTTAGCCTCACCAGAGACTTTCTCAGCTCGCTCATCTTGACCATAAGAGAAATTTCGTTGAGGTAAACCTCCTGCTTCATTAATAATATTCACTAATACGGCTGTACCATATGAATTGAGCGCTCCTCCTGGTTTGGTAACGGCATGAGTTGTCAACGCATCTCTTAATTTTGTGATACCTGCTTTGAATACTTCTTGGTTCGCAATTTCTACTCCTAGAGCTCCTTTCTCATCGACCACTATAAATTTTAAACCCTTAGATGCCATGACAGCACCTAAACCGCCTCTTCCAGCATACCTACTAGGCAATCCTTCTGGATCGTTAAAACAAACTCCTGACATAGCTCCAAGGAGTTCAGCTGCTATTCCTACACCACATATCCCTACTTTATCACCAAATTCTTTACGGAGATCTTTATACACACCATAGAGACCTTTTCCCGCCCATTTATTAGCATTTATAAATTTTCCACCATCCATAGTCACTTTTAGAAGATAATAATCATCTCCAGCATGTTTACCTTCAATAATTATTGCTCCAATACGCATTCTTGCTAACATCTGAGCAAATGGAGTTCCTGCATTAGCTTCTTTAATACCTCCTGTTAATGGAGACTTCCCCCCAACAGAGAGTCTTCCACTTGAGGGTGCAGCAGTCCCTGTGACTATCCCGGGAGCAAACACTAATTTATTATGAATTCCTAATGGATTACAAGTTGGTGGGACTTCTTTAGCAACTATTGTTGAAGTCATACCACGACCTCCTAAAGCAGCATAATCTCCGGGTAGATCTTCAAATTTAGCTTCTAGATTATTCATATTAACTCTTAATATTCTTTTTGGCAAAATTTTCACCTCTTTTTTTTTAGGCAAATAATAATAGTGTTTCAGTGTTATTTAAACGGCTCGTTATGTACTAAGTGTTATAACGATAAATTTGACTTCTTTTCATTCTTAAGAATTACGTCGAATTTTAAAATTAATTAAATATAAGAAAAATAATAGATTTAATACAAATCTAAGTTTATTACTTTTTAAGAGATATGGATGATGTAAATGAACATACTAATGAGTTTATATCTTTCAAGATAATCCAGAGTGGGGAAATCGTAAAAGTTTCATTATCTAGATCGAATTTGGGGAAAAAATTTGATGAGGTATACAGTTTATTATTAAAAAAATTAAAACTTAAACTAAAAAATACTTATCTAAGTAATGAAAACGGAAAGATGGTAGGAGATCTTGATTTAGATTTGTCTTTACAAGAAATTATAAAGAAATTTGGTAATAAGTTAAAGGTATATTATGAGAAAATATTTTAAACGATCTTATTCAATCATCTGCTATTTTAAAACAGGAATTAGAAGATGACTTGGAAATTCTCGTGTATGATAGATTTTCTGTTCAGCTATGATGTAATCTCCTGGTTGACCTTCTCCTCCTAAATTTGAATTTATATCAAATCGCGGAAAATTACTTGAGGTTATTTCTATTCGTATTTGATGTCCTTTCCTAAAATAATTAGATGTATTTCCCAATTCTATCTCATACTCATAGACTTTCCTTGGCTCAATAAGGGAAGGAATATCTTCATTATTTCTAAATCTTGCCCTGATTCCAGCATCTAAAATATTTATCCCTTTTCCTCGAGGATAAACGTCTACTAATTTGATCATGAAATCAGTATCTTTCGCCGATGAGGAAGCAAAAAGTATCATTCTTACAGCGCCAGTTATTTCTAATCCTTCTTTTAAAGGTTTAGTTGAGAAGATTAAGACATCCTTGCGTTTTTCGGCATCTTTTTGATTTTGAGCTCCTTTTAAAATACCTAAGTTCCTACCTCCTTTTGTGATAACAGGATCCATAGGATTAAAAGTATATGTATCCTCTGATTCATTAATTGGTTCTTTGAAATCTAATACACCATCTCCTTTTAGACTATTTGCTCCTCTTACAGAATGAATATACAATTTTTGATAATCAATATTTTCAGGGGGCCACGTCTCTGTGTATCTCCAAATATTTTTCCCTATAACCCAATACTTTATAGAAGGTTTATTTATATCAGGAAAAGCATTCATATCTCCCATCAACCAATGACGGTTCCAGGCAAGATTTAAAAATTCTTTATAAAATCTTAACATTCCAGCATTTCTAATGCGGCTTTCAGGATGACCACTCGCACCATGTGCCCACGACCCTATAAGCAGTTTTGAATATTTTCTAGCATCACCAGTAGCGTTATTTTTAATTTCGATAAAGTCCTCTAATTGTTTTTCAAAAAACATATCTTGCCATCCAGCTAGCATAAAAGCAGGTTGCGAGAACTTTTTACTATCCATTTCTAAAAATCCAGACATTTTGTATGTGTCCTTATCTAAACCTCGTGTAATTAAGAAATCATTTAAAAATTTAAAATAAATCTTGAGATTACGTTTTGAATGATCAAAGTTGTTAACATTATAATATGATACTAAAAGATCTTGAACTTCTTGAATAGATTTCCCTTTTAGATGAGATAATCTAATTCCGCTTTTCTTTTTAATGGGATCATTATATAATGCGTATTGAGGATTTAAATATCTCTCATACATTAAATTTGTTAAATTATCTACCTCAGGAGCCTCTCTGTGTGACGAAATA
This sequence comes from uncultured archaeon, assembly GCA_964409945.1. Taxonomy (GTDB): domain Archaea; phylum Asgardarchaeota; class Lokiarchaeia; order Sigyniarchaeales; family SOKP01; genus Loki-b32. Next base: position 33,622 of record CAYPFJ010000013.1, on the reverse strand, counting down.
TTAACCATTATTCTATAAATAGAAGTTGTAAGAGCATGGATTTCGAGACCTCCATTGTTTTTCCATAAATTCAAGGTTGAAGTAATGCCTGGCGCAATACAAGTTAAATAATTATTATCCCACGATAATGCAAGTTGAGTTATACCAAAATAACTTGCTCCTCCCATACCTATTTTCCCATTGTACCAATATTGTTTAGAAATCCATTTTAAAGTATCTATTCCGTCATCTCTTTCTGTGAATAAATAATAATTGAATCCATTTGAGTGACCTGTTCCTCGTATATCTTGAATTATCGTTACGAATCCAAAAGCGGCATATGCATAGCCTAAAATACTCATACTATCCTTCCAATATGGTAATCGTACTAATATTGTTGGACATTTGTTCTTTTTCTTATACACCTTTTTTGGAACATAGATATCTGTTGCTAATCTTGTTCCATCTTTCAATTTTACAATACATTCAGGATACCTTTTAACACTGTTCTTAGCGTACCCTAAACCTAAAACTATCCCTAAAATCTTCACTAATGGAACAGAACCATGTCTCATTATAATTTTGTTTAATGAATGTAAGAGCTTTGGAAGTCGTGGTTTCACTATTACTTTTAAATAAGATAGGTTAGTAACATATTTTTTTTTCATTAACCTGAAAAAATAACTATCATTTAAAAAGTTTTAAAAATGAAAAATGGCAGGCCCGGGGGGATTTGAACCCCCGATCGTCAGCTTAGGAGGCTGCCGCGATATCCATGCTTCGCCACGAGCCTTTAGCTAAAATCTTGAGATATACTCATATAAAAGTATGGTAAAATAAAAATTTAGATATTACTCAAATATTCAATTTGCTTCTGTAGTATACTACACTGCAAATAGGACGGAAATATTGACCCTCGATTATTATTGCTTTTTCAATTGGTATTTCTGTTTGGCAATTCATAATACAGCAAGACACTTTTTGTTTCTTCTCTTTTTTTTCATTAGACACTTTTATCATTGATTTTCATGTGAATATTTAAGTATGAACCTATAAAAATAATCAAAAGGTTTTAATTTTAATTTATTCATAAAGTAATTATAAATATTTTTTTATGAATAATTGCTTTTTTAGAGTTTAATTAATAATGTCACGTGAAAGTTTTTCGAGATCAAATCGTCCAATTGATTATTTAAAGTCATCCATAAATGAAATAATCCTCATTAAAGTTAAACGTAACCGTTTGTTCCGAGGACGCCTTGGTGGATTCGATGAACACTTAAATCTGTATCTTGAAGAGACCAGTCAGATTTTCGAATATCAAGATGATGAGGGTAACATTCGAGAAGAACATGAAAACCTCGGATCAATCGTAGTTCGAGGAGATAATGTGATATTCGTGAATCTTGCGCAGGTATAGGCGACTTATATTTTAGTTTTTTAATTTAAGATGATATTAGTAGATAAAAGAAGCATTTATAAATATTTTAGAAATATTTGTATGCTATTAACCATTGTTAAATAATAGAGACTTAATCATATTTTTAACGCGAAATTGTTTAGTATATATTAGTATAAAAGTTTGAAATAAATTCATTTATTAACCTTGATAATGGAGTAGTTGTTGAAAATTGACTGCGCCAGAGCTAGAAAAAATAGGAAAATCAAATTTAATAAGTCCAAACTTGGGACTTCCATCAATTTTAAAAATTGATAATAAATTAAAAAATAAATATTTTCAAGCTCATTTACTGTTTATTGCTGAAAATTATGATTTAGAGATTTTTACTAAATCCATTCAAAGTCAGATATCTTTAATTCCATTATATGATTATAAATGGTCTTATAAACTAATTTTCGTGAAAAAACCAAAAGGATTGTTCTCAAAATGGAGAGAGAAAAGAGCTAGGAAAAAAAACAAAAAATTTATTGAAGACATTTTAAAAACTGGAAAAAAATTAGATCTAAATTTAGAACGACTGAAAGAATTAAAATCACGATTACATAGAGGGGATCCTATTTTTCCCAAAGTAGTTAATGTTGAAGATTCTCCCATAATCCCAATTCAAAATATCTCTAAGACAGATGATTTGAATCCACAAGAATTTTTAGTAAAAAATCAAGTATTTGGCGAATTAAATAAATTTTATAAGGTGACTATCGAATTTACTTTAAATAAAGAAATCCTGAAAATTCTAAAGGAACAAAATTTTGTTATGTTTGATATACATAGCGCTAATCACCAAATAAACTATCATTCTCTTGTGGTTTCCAAGCAAAAATGGGAAGATTTTACCTTTATTCATGCTACAGATCTACACTTAGCAGAAAGAAATGATAAAATTTATGGAATTGTTAAAAAATGGACAGAATCCTCAATTAAAGAGAATGTAGAAGATTTTTTTGAGACTATAAAAAAAAAGTTGAAAATTAAAAAGAGAGTAAAGAATGAGGAAAATATACTCTCAGAATTGAAAATTCCCTTAAGAAAGCGTATAATTAATCCAAATAATCAATTTAGAAGATTTATAAAACTGATGAATAAGAAAGTGCTTAAGAATGAATTAGATTTCATTGTAATAACGGGAGATATTGTTGATTATACAGTTTTAAGTAATTTATCTAAGAAAATTCGTAAATTGAACGAATTTAAATACGAGGATAGTAATTGGTTAACTTTCAAAAATACAGTCTTGAATATACCACCTAAAGAGAAATTTAAAGGAGTAATTAGAGGTGAAGAATTAAATTGTCCAATTTTTACGACCTTAGGAAATCATGATTATCGACCTTTTCATTATGATCTCACATGGGCAGATATGTACAAGAAGATTGGGCTAAATGCCTCTGAAGCAATTGCATTGAATGAATTATTTTCTGCATCCCCTATTACAGCTTTAACAAAAACCTCCCTAGCTTTAAAAGGGTATTTAGCAGAAATTAATTCTTCTTTGGACTTTTCTATCATGCTTGGAAATAACTTGTTTATTATATTGAATACAGGGGCTGATTCTTTTAAAAATGTAAGAGATTTAATAACTGGTCATCCTTCTGTTACTGGAATTTCATTCAAACAAATAAATTATTTAGAGAATCTGATAAACAACGTAATTAAAAATGATACTAACACTTTTCTATTTTTACATGGGCCTCCATTAAACACTGGAGGTAAAAAGTATAGTATTAATATATTTGAAAAAAAAGGAAGTCGATTTATTACACAAAAGATGAATGAGTTTAAAGAATCGTTAATTACAAAATTGGGAAAACCCATTTCAGCAGCACGTATTGATGGAGTATTTAATATGAAATATGGAACAATTTCATCAAATTGGGAAAAAATTATTGAATTTTGTAAAAATTATTGTATTTTAACTCTTGCTGGTCATACTCATGATTCATTGGAATTTAGATTAGAAAACCCCGAGAAAAAAACTAGTGTGTATGATGCGCCTCCATTTAGGTTAAATAAAATTGAAAACCCCGCAGCAATATATTATGATAATTATTCTGACATATATACCGATGAGAAAAGTATAAGGGAGAATGGACCTTTTGTAGTGCAAACCCCCGCTTTAGGATTAGGGAGTTATAAGCATCCTGATACAGCTGGAGGGTACAGAGAAATAATTGTTAAGGATGGCAAATTAAGTTCTTTTAAAGTAAAATATATCACTCGTTAAATTGAAGATTTAAATTCTTAGGTTATCCAAAATTTCATTTCTTCAAATTTTTCAAAATCTTTGTATAATATTTACGAATAATATTTATTTCTTTAGTGTTAAATACATCCATTTTGTAACTTCTTAAAAAAGAACTGAATCGTGGATATATTTTTGGTTTGATTTCTGTAAGAAAAACACAATTTATTGCAGTAAATAAAATTCCTAATTTCTCATTCAATGTAAATGAATTAGTCTTCATAAAGTCAGTATATAAATCAGAAGAAACTAAAGCATTCTCAACAGGAATTTTTAGATTTTCTTCAATTACTTTCGCTCCTTTAAAGAATGTTGGTTCTACTACAATAGTTTCCGAAAGAATTTGATCTATACGTCGTCTAGTATCGCTGACATCGATTTTATTCTCAATATGAGTAGTTTTCAAAAGAACTGGTTCTTCTGTTACTATCAAGGAATCTTCTTGAGTTGATTCTAATTCTAACCCGAATAAAGTTTCATAACTTACTTCTGTACTCTTATATAATTCAGCCAATAACGGAGAATCTTCCGTACTCATATCTAATATATCTGCGATAATTCGAATCATTTTACTACGATTTTCCTTTCTATTCGCTACCATTGGATAAGTTTTTAATCCCGTGAGAGTCTCAATCTCTTGTACACTCAATGCATTAAGTAAATCTTGCTTATTTCCAATAATAGCTGCCCGAGCATGAGGAACTTCTTTAGCTTTTAAATCTAAAAAGAATTTGCTTTTCTCAACATTCTTTAGTGTAGAATCTGTAACAATAAGGACTGCATCGCTTTCTTTTATAAAGCCTTTCCAAAGAAATTTAAATTGCTCCTATCCAGCAAAATCAAATAAATGAAAAAAAAGTTTCCCTATTTTAATAGTAGCAATTTCCCCCGTAATAGTCGGAATATGTTGAAGCGGAATCTCATCCATTTTTATTAGTTTTTTGATAGTTGTTTTACCAACACCTGCAAAACCTACTACTGCGATTTTAGGTTTTAAATTTCTATGCATTTCATCAAGAGCTACATTAATTCCTTTAAAATCTAAATCCTGAGATTGATTATCCTTTAATTTAATACTGAAGCGGTTTAAGAATAGATTTTTAAAATTCATCAACTGAGTTTTGATTACTCTATAAAAATCGTCCATTAATCCTGTTATAAAAAGAAAAATTAAATTATTTTCAAGTTCAACATCATACGATACTCTAAATTTTATAAAATCAAAATATCCCATTGTTTCACCAAGACTTCTTTTTGCCTCCCTTATAATCTTAAAACTAATATCCTCAATCTCAGAACTATTCAACGCATTTCCATAAACTCTTCTATAAATAATATCATTTCCTTGGAGTACAAAAACTTGGCGCAGCATGGTTTATATTAATTTCTACTCATCAATATTAAGTACATTACTTAAGGTTAATATCAAAAACAAATACTTAGTAAAACTAGATCTATTTAAAGTTCATTAAAAGCAAGAATTTTTTAATAGGGCATCGAACTAAAAGCACACATAAAAAAACTGCAGATAACTCAAAAAAGTTCAAATACTATTCTTGAAGTAGGCTACTTTTTTTATGAATAACTTTACAAATATAATACATTTTATACAAATAAATTATTAAATTGGAAAAGATTATTTATTAGAAATTCCCTCGCTTAATTAATAAATCCTCTATATAATACAAAAAATATCCGAATAACGAAGTGTTCTTAGTGTATATTAAAAACATTTCTCAGCTACTTTCAGATAATCTAGATAGGAATCTGTTAAATTTAAGAGAAATTGGACTTCAAGCACTTGAAAAATCAATTTATGCTGTAAAACCACAAATTCTGATGGAAAGATCGATTAAAATCCAAAATAGCAAAATATTTATTCAAAATGATGAATACGATTTATCAAAATTTAAAAAAATATACATTATAGGTGGTGGAAAAGCAACCGCTGAAATGGCAGTGTCGCTTGAAAGATTAATGATAAGCTTGAAAGATATTGATTATAAAGGTATTATTAACATACCAAAAAATACAGAAAAAAAAGGATTGTTTGAAAAAAGTAAAATTGTCTTTAATTACGCATCTCATCCCATTCCAGATGTGCATGGGGTAAAAGGGATTAGATCCATGATGGAAATTATAGAACATTCCACTAAAAATGATCTTATTTTCTGCTTAATTTCTGGAGGAGGCTCTGCATTGCTTCCATTACCAAAACATGGTATAAATCTTAAAGATTTACAAGAAATCAATTCTTTACTCTTAGATTCTGGGGCATCTATTCATGAAATTAATACAATTCGAAAGCACATATCAGATTTCAAAGGGGGAAACCTTGCTAAAAAAATTTATAATTCAAGTAGAGCTCTCTTAATTTCTTTGATCATTTCGGATGTAATCGGAGATGATTTAGATTCTATTGCTTCTGGACCTACGGTACCCGATAAAACTACTTTTAAGGATAGTCTTGAAATTGTTAAAAAATATGGACTTTTAGATAAAATTCCTAACTCAATCAAGGAATATTTAGAAAAAGGGTTATCAGATAAAAAGTTCGAAAATCCAAAGCCCAATGATTTGTGCTTTACTAATGTTCATAATTATTTAATTGGAAGTGTAGATTTTGCTGTAAAAGAAATTAGATCTTTATTAAATAGTAAAGGATTTGAGGCCAACTATTTTTCTAATAGGTTAAAGGGTGAAGCTCGAGAATTTGGAAAAACTCTTCATAATATTATTTCACATCATATAGAAGAATATAAAATTCAAACTAAAACTGAAAAACTGGCGTTAATTGGAACTGGTGAATTGACAGTTACCATTGCTGGAAAGGGTATTGGTGGAAGAAATCAAGAGATGCTACTAAGCTACCTAAATAATGTAAAAAATAGAAAATTTAATTATAATTTCTTGATTATTGGCGCTAATCTTGATGGAATTGAGGGAAACAGCGACGCATGTGGTGCTCTAGTTGATAATATAGTTGTAAAGAATATTAAAGAAGGAGTTATTGATACTAAAAGCTATTTGGATAATAATGATTCTAATAGTTTTTTTAAAAAAATTGGGACTGAGATTATTACAGGTCCAACTGGATGTAATGTAAATGATCTGGTATTAATTCTCATCTCAAGATAACTTTAAACAAAAAGAAAAATGAAAGTAAATAAAATGGTTGGAGTAATTGTTTGCCCCGTTTGTGGTTTTAGCTTCAGAGATTTAAGCGTAAAAAGTAAAAAAGACAAGATTGTATGTCCAATGTGTGGTCATGAATTTAGCAATCCTAACATATTACCCTTTCCTGTAAAAGAAGATGATAAGAAATTTTGGTAATATTGGATAAAACTGCATTTCTGTTGCACACAACTCTCATACTTTATATTGATAAATTTTTTATAGTTTGGCGATCAAATTATTTTATCGATTAATTTATATTAATTGGTAAATAGTTTTCAATTTGAGAAAAACAAATTCTTGGTAAAAAACAATGGCTAAAAAAGATAAGAAAAAGAAAGAAACAAAACCAACAACGCGAATGGGCTGGGATAAAGAAGAAGCTGAAGAAGAAATCGTATCTGAGGGATTGAAAAGAAAAGATATGGATACTGGTCGTGTTGAATTAATAGATCGAGACACTTCGACTCCTGTAATTGAAACTTACGATGAAGACACCGGAAAACTCGAAGGAAGCATTGTATTAAAAAATAGAAATAGAGAAGGTTTATTAGCATTAGTTAAAATTATTGAAGAAGTGGACGTAAAACAAGACCATGATGCTAACATTAATTCATTTACCCACAACGGAAAATTAAATATTGAAAACCCTAGTAATGTTGATAGATTGTGGGATATTGATGTTTCACTTGAAAACATTGGTAGCACTGATTTGAAATCAAAGGATATTTCAATACAAGAATTAGGTACAGAGACACCAGATAATATTAACTCCAGAGAATTTCAAATAACAAGGGATATAAAGAATTTATTGCTTATTAAAGAGTTTATTTGTACACTTCCTAATGCAGATGATGTATTGAATATTAACGACATTGAGAAAGAGTTAGTAAAATTAAAGGATAAAAAAAGCGGAGTTCCCTCTAAACCCTCTAAACCCTCTAAACCCTCCAAAAAAGAACCTGAAACCAAAAAGGAGGAAGAAGAAGAGGAAGAAGATAAGGAAGAAGATAAGGAAGACGATGAAGTAGGTGATACATGGGGGGATGGTGGAACTCTAGTTGAAACAGGATTAGAGTCTTTTGGAATCTCGATTGATAGAGAAAATGTTGTTCACTTCGCAATTGCTCTTAGAAGCTTGTTTGATAAACCTGTATCCAACATTAAAGTCGTAAAAAATATTCCAGATGATTTTAAAAATCCAGTGATTGTAGATACTACTGATGGAAGAGCTAATATTGAAGGAAAGCAAATAGTCTGGACAATGGATAAATTAGCTCCAGAACATACAGTGATGTTGAAATTCACATGCAACATTATGGTTACCGATATTATTAAAAGACGAACGGGAACAATTGAGGTTACTTATCAAAGTGCATCTTCTTTTGCTGAAGGATTAAATATAGGTAAATTTGATGCTTATACTAGAAATAAGTTCTATGTCGATACGGTCGAAAGAGATGAAGAACCAGGTATTTTTGATTGCAAGCTTGTATTTGATAATTCTTCGGAGTTTATCATACAACTCTTCAATGCGGATGTGTATTCCCCAGAGGATGAATCAAAAAAATTTATTGATATTGACCCAAATGATGTACCTTTATTACCAAGTGGCGCTCAATGGCACTCAATAAAGTGGGAATTTCAGAGTGAGGAATATCCTACGTTTAGGAAGAAATTGGAATTTCGAGTAATGCCGGATTTTCAAACAATCGTAAATGGAACCGTTTCTCTTTCAGATGTTATATTAGAAATTGGAAGTATCACTGGAGTAATGTCATATAACTTAACTGAAGTTCCAACTTATCGTCCTAAAGATGTTATCGCCACACTTAAAGTAGTTAATAATGGTTCAGCTCCTCTAAATGAAATAACTGTTGTACAACGTGCTTTCTCAGAAAAATATCAACCACCAAAAGCTAATGAGATAAAGTTAGTATGGGATGGAGAAGAAGTTGAAGTAGCCGCTGCAGCTGTAACTTTTGACGATAAAGAATTCAAGATTGGTCTAAAAGATCTAAAAGACAGTAGCACTGGTATGTTTAAACCAGAATCAACAATGGAATTTGAATATCCTATTCATTGTGTAAATCCTGCACGTGAATCCACTTTTGAAACTGAAATCATATATCTCGCTAATACTTTTCCAATAAGTCAAGAGTTAGAATTCAAACCGGAAGTTCCTGTTATTGAAGCAATGCACATCAGAAGGAAATTTCGTGTTGGTAAAGAGATTGCCACAATTGGAGAGCTTGGACATTACAGAATTACTTTAACGCTTGAAAACATTGGTGAGTCTACATTACATCATTTAGTGCTTTTAGATAAAGTTCCTGATTCGTTTGAATATGGTACTTATTCTATGACACCAGAAATAACAGATGAAGTAGGAGAAGATACCTTAAAATGGGATATTGAAACTTTAGAAGTCGGCGAAAAATTAGAAATCACATATGAAATAACGGGTACAGGTAAATATAGCCCATCTGATGCCCAATTAGCGTTTTAATATAAAATTAATATTTTTTATTTTTTTATTTTTTTTTTTACAATAATAGTTTAATAATCTTACAGATAAGTATTAAATGAATAAACAATGAAATTTAATTTAATTACTATTAATTTCTATAATCATACATAGTTCTGAAAACCTATGTTAAGAAAACGTTATCAGCTAAATTGGATGTTTGAGTGTCCAGATGCCGTATTAACATGTTCTATTTTGAAATGTGAAGATGAAAATTTTCTTGTATTTGGGGGACATGATAAAACTCTTTATCTAATGGATGAGGAAAATAATATACTTGATGAACGAGCTTTTGATGGCTGGTGTCGCTGCACTTATCCAATTGATATAGATGGAGATGGATGTGATGAGATATTAGTAGGAGCTGGCGATGGAAATTTTATGGTTATGAAATTAAATATAGAAAAAAACAAACTGACTGGATTGATGCGGTACAAAGCCTCCAAGAGGATAAATTGCTGTATCGCGGGAGACTTCACTCAAGATGGGAATATTGAAATGATTTTTGGGAGTGAAGATAAAACACTTAAAATTTTCGATGATATTAAAGCAAAAGAGCCAAAATATACATTTTATTATGATTCTTGGGTTACAGCTTGTACATTAGGATATTTAAAATTACCAGATCTCGATGAGCCTATTAACGCATTATTAGTTGGAACTAAAAATGGGTTGGTTCAATTAATTCAATTTAAAGAAAACATGCCAGATATTACTTGGCAGAACAATTTTAATACTCAGATTAATGATATCAAAGTTGGAGATGTTATTAATGATGGATTTAATGAGATCGTATTAGCTACTGATGATTCATTTATTAGGATTTTAAATTGTAAAGGTGAACTTATTAAAGAGATTGAAATTGATGAGGGACGTCCAGTTTCATTATTAATTGAAGATATTGACGGTGATAATGCAAAGGAAATTGTTGCTGGATGTGCAGATGGTTCTTTAAAAGTCTTTCATAATCAATCGTTAAATTCTCAAGATTTTGAGTTAAAATGGAAGACTAAGGTTGCGTCATCGATAAAAAATGTATGCTCTATTTCAGGAAAAGAACAAAATTTAAAGCATATTATATTTGGAGGTTATGATCGTAGAATCAGAAATGTAACTGATTTTGAATGGGGACAAAAAGAAATACTTGATATTCCTCAAAACATTCAAATCCCCAAAACACAAACAAGTAGAAAAGAGGATTTAATTGAGCAAATAGCTCAAATAAAAGATGTTCCAACAAATATAAGAGAATATATTTTTAACAGCTTGCAAGAAAAGGGGCATTTAAAAGATTTAATGAATGAATTATCAGAATTAGGATATTCAGAGGATGAAATATTAGAAGAATTCACACTATTAAAAACGCAAAAGTCAGTTACGTATGAAAAGATTACTTTCCCCGTTTGGAGTCGACCTGAAAAAGAAATAGAGAAAGAAATTCCTGAAGAAATTAAAGCAGAAATTGTAGTTAAGGAACGACCAAAACCTAAAGTCCAACCATTAGTTATTGAAAAACCAGTAGAACCTATAAAGGAAAAATTACGAGCTGCTCTTGAACCCGAAGCGACAAAACCTGTTCCTAAAGAAATAGTGAGTGTTGCGGGGTCATTAGAAGATACAATTTTAGCTTATCTAAAGGAACAAAAAGCTGTTGAAACAAAAGCTCAATTTGTTAATGATATCCAAAAAAAAGGATTCTCTAACACTCAAATTGAAAAAGAAATTACATTACTAAAGGATCAAGGTAAAATTCAATACTCTCGGGCTAAACCGAAGGGTTGGTGTTTAGCTAAATAATTATTCTTGAGTTTTTTTTATAAAAAAATTTAGTAGTGTGTCATTAAAATACTCAAATTGATTTAATTGTGTGAAATCCACTCCATTATATTGTTGAATAAACAATTGAATCACGGGATCAACTTTTTCGAAAAACTTCCTAACAAGTTTATCAGATTTCTTTTTACTCTTATCAACTAGCCCATATAATATAATTGGTTCTTTATCATGATTATCTTCTGATTGGATTTCAGATATTTTAAAGATAAATAGGGTATTCCCTGATTCTAAATATTCTAAAGAACTTTTATTAAATGCAATATCCACGAAAGCATTAATTGCAGAAATAAATGCCCCTCTCAGATCTTTATCCACTCCGCTTTCTTTTTGAACAGGTAATTCTTTAAAAATTTGATTTACAAGTACAAATCCCCGGAATACAAAACCAATTTCGTAAAGTTCCTTCAATTTAGGGTTAGATAATTATTATTTATAATTTAAATACTTAATATTTTTGTTAAGAATTTAATAGTTGTTTTCATATTTAACTTTAAACAATATATATTTACTGTTAAAAAGAACGTGTTAAAACAAGTTATTATCATGAAAGAAAATATTGATAAAAGATTTAATGAAAAAATTAAGGAGCTAAATGTTTTATTACCTAATCTTAAAGAAGGAGTTAATTGTGCTGAATTGACATTAACAAGCGTGTTAGATATTCTAGACCTCGACAATTACACCTTCCATAATTTGGCAATTCCTTTAGCTGGAAGTTTTGGGGGTTATAAATCAAAAAACGGATGGCAGGGAGCATGTGGGGCTGTTTGTGGAGGTTGTTCAGCAATAGGAGTAATATTGGGTGGTCATGAAAGAATGGATAATGGAACTATGTTGACGGCATATTTAAAAGCAGCAAAATTTGCTAGTGAATTTGAAAAAGAATTTGGCTCTGTAGTATGCCCTGAACTCTGTGGTTATGATTTCAGTGAACCTGAAGGTATGACAGAATATCGAAATAGTGAAACTTGGACAAAAATTTGTTATCATTATGTAGTATGGGCTGTAGATCAAGTAGGAAAGCTTACGCGTGAAGAATTAAAAAAAAGCTGGGAATAAAGTATTTTAAAAAAATCTCTAAATACGAAATTTTTAACTTTTTGAAATTATAAGTTTTTTATATAAACATTGGTTTATTACAATTATTCAGAAAAAAAATAAACTAAATATAAAGTTAAGGGACTAATTTTATGAGCGAAGAAGAATCTAGATTTTGCCCCTATTGCGGCATTGAGTTGGAACATCCTTATTGGCAACATATTCAGACAGATCATCCAAATAAATATACTCAAAAAGAAACTTGGATAAAATTATATAAAGATTATGTAGGTTTAGGCATGGATCAAGCGACGTCGTTAATGGTAATATCCGAATTGTTCAATGCAACTCAAGAAGAGATTAAATCTTTCCTAAAAAATGCTAAGACCTTATAATTACTAATTAAAAACTAATTTTTATAATTAAAATAAATAAAGATTTAATAAAATTTTAAATCCTAATTTCTAAAATTTGAATTAAAACTCCTCTTCTTCCTCGTCTTCTTTTAGTAGTCCTGCTTGCTTTAGCATATCTTCTACACTATCACGAGCTTTAATTACTTGTTCATTTTCATTTAAGTTAAGTTTTTCAATTACGTCATCGCTAAATTCCATAAATTTTTCGATAGCACCAGAACTGAACTCTTTTATTTTTTCAGAAGTTTCTTCTATAAAGTCTTTTCCAGATTCACCAAACACTGAACCAACAAATGAAGTAAATTGTTCATTCAGCTTTTCTATGAAGTTTTTTTCTTTTTTTCCTTCTTCACTCATTTACATATAAACCTTTTTAAATAAATTATTTTAAATAATTTTTTAAAATATTAAAATCCATATGCTATATTATATTAACTTTTGTTGTTTCCAACTTTTAAGGTCATCTTTGTTATAACCGAGCAAATCACAGTAAATTTCTTCATTATTTGCTCCAAATTCAGGTCCTGAACTCTCAACAGAGCCTTTAGTGTCAGAAAAATTTATCAAACGATTAGGGATCGTGGCTTTTTCAACACCCCATTTAGAGAAATCAAATTGATCACATAGCATTCCTCTTTCTATAAGATTTGGATGGGCATGAACTTCATCTATTCGTAAAGTCTTACCACAGGGGATTCTTACTGCTTCTAATTGTTTAATTGCTTCATCACGTGTGAATCTTTTACTCCATCCTTCAATTATTTTATCCAATACCTCAATATAATCAAATCTTTTTATAATATTATCGAAACGAGGATCTTTCATTAGTTCTGGTTTTTTTAGCACATTCTCACAGAGATGAATCCATTGTTTTTCTGTTAGTGTAGTTAAGACAATCAATCCATCTTTACAGTGGTATTGATTGTAAATTGGTAAATATTTTGACGCTATATCGATACGTTGAGCTCTTGGAATAAATTCTTTTGCTTGAGCTCTAATATTTATAGAAAACATTATATCATGCATTGAGATATCGATAAATTGTCCTTTCCCAGTTCTTTCTCTATAATAGAGTGCTTGACTTATCCCAATTGCAGCGATATGTCCTGCAGTATAATCTGCTATAGGTAATCTTGGTGGACCTTCCTTAAAGCCCAAAGCATCCAGAATTCCCGCTTCAGCTTGAATAATTATATCAAAAGCTGTTTTCTGAGTATATCGTTCTAATCCTTCGTTCCCATAACCAGAAATCTTTGCGTATATCAACCTAGGATTAATCTCTTTTAAAATATCATATCCTAATCCCCAGTTTTCCATTGTTCCTTGGACAAAATTTTCTATGAGGACATCAGATTTTTTCACTAACTTTTTGAATATCTCTAATGCCTTTTCTTTTCTTAAATCGAGTGAAATAGACTTCTTACCTCTATTTAAAATGGAGAATAACGGAAAGACAGGTTTATCATAAAGAATAAATAATCGGAATGCCTCTCCAAAGGGTGGAGGTTATAGTATAGAATGCGAATTGCATTCAAATTTCTACCTTTATTACTTCTGCCCCTTGGTCAACAAAAAATGTACTTGTCCATGGACCCGAGATAAATTTTACCCCTTAATGCGATATGCGTGTTTTGAAGTGTGAGCAATCAAGGATCCTTAAACCATCAAATATTTTAGGCATAAAAAATCAAATTAAAAATTTTTAAAATACTTTTTTACTTAGATTTCTCTGCTAGAATTTCTATAATTTTAAAAATCAAGCAAAACTTAATTTGTAGAGTTTTTGATTTGAACTCATATCAGTTTTTACATCTTTTACTACTTCAAAAAAATCCTCTGAAAGCCTTTTCATTTCATTTTTCGCAGCATTTGCATGTCCTGATAATACGATTCTCCCAAACTCAGAATTGATAAGTTTAAGAAGCTTTTTTCTTAGTATAGATAAAGGAATCCAAGTAAGTAGCTTAAATTTTTTCGGAAGAATAGGGATACCAAGCTCTTTTAATGCGTTAATATTTTCTCGAAATCCTTGAAGGGCTAATTTAACGAGTTCAATATCTGTTCCGAGCGTTCTATTTTGTTTCTTTGCTGCATCGCTTCCCATGGCTAATGGACTTATAAATGCCATATGGGTTTTTAACCACGCATCAATATCTTCACTAATATCAACTTTGATTCCTGAATTTGTAAAAACGTGTTCAATATTTTTTAATCGATCACTTTTTTTTCCATCAAGCTCCCCTACATATAAAATAGCATCATCTACATAAGCTGCGATAATTTTATAATCTTCTCTATATCCGCCAGGCCCTCCAAACCCAAGGAGAATTCTACTTTTCTCAATATAATCTAAATATTCAGCCGCTCCCGAAGGGTTGTTTCCTGTAAAAATTATGATGGGACTAATATTCTCCTTTAGAATGGGTAAAATCTCACTAACTTGTTGTCGCTGCATAATTACTAAGATAACATCATAAAGATCTTCCTTATTTAATCGCTCTACAACATTGATATCTGTTTTGTATACTTTGTGAAAAATATCATCTTGAATAATAAGTCCATGTTTTTTTAAATCTTCTAGACGTTTTCCTCTCGCAAGAATAGAAACATCATTTCCACTACTTTTAAGCTTATAAGCAAAAATGCTACCTATTACTCCCGCGCCATATACTAATATTTTAATAATTTATCACCAATTAAGTAGAACTTAAAATAGTATTTAAATTTTAGTCATGCCTAAATTATTACAAAAAATGGTTTAAAACTAAGACTATTTTCTTATATTCATTAATATTTCTGAATATAATTAATATTTGTAATTATATCTATCGTTCAAAATAATACATAAGCAAATTATATGACGTGCTTATATACAATGAATTATTCATATCTAATAATTACATTCTATTAAGTAAAATTAACTCCTATTGTTTCGATTTTTGATGATTCTATTTGAAGATTTATTAGCTCTCTTTAAAAAAAGTATATTTTAGATTCAAATTTGGATATGATAATATGTATTAAAAATTTAGGTTTTAAAATCATGTAATATTTATTGATCTAAGGGAATATATATGAATGAGTCTCACTTCTTACATGGATTTTTAAACCCGAAATGCATCGCTATTTATGGAGCTAATAATAAAGGTAATTCTTTAGCTAGCCTTCAGATTATGAATTTAATTAAGTATAGTTATGACGGTAAAGTGTATCCAATACATTTAAAATTAGAATCAGTAATGGGATTTAAGGCGTATAAATCAATTAATGAAGTTCCAGAAATTCCTGATCTTGTAGTGATAGTCCTTCCTGCCAAAGTTGTACCTCAAATTTTTAGGGAATGCGGAAAAAAAGGCGTTAAAAGGATAGTTTTAATTTCAGGAGGTTTTCGTGAATTAATAGGAGATCGTAACAATTCATTAACGCAAGAAATAAACGAGATAGCTAAAGATTATGGAATAAGATTTATTGGTCCTAATTGTTTGGGTGTTTATAATAATTGGTATGGATCAGAAGAAGAAAATAAGTCATTTAATATCTTTATTTGGGAAAACCTCAAGAGAAGTAAATTTTCAATAGCTTCTCAATCGGGTACTCTCTCTTGCCACATTTGGTATGATCCTAAGAATTTAGATTTAGGTTTGAGTAGATCATTATCTGTTGGAAATGAAGCAAACATAGATATTGTAGATTGTTTAGAGTACTATAAGGATGATGAATATACTGAAATAATTGGATTGTATATCGAAGAGATAAAAAGGGGGAAAAAGTTCTTAGAATTAGCTAAAGAAATTACTCCTAAAAAACCAATTATCGCAATTTATGTAGGGGGTTCGAAAGCAGGTAATCGTGCATTGCAAAGTCACACAGGATCTCTAGCAGGACATTCTAAAATATATGAAGGTCTTTTTAAGGAGACTGGTATTATTAAAACTGATTATGTTCAAGAATTTTTAGACATTGCTTTTATTCTTTCAAAAGGGATAATACCTAAAGGAAAGCGACTTGGTATCATAACAAATTCGGGGGGTCCGGGAGCAATGGTCGCTAATAATGCTGAAAAACATGGTTTAATTGTCCCTGAATTTTCTGATTCACTCCAAGAAGAATTAAAGACTACTCTACCTCCAACGGCGAGTTTCAAAAATCCTGTAGATTGTACTTTTGATATGGATCTACCGTATTTTTATATTGCTTTGCCTGAAATTTTAATGAAATCTGGAGAAATCGATGCAATTATTCAATATGGTGTAGTGGGCTTCCAGGAAGTTTTGGATGAATATCTTAAATATGATCAAATCGCAAAAAATGCTGAATTTCAACATCAATCAGAAGAATTCGTTGATAAACTCGCAGAGAAATTACTCCAACCAACTATGAAAAATTGTCAAAAATACTCAATCCCAATATTGTATATCAATCCAATGAATTTTAATGCTCCATGGTCAAAAAAACTAAGGAAAAATGGGACAATGTTATTTACATTATGGGATCGTCCTGTAAATGCCCTAGCCAAAGTTTGCGAATATGTGGAATATAAAAAAAAAAAGAAAATAAAAACCTAAAGAGTTATATAACCTATTCTTCAGTTTTTTGCCTTTCCTTTCTTTCCTTTAAAACTTTATCTCTGACTTTTTGTAATCTTTCCTCTTTCTCCGCCCAAAAATTAGGATTGGCCATATTTGCTTTCATGTTTTCAACCATAATTTCTGCTATTTCTCGAGCTGTTTGGTTTTTTTTTTTATTTTTATTTTCATCTTTTTCGTCTATAAGCAACACCTAATTATTCTTATTTTAATGAATATTATATGATATCATTAATACATATTAGAATCAATAATTTTTTAATTCAATTGTTTGAAATCATATATAAATAGTGAAAATTATGAGTGATAAGCGAAAAAAACTATGGGAACCCTCTAAAAAATGGATTAAAAACGCAGAAGCTACTCGTTTTATCGAGCTTGTTAATAAGGAATACGGTCAAAAGATAAAAGGTGGTAAAGATCTTTATAAATGGTCCGTTGAGAAGATTCCAGATTTTTGGGAGGCTATGTGGAAATTTTCTGGTATTATATCTTCTCAACCATATGATAAAGTTGTTGAAGACTTACGCGTATTTCCCGGAACCAAATGGTTCCCTGGTGCAAAACTAAATTTTGCTGAGAATCTTCTGAAGTATAAAGACGATCAATTAGCTTTTATATTTCAGGGTGAAACAAAAGTATCAAAACAAATGACCTACGCCGAATTAAATAAGATAGTAGCTCGTTTGAGAAAATCTCTCAAAGATATAGGAATTAAGGTCGGTGATCGAGTTGTATCATATATTCCAAATCTAATTGAAACTCCAATTGCAATGTTAGCAACAACAGCTATTGGGGCGATCTGGGCTTCTTGTGGTGCTGAGCTTCAATCTAGTGCCGTTGTTGATAGATTTAGTCAAATTGAACCAAAAGTACTCTTTACTGTTGATGGATACTTTTACAGAGATCAAATTTTTGATATTAGAGATAATATAAAAGAGGTTGTAGAAGCAATACCTTCAATAGAAAAAGTGGTCGTTGTTTCTTACGTCTCTGACGGTAAAGCTGATGTTAATTATATTCCTAAAGCAATAAATTGGGAAGATTTTATTTCTAAAGCTGAAGATCCACCTTTAGAATTTGAACAATTACCTTTTGATCATCCTATCTATATAATGTTCTCTTCAGGAACGACAGGAAAACCAAAATGTATGGTACAGAGTGGTGGTGGGGTTCTTATAAATCATTTAAAGGAACTTATACTTTCTTCTGATTGTAAGAGGAGTGATGTGATAAATTATATTACCGCACCAAGTTGGATGATGTGGAATTGGCTAATTAGTGCTCTAGCAGTAGGAGCAACTATCTTTCTATATGATGGAAATCCACTTTATCCGGATCCTCTTAGATTTTTTGAATTGATAGAAAAATATAAAATTAGCATATTTGGTACTAGTGCTGCCTATATCCATTACTTAATGGGTCTTGGACTTAAACCTGCTGAAAAATATGATTTAAGTTCTTTGAGAGAAATTTCACAAACAGCATCTACACTTTCACCCGAGGGATTTGAATATGTATATAGAGAAATAAAGAAGGACCTTTTTTTCAATTCAATTAGTGGAGGAACCGATATTAATGGATGTTTTGCTGGAGCAATACCTATTCTTCCAGTATATTCTGGCGAATTACAAGGTCGTGCTTTAGCAATGAAAGTTGAGTCATATAGTGGAAAAGCTGAACCAATTGAGGATGAACAAGCTGAGCTTGTTTGTGAGGCACCTGCACCATCAATGCCCACTCATTTCTGGGGCGATGACGAGAATATGACTAAATATAAAGCAGCTTATTTTGATTATTATAAGGATGTTGGGAAAATAGTCTGGAGACACGGAGATTATATAGTAATTCATAGCGATACAGGTGGAATTACCTTCTGGGGGCGTTCTGATGCAGTACTTAAGCCAAGTGGGGTAAGAATCGGAACTGCGGAAATCTATAATGTGGTGGAGCAATTACCAGAGATTGCAGACTCACTAGTCATTGGTCAGAAATGGGAGGGTGATATCCGAATAATAATGTTTGTGCTTTTAAATGAAGGATATGAACTAACCGATGAATTACAAGCAAAAATTCGACAAACCTTACGTGAAAAGACTAGTCCAAGGCATGTACCAAAATTAATCTATGCTGCACCAGAAGATGGCATTCCTTATACCTTTAGCAACAAAAAAGTCGAGATTGCAGTGACCAAAATCATCCATGGCATGCCTGTCGCTAATCGAGGAGCACTCCGGAACCCAACCTCTTTAGATTTCTACATTGAGATGAAGGATAAACTCCAATAATATTTTTTTTCTTCATTTTATCGTGATAACATAGCATATTATAAAAAACTAAAAATCACGGTTATTTTTAGCTCCTTTGTTTATTAATAAGGTTTAGAAACAAAAAAAAAAAGTTCAATAACGTTGATAGAAATAAAAAAATTTTACTTACTATTATTTGCTATTCAAAATATTTTGTACAATTAGGGAATTTATAATCTTATATAGAATTAGTAGCTTCTTTTTTTACCACCGCTTCGGCCTCCACTTCGGCCTCCACTTCGGCTATCACCTCGACCACCACCTCGACCACCACCTCGACCACCACCATAAGATGAGCTTTGTTGGGGAGGGGCTTTTTTAGTGACGACAACGTTACTTGCTTGGGGACCTTTTTGACCTTCTGTTACTTCAAATTCAACTTCATCATTTTCATTTAATGTTTTATATTCATCATGATTTCCAGCTAATGCCGAAAAATGAACAAATACGTCATTTCCTTCTTCAGAATTTATAAATCCAAAGCCTTTTCGGCCATTAAACCACTTTACTGTTCCTTTTACCAATTTTATTACCATATTTTTAATTTTTTAATAAATAATAGTTCTAAGAGAACTAATTCTTATAAGACACTAAAGGAAATAAACTTTTCCGAAGCTCATATTTCAATCACCAAAAGATGGCATTCCATACACCTTTAGCAACAAGAAAGTAGAAATTACGGTTATAAAAATCATTCATGGAATGGCTGTGGCGAATAGAGATGCGATTAGAAATTCAGAATTACTCGATTTCTATGAAAAAATCAAAGAAATATTTAAAAAACAAAAATTAGTATTATTTTTTCTTTTAATTTTATTCGTTCAATACTATTTTGATTAAATTACATTAAAATTATAATAATGTATTGAAAAAAAGAAGGAGTTAATTTTAAAAAATAAATTTTATTAGAAAGCCTATTTTAATCCTAATCCTTTTGCGATTCTATCGCCCCAAGTCGAATCAGCTTTATAAAAATATTGAAGCATTCGTTCCTGAATGGACTTGGGTACGGTTTTTAAGCTATTAACAAGGTTTTGGATTAGACGATCCTGTTCATCAGGGGGCATCAATCTATAGAGATTACCGGGTTGAATAAAATCTGCATCAACTCTTGGTTGATTATATCTATCTGCATCACCCGAAATCTTTAAGGGCGGTTCTTTAAATGCAGGGTCTTCTTTAGGGCCTCCAAAACTATTTGGTTCATAGACCACTGCGTCTCCTGCATTTCCATCAAATCTCATTAAACCATCCCTATGATATGTATTAACTTGTGCTGATTTTGGGCGATTAATAGGCAAACTCTGATAATTAACACCTAATCTGTACCTATGTGCATCGCCATATGAAAATAGTCTTCCTTGAAGCATTTTATCTGGTGAAAAGGAAATACCTGGTACTCTATTCGAGGGATCAAAAGCACATTGTTCGGTTTCTGCAAAATAGTTATCAGGGTTTCTATTTAGCTCCATAATTCCCACTTTAATCAATGGATAATCCTTATGAGGCCATACTTTAGTGAGGTCGAAGGGATTCCATTCATACGTTTCAGCTTCAAGCTCTGGCATGATTTGTACCGATAATTCCCATTTGGGAAAATCTTTTTTCTCAATTCTTTCAAAAAGATCACGAGTTGCCCAATCTGGATCTTTACCTGCAATCTCATCAGCTTCGGCTTGTATGAAACACTTTATTCCTTGCATAGTTTTAAAATGAAATTTAACCCAGAAGCGTTCATCATTTGCATTTATAAAACTATAAGTATGGCTACTATAGCCATTCATATGGGGAAAACCTCTAGGGATACCACGATCAGAAAATAGGATGGTTATTTGATGCAAAGATTCAGGAACTAGAGACCAGAAATCCCACCACATTGTTTGAGATCGAAGGTTTGATTTCGGCATACGTTTCTGTGTGTGGATGAAATCACTGAATTTTAAGGGATCTCTGACAAAAAATACTGGTGTATTATTACCTACTAAATCCCAATTTCCTTCTTCTGTATAAAACTTTATTGCAAAACCTCTAACATCTCTAACTGTATCAGCTGAACCTCTTTCACCTGCAACTGTTGAGAATCGGCCGAATAGATCGGTTTTTTTTCCAATTTTAGAGAAAATTTTGGCTTTTGTATATTTTGTTATATCCCCTGTAACAGTAAAAGTCCCGTAGGCTCCAGCTCCTTTTGCGTGTACTACTCGCTCAGGTATTCGTTCTCTAGCAAATGTAGCTAATTTCTCAATTAGGTGAACATCTTGCATGAGAACAGGACCTCTTTCGCCCACTGTTTCAGAGTTTTGATTATCAGAGACGGGTGCTCCGCCAGCAGTAGTAAGAGTCTTATTTTCTTTTTTTTTATCTACCATATTTATTTACCTTTTTTTACTTTTGTGTAGATCTCATTTTAATCGTTTTTTTGATTATATTTAAGCAGTTTTCTTATAACATATATAGACAGTTAATTAAGAAATATTCCTAATTAGGAATAAATATTAAATAGTAATTATTATTAAAAAAGATTATATTTTTATAATAAAAGCAATTTTATAAGTTTGGCTTTTTATCTATATGTGTTTCAAATAAAAGTGATGTGAATGGATGATCAAGAAATAATTGATCTTTTTAGGGAAAATGAATTTAAAGTTACCGCTCAGCGTTTAGCAATATGCAAATTCATATTTTCAAGAGAAGATCATCCTTCTGCTGATCAAATTTACCAAGAATTAAAAATTGATTATCCTACAATAAGCTTAGGAACAATTTATAAGACATTAGATTTATTAGAAAAGCTTGGAATAATACAAAAATTGAGATTTAATGAGGGTAATATAAGATATGATCCTGATATGGAACTCCACATAAATATGGTATGTTCTAAGTGTGGAAAAATTTCGGATTACAAAGCTGAAAATGTTAAAAAATTATGGAGTGCTATTATATCAGATCTAGGAATTAAACCTAAAGGACATCGTATTGATATATACTATGAATGCGATGATTGTAAATAAAGTTAGTTGATATAATCCTTTTTATAAGATTATCCATAAAATTAGAAGAAAATTGATTATATTCTACAGAGAATAATTATAAAAAAGCTTAGCCTATTATAAACTAAAAGACCTATACCTTAATTACAGTTTTTATTAAAATAAGATGCTTTTTTGCCCCAAATGTGGAACAAGGAATAAAACTACATATAATTACTGTCATAAATGCGGAACAAAAATTAAATACTCAATCGAAGATATTAAACCAAAAAAAAAGGAAAGACCTGAGTATAAAATAAATGACTTTATTACATTAAAACTTGAACAAAGCAATACAGTAATTTATGTTAAGAATGAGAAATTTCTCCAATGTAAATATTTGTTAATTGAGATTCCAAAAGATAGAATTAGGGATTTCAATGATTTCATGTCAATCGATGATGTAAGCGAAAAACTTGATCACTCTTTAGAATATGACATAAAATTTAATAATTTAGACCCTGAAGTCGAATTCTGGGGGCATTGCTCTAACCTACAAGCATGGTCTGAAAATTTTTATGATACTAGTTTGCTCCACAGTAATTTAGCTTTTCCACTTCTCAAAAAATTAACTGATGTGGGAGATCCTAGGGCAAGACGAGTTTTTAAAGATGAGATTGCTGAGAGACTCACGAATCTTTATACTAACGTTGCTCAATATTTAATTCAAGAAAATTATCTTGAATATTTTAATAAAGAGGAACTTGGATTGTTGATGGAAATACTTTTCGAGCAGATAAAAAAGAGATTTAAAAAGAAACAAAGTTCTAATCTTGAAGATACTGAAATTGAAGCATTATTAAGCATCATTAAAACTAATATAATAAATTCTAAGACATTTTTAATTAATCGTTTAAAACCAGTTGATATTATTAATAAGGAAACTCATATGGGTTTCTACTGCGCAAAACATAGGGTTTTTGCTTTAGGTCTTAATCGATGTGGGTTGAGAGTATTACCTTCTTCGATAGGAAAGTTTGAGTCTTTAGAAGAGTTACATATAACTGAAAATAGACTAAAAGTTCTCCCTGAATCAATAGGAAATTTAAAGACTTTAAGGATATTAAATTTGAGTGATAACCACTTAATTAAACTCCCAAATGAGATTGGAGAACTAACTAATCTTAAAGAATTGCATTTAAATCACAATCTTCTTGAAATTTTACCTGAAACGATTTGCAAATTAAAAGATTTGGAGATTCTTTCAATATGGGGTAATCAACTAAGAGATTTACCCAAATGTATGAATCAAATGGACTCATTAAGAGTATTAGGGTTAGGTTTTAATCAATTGGAAGAATTTCCCGATCTTATTTCTGGATTTAAAAATCTTGAAATTTTGGATTTGAGTAATAATACAATTAAAATTATACCCGAAAGTATCTGCAATTTAAAATCTATAAAAGTTTTATGGTTAAATAATAATCCAGTAAATAAAATCCCAGAAAAGTTGTTAGATCTTCAATCTCTCACAGATTTATACATCGTAAATACCCCAATAGCTATTAGAAAAGACATCGCAATAAATAACATCCTTAAAGGTTTGGAAGTTAAGGATATAAATATATGGAAATGAACTAATATAAATGTTACAATTTGTATTATTTTAGATTAAAAAAAAAAAAAAAGATAAGATTCGATAACAATCGCAAAAACAGATTTTTACTAATTATTATTTATTTCTTATATTATATTTTCCTTTTTGTAGATTTACAAAGTCCTTTTATTTAAAAACGGAGATTCCTTCTGCCGCCTCTATTATATGGATTAGGAGGAGCCTTTTCAGTCACTACAACGTTGCTGGCTTGGGGTCCTTTTTGACCTTCGACAACATCAAACTCAACCTTATCGTTTTCGTTTAAAGTCTTGTATTCGTCATCTCTACCAGATAACGCGGTATAATGAACAAAAACATCACTTCCTTCGTCAGAATTTATAAATCCGAAGCCTTTACGGCTGTTAAACCATTTTACAGTTCCTTTTACCAAATTGTTTCAACTTCAACTAAAATTTTAAAATTTTATGTTCTTTATTTCTAAAGAGCTGTTAAAAAAAAAGAAACCAATAATAATAAATTTTGACTTTTTTGGGACTTCTGGAGAATTTTATTCATTAAATTTTTACTTCTTTTATCGATTAAGTAATTATTAAACATGAGTTTATTATTAGGAATGAGATTCAATATTGATACCATTAGTAAAATTGACCATCATTTTAATAGATTAATGAGAAATAAAAAGTTGTATTAAACCAACAAAAGTTAATTTAATCTGAAAATACTATCAATTTTATTGTGACTAAATCTGAATTTTATGAAATCGTCAATATGGATAACATATGTGTATCAATACAAAACACTAGTCATTTTAGTATTGGGACTTCTCCCTATTATGCGCATCAACATGGACTTGCGATTGATATCTACCAAAATCTGACTATAGATAATTATGAAGTATTTAGCCCCATATCAGGAAAAATATTAAAAGTTAAAACCTTAGCAGCACCAAAACCTAAATTTTTAGATGGAATTGATAAAGATTATCTAATATTAATTAGTAATCCTTCTAATTCTGAATTATTATGGAAATTAATGCATGTTAAACCAGATGTTAAATTAGGGGATCAGATTAGCGTAGGAGATTCATTAGGAAAAACAATTAGAAATGGTTATTTTGCTTATTGGTCAAGTCCTCACATACATCTGGAGATTAGGACCATCAATGATACTATTCGCGCTAGGGGGGGAAAAAACTTTTTATTAGCAGTTGAAAAAGAGGGGATTTCAAAAGAATTCTTTAAAGCCATAGATACAACACAAATTCCCCTCGAGATTCATTCTGTGTATCCTGAAATAATTCTTGCAAGTTTACCGAAACACTTCTATCATAAAATAATTCCAATATATGGAGTTAAAGCAAGAGTAAATAATTTAAATTGTATTTTAGATGGTGGAATTCCTCACTACAAGCTTGGAACCGTCATTTTCCGACAAGAATATAATTCCGACATTTTTCCACCAGTATATTTAGGAATTAACAAGATTGGAACTTTACATGAAATAAATGGTCAGTTTGGATTTTTTAAGTTTGACTCTATTAAGTTTTTTCTTAATGATAAAGAAATTAGAGGAATTTCTCTCTATTTAGCGAATTTCTTGCCTTTAATAAAGATTATCCCTTATAATAAAAATGAATTTTCTTTTAAACCAAAATCAACTCAAAATTTAAGTATTATTGTAGAAGAAAACTATTAGAAATTTTTAGAGGTTATCATTAAAATCCTCAATAGCTTCAAACATGGCAACTATGTTTTGTGGTGGTACATCTGGTAGAATATTATGAACTGTATTCCAGACATATCCTCCTCCAGGAAAGAAAATTTCAAGCAATTCTAATACATGCTTTTTAACTTCTTCGGGACTTTTTCTATTGATAACATTACGCGTATCAGCACCACCACCCCAAAATGTAATTTCATCACCAAAATTTTCCTTTAGAAATTTGGGTGCCATATCTCTTGCGTTAATTTGTACAGGATTGAGAATATCTATCCCTGTGTCGATTAAATCTGGTATTAAAGGTACAATAGAGCCACAGGAATGATAGAAAATTTTCATTGTACTTTTTTTCTTAATAAAATCGCAAATCTCTGTAATTCTGGGTTTGAAAATTTCTCGAAAAATCTTGGGACTAATAAAAGGACCCTTGTTTTCGCCAAGATCATCACCAATTTTTATTATATCTATTATATCTCCCACATAACCACATATTACATTGAGTGAGTTAAAAAAGAACTCCAATATAAAATCAAGAAACTTTTCAACTTTAGACGTATTTCTTACTAAATCAATTAAAAATCTATCCAGTCTTCTAAATGAGCTCGCTAATTCAAATGATGTACTGCCTAAATTGAGTGCAATTACTTTATTTGATTCTTCTTTTAACGTAATAGCATTTTTTCTTAAAGTTTTCCAAAATTTCTTTTGACCAATATTACTAAATGGAGGTGTTACCTGAGCCACCCAAGGATTTTTCGAAGCCATTTTTTGAAATTCACTGTATGTTTCAGGATAATTTTCTAAACATGGATAATAAGTTTGATCAAAAACTAATGCATCCTTCGTCATCCTAGCAATTACTGTACCATCACGGTGGAGAACATCGTAGGAATCGTCAGGATTATGCCTTGGTTGAAACCAATTTGGGAACTGTAGATTATATCCATTTATATATATGTCACACCAATCCTCATCTTTAGTGTTAAAAGTACTTCCAACATCTAAAATGTCTACTTTAAATAAATCGAGTACATTTTTCTCGGGAACAGCCAATTGTTGCATCAGATCATAAACCCTAATATGCCCTGAGTTCATTCCCAGATAATGCTTTAAGTTATGATATGCAATTGCCGAAATTCCTGTTACTGGTAAAGCGCCAAGATCAATCGGTACTCTGTCAGGTTCTTTATGGTTTATACTTGCGAGTACACGTTCTCGAGAATTCATATTAAAACTACTTTAGATTGTTAATTGATGTTTTTAGTACACTTTCAAATTTAGCACAGATAAAATCAGCATCTTCTTCAGTAATATTGAGTGGAGGCTTTATTTTTATTAAATTTCTCTTTAACAACTTTCCTGTTCCACTTAAATAGGGCATACTTGGTCCAAAAAGTATATTTTGTCTTACACCCTCATGAAGCATATCTTCCATCAGCTCTGTAAAAGGTTCTCTTGATTTTTGATCTTTAACCAACTCAATTCCTATGAATAATCCTGGACCACGAATATCACCCATTACATCATATTTCTCTTGAAGTTCTTTTAATTGTTTAGTGATTTGCTTCCCTCTTTCTTCACAATTCTCTCCAATCTTTGCTCTTTCAATAACCATGATAGCAGCAAGACCCGCTGTACAACCTATTGGCGTATTACAAAATGTAGTATGATCTTCTGTTGGGCCAAATCGTTTTTTTATTTTATTTGAGACAATCATAGCTCCTAAAGGAAAACCTCCTCCAATAGCTTTTGTGAAGCACATCATATCAGGGGATACATCAATTCCGAGTTCCTTTTCATATTTTTCTGTTAAAGTAAAATATTTCCCTGTCCTGTACACACCTGTTTGCGATTCATCATATATTATGAAGATCTTTTCTTGTTCACAAACTTCTCTTAATTTAACAAGAAAATCTGGTGGAAATGGGACATGACCTCCTGCTGCCTGCCAAGGTTCCAATATAACTCCTGCTAATTTTCTTGAAGTTAGACCCATTAAATATTCTTTAACTAAATTAAAGCACTCTAAATTACATTTAGGATCTTGTTTACCATATAATCCATTTTTATAATTCCATAAACATCGATAACAATAAGGTTGTGGAACTCGCGTAAAAAAATCGACGCCAAATGGTCTAAATCTTGTTATTGTATGGAAAGGTTGAGATGCTGTTATCATAGCTAAGGTATTTCCGTGGTAGCCACCTCGGAAGGTTAGGAAATGATCTCCACCTTTAGATGCCACTAAAGCGAATTTTACAGCTGCTTCAACTGCTAAACTCCCACCTTCATTATTTATTTTAACTCTTCCTCCTTTCAATCTACCAGGACATAATTCAGATAATTTATTGATAAACTTAGCACGGGAGGGAAATACACCTTCCGATTTAATATGAGTAAATCTTTTCATTTGTTCTGCCACAGCATAATTTACATCGGGATGAGCAAATCCTAATGCTAATGACCAATATTGAGCAGTGCAATCAAACTTTTCAGATTGTTCTCCCGTTTTAAAGTCCTTTACAACAACCCAAGGGGACCCTGGTTCTTTAGCTTCAATGAACACATTATTATCATAATAATTGTCTAATAAATGTTTATCAAATAATAATAATTCTTCTTCATTTACTCCACCTGAGATAGCACTTAATTCCTCTTTACTTAACACTTTTGGGTTAAATTCAACCATATAAATTCACAATTATTTTATTTTGATTTAAATCTATATAATAAACAGAAAGATTAAAAGTTTTAATACTTTTAAATAGAAATTTTGAGTAGTAAGGTAATAGTTAATTTATTTTTCCCATTTTAAGAGAAATTCTTTAGCTTTCTTCACTGTACTTGGACTACTACTAACTAATTGTTTTTTGACAAATTCGATAATTGTGTTTTTATCCTTTATATCTTCAAAATATTCACTAAAACTTTCAATAATGTCTCCTTTTATTAAGTCTTTGCGACTTGGGCTATGTTGAGTATCATCAATACTTAGCAAAACTGCTGTTATTTTAGATTTTAATGAGAGTTTAGCAGTAGCAATTCTCCCTGCATAAATTGCTAACTTTCTAGAAACAATAACACTTTTATCATCAATAAGCTTAAAAAAATCTTCAAAAATTTCTTCAAATCTATTTTTTTCATCTATTGTAGTTAAATTTGAAATTGTAGAGATTGCAATCGATTTTTGATAAGCATTTTTGCTTTTGAGTAAATCAACAAAAAAATTCCATTCAGGATAAATAATTTTAGGATTCTCCTTGCTTAGAATTTCTAAAGCGATCGCATTTGGATATCTCACTGAATCTTCTTTAGCCAGAATTCCTTTTAACACTTTAGAAAGATAATTTTTTTCTTCTAATACTCTCCTTACAATATTTTCTGCTTTGATTTCAGCATTTTTTTTCGTTATTGACATAGGTAATAAAATTTGAATTTTATTAAAAAGGATTATGTAGTTATGAATTTTAGATTTGTATTATTTTTCTGAAGAAAGACTATTTACTCTTTATTTTGTGTAATTCATGGAAGAGTAAAATAAAAAGTGGAACCTTTATAAATTTAACAATTTACATTATTTTCTAAAAACGAGTTATTGCATTAGAATTAAATGCAATATCTATCTTCGTCTAATTTAGATTAATAAACTATGATTTCAGGACTTGCAAATATTTTAATATAAAAAAGTATATACTCTTTATAAGAATGATTTCAAATAAGACTGCGTTGAAGATGAATTTAATAGAAAAAATATCATTAGTCGATTTACTCGCAGTTTTATTATTATCTTGAGCGAATCAAATCCTCATGCTCTTTTTCTTTTACTTTTTCCACGGATTTGTTCGCTTGGTTGGTAAATTTAACTGAAAAAGATCATGAGTGGTTTTTCACTCAAATAAGAATTTAACTTGAAGTAAAGCAGAAAAAACCACGAATGTGTTAAAAGAAATGTATATTCCACTAGAAATTGAAAAGAAATGGCAAGATAGATGGGAGCAAGCAAAAATATTCGAAGCAAATCCAGATAAGAAACGAAAGAAAATTTTTATTACCTCTCCTTATCCATATGCCTCAGGTCCTACTCATATAGGGCATGGGAGAAGTTTTATTAACGGAGATATATTTGCAAGATATTATCGGGCGAAAGGATATAATGTGTTATATCCTATGGCATTTCATATAACTGGTACTCCAGTTTTAGCAATTTCTTCTTCTATAGAAAGAGGGGTTCAAATACAAATAACAAGGATGAAAGAATACGTATTATTACATACTAAAGATCAGAAAAAAGTAGATGAAATCGTTAATAGTTTTGTAGATCCTTGGAATATTGTAAAATACTTTTCTAATACTATTAAAATGGATTTTAAATCAATTGGTATGAGTTTGGACTGGAGAAGAGAATTTACAACTGGAGATAAAATCTATAATAAATTCATCGAATGGCAATATTATCATTTAAATGAAAAGGGATATATTGAAAAAGGTGAATATCCAATTTTATATTGCCCACGAGATAAGAACGCTGTAGGCGAGGACGATATTGCTAATGGGGATGAGTTAGACCTTAATATTAATGAATTTATTTGTATAAAATTTCCTTTTGAAGATGGTTTTCTCGTGGCTTCTACACTAAGACCAGAAACAATCTATGGAGTTACAAATATATGGATAAAACCCAATGGAGATTATATTAAGGCATCTATAAATGAGGAGATATGGTTTATCTCCGAGGAAGCAACCCATATATTAAAAAGTCAAAACAAAGAGATTGAATTATTAAAAAAGTTTAAAGGAAGTAAAATCATTGGAAAAAAGGCTAGAGATGTTTATGGAATTAAAGAAATTCCAATTTTACCCGGAGATTTTGTTGATACAGCTACAGCTACCGGTGTGGTTTATTCAGTTCCAGCCCACGCTCCTTATGATTATATAGCTTTAATTGATTTACAAAAAGATACAGATTTAATTGAAGAATTTAATTTAGATAAAAGAGAAACCGAATTAATTTATCCAATTCAAATTATTGAATTAAAAGGGTTCAAAGATTTTCCCGCAAAAATATATTGTGAGAAATATAATGTTGAATCTCAAATAGACAAAGAAAAACTAGATTTAGCAACAAGTGAAAATTATAAAGCTGAATTTTATAATGGATTTCTTAATGATAAATGTGGTAAATACCAGGGAATGAAGGTTAGTGAAGCTGCCAAACAAGTTGTAGAAGATTTAATCGAAGAGAATAGAGCGGATAAATTATTTATTCCAGTTACTAAAAATCTTAAATGCAAATGTGGAGCAAACATTATAGTCTCCATTTTAAAAGATCAGTGGTTTCTGAATTTTAATGCAGGAGAATGGAAGAAAAAAGCATTTAAGTGCCTTAATAACATGAAAATTATTCCTCATAAATATCGATTAAATTTTGAAAATGTTTTTAATTGGCTTGAAAAAAGACCCTGCGCAAGAAAGAGGGGTATTGGGACAAAATTGCCATTCAATAAGGAGTGGATAATAGAATCTCTATCCGATTCGACAATATATATGGCATTTTATACAATTTCATATAAAATAAGAAAATATCAAATTAAACCCAAACAATTAATTCCAGAATTTTTTAATTTTGTATTCTTAGAGAAAGGAGATATGACTGCACTATCAAAAAAAATCAATATTGAAGAGAAAATCCTTAAAGAGATGCAGGAGGAGTTCCAATATTGGTATCCAGTTGACCATCGACATACTGCAATAATGCACATTTCCAATCATTTGAGTTTTTATATATTTCATCATGTTGCTATCTTCCCAGAGAAACATTGGCCAAAACTTATTAGTCTTATCGAACCCGTCAATGTAGAAGGGCAGAAAATGGGTAAATCAAAAGGCAATGTGGTTCCTTTAGCAGATATTCAAAAAAGATATTCTGCTGATCTATTTAGATTTTATATCTCTCATGGTGCGGATTTCGGTGTTTATATGGATTTTCGAGAAAAAGAAATAGAAACAGTTAAAAATCATATATTCAAATTTTATACCTTTATTTCTGATAGAATTGAGCAATCAGAAAATATTGAAGCTAAATTTGAAACTATTAACTCTAAATATTCAAGAGTGATGCTCTCTAAAATTGTCAAGAAATTTGTTGAAGCTCAAACGTCTTTAGAAGAATACAATATAAGGAGATATCTTCAAACTTCATTTTATGAGGTTTTTAATCTAATGCAGGAATTCTATAGAGATACTGATAATACAGATGATTTTCTAATAGTATTTAAATTGATTTATGAAGATTGGTTAAAAATGCTTTCCTTGACAATGCCTCATTTATGTGAAGAATTATGGGAAATTGCCGGAAATGAAGGATTTATTTCGAAAGTAATATGGAGAGACTTTAATAAACAATATATTAATAGTAACCTTGAACTTGAATTTGATTATATCTCAAATGTTATTGAGGATATTTTCAATATAAAGAAAATCGTAAAATCATTGAAATCTGATGAAATACATTTATACACGGCTCCTATATGGAAGTTTAAAGCTTCAGATTTGATTATATCAAAAAAAGATAATTTTGATGCAATAATGTCCGAGATAAAAAAAGAAAGAGAGTCGATGACTAATGATGAACTTATACCTTTTGTAAAAAGTCAAGTAAAAGAACGGATATGGGAAAAACAATGGCCAAAAGGAGATGAAATTGAATTACTTAATCATTATAAGTCCTATATAGAAAAACGAGTAAATTCCTTGATTGTAATAAATTCTGATTATGATCCAGAACAAAGATCTACAAGAGCAAAACCGTTCAAGCCCGCTCTTTATATAAATAATTAATTTGTTTCTAAATTACTCTATAACTTATTTTTTTCAATTGCTTTTAAAATATTTAAGTGTTTAATAATTTCATTGGTATCAGCTTTTCCTATGCAATAATCCAATTGTTTCGTGAAATATTGATTCAATATTTTCAATTGAGGGCTTGAAATTACAAATTTTGATCCTTCTTCTATTTGCTTGTCGAATAATGTATCCTTTACTTCTTCAATATTCATATTGATGATTTGAAGTGCAATCCACTCAAAAACATCATAAATATTCTCATTTGTTTTTGCTGAAGCTTCCATATAATAGATGTTTAATTCTTTAGCTAGTTCCATACCTTCTTC
Source organism: uncultured archaeon (assembly GCA_964409945.1). GTDB lineage: Archaea > Asgardarchaeota > Lokiarchaeia > Sigyniarchaeales > SOKP01 > Loki-b32. The sequence goes on along the minus strand of CAYPFJ010000013.1, from coordinate 581 downwards.
AGTTGAAACAACTCTTGAAGCATTTAGATCAACTTTATTACCAACCAGAATCAGAATAATATGAGGTAATGCGACTTTTGTGATGATATCATACCATTTCTTAACATGCTCAAAAGATGTTCTATTTGTTATGTCAAAAACTATGATTCCTGCGCGAGAATCTGTTAAATAATCTGGCCATAATCGTTCAAATTGACTTTGTCCTGCTAAATCCCATATCATAAATCTGACAGAAGTCCCCAATTCTTTAAATTCACATTCTTTCTTAGAAATATAAGTACCTATCGTTGCTTTATAATCGGTTTTAAATATTCCATGAACGTATCTTTGAACCATACTGGTTTTTCCAACTTTATTATCTCCAATCAGAGAAAGTTTATAGACATACTCAGGTGAGTGAGGCTTACTTTGGTAATATTCCATTTTTCGCCTAATTTTTTCAAGTTCAGTATCTCTTTTTACTTTCGGAATTACAGGACTAACTGGTAATTCTCCATCGATAATCCTTGATACTTTATCAGCAGTTAAATAAGTATATGGAAATACATCATCAACTAAAGCAGTATGATTGAGTATAGAAA
>CAYPFJ010000012.1:65318-68470 GCA_964409945.1 uncultured archaeon | reverse complement strand
CTTCAAAGGCATCTTGTTCTGTTGCAATATTTAATAGAATTCCCCCAACATCAGTTTTATGTATAATATGCGGGCTTACTATTTTCATAACAGACTTTCCAATTTCAGATTGCAATCTCATTGCTTGTCTTGGAGTTTGAGCTAATCGTGATTTAGGGGATTTTATCCCATAACAATCAAAAACTTCACTTGTTTCATAACTTAGTAAAACCATTCTGTCATCTTTTCGAACATTAGAGAAGATTTCTTCTACTCGTTTTTTGTTTACTTTAAATGAAGGAATTTCTAATTGATTCAATGGTGTAGTTGTTAAATAATTACTTCGCTTTGTTAAGGTTTTTAATGAATGAGCCGCTCTATCTGGAAAATTATAACATGGAATATGATTTTGTTTTAAATATTCCCTTCCTTCTAAAATATTTTTTCCTCCAATAAAGGAACATACAATTGGTTTGGTTTCTAAATATTTTGATGATATATTATGAATGAGTTTTGCAACTTCGGTTGGTTTAGTTTGAGCTTGGGGAGTCAAAATTATTAAGGCTCCTTCTGTTGTTATATCATTAAAATTTTGTCCAGAATTTAGACCAAAAACGGTTTTAATTGTAAATTCATATCTATTTGGTGTAGCATCTCCTACAATATCAATTGGATTAAAGATTGCTGCTTCTAAAGGCAAATTTTCTCTTAAAGAATGAAGAATTGGTTCTGAAAAACTTGAAAATTTCAAACCTTCACGTTCAAATGCATCTGTAGCTATAATTCCTGGACCTCCTGCATTCGTAATAATAGCAAAAGAATTTGCTTTAGGAATTGGTTGATAAAGAAAAGCTTCACCATAATCGAATAAATCTTCAATCGTTTTTGCTCTGATTACTCCACATTTCTCAAAAGCTAGATCATAAGCAATATCTGCTCCTGCTAAAGCTCCAGTGTGACTTGAAGCAGCTCTTGCACCAGCTTCACTTGTTCCAGATTTTAATATTATAATCGGTTTTTTTCTTGTAGTTTTTGGTAAAACTTCGAGGAATCTATCGCCATCCTTAATACTTTCTAGATAACATAAAATAACTTTTGTATTTTGATCATAAGTTAGATATTCTATGAAATCTACAGCCCCTAAATCTGCTTTATTACCCAAACTTATATTACAGGAGAATCCATATGATTCATTCATACTCAGATCCATCATCGCTGTAAGCATAGCTCCTGACTGTGATATCATAGCGATACCTCCTTTTTTAGGTGTTTCTGCGGCGAAGGAGCCATTATAGTTAAGACCGATAAAACCTAAACAGTTTGGACCTAACATTCTCATATTATACGTTTTACCTATTTTAATCAGTTCCTCTTCTCTTTCAACTCCTTCTCCACCAATTTCTTTAAATCCTGCTGAGACGATGATTAATCCTTTCACTCCCTTTTTACCGCATTCCTCTGCAGCTCTATTAACAAATTTTCCTGGGATAACAAAAATAGCAATATCAATATCTTCAGGTACTTCCAAAACATTTTTATAGCAAGGCAAATCACAAATTTCATGAGCTTTTGGATTTATAGGGTAAATTTTGCCATTATAACCCGAATTTATTATATTATTTAAAACTGTGTTGCCAACTTTCCCCTCGGTCTCACTAGCTCCAATTACAGCAATACTTTTAGGATTAAAGAAAAATGAGATATCGCTATTAGCCATTTTTTCATCCAAATATTGAATATATTCTAAAACTTGTATAAAATTCTATTATTGTGATTATTTTTAAATTTTTCATTGATAAAAAATATATCATAAACGATTATTTTAAAAACATAATTATTAAAAATTTTTCATCTTTCCTTTCTGTATGACCAGAATTAATATAATAACAAATAAAGGTCAAATAAATATCAATTTATTTGATGATGATGCCCCAATGACAGTTGCTAGCTTTTTACACTTGATACATCAAAATTTTTATAATGATATTGTTTTCCACCGTGTAATCGCTGATTTTATGATCCAAGTCGGCTGTCCTTTAGGTCGTGGGATAGGTGGACCGAGAGATAAAGGAATTAGCTCATTTCCTTATCAAAATAAACAAATTAGTTATCCTTTTGCGGATGAATTCCAAAGTGGGAGAAAATTTGATAAACCAGGTATATTAGCGATGGCCAATGCAGGGCCTAATACTAATGGATCCCAAATTTTCATAACGCATGTACCCACACCACACCTTAATAATAAACATACAATATTTGGGGAAGTGGTCAGCACCTCAGACCAAGATGTCGTTGATTCTATTGTTCAAGGCGATAAAATCATAGATATTAAAATATTATAATCTTAAGATTAAAGGATTTTTTTAATTCTCTTTTACATGTTTTTTTTTAATCTCGTTTAACATACTAAAAATTTATAGATATTATCTATATTAATATTATTGAATTACCTATTTTTCTTATATAATAAAATCAATTGAATTAATTGATCATGAGTAGAGACTTGAAAGATTTAATTAATACAGTCGAAAAGGAGACCCGTTCTCATGCAGAATTAGAACAGATAGTATCATCTTTAAAGGAAAAAATTAACCGTCTGAAACTTACAGTTAAAGAACAGAAATTATTAATTGAAAACCTTAAAAGTCAAATAGGAGAGGAACAAATTGAAAGAACTGAACTTCCTAGTGAAATTGATATTTTAAAAGATATAATTTCTTCTCAACGACTAGAATTGAATGAAAAACAGAGTGATATTGAAAAAATATATGAAAAAGTTGATATATTAACGGCAAGCATTGAGAATAATAGAGATATTAATCAACTAGAAATAATTAACAAAGAGCTTCTCGAAGCTCAGATGCAAATTGTCCAATTAAATAATGAGAATCAAGAATACAGAAGTCAAATTAAATTTTTAAAAGACCAAATTGAGGAGTTACAATTAGAAAAAAGTGAAGTTAAGGAACTTATCGAAGAAAAAAATGAAGAACCCGAAGTAAATGAGGAATTGATAAATAATAAAAGATTAAACTTTCAATTGATGGAAGAAAATGGATTATTACGTGTAGAAGTGGAATCACTAAAAGCAAAACTTCAAGAGAGTTTAGAAGCGGCAATTTCAGAAGAATTAGAAATCGCTAACGACAGAAATGTAGTATTATTATCAAAAT
>CAYPFJ010000012.1:0-65218 GCA_964409945.1 uncultured archaeon | reverse complement strand
GTGAATCACTCAAAACCAAATTACATGAACATATAGAAACAAGTTCAGAAGAATTAGAAATCGCTAACGACAGAAATGTAGTATTATTATCAAAATGTGAATCACTCAAAACCAAATTACATGAACATATAGAAACAAGTTCAGAAGAATTGGAATCTACTCAAAAGAGAAATGCTATTCTATCAACCGAATTAGAAGCTTTAAAAACTAAATTAAATGAATATGAAGACAAAGGTTTAGGAGAATTAAAATTAGCTAATGATAAAATTAGTATTTTAACTGCCAAAATAGCAGATTATGAAGCTCAAATAAATTACTTAAAGGTTCAATTAGAGAATACTCATGAACAAGTAATAGTTTCAACGGACGATGCATTAGAATTTGCTGAAATGAGGGAAAAATTTGAGAATGTAAAGATGGAGTTATCCAAATATCAAAAAGAAAACCAGAATCTTAATGAGATGCTAAAACAATTAAGAGAGAAAGAAATAAACATAAAGAATGAACTAGTCTATAAACCAAAAATATTAAAAAGCGTTCCAAACCAATTACAGCTCTCCCTCTTTAATAGAATGTATCATTTGTTTGATAACAATAACAAGGAAATAGTAATAAATTTACTAATACAGGATTTAAAAAGTAAAAATAGTGAGATTAAAAGAAATGCCATAAAAATTTTAGGTCACATAAGATATAAAAAGGTCTATGATGCTTTATTTGAATTAATTAATGATAAAGATTGGATAGTTAGATATAATGTCATTAAAGCGTTGAGTAAGTTTGAGAAGAAAAATGAAGAGTTTACGTCTTTTTTAAAAAAGCTTACTAAAGATGTTGATGTTGATGTTAGAGAGCTTGCGATTAAAGTTTTAAATGATATTTCAGAAGTAAAACTTCTTTAGACAAATTTGTATTCATTTTTAGAGGTATTGATAAGTAATTATTCTTTAACATCAATTACTAAGCTTTAATATCAGAAGAAAATGGGAAGAAGGTTATTAACTCCTCATCGATGGAACTGGAGCCAAAAAGCGGAAAAATGGGTATACATCGAAATAAATAAAGATGGAAAAAAGCATTATCATTATCAAATAGATCCACCAAAAGAATTCATCGATTTAACAATAAAAATGAAAGAATTAAATGAGAAATTATTACAGACAGTAAATCCAGGAGATAACGCAAAAATATTCTGTGAATTAATGAAAGTCTCTAAGAAAATGCAAGAAATGGGCCGACCAAGTTAATACCAATTAATCAATTCTTTTCTAGAAAGTTTGTCTGCCAAATAGATTGGTTCTGGTTGTCTATGTCCTTTAACTGTTTCTAAACAGATTTTTAAAGCTTCATCAAGTTTTATCTTATAACCTTCACTTATAAAAACGGGTTTTGAACCATTATTTAAGCAAATTGCATATCCTAAAATTTCATTTAACGACTTTTCATTTTCTTCATTAGGATTTTTTGCCCATACTGGTGTTTTATTACCTTTGAATTTTTCAATTTCATTCCAATCAGAATATCCGATGAATGAATTTTTAGCCACCCCTATACTACAGATATTTAGAGCTATTCCAAGATGAACTGCTTCTCCAAATCTTCTTGGGTGTATTTTTCCATGACCATCACACATTATAAGATCTGGTCTGTTTGGAAGTTTTGAAATTACTTTTCCCAATATTTTACATTCTCTAAATCCAAGGAATCCTGATCTATAAGGAAATTTAACACGATCTTTAGTAAAAAAATGTTTTTCTTTTTTGTTTTGATTTAAATCCAAAATTACTGCACAAGCAATTCCATATTCATAATTATCTTTATTAAAGTATGAGATGTCTACACCGACAATAGTCTTAATTTGTTCAATCTTTATAAAATCTTTTACTTTTGAAGAGTCATTAATTAATTTTTGATATTTGATTTGTATAGTTTTTGCCTGTTCAAACGAATAATCATCTCTTAATAACTCTTGAATAATTGGCATTCTTAGGAAAAAATTTTGTAAATCTTATGTATTATTAAATTTAGATGATTTAATATTATTCTAGTTTAACATTTTACTCAAAATTTTTTATATTTATAAATAAAACATTTAATTTATTTCGAATTCTTATAGAATTATATACTTAAATCATTTGGTGTTTGTTCTGTGAAGATTGCTGTTTCAGGTAAGGGAGGTGTCGGAAAAACCTTAGTTGCAGGGATTCTAGCAAGAATGTTTGCACATGATGGTTTTAAAGTTCTTGCTATTGATAACGATTCAGCAATGAATCTAAGTTATACATTAGGTATTGATGAGAAAACAAAAGAGCAAATAGTACCAATTAAAGAAATGAAATCAATGATAGAAAAAAGGACTTTTGTTAAAGATGCTGGTCCTGGGGTTTATAATATAAACCCAGAAGTCTCTGATATTCCTGATAAATATAAAGTATCAGGTCCAGATGGTTTACAACTTTTGGTTTTAGGTGGAATCGAGGAGCCCGCTACGGGATGCTTGTGTCCTGAAAATGCTTTAATACGAACCTTATTATACAATTTATTTGTTAAAAGAGACGAAGTAATAATTGTCGATTTTGAAGCTGGGATAGAACATTTAGGTCGTGGTACAGCAAAAGGAATCGATTTAATGCTTGTAATTACAGAACCCTCTCAAAAATCTTTAGATCTCTCCAAAAAAATAATCGAACTATCTAAAAAATTAGGAGTCGTTAACATTTATTTAATTGCGAATAAAATTACTGATCAATCACAAAAAGAGATAATTAGTAAAAAAATAAAAAATTGGGAAGTTCCTCTTTATCATTCAGTTCCTTTTGATCCTGATATTGGAAAAGCTGATTTAGAAGGCAAATCTCCATTTGATTTTAACTTAAACTCAAAGGCAATTTTATCAATAAAGTCTCTTTATGAAAAATTGAAAAAATTAAAACAAGAATTATTTGACTTGTAGAATATGTTGCTTTAAAGTATATCTGCTAGATTTAAGTCTTGATCTTCAGCAATTGCTTTCCATTGCTGTATGGCTTCCATAGCTTCTTTTTCATTTATCATTTCTATTGCATAGCCAGCATGAACGATAACATACTTTCCAATCTCGGGATTTTGAATCAATGCGATAATTACATTTTGTTTTAACCCATCAAAATCTACTAATGCAGAATTACCATCGATTTTTAATATTTTTCCTGGTATTGCTAAACACATAACAAATATCTAGTTTATAAAATAGTAAATAATTCTAATAATAATGTTGGATAAAAAAAATTATCTTTTTTAAGATATAAAAAACGAATTATGGTTAAAAATTTAAAACGATTATTCTTTACCTGAATAAAAATTAATTAAATCATCCAGCCAATTAAATATTTCCTCTTTTGAAAGACTATCAATATTGAACTTTAAACGTTCTAATTCCCTTAATATATTCCTTGTATCTAATGAGACAGACGTCTGACATAACTCAAATAAATACTCATTACTTTTTGTAACTAAATTTTTTATTTCCGAATCCATTGCATAGAAAAGAGGTTCGTTATCTAATTCATCTACTGTTTTATCTAAATCTACAAGTAGATTTATTAAATCAAATAATCTCCCTGTTTCATTTCCTTTAAATGAACTATTAAAATGAAAGTAATATCCCTTATAATCATCTATAGGGATTAATTCCGAATATTTATTGTCGATTTTAATAATAGATTTTAAATGTTTATAAAGATTAGATGGTGCCCAAGCATGCAATTCGAAGCTAGATTCTAGTTCATCACTTCGTATATCCAAATTAAATTTATGCTCATCCTTAAAATAACCAAAAGGAATTATAACAAAGTCTAATGAATTTGATGTGCTATTATTTAATGCAAAATTTAGATTAGAAATTTCATAGGATTGATTAAGGGAATGTCTATACAAGTCAAATTTTATTTTTTTAACATCTGGCATATACATATAGAATAATAATCCTTCAAATCCCTGAAGTGATAAGTTAAGTGAAAAATTAATTACTTTTTTTATACTATTTCCATTATTAAATCTTACATTAAGAAAAACATGATAGTAATATTCAAGATATTGGAAAAACCAAGGAACGTCACGCTTTAAATTAAACATGATTATCTTGACTACATTTTATTAATTATTTCTTATTACGTAATAATCCCTAAGATAAATACAATGGAATTGAGTAATTGTACAAAATTATAAAATTCCAATTTATTAAATAATTCTTTATTATTTAAACTTTACAATCGTCATAAGAATGTTAAAGAAAATAAAAAAAAATAAAAATAATTTATAGATTATAGCTTAAAGGTTTTCTATAGCTGTATTTCGTCTAGTTCGATGGTTTTTCAAACCAATCTCCTCAGAACTAACACCCATAGCTAAAGCTAACAATTCTGTTATATATAGTACCGGAATATTATATTCGGTTTCAAATTTCTTTGAAAGATTTCGTTGTTCTCCATCTAATCGTTGAAAACATGCAGGACAGTTTACAACAATACAATTTGCACCAGCTTTTTTGATTGAATCATATTTTTGCTTCAATATCGCATCTCCATGTTCCGGAAATGGACCAGCAACAGCATTTCCACAGCATAGTCCTAATTCTTCATAATCAACAACATTTGCTCCTGAAACAGCAACGAGTTCTTTCAAATTTTTTGGACGTAAGGGATCATCAGACTCCATCCATTCAACAGGACGCATGTAATGGCAACCAGGATGACAAGCAACCTTAAGATCACCCATCTGTTTCGTAATCGCACTTTTTATTGCATCTATATTTGATCTTAAAACGTCTACAAAATGCTTAACATCAATGGATCCTTTATATTCTTTTCCAATTTTCGCCAATTCTTTATTGATGGCTTCTTTCTTATTGGAATCATGTTTCAGTTGATGTTGTACTCCACGAAGCGTATTAGTACAACCATTACACAGTGAAATTATATCCTTACCTTCAGCTTCTGCTAAACATAAGTTTCGAGCACCTAAAGCGAGCCAAGCGGTATTATCAAAGCTTTTTACTCCAGTAGGATCTGGACAACAGGCAAATGGAGCTTGTGATGTTTGTACTCCAATTTTGTCTAAAACTTTTCTGGAGGCTGCCTCAATAAACGGAATTCTGTTTCCAATAACACATCCTTCAAACATTTTATATTCTGTCATTTTTTTAACCTCCATTATAATTTTTTATCGGCACCTATTGCCTTTAATAAAGATTGTACTTCATTTACATCTGGTGCTACTACAGCTGGTAAGCCTAATTGTTCACGTCTTCTCTCGATCGCTGGTTGAGAGGGAATAGCTTTTCCACTCTCAAAAACAGTTTTTGCTTGAGCTATAACATTATCTGGTGCTAATCCGGCCCCAGTAGTTACGTTTTTCGCTAAAGTAATAATTTCGGTGACTTCAATAGCTTGGGGACAGACAGTATCACACGTATCACAGACCGTACAACCCCATGGCACGATAGCTGATTTGGTACCAGCAAGAGCCATGACAACGTCTTTATATCCTAAAAGTGTACCTAATACTATTAATCTAGGATCAAAAACGTTTTCGTAGAATGGGTTAGCAACTGCAGCGACAGGACAATTATCTGTACACCTACTACATTGATAACAGTATTTAATCTTATCAGATGACACATGGACGTCCATAATCAATTTTCTAAATTCAAAATCTATACCTAATGGTAATGTCATTTTTTATCACTTTTTTTTTCGAGTTTTTTATTCATTTTTTTTATTTGTTGGTTTTAACCCATGCAAGGGCAGTCATTTCCAATCTATAATTTTTATTGGATAATTCATCCAAAACCAACATGTAGTTCGCGAGAGTAAATTTCTTTACCACTCTCATCAACTACAGTGATGTGAGCAGCACACGATAGTCAACAGTCAAAACAGCGGACTACCATTTCTAAGATATTTACTACTCCTTCTGGTATATCACTCATTTTTTTGTTCACTCTCTATATTAATTTTGATTTAGTTTATTTTATCCATGGATCTGGTAATTTCAATCCTTCTAACGCTTTATCATCAAATACCTGTTTAGCAACATGCATTAATGTCTTTTCGATTCCAGCAATATTATGGTTGGTTGCGACTAAGAGATTTGCTTTTTTACAAATGCCTTCAGCATCTGACCATATATGATACAAAAGCAGTCCTCGTGGAGCTTCAGTGACACCAACACCATTTCCTTCTCTAGGTTGTACATCTAAAGTTTTGCAATCAGGGTTAACGATATCATCATCTTGAAGCAGTGTTGCCATAACTTCAATTGACTCAACTAATTCAATTAATCGAGCCCAATGATACGCAAATGTATGATGAGGTACGTTTCCTACTTTTGCCCTCATTGCTTTTAAAGCTTCATCAGCTAAAGGAGTAGCCATCTTATCAGCACAATTTATCATTGCCAATGTATTCGCTCGATATATCCCTTCAGGATATCCTGCTGGTTTATAATAAGTGTGAGTTGCATAAGAATGTTCAGGTATATGTTCACCTATAACATCTAAATATTTTTGAGGTGGATAATCAAATTTTTCTCCATCAGGAGAAACTACACGAATATCTCCATCGTAAATATCATGAACACCATTCTTTGTCATTCCAAGGTAATATGTAGGAACAACACCCACATTTGCTACAACGTCCCAATAATCCTCAACAACTTTCAATCCAATATCTACAGTTTTTTTTGACCATTCAACTTGATCTTCGATTTGTTTTAAAAACCGATCTCGAACCGTTTCATCTAAGGCTTTTTTCATACCACCTACAATCGCAGATATAGGATGTACTGATTTACCACCAACTGCCTCACATAACTTTTGGCCAAAATCCATCATCTTTAATGCCATAGCACCTACTTCTGGCATTTTATTAATTACATGAACTACATTTCTTAATGCAGGATCAGCCATGGGTCCTAATAAAAAGTCAGGAGCGGCTAGCGCATAGAAATGTAATGCATGTGATGAATATTGCTTTGCGTTTTGTAATAATTGACGCAATTTATATGCAGCCGGAGGAATTTGAACACCCCAAGCATCTTCTACTGCTTTAGTAGGGGTCAGATGATGAGGAATTGGGCAAATACCACAAATCCTAGGTGTTATTCTTGGGATATGCTCGCAATAACGGCCTTCAAGAAATTTTTCAAAAAATCTTGTTGAGCTAATGTTAAATTGAACATTTTGTACTTTTCCATCATCACCTAAAACTAATCTCAAACCACCATGTCCTTCTAATCGAGTGACTGGTTCTACTTCTATCGTTTTTACCATTTTTTTATACGCCTCCTTTTCTTGATGCTAATGTGAATTTTTCAAAAGTACCAATAGGATCTTTTACTTGGGCAAGTAGATCATCCTTCGATAAGCTCACATTAAATTGTTTTAACACTGTATCTGCAAATCTCTCTGCTTGATTAACACCCCATTTTGTTTGACCATAACAGCCAGTACATGGAGCATTAACCTTTATACACATACCACCACAGCCAGCTTTAGTAATAGGACCCATACAGATATATCCTTGTTCGATAAAGCAATCATCCATATTAGGAAGGCCTTCATAATCTCTTTTCACTCTTGTCATCGTAGATTTACTCCCTATGATTCTAGAACATGTATCGCAGACATTTGAAATTTCAGTGAAATCTGGATTATCTCTCAAGAAAGCCATTAACCTCCCTGCAATCTCTTCTGTTGTGGGTGGAAAATTTGCTAAGGGAGTACTTGGACTTCCATGTTTCTTGACTTGCTTTAATATATCGCTAGTTAAATCAAATCCTGCCATTAATGGAACATTTAGAAATAGTGTCAAGAACTCATACAAATTCTTTTTATCACCTGAACTAATCGAAGTAAGGCTCTTTGTCATACTGTTTAATTTCTCAGCTCTAGAATCCACTGTTTTTGCTGGACCAAAACACCCAACACATGGGTTTCCATTACTAGTACATTTTAAATTACATCCCATACTTGTAATTGGCCCAAAACAGAGTTTTCCAGCATCCAATAAACAATTGTCTTTAATACTGCAATCATTACAAAATGCTAGATCATTCATAGGGAAGGGCTTTTGTCCTAGTAGAAATGCAATTGCAGAAACAATACCTTCTGGTTTTGGAGGGCATCCTGAAATATAAACATCAACATTAACTACTTCATCAACAGGGACGATTTTATCTCTAAAACCAGGCATATGTTGAGTTGGTTCACCACCACTTCCATCAGCTATACTTTCAACTTCAGAGAATTTCCTTCTTACTAAATCGTCTTTATTCCATTGATTAGCGAGGCCATGTACATTTCCATAACAGGAACAGCTACCAAAGGCAATGATTAAAGCGCATTTATCTCTCATTAATTTCGCGTTTTCATAATCCTCATTTGTTCTAACAGAACCTTCAATAAATCCAACTAATATAGACCCGTTTTCTCTTGCTTTTAATGAATCATGCTTAAAGTCCACTACTGCTGGCCAGTAAACTATTTCGAGTGCTGGAAGAACTGGCAATAATCCTAAATGATTATTTAATAAAGATTGATGACATCCCCAGCAATCGGAAAGTTGCATAAAAGCTACTTTTACTGCCATTTTTAATCAATTTTTTATTGTATTTTTTGTTTTTGTAAATTAGCTAATTTAAATTTTAATAATTAGTTGAGATATTGTATTAATAACTTTATTAAAAATTTCTGATTCATTCTACTTTCTGATAAAATTATTTTTATTATATGAATATATATTCAAAATTTACGATTAGTTGAATTTGGGAATAGATATTCAATTAATTACTTAATAAATTTAGGAAAGTGAAATAATAATTATCGGATAAATCAATTAAATTTTGATAAACTACTGTAATTGAAAGGTTTATTGAATAAATCTAGCCGATATTTCAACTTTATTATAATCTAGAGAATTTGTTATATAACTTTTTGAAGTAAATTTTTACTTTAGGAAAATTAACAATTCAGTGGAAGAAAAGTTGAGTAATTTATTTCAATAATTTTAAATAGTTTAAAATTCAATTTGATATCTCACTCCTTTAATGAATGAATATTCAAAAATTAAAAAAAAACAAAAAAGTTGGATAGAGATGGTAGATATTACAGATACACTAGATTGCACGGGCGATGTATGTCCATATCCAGATGTAAAAAGTAAAAAAAAAGTCAAAAATGTGAAGCCAGAAGAAATATTTGAATTTCGCAAATATATCTAATAAAACTATTTCACAAGCGCTTAATCAAAAGAAATTTGTTGCAACATGTAAGGAACTTTAAAATATTTTGGTACCGTTTTATTTTTTTTAATACTGAATGAATAATGATTAAAGTTTAAATCTTAATTATTCAAAATTATGATTTTAATCGATTATTTTATAATCTAAATTCTTTTAATTTTTGTTTCAATTTGACAATTATGAGTATCAAAAAAGAGAACTCAAAAATTATTCGTTTGGCCCATGGAGCTGGTGGGATTTTACAACAAGAATTAATAGAATTCATTACCAAAAATATCCCTTATAAAAATGTTAATAACGGGATTGGTATCGAAGAATTAGATGATGGAGCTACAATTCCTTTAATTAATTATGAAAAAGAAATTGTTGTTACTGCAGATGGTCATACAATTTATCCATTATTTTTTCCGGGGGGAGATTTAGGCTCTCTTAGTATCTGCGGAACGGCTAATGATCTTATAATGATGGGTGCTGAACCCTTAGCTTTAACTTCTGTGATAATCATTGAAGAAGGCTTTGAATTCAATAAACTAAAAAAAATTGTTAATTCAATGAATTTTATGGCTGCTAAGGCGAGAATCGCCATAATTGCTGGAGATACTAAAGTTATGCCGAGGGGAACGTTGAATGAAATAATAATTGCTACAACTGGTATTGGGATCAAAGATAAAAACATAAAAATTTTAGATAATAACATTAAGACTGAAGATCATATTATCCTAACTGGAAGTATTGGAGATCATGGGACAGCATTGATGGCTTCTAGAGAAGGTTTAAATATATCTACTGATTTAAAATCAGATATTTCATTGTTACTTGAAATTTTTAGTGCAATCAAGTATGAAATTGATAATAATTTAATACATGCAATGAAAGATCCCACACGCGGGGGAATTGCAGCTGCTTTAAATGATTGGGCAGCAAAATCTAACGTTAGCATTTGGATTGATGAGGAAAAGGTTCGAATTAAGAATCAAGTTATTGCTATATGTGAAATGTTAGGATTAGATCCTTATAATATAGCATGTGAAGGAAGAGCTCTCTTAGCAGTTGATCCAAAATACTCTCAAGATATCTTAAAGAAAATAAAATCAACTCAAATTGGGAAAGATGCTGAAATTATTGGTAAAGTAAAAGCAGAGAATCCTAAAAGAGTATTTTTAAAAACAATTGTTGGTGGGACCCGATTTGTAGATATGCCGTTGGGAGAACCAATTCCTCGGATTTGCTAATAGGTGATAAAAATGAATATTCCTGGCTTAGATGTTTTAAGAAGTAAAGAATTTACGGGTAAAATAATTGAGAAAATAAATGAAATTACTAAAGAAATTGGTAAACCAGTTAAATTTATGCATGTTTGTGGGACTCATGAACATACTATTTCTAAATATGGATTAAGAACTCTTATACCTAAAGAAATTGAAATATTATCGGGGCCAGGATGTCCAGTATGTGTATGTCCTGCTGCTGATATTGATAAAGCTATTGAGCTTGGAAAACGAAATGATACGATAATAACAACTTTTGGAGATATGATCAGAGTTCCTGCTACAAATATCTCTCTTGCTGAACTTAAAGCAAGAGGTTCTGATGTACGTATTGTATATGGACCAAATAATGCTGTTAAAATAGCCAAGGAAAATTCAGATAAAGAGGTGATATTTTTTGCAATAGGATTTGAAACAACAGTCCCATTAGTTGGATACGAATTACAATCTGAGCCGCCTTCAAATTTTTCAGTAATTTGTGCTCATAAATTAATACCAGCGGCTTTAGAACTTTTAATAAGCCAATCTCAATTAAAAATCGATGGTTTTATTTCCCCTGGGCACGTATCAACCATAATAGGTTTAGAACCATATGAAATATTTTCCCAAGGATATAAAATCCCTAATGTAATATCTGGTTTTGAGCCAAATGATGTATTACTCTCAATTTTAATGCTTTTAAAACAAGTGAGAGATAAAAAGTATGATACATTAAATGAATATTCGAGGGTTGTAAAACCTGAAGGAAATATAATCGCTCAAAGAGTAATAGAAGATGTTTTTGATCCTGTTTCCTCTCCATGGAGAGGTATTGGAAGAATAAATGAAGGAGGATTGGTCATTAGAGAGAAATATACTGAGTATGATGCTGATAAAAAATTTGACATAAAAATCGAAAAATCTCAAGATATCCCTCCTGGATGTTCTTGTCATCTTGTTATGGTTGGAAAATTATACCCTTATGAATGCAAATTATTTAGAAAAGAATGTACTCCGATTAATCCAATAGGTCCATGCATGGTTTCAATGGAAGGTACATGTAGTATTTATTATAAATATTATAGTGAACAAAACTCTTAAATTGACCATGGAAAACAATTATTATATTTATCAGTTCCCCACACATCTGTAGCAGGAAAATTACAACGATATCCATTTTCATAACTCTTGTTATAATATGTTTTAACGTGCATTCCCCATACAATTTTATCGAAATCAGCTCGGGTTACTCTTTGGGATTCAGAATTTTGAGAAAAGTTTTTGGTGCTATATCCAAGACTACATTTCCAAAAATAACTATTTTCTTTAAGATAAGATGATTTTTCTCCCTGGTCTTCTTGAACCCAAGAAACAAAACAGATGTCATCTTTACCTTGTAAGCAATTATTCATATATCTTACCCTAGAATCGAAACCTCCTTCATTAGCTGCCCAATATTCACCCCAATAACTTACAAGTACAATAATAATACAACCTTTTAATTCTCTAACTGTTGGCCATTTAAAGCTTTTTTCTCGGAAATTTTTAAACATGAAGAGGGTGTCAGAGTTAAATGAATCAACTATAATTTGATTTAGTTTCTTTATCCCATAAAGGTCCTCGGGTTCATTATTCGAATCAATAATATTATCTTTGAGCTCAATAAATAGTGTTATAGGCGTGTGTTCTTTATTTTGATCATTAGACCAATCATCTAACACTTTAAGCCAATTAGAAAGTAATAGATTATTGGGGTTACCATTTTCACTTAGAAGTGAATCAATATGGTTTTCTAAATGATATACTTCAAAATCTTCTAATTGTTGTATTTTATTGTCATGTATATCATATTCAAGACCCCTAACTCCTTTATTTAGTTGTTCTCTTATAGAATGTATATATGAATTATGACTTGTCTTGAAAAATGCTTTATGATAAGGTATGTCCCAAAATTCTTCTTTTAAAGACATTTTACTATATTTTTCCTTAATTAAATGGTTAGTTCAAAAACAAAAGCTTAATTTAATAATACTATCATAATAAAATATTAGTTTTTTTTATAGTAATTATTTATTTAATTAGATTTTAGATTAAATTTGATAACCAATAGTTGAGCCAATTGAAAGAGCATAAAACAATAGAAATTACGATAACTGGGATTGTTCAAGGAGTAGGTTTTAGGCCCTTTTTATATAATCTAGCAAATTCCCAAAATCTTAAAGGTTATATTTTAAATAGGGGAAATGCTGGTGTAAGATTGGTTTTACAAGGTAATTTTCAAAATATTAAAAAATTTTTAAAAAATATTGAAATAAAGAAACCAAAAATCTCTTTCATCGAGGATATTAAGATAAATTATTTAGATTTTCAAAAGGAATTTAATGAACTAGAGATAAGGAAAAGTGAACAGGGACGTGGAATTAGCCTAACTCTTCCACCAGATATAGCAATCTGTAATGAATGTCTAAAAGATATGAATGATCCTCAAAAAAAAAAGTATTATAAATATCCTTTTATTGCATGTGCTGTATGTGGTCCCAGATATACTACAGTAACCGAATTACCTTACGATAGGGAGAGGAGTACAATGATTAAATTTCCTTTCTGCAAGAAGGCTGACCCTGAATCGTGTATTCAAGAATATTTGGATTTTACTAATAGAAGATTCCATGCTCAAACTTTTGCTTGTTCTGTTTGTGGACCTCATTATACCTTGTATAATAAACAGGGAAAAATAATTAATAATGAGTCAATAGATTCTATTTTACAAGAAACAGCCAAGATAATTAATGAAGGGGAAATTATTGCTGTGAAAGGTATTGGAGGAACACATCTAGTTTGTTTAACTAATGATGAAACGATTCTAAAACTCCGTGAAAGAAAAGGAGAAAGAAAATATAAGCCTTTTGCTGTAATGGTTCCAAATTTAGATGTTATCGAAAATGACCTGAACATCTCAACTAAAGAAAAGGAGCTAATCACCTCGTTTCGTAGACCTATAGTTCTTTTAGAAAAAAAAGAATCAATTGATTATTCAATCATTAGTGAACAAGTGGCTCCAGGATTAAGTAATGTGGGAATAATGCTTCCATATTCAGGTATCCATCATTTACTTTTTCAATATATTGGTAAAAAGCCTTTAATTTATACAAGCGGGAATAAATCCTACATTCCTATGGCCATTGAAAATAAAGAAATATTCAAGCAACTTCAAGATTTAGCAGAGGTCTTTCTTCTTCATAATAGAACGATTTTCCAAAGAGCTGATGATAGTGTATTAAGAATTCATGATGATAAAGTAAAATTAATAAGAAGATCGAGAGGGTATGTTCCAGAATATTTACCATTACCTTTTAAAGTAGAAATACCTAGTGCTTTAGCTACTGGTCCTGAATTATCGGTAACAGGAGCAATTTTAAGGAAAAATCGAATATTTCCCACTCAACATATTGGAAATGTAACTCATTTAGAAACTTACAATTTTCTTAAGGACGCTCTTTTTCATATGAAAAGTCTTTTACAAGTTAAAGATTCTGAATTAAAATTTATTACTTGCGATGCTCATCCAGCTTTTGTAACCACAAAATTTGGAGAAGAATTAGCAAATCAGTTTAATATTCCATTATATTCAGTACAGCATCATTTTGCTCATGTTTTAGGTCTTATGGCGGAAAATAGAATCGGATTAGATGAAAAAATTATTGGCATAAGTACTGATGGTGTAGGTTATGGAGATGATGGCAATATTTGGGGTGGAGAAATTTTGTTAAGCTCTTATCATGATTATGAGCGGCTTGGCTTTTTAGAATATCAACCAATGATTGGAGGAGATCGATGTACAAAATATCCTGCTCGTATGGCAGCTTCTATTATTCTTAATACTTTAGGTGTAGATGAATCTTTAAAAATCTTCAGATTAATTGGATTAGAAAACGATTTAAAATATAAAAATGATGAATTGAAGTCTATAATTTCTCAATTCAGCAATGCAGATCAGAAATTTCTGTCCGAGAATATACCTTTATCTAGTTCGACTGGTCGAATATTTGATGCAGTTTCTTATCTTTTAAGAGCGGCAAATATTAAAACATACCGAGGAGAACCCGCTATGAGACTTGAAGCTTTAGCATCAAGAGGTTGTCCAAACAATATAGACTTAGAAATTAAATATTCCAGAAAAAATGGCATACGTATAATTAACACCTCAAAACTAATACTTGATATCCTTTCTTTACTAGAGAATTCAAAAAATACACGAGCAGATATTGCTGCGAAATTTCAAATTGAAATAGGGAATGCATTTGCTGAAATTGCATTAGAAGTTGCTAAAGAAAATCAAATTAATCATATAGGATTAACAGGTGGGGTTGCATATAATTATTCTTTTTCGAGAAGTATTAAAGAAAAAGTGATTAATGAGGGTTTTTTGTTTTTGGAGCATAATTTAATTGCTCCGGGAGATGCTGGGATAAGCATAGGACAATTAATTGGAGGATTATTCAAATATCAAAAAGAAAATTTATAAAAAATTGTATAAAATATTCCAAATCTATACTTTGAATAATTTAGGGTTTGATATCGGATTAATAATTTCATTTATTAATAGTTTTCGATTTAAATAAGTAGTGAAAGTATAATGGGTGGTTTATTCGGAGTTTTTTCAGATTCAGATTGTTTAGAAGATCTTTTCTATGGTACAGATTATCATTCTCATTTAGGAACTAGAAGAGGAGGATTAGCAGTAAAAAACTCTGGTGGTTTTCAACGGTTTATTAAAAACATAACAACAACTCAATTCAGGTCTAAATTCGAGAAAGATATTAAGAAAATGCACGGAAATAAAGGTATAGGAGTAATCAGTGATTATGATGATCAACCATTAATAATCAATTCTCATTTAGGTGTTTTTGCTATTGTCACAGTGGGAAAAATTAATAATCTTGAAGATTTAACAAAAAAAGCATTACAGAATGGATCTCATTTCTCAGAGATGCATGGAGGTGAAATTAATCCCACAGAAATGGTTGCAACAATTATTAGCCAAGGTGCTACATTTGAAGAAGGAATTCAGAAAGTTCAAGATATGGTTGATGGATCATGTACCATGCTTATATTAACAAATGAAGGAATCTATGCTGTTCGAGATAAATTAGGGAGAACACCACTAATTATAGGGGAGAAATCGGGTGCTTATGCCATAACGATGGAAACTTGTGCATTTCCTAATCTGCGTTATAAAATAACAAAATATCTTGGACCAGGTGAAGTAATTTTTATAAGTAAAAATGGCCTCGAACAAAAAATCAAACCAGGAGACCGACTGCAAATTTGTGGTTTTTTATGGGTATATTATGGATATCCTGCATCTAATTATGAAGGTATCAACGTAGAATCGGTTCGATATAAATGTGGATCTTATTTGGCAAAAAATGATAATATTGAAATTGATCTCGTAGCAGGTATCCCTGATTCAGGAACAGCACATGGTTTAGGGTATGCTAATGAAGCTAAAATTCCTTTTTCACGACCCTATGTAAAATACACTCCAACTTGGCCTAGGAGTTTCATGCCACAAGTTCAATCTATTAGAAATCAAGTTGCAAAAATGAAATTAATACCGATTGAAGAACTTATTAATAACAAACGTTTACTTTTTTGTGAAGATTCAATTGTGAGGGGTACTCAACTTCTAAAAACAATTCAAAGATTATATGAATATGGGGCTAAGGAAGTACATATGAGACCTGCCTGTCCTCCACTTGTTTATAGTTGTAAATTTCTAAATTTCTCTCGATCTCGTTCTGAATTGGATTTAGCCGGACGATGGGCTATAAAAGAACTGATTGGAAAAAACGTCGAGGATCCTGTAGAATATACCGATCCCGAATCTGATAAATTTAAAGCTATGGTTGAAGTTATTCGCAAAAAATTACAATTGACAACTTTACAATATCAGAGACTTGAAAACTTAGTTAAAGCTATTGGATTACCAAAAGAAAAGATATGCACATATTGTTGGGATGGTGTAGAATTGAAAGCAAATTAAAATCAGGTTCTACTCTTAACAATAGAATTTTCTAACTCAGCTAATTTTTGTACAGATTTTAATGGATAATTACCTGTTAAACAAGCTAAACATAATTCATTTTTACCCTTTCCAATAGCTTGAGTCAAATTATCTATTGTTTGATATAACAATGTATCTGCTCCTATTGATCGTTGAATTTCATCAATATAATTGGTACCGTATTGATTTTGGAATCTTCCTGCAATTAATTCATTTTTAGTAGGAAAATCAATTCCCATATAGCATGGACTAACAATTGGGGGACAACTAACACGTAAATGGACCCGTTTCGCTCCTCCTTTTTCTCGTAATAATGATACTATTTGAGCTGTAGTTGTGCCCCGAACAACGGAATCATCTAAAAGAATAACGTCTTTATCTTTAACAACGCTCTTTATAGGATTTAATTTCTCTTTTACAGCAATTTTACGTTTTGTTTGACCAGGCATAATAAATGTTCTATGTACGTACCGATTTTTCATTAAACCCTCTACGTAAGGAAGCTTTGCTTCCTTTGCATATCCTACTGCGACACTTCGGCCTGAATCTGGAACTGGAACTACTATTGCATTTTCCCTTATCTCAGAATTTTTTAAAATAGGATCATTCTTAGCTAAATTCATACCTAATCGTGATCTTGCTTCTTCGACTGAAACTCCATCAATAATAGAATCTGGTCGCGCGAAATATACATATTCAAATTGACATATGGCTGTTCTATTTGCTTTAATTATCAGTTCTGAATGAATATCTTTTTGATGACTCAGATGTACAATTTCTCCAGGCTGTACATCCCTTAAAAATAACCCTCCGACAGTATCAATAGCACATGATTCAGACGCAACAAAATATAGATTTCGCTGTTCAGTTTTCAATTCTCCGATACATAAAGGTTTAAATCCTAATGGATCTCTTATGGCATAAATATCTCCTTCAGAAGTCATTAATATCAAAGAATAGGAACCATCTAATAATTTACTTGTAAGCTTTAGGATTTCAGGCCAATCCTCAGTTCCTAAAGCAATAGATCCGATTAGTTGCGCTAAAACCTCAGTATCAGTATCAGTGATAAAAATACGTCCCATCTCGTCCATTTTCTTTTTGATTTCGTCAAAATTAGCTATAGTTCCATTGAAAGCCATAGAAAATTCAATTTCATTGTTTTTGAAATGAAACGGTTGCATATAAAGAGAGGAGTTAAAACCCACTGCTCCAGTTGTAGCATACCTATTGTGCCCGATTCCAACATTTCCCCAATATTGCGAAATAATTTTCTCTTCTAAAACTTGTGAAACTAACCCATTTTTTTTATAGGTAAAAATATTACCTCCTGTTTTTAAAATGGATATTCCTGTAGATTCTTGTCCTCGATGTTGTAGTGCAATTAATCCTCGATACAAAATATTTGAGACTGAATAACCAAGATCATCACAAGTTACACCAAAAATAGCACAATGCTCTTTAGGTTTTTCTCTCATTTGTTTTATTTTTCTTTTTAGAATCATGATATTAAATAGACTGAGAGAATTAGTTTTATTATCTTCAATTAATTTAAATCATATATGACTTTTAATTATTAGTTTAATAGAATATTAAATATTCCGACGATAAAGTTGTTAAAAATAAGGAAAAAATCCAAATTCCTAGCAATAGCGGTTTTAATTGGTGGCAAAAGCAGTCGATTTGGAAGTGATAAAGGACTTTTTGAACTTTCTGGAAAGCTTCTTATATCTTACTTACTTGATATTTTAAGTGAATTTGAATATGATGTATTTTTGGTTGCTAAATCCATAGAGCAAGTAAATGATTATATGAAAAAAATTGATATTAAAAACCTCACTGGCTTTATTATAGATGAAAAGGATGAAACTTTAAGTAAAACTCTACGTACGCCTATGATTGGATTATTTTCTGCATTTAAAGAATTAAAAAAATTAAATTATAAAAAAGTACTAACCTTATCTTGTGATACGCCATTAATAAAAAAAGAAGTATTAAAATATTTAATCAATCAATGTAAAAGTTTTGATTGTTGTATCCTTCAATGGGAAAATGGTTTACTTGAACCACTATTCGCAATTTATCCCATTAAAAAGGCACTAAAGAGTACTAAAAAATGTATTGAAATTCAATCTTATAAATTAACATGTTTATTAAGCACTCAATGGAAAACAAATTTTATATCTATTGAAAAAGATATCAAGATAATCGACAAAAATCTATTTTCGTTTATTAATATAAATGAACCAATAGATCTTGAGAAATTAAAAGAAATTGATATGAAAGCAAAAAGATTATTAAAAAAAAATTAAATTAAACTTTATAATTAGAAATCTGAAGTACCAATGATACTGCCAATTAAAACTAAAGTTCCACCTGCAACTAAAAGATATGTACCAAGTGATATTCCTCCAAGAGGTAGATCATAGGGTACAATAGATGATCAAAATCGATCTCCTTATGATCGGAAACGATCATCCAATCTTTTTGAGAATCCCTTAGATTAATGTGTTTTATATAAGGTAACAAGAAAATTTAGAAAGCTTTATTAATGATTAAATTGAATTAAATTTCGTAAAAAACGTTATCTATCATTTAATTAAAAAATAGATAAGTATAATAATAGACTAAAAAAAATTAAAATCTAAAGTGTATAAAAAAAATGGCTTTTGCTAAAAGTTTTTTATTCAGTTTAATTGCTTTTATTGGATTAAATGTTGTATTTTTACTTCTTGCATACCTAGTGTCAGGTACTTTTAATTCATTTACGGCAGCATTTCAAGCTAATTTTCTTGGTACTTTGAACATGCTTCTATTTGGACCATTAGCTAATCTTGGATCACCAGGAATAATTTTTGCTACTATAGGCGCTGCAATTGCGGTGGGAGGGACAATTCCAACTTTTAATATAATTATATATATAGGATATTTTGTAGCTCCACTTGTAGGTGCTTTTCTTTCAGGATTTTTTGCTGAAAACAGAAAAGAAGCCTTCTCAGGATGGTTCCTAACTGCAATGATTTGTACAATCTTAGTTATTGTACTAGGTATATTAGCTGTACTTAGTGTAATTACCCCTACTGCTGCATCTATAATTGGTAGTATTGTAATCTATTTAGGTGTTGGGTTAACAATTGGATTGTTTTATGGTTGTATTGCATTACTGTCAAGAAGAGATTAATAATAATCGATTTTGGATTTTTAATCATTATTTTTTTTTATATTTAATAACACTTTTTATTAGGATAATTTATTGTTCGACAACCAATTCTTTTACAATCTGCTGAATTTTATTTAACAATTCGTGCATTTTGAATTGTTTATCAAGAAAAGCGCATGCTCCAAATGAAATAGCTATGTGTCTTACAGTAATATCCGCACTTGTGAAAATAATTTTCTCATTTTTATTAATTTTTAAAATTTCAATCATTGCATCTACTCCGTTTTTAATCTGCATTCGATGATCCATCAAAATTATGTCGGGTTTTACTTCAAATTTGTTATATTTTTCAATAGTATCCTTACCAATTATTGCAGTTTAAACAATTTTAAATCCCGCTTTCTTTAATATTAATCCATATAATCTCTGTAATGATCGTTCGTCGTCTACGATAAAGATTTTTACCATAACGAATTATTCCGTAGATTAAAATATTCAAATAAGAACTTTTATTTAAGTATAGACATATGCAAAAAAGTAGCAGTTTTCATTTTGAAAAGTATTACAATTATATGCTTAAAATTTATAATAAATCTTTATAAAAATAATTGATTCTTTAAATTATTGGATTTATTCAAAATGATTATTATTACAAAAAAGTATCAAGCTCGTAGAGATAACTTAGGAGAACTAAAATGAAGGATTTAATAATTAAAAACGGGTTAATATACGATCCATTAAATAATATTGACGGGGAAAAGAAAGAAATCCATATTAAAGATGGAATTGTCGTAGAAAAAGTTAATGGGGATGCAAAAGTAATTGACGCTTCTGGAATGATTGTGATGCCAGGAGGGGTTGATATACATGCTCATATTGCAGGAACTAAAGTGAATGCTGGACGTTCATTTCGACCTGATGATAAACTTGAAGAATGTAATGAAAAAAGAACTAAACTGACTCGAAGTGGAACCGGTTGGTCAGTGCCATCAACATGGGCTACAGGATATCGTTATGCTAGGTTAGGTTATACTACTGTTGTTGAACCCGCAATGCCATTGCTTAAAGCAAGACATACTCATGAAGAATTTTTGGTTACACCTATTATAGATAAAGCTGCTTTTCCACTTTTCGGAAATAATTGGTTTGTAATGGAATATGTTAAACAAAAAAATTATGAAAAATTAGCGGCTTACATCGCTTGGATTTTAAAGGTAGTCAAAGGTTATGCCGTGAAAATAGTAAATCCTGGAGGAGTCGAAAATTGGGCTTGGGGTAAAAACGTTAATTCTCTGGATGATCATGTTTTTCATTTTGAAGTAACACCTAGAGAAATTTTAGAAAGCTTATCAAAAGTAAATGAAATATTAAAGTTACCTCATACTATCCATGTCCATGCTAACAATTTAGGACATCCTGGAAATAAAGAACATACACTTGAGACTTTTAAGACTGTCGATAAAATTAAACCAAAACAAGGAAGAAAATCCGTTTTTCATCTCACACACTGCCAATTTAATGCATATGGAGGTACTAATTGGGGTGATTTCGAATCTGGTGCAGCTGATATAGCGGAATATTTAAATTCACATGAACATCTTACTGTTGATGCTGGTCAAATTATTTTTGGGAAAGCCGCAACTACAACAATGACCGCAGACGGGCCTTGGGAATTTGCTCTCCATCATATCGGCGGCACTTCAGCTTGGGGCTCTAAACCGGGAATTAAATGGATAAATGATCAAGTAGAAGGAGAATCTGGTTCCGGTATAGTTCCTTATTTATTTGATCCCAAAGTTGCTGTGAATGCAATACAATGGGCAGTTGGATTAGAGCTTATGCTCCTTACCAAGAATCCTTGGCAAATATTTATGACGACCGACCACCCCAATGGTGGACCATTTACGAGCTATCCACAAATTATTCGATGGCTTATGGATAAGAAATCTAGGGATGATATACTTTTAAATCAATGTTCTCCAAAAGCAAATACGAGATCTCAATTAAGAGATATCGATCGTGAATTAACATTAGGTGAAATATGTACAATTACACGAGCAGGCACTGCTAAATGTTTAGGTATGACAGATAGAGGTCATTTAGGCAGGGGAGCGATTGGTGATGTTGCGATATATAATTTAGATCCGAAAAAAATAGATGGACATACGATAGAAAAAGCTTTTACTTTAGCAGCCTATACAATAAAAGACGGTCAAATTGTTGTAAAGGATGGAAAGGTTGTAGCATCTCCAATAGGCAAAACTATATGTGCAGAAGGAAAAGTTAAAGAAAGTGTTATGGAAGCAATGTTAGAAGATGTTAAATCACATTGGCGAAACCATTATAGTATAAACTTCAATAACTACGCAATTGGCGAGTATTATACTCCAAACATGAAAATTATGAACAGTACCTAAAGATTTTCCTATCTTTATTTTAATGTTTGAATACTTCTCTACGTAAAAAAGAATTTGATTATTATTTTATTCTATTTTTATAAACCCGGATAGTTTTTCTTTTATATTCAAATATTGAATATCTAATTGCACTTTACCATAATCAAAAGTTAGATTTAGAATTATTTTGCAAATTCACCCAATTTTTATCTCAAGTTTTTATAATTATATTTAAAATTAAGAGTAAAAAATGGAGCCAGCGGTGGGATTCGCACCCACGATGCTGAAAAGCAACGGCTCTGCTTCGGCTAGAGCCAGTTTTAACTCTATAGGCCGCCTCCTTAACTACTCGGATACACTGGCATACCTGTTTTTGTTTGAATATTTTTATTAATATTATTATTTTAAATTAATTCTTTAAATCACTCTTTGTAAATAATTTTAATAAATCTAAAAATTTTTGGTTTATAAGTAAAAAACATGCAAAATATTATAAAACGGATAACCTATTATTAGAAATAAACCTAATTAATCCACGAATTTTAATTATTAAAATTTTTTAAATTATGTAATCTTGTAAAAGGAATTTATTAGATGCCAAAATCTTTAATTCTTATTATAGAGCTAATAAAATAAGTAAAGAAGTATATAAACTTAGTTAAAATTGATTTTAACTCAACTTTTATTAATATTATCATTATTACTTTACATAGATAAGTCAATTACATAATGGTGATTAAAGAATTAAAAGAAGATATTAAATTATTTTCACGTTAAGAAACTATTTTTTATCACCACTTATTTATCTTTTAGTGTTCCTTAAAAAATACTAAGTTGGAGTTCAAAAAAATGTATTTAGATGAATTACTTATAGTTGAGATGAAAGATTTTATACTTGAATTTTGTGAAAAGGTTGGACCTAGACCACCATGTAGTAATAATGAAGTCAAGGCAGCCAAATTATTTTACAATAAGCTTAAGGCATTAGGATATAATGTAGAAAACGAAAAATTCACAGTTCATCCAGGAGCTTATAAAGCTTCATTCCGAGTACCTATGATCCTTTTTATCCTATCTGTAATATTTTATTGGATTTACCCGTTATTAAGTTTAATAATAAGTATTTTATCTTGTTCAATTTTGATTGGAGAAATGTATTTTGTAAAAGAGGTAATTGATCTTTTATTTCCTAAGAAACATTCTCAAAATATAATCTCTAAAATAGAATCACAAAATCAAGCTAAAAATTTAATAATAATTGGGAGTCATCTAGATTCTAATTGGGAGTTTCCCCTTATTAGAAAAATCAGATATGGATTTATAATCATTATATCTATAAATCTAATATCAAACGTAATTCTATTAATTATCTTACCTATGAAGATTATTATTAATTTCCTTAAATTAGAAACTGGTTTTTTCTATTTTGAATTAATTCTTTATTTAATTCTTATAGGATCCATTCCAATTGCATTAATACAATTCTTTTTTATAATATCGAACCAACCAGTAATGGGGGCTAATGATAATTTATCAGGCATGGCTGTATGCTATGGGATTGCAAAATATTATAGCCATTCAGAGAACAGACCAAGGAACACAGAAGTGTGGATTAATGCATATGGATGTGAAGAAATCGGTTCAAAAGGAAGCAAATTTTTCGTAAAAAAATATTTTAATACAATCAAGAAAGCAAAAGTAATAAATCTGGATATGGTAGGCTATAAAAATTCACCTGTTCTAATCCATAAATCAGAAATTCTTGGATTAGTAAAAATGGATTATAATTTAATATTTTTAATAGATAAATTAACCAAAATTCTTAATATAAAAACTAAAATAAGTTCAAGCATGACTTATACAGATTCATTAAGTTTTGCTAGAAAACATATATCGACTGTATCAATGAGTTCTTTGCCACAATCATCTAAAGAATTATATTATCATACTAGAAATGACATAATCGAAAATATAGATTTCAAAAATTTAGTTAATGTTTATAAGATTTGCATTGATTTAATTAAAACCATTGATGAATAAAAAGATATAAAAATTATGGCTTGATGATATAAAATCATGGGTTTATATGATGAGTTAGTAAAAATTGTAGGGAATAAATACTGTTCTGATAAAGATTATATTTGTGTAGCATATTCAAGAGGATTAGATCCTTGCTTGCCTGAGATTATACCCCAAATAGCAATTCGTCCTGAATCAACTGAGCAAGTAGCAGAAATTATTAAAGTTGCAAACAAATATAAAACACCAATCGTGCCAAGAGGAGGTGGGTGTGGCTTAATGGGAGGGAGCAAACCCATTAGTAAAGATACTCTACTTATTGATTTAACCAGAATGGATAAGATAATAGATATTGATCAAGAAAATCATACTGTAACCGTGCAATGTGGAATTAATTGGTCCAGGCTAAATGCAGTTCTTTTTGATAAAGGCTTTTATACGGGGAATATGGGCCCTGGTTCTGGTCTTAATGCTTCGATTGGAGGAGGTTTGTCTCATCATTCTGGAGGTGGAGGTGGATGTGCTAAGTATGGAAAATGTAGTGAAAATTGTATTGGATTAGAAGTTGTATTAGGTACGGGTGAAGTAATTAGACTTGGTTCTCAGGAGAATCGGTATGTTGAGAAACCATTTGTTCGACTTGCATTAGGACCAGATTTAATGGGTATATTTCTTGGAGACAATGGCATAATGGGGATAAAAACAACAGCAACAATGAAAATATATCCAAAACCACCATATTTTTCAGGTAAAACATTTTATATCAAGGAACAAACTTATGAAAACACACAGAAAATTGTGTTAGAAATGAAAAAAAAAGGGTGGTCTCGAGAATTAGGAATTTATGATTTCTTTTTTACACCACCCCCTGCAGTAATGGGAATTACAACTGATAAATTAATTGAGACATGGGGAGATATAAAAGGAGGGGTAATTTTCTATGTAACTGAAGCTTTTGATGAAAAAGTCTTGGAAAGGAATTCAGAAATCTTGGAGAGCATTGCAGAGAAATATTCAACAAGAGAATTAGGTCCGAGGTCTAATGAGGGAAACATTACAGATTGGTATTATGGTGAGCAAGGTCATTGGCAAGTCTATCATCCTTTATTCTCTATATGTGGTCCAGATTATTTTGCCTGTACTACAGAAGTAATCGTGCCAGTATCACGTTTTCCAGAAATATTATACAAATTAGATGAATGGGAAGAAGAAAAGTATGAAGAACTCTTAGATGCAGAAGCTGAGGCAGGAACAAGTCATATTGTCATGTTAAATCATAATAGCTGTTATATTGGAAGTGGGTTAACTGCCACATCAGATGAAGATTTGAAGGAAGATGTCATTAGGCTATGGAAAGAACAATTTGAGCTATTACTGAAAGCTGGTGGAGTAATTTACATGTGTGGGCAAATTGGATCACAAGTTTTAATAGATTCAAGAATATATGATGAAAAGTTTTATAACTTCTTAAAGAAAGTAAAATATATAGTTGATCCAAATAATATTATTAGCCCTGGAAAATTTAGATTGTAGCTAATAAAAACCAATAATAAAACATTTAATTTTATAATTAAATTTAGAACAGAGAAGGAGTAATAAAAAATGACTGAAAAATTAAACAGACTCAATGATTTAAAAGAAAGAATACTCTCATGTGTTGCAATTGGTGATTGTCGAGGAGCTCTAAAAGGAGCATATAGCAATCCATTGCTCGAAATCACATGTCCTATGAGGGATCATGGTCCTGGTTTTGAGGCTTTTTTCGCGAGAGGGAGATTTACTATAGCAAGGGCATTGCTTGATGGAAAAATAGAACCAAGTGAAGGGCTTGCGGAAGTTATTTATCAATGTACTCTATGTGGAGCATGTAGGGAAGTTTGTAATAATCCAGAGAATCCTTGCATGAGTAATCCCGCAAGAGAAAGTATCAATGATCATGTAGAAATTTGGGAAGCACTAAGAGCAGATTTAGTAGATATTGGAATAGCTCCTTTAGGTAGACATAAAGAGATTTTCGCTCATGAAGCAAAAGAACATAATCCCTATTTTGAAAATCATAGTGATCGACTAATCTGGATCCCCAAGGATTTTAAGTTTCTGCCTAAGGGTGGAGATGCATTATTTTTTGTAGGTTGTACTTCCGCTTATCGATTAAATGACATATCAAAATCATTTCTTGAAATTGCTAACAAAGCAGGCATTCAATTATCCATAACTGCAGATGAATGGTGTTGTGGTTCTATCAATTTACGATCAGGAGCAGAAAATCTTTTTAAAGAATTAGTAGAGCACAATTGGGATGTTTTTAAAAAAGCAGATGTAGAGAAAATAGTAGTTACTTGTGCGGGTTGCTATAAAACGCTTAAATATGATTATCCAAAATATGTCGAGGATTGGGATTTTAAGGTTCTTCATGCAATTGAATTAGTTGATCAATTGTTTAATCAGGGGAAAATTAAAATATCAAACAAGATTGAAGGAAAAATTACCTATCATGACCCATGTCATTTAGGTAGACATTCTGGTATTTATGATGCTCCGAGAAATGTTATAAATGCTATAAAACAAGATGATTTTATTGAGATGAGACGTAATCGTAAGTATTCATATTGTTGCGGAGCAGGCGGAGGGTTAAAATCAGGATTTCCAGATTTAGCAATTGAAATAGCTGTTGATAGGATTAGAGAAGCTGAAGAAACAGGTGCAGATATATTAACTACTACTTGCCCATTCTGCCTAAATAATCTTTTAGATGCAGTAAAGGAAGTTAATTCGAAAATTAAAGTTATTGAACTTTTAGAATTAGTCAATCAAGCTATTTCTTAGTTTTCATTTTCTTTTTGTATAACCATTTTCATAGAACCAATCAATTTGGTCCCTAATAGCAACACGTATATTTGTTTTTGGCATTTTTAATTCAGTCCACGCTTTAGTACAATTAAAAGCTCTATACATCGCGGAAGCAACACTTTCTATAGGCGTTTTTGGATCCGAATGTCTTATCTTACATGATATAAATTCATCTAAAAATGCAAATGCTTTTGCTAATACCATGGGAACCGCAAAATTAGGGGCTTTCATATCCGCAACATCTGCAATCAAGCGTAAAAGATCTCTGAAGGTCAAGTTTTTATTCCCTGCAATATATCTTTCCCCTGGTTTTCCATTTTTTATAGCCAAAACGTGAGCCATAGCAACATCCTTAACGTATACAACATTTAAGGTAGTATCGGCAAATCCAGGCATCTTTCCATTCATGAAATCCATCACAATCCTTCCAGTAGGTGTTGGCTTGATATCAAAAGGTCCCATAGGAGTTGTAGGTAATATTGTACAAATTGGTAATCCTTTTTTATTCCATTTTAAAGCCACTAATTCCCCCAAATACTTAGATCTTTTATAGTGCCCGGGTAATTCTTCCTTTGTTGCGAATAATTTTTCATCTCCAATTGAACCTTCTGAGGGCATCCCAATTGCACTTTCAGAACTAGTATAAACCACTTTTTTTATACCAATGTCCTTTGCTAACTCCAGCAATTTATCAGTAGCTCTAACGTTTACATCGTATATAGCTATAATCTTTTTAGGATCTACCCAAAACCACTTTGCTAGGAATAGATATATCCCACCATTATGTATAATATAATTACAGTCATCTAGTGCTTTATGGATTGATTCAATTTCTCTTAAATCTCCATAAGCAAAATCAATAGGTAAATCTTGAATTGTTTGAAGATTAGAAGTTTGCCGCACAAAAGCTTTAACTTCATAACCCTTTGCTAAGGCAGCACGTACAATATTCGCACCAATAAAACCATTTGCACCAGTTATTAATATCTTTGACAAAGAAATTTACCTATGAGAAATAATGTGATTATTCTGCCATTATATAAATGTAAACTTAGAAATAAATATAAATATTCAGAATAAAATATTGATACACAATTTCCAAATGAATATATATTATTCATTTCGAGTCGAATGACCATTTAATCAAGTATTAACTAATAATAAAAAAAATATCCCGATTCATAAACGTTTTGAATTTAAACTCCTTAAGGAATATGATATATCAGGTACTAATTTAAATAATTGGGCTATGATTAAAGAATAATACAGAATAACTTGATTCAACACCGAGAATTATAATAAATTAAAGAAAAAAATATATTATTTAGAATTTTAATAATTCTTGGTTAGATTCTTCTTTGCTTGATACTATGAAAGATGAGAAAATTGAAAAAAAAGATCAAATAATTAGTCTCGGGTTAGTTTCTGGAGGCCTAGATAGCTTAACTGCTTGTCTTTTACTACAATTACAAGGGACAAAAGTAATTGGTTTAAACTTTACATCTCCTTTTTGTCAATACGATAAGGAGTCTAGTCAAAAAGATTGTAATTTAGATTTATTTCAAGAAAAACTCGGAATTGAGCTATATTATTTACCATTGGAAGATGATTTTTTAGAGGTAATCCAGAATCCTAAATTTGGATATGGAAAGCATCTAAATCCTTGTATTGATTGTAGGATATATATATTAAGGAAAGCAAAAGAATTTATGAAAGAGATTGAAGCAGATATAATTTTCACTGGAGAAGTTCTAAATCAGAGACCAAAATCCCAACATATGAAAGCATTAATAGTTGTTGAAAAAGAAGCAGGTCTTGAGGGTAAGCTTTTAAGGCCTTTATCTGCTCTCCAATTAAAACCCACTATTTATGAAAAGCAAGGATTAATTGATCGTAAAAAATTACTAGGAATAAAAGGAAGGGGTAGAAAAATCCAAATGGAGATTGCAAGAACCCATGGATTATTAGATAATTATTATGCTTGTGGAGGATGCCTCCTAACAGATGAGAATTTTACAAATCGTATGATTGATTATCTCAAATTTCATAAAAAGCCAAAAATTGAAGATATAAACATTTTAAAAGTAGGACGTCATTTCCGATATAAAAATACAAAAATTATAGTAGGAAGAAATGAATCCGAAAATAATAAACTACTAACTCTCAAAAAACCAAGTGATTTAATATTTGAAGCTAAAGGAGTTCCCGGACCAATTACACTTGTACAAGAAGATTATAATAAAAATTCATTAAAATTTGCTGCATCCTTGACTTTACGGTATTCTGATTTTAATCAACTAAAAGGTCAAGTAATTTTTGGAACTGATTATAACAATTTAACAGAAGAAATGACCATTGAAATAGAAAATGATAAGATTTTGAAGAAATTTCTTTTATAAAGTAATTTTCACTCTTTTTATATATATAACTATTACGAAATTGTTAATATAAACTAAGATATGAATAAAACCACTTTTTGTAAGGATATATGATTAACATTAGATAATTGTAAATGAATAATTATCAAAATTTCCCAGAATATCGGTGCTCTTTATATGATTTCTGATAAGAAAAATATATATACTAATTTTGAGAATATCTTTCCGTTTTTTATGGAAACTGTAGAAGATTTAGTTATTATTGTTTAACTAAGTAATTCTTTTTAAATTGAATATATTCATAAATGTGAATTTTTAGAACAATTAAGATATTCAAATGGAACTTTAATAAATAAATCTCTATTGAATCTAATTGATTTTAAAGATAATACTTTAAAAACAGACTTCTTAAAAATTATCCCGTAGAATAAAGACACCTTCTGCATTAATGTCTATTCTTTACTACCTCAAATCTTAAATAAAACTTTAAATATTTAATTTAATATAATTTACTAATTCGAATTTAGAAAAAATGCCGAACGTTGAATGGACAAGATATTTTGTTGTTTATGTTGCCTAATCATTCGCAATTACTTTATACGTTGCCATTACCTCTAAGATTCTTAAAAGGAATAGAAATCGGCTCACATCAATATTGAGTACTTTTTATCTGTTAGTTACAAGTGGTCTTTTTTTCAATCTAATACTTATACCAATTAAGAATAATCCTACAAGTACAATTTTATATTTTATAACTTTTTTTATAATATCATTTGGACAGATTTTTCTTATTATTTTTCTTAGAACCCTTCTAAATTTAGATATAGATACCACCTCTAAAGTAGATTTCTTTATTATTTTTGTTTATGGATTATTAATCTTAATTCCTTTTTTCATTCCCGAAGGATTTAGTTTTAATGAGAGTACGAACTGGATTCCAATCTATAGTTGGAATTTTCTTTTAGTAATTTATACAATATTCACAGTCATGATAATTATTCCAAGTACCATATATTTTAAGAAATTATATAACAAATTTGAGAAGATTGAATTAAAAAAGAAACTAAGATACTTTACAGCTGGGATTTATGGAATGTTCTTTACTTCTTATGGAGCTGTATTATATAATACATGGCAAAATCCAATATTTAAAGTAGTATGGACATTTCTCTCTTTAATTATCATTCCTTCTGGTCTTTTAATATATTACGGAATTGCGCGAAATTTGTGAATTAAGTATTAATTTCTAGAAGAATTGGACCCCAAATTTTTTATTATAGATTTAAATGATACTCTATTTAGAAAAACTTAGAAGTAAAAAATCAGATTATTATAACTTTATTGAAAATGAGTCTAAATAGGTGTTAAGTATAAACAGAGATCTAGAAGAAAAAGATTTAGAAGATGTTCCAGAAATAAAAAGGTATTTTATGAGAATTTACACTGTTTTATCAAAAGATATACGAGAAAAATTAAAACAATTAGATTTAGACAAAGAAAAGAAAAAGAAAATAAAAAATGAAATAGCATTTTTGTCTAGAGAAAAACAAATTGAATACTTAGATGAATTGAATAGTAATTCTTACAATAAAGGTAAACCAAAGTATAACTAGTAATTTTCTTAAAAAATTAATTTAATTATACCTATCTACTTATTAGAAATTTCTTTTTTTTTACTCCTTATAAAAATGTAAAATATAAGAAATAATTGTTATTTTGAATTTTGTTATGAATTATCGATAACAAATTTTTTTAATAAAAATACTTTTACCTTTTTAAGAGTATCAATCAATTTGTTTGATCAAACATTTAATTGTAAATACCTTGTTTTTTTACAAAACCGCAAATCGATTTTTACACAACATAGGGGATTTGGTATATTAATGAGCGAAAATGTAGAAAAGTATATAAAAAGAAAGGTCTATAAGTCTACAAACTCCAGAATTGCACAAAAGTTTGTTGACGCGGGATTAGAAAAAATAAGAGCATGTATCAATTGTGGAACTTGTACTGGAAGTTGTCCAAGTGGACGTCGAACAGCATATAGGACTCGTTCTGCAATCCGTCGTGCATTAACAGGGGACGAAACTGTTTTACAAGATATAGATATTTGGCTATGTTCAACTTGTTATTATTGTTATGAAAGATGCCCTCGTGATATTCCAGTAACCGATATGATTATAAAGCTTAGAAATATCGCTGTGGAAGAAGGTTATATTTTAGATTCCCATTTTGGGTTAGCTAATGATATATTCTATGCTACTGGTCATGGGGTTCCTGCAAATGGAGAAGCAAATAAAAAGTGGAGAGACTTAAGAGAATCGTATGGATTACCACCATTACCCCCGACAGTTCATTCTTATCCTGAAGCTGTGAAGGAGTGTCAAGAATTAATGAACGCTGTTGGATTTAAGAAATTATTGGATAATGCTGCAAAATTGAAAAAAGAGAGAGCAAAAACAGAAGAAAAAAAATAAGGAGGAATAATTATGCGTGAAGATTATAAATGGAGATATGGGTTTTTTTTAGGTTGCGTAATTCCTAATCGTTATCCGATGATTGAAATTTCAATTAGAAATGTTTTTGATCATCTTGGCGCTGAACTTTTAGATTTACCTGGAGCTTCATGTTGTCCAGCTCCTGGTGTATTTAGAGCATTTCATATACCAACTTGGTTTGTAATTGCTGCGAGAAATATTTCAATCGCAGAAGAACTAGGTGTAAGTCCAATTACTGGTTGTAATGGATGTTATGGAACCCTTAGAGATGCTTGGTACGAGCTTGAACATGATTATGATAAAAAAAAAGAAGTTAATGAATATCTAGCAAAAATTGGTCGGAAATATAGTGGTACTTTTGAGCCAAAACATATTGTTCAAGCATTATATCTCGATATGGGGTTAGATTATTTAAAAGATTTCATTAAATTGAAATTCACAGATTTAAAGGTAGGCGTACATTATGGATGTCATATAGTAAAACCTAGCGAAAAAAGACCTTGGAACGGTGAATATGAAGCTCCTCAATTTCTTGATGAGATTGTTGAAATAACTGGTGCTAAAAGTATTGATTATAAAGATAAATATATGTGTTGTGGTGCTGGTGGAGCTGTTAGAACTGCGGTCAAAGAAGTTGCAGCAGATTTTACAAGGGAAAAATTAGTGAATATGAGAGATGCGGGTGTAGATATTATTCTTGATATCTGTCCATTCTGCCACCTCCAATTGGACCTCGGTCAGGTCGAGGTAAACAACTTTTATGCTGATATAATTGGTGAGCCCTTTAATATTCCCGTAATATATATAACTCAACTCTTAGGAGTTGCGTTTGGTATGGATCCAAATTTATTAGGTTTGGTTAAGAATCATAATCTATCAGGAGTTTCTCCCTTTATCTCAGTTGATCCATTTTTAAAAATAGTTAAAGAGCAGTTAATATAGGAGGAAAAAAATGACAGAAACCAAGAAAGAGATTATAGTTACTGGTAATGAAAGAGCTAAGATTGGAGTATACGTATGTCATTGTGGTATAAATATTGGAGGAGTTGTTTCAGTTCCAGATTTAGTAGAATATGCAAAAACTCTTCCAAACGTAGTAATAGCTAGAGAATATAAATTTATGTGTTCTGACAATGGTCAAAAGATGATTAAAGAAGATATAGAAGCAGGTTTAGTCAATAGAGTAATAGTTGCAGCATGCTCTCCGAGAATGCATGAACCTACCTTTAGAATTGCATGTAAAGAAGCTGGGTTGAATCAATTTTTATTTGAAATGGCAAATATACGAGAACACTCCACTTGGGTACATATGAGAGAGCCAGAAGGGGCATATGAAACTGCTAAAGATCATATTAGGATGGCAGTCGCAAAATCAAGAGAATTGGTCCCTCTTGAGGTTCAGAAAGTAAAAGTAGAACCATCTTGTTTAATAATTGGAGGAGGAATTGCAGGTATGAATGCGGCTTTAGACCTTGCTGCAGAGGGATACAAAGTTTATTTAGTGGAAAAAACTCCTACAATTGGAGGTCATATGGCTCAACTAGACAAAACATTTCCAACCATGGATTGTTCAAGTTGTATCCTTACTCCAAAAATGTCTGAAATATCACGAGAAAAAAACATAGAACTCTTAACATATTCCGAAGTAACAGAAGTGTCTGGGTATATAGGGAATTTTGAAGTCACAATATTAAAAAAACCTCATTATGTTGATCAAGAAAAATGTACTGGATGTGGAATATGTGTTGATTATTGCCCTGTTACTGTAGGGAATGAGTTCGAATTAGGATTAGCTACACGAAAAGCAATATATATTCCATTTCCCCAAGCTATTCCTGGACAATATACAATAGACATGGATAATTGTATTAAATGTGGAATTTGTGCAAGAATTGATGTATGTGAACCAGAAGCTATAATTTATGATGATCAACCAGAATATTTGAAAGTCAAAGTAGGAACAGTTATTGTAGCAACTGGATGGGATTTATATGACCCAACAGAGTTAAAACAATACGGATATGGAACATATCCAAATGTTATTACTGGACTTCAAATGGAACGTTTATTAAGTTCTTTTGGACCAGTTACAGGGAAACCAGTAAGACCTTCTGACTTAAAAGAGCCACATAGCATCGCTTTCCTGCAATGTGTCGGAAGCAGGAATTTTAGAGAAGGAGGTAATCAATATTGTTCTCGAGTTTGTTGTATGTATGCAACAAAACAAGCAAGACAATATAAAGAAAAACATCCTGATGCTGATGTATATATTTTCTATATAGATATCCGAGCTTTTGGAAAAGGATATGAGGAGTTTTACGAATCTGCTGGTCGAAATTATGGAATAAATTATTTGAGAGGTAGAATTGCAGAAGTTAGTGAAGATCAAGATCATAATATTATTATTCGTTCTGAAGATACATTACTTCAGCAACCAGTTGAATTAAAAGTAGATTTATTTGTATTATCTTGTGGATTAGAACCGCGAGCAGATGCAGATATAATAACCTCTCTGTTAAGAATTCAAAGATCTGCTGATGGATTCTTTTTAGAAGCACATCCAAAATTAAGGCCTGTTGACACTTTAACAGATGGGATATTTATTGCAGGAGTTGCTCAAGGACCAAAGGATATACCTGATGCTGTAGCTCAAGCTAAAGGAGCAGCTTCAAGTGCTGCTGTCTTAATGGCTAAAGGAGAAGTTGAAGTAGAACCTTTTTTTGGTGTTGTTCAACCCGAAAGATGTATTGGATGTGGTATGTGTGTCGAGAATTGTGCTTATGGGGCGATTGAACTTGTTGAAGACCGAAGGTTCGGTACTGTCGCTAAAATTAATGAAGCACTCTGTAAAGGTTGTGGCGCTTGTTCAGGCAATTGTAGATGTTCTGCAATAGATATTAAAGGGTTTACAGCTGAACAAATTTATTCAATAATTACAGACAGATTGTAATATTTAATAATTTATTTTTTTATTCAAAAATGCTATGAATGATAAATTTTAAGAAAGATTTTTATTATATTTTGACATATTTGTTAATTACCTTTAGTTTCAATTTGAGATCCAAAATGAAGTAAAGGCATTCAAAATTATAGAAAAAATAAAAATTGAGATGTGAATATGCCAAAATTTATTGTAGTACACTCTGTACCTCGAAAGGTTTTAGAGCAAATGGCAGAAATGCCCCCTGAAGAAAACAAAATGATTATTAATTTAAGAAAAGCTTGTAATTATGATGCTTATTGGATAAGAACTTGGGCAGTACTAGATCTTGAAAAATTATATTGTGAATGGAATGCAAAAGATGCTGGATCAATCCGAAAAATATGGGATGAACATATCAAAGGAATAGGAATCGATTCAATTGCTGAAATGCAAGTCATTGATGGAGAAGTGTATCGAGAAAAATAAAATTAAGAAATAAATTTAACTCCCTTTAAATTTTAACTTATTTTTTTATTAATTAATTTTATCAATAAGTATAAAGAAATTGCTGAAATACAATATAATCTATTTACCCATGATCGATAAATAGCTCTCAAAAATTAAATTAAATAAAATGCTCGAGAAATTTGTGAAAAAATTATTTTTAAATAAGATTTCAGCAAATCAACTTATGGTTTTAGCCGATGCAAAATTTTCATCTTTATATTCTTTAGATAAATCAAGATTCGATTGATTCATCTCTCAAGATGAAATGACCATAGTAAAATCTATAGATGAATTAAAGGAATTAGTTAATCAAAAAATTGAAAAATTTGGATTGTAAGTCCTAAACTTTTAATTAATTTTTGATTTTTCTTACGATTCTTTTATTAATTTGGATCCTATTTACTTTTATGTATAAAAACGTAAATATTAAATAAAATGATATAAATATAGTATAATAATCCAATATTCTTTTGGTAATTTAATATGGCGAAAGCAAAATACATGAGATTAAGATTTTTATACTTTCTTATATTTATTTTTTTGCTAGCTCTTACGTCTATAAATATTAAATTCGATAGCTACATCAATGAAAGTAATCATGTCTCTCACAAAGAATCACCGCTTCTGTCTGATTCTAATCCTCTTAGATACAACTGGAATATTACATGGGGATATGTAGGAGATGATGAATGTCACGCAATTTCAGTGGACTCTATTGGCAATATTTATGGTGCTGGAGTCTCTAAGGTCCCTGGCACTGATTGGGATATGAGTCTAGTGAAATTTACAAGTTCAGGTGAGCAAATATGGAATCGTACTTATGCTGGGCCATTAGGTACAGATCAAAGATTTGAAGATATGGTATTAGATCCTTTAGATAACGTATACGCAGTAGGAAGTGTTGAACCTATTAATGCATTAAATAGCTATGTTGCACTTTACAAATTAAACAGCTCTGGAGATTTACAGTGGAAAAATGAAAATTATGGAGCGGGAGGAAACACGTTTAATCACGGATATGGAGTAATCTTAGACACTTTTGGAAATATTTATGTTACTGGGAGTACGTCTAGTTATGGTATAGGTGGTGATGATATTTGTTTAATAAAATATAATACTTCTGGGTCAATTGAATGGTCTACAACATGGGGAAAATTAGGAAATGATAATGGGATGGATATAGTATTAGATTTAGCAGGAAATATTTATGTTGTTGGATATACGTTTAATAGCGTTGATAATGATATATGTTTAATCAAATTCGATAACTCTGGGAATGAATTATGGAATAAAACATGGGATGGATCTAATGACGCTGGATTCTCCTTAGCACTAGATTCTTCTGAAAACATTATTATTGGGGGTATGACTTCGACTGATTCGATTCTGTTGAAATATAGCAACGCAGGAATATATCAATGGAATATCACCTCAGGATTTGGTTTAACAGATCGGGGAGAAGATGTTTTAATCGATTCTTTGAATTATATATATCTAGCTGGTGCAATGACTTCTAATTATTTTGATATGTATCTTATCAAATATGATGAGGATGGAAATAAGCTTTGGGATTACTTTTGGGGTGGTAATGATTTTGAGACTTGCTTGGCTCTAACAGTAGATGCTCAATCACATATTCTTTTAGCTGGTGTTACAAAGAGTTATGGAGAAGGAGATGAGGACTTCTCTATTGTTAATCTAACTATATTACCCCAGCTAATTATAAAATCTCCAACACAAAATGATCTTTATGGTAGTGTTGGACCAAACTTTAACCTTACTATCATAGTACCTAATTTAAATACTACTTGGTATACGATTGATTCTGGTAACACTAATATTACGTTTACCGGGAATGTAGGACAAATTAATCAGACAGAATGGAATAAAAAAGGTGATGAGCCTGTCACTATTCGATTTTATGCAAACGACACCTTTGGGGAAGAAGGATTTGTCGAAATAATAATTTTTAAAGACATTAGTGTTCCTCAAATATACATTAATAAACCAAGTCCAAATCAACTTGTCGGCATTATACCACCTTCATTTAATGTTGATATTTCAGATTTAAATTTAGACTCCATGTGGTATACTCTTGATAGTGGACTAAACAATTACACTTTTACAGATAATGGAACAATAAACCCAACTGCTTGGGCAGCTCTACTTGATGGACTTGTTAAAATTATTTTCTATGCCAATGATACTATTGGACATCTTGCGTCTGCGGAGGTGAATATAATAAAAGATACTCAAACACCAACTATTATTGTGAATTCACCTGAAGATGATGATGTGTTTGGCACTTCCGCACCTTCTTTCAATTTAACAATTACGGATGATCATTTGAATACTACTTGGTATACGCTTGATGGTGGATTAAACAACTACACCTTCACAGATAATGGAACAATTAACCCAACCGCATGGGCAGCTCTACTTGATGGACTTGTTAAAATTATTTTCTATGCTAATGATAGTGTTGGACATCTTGCGTCTGCTGAGGTGAATATAATAAAAGACACTCAAACGCCAACTATTATTGTGAATTCACCTGAAGATAATGATATCTTTGGTAGTTCTGCCCCCTCTTTCAATATAAGAATTACTGATGATAATTTAGACTCCATGTGGTATACTCTTGATGGGGGACTAAACAACTACACCTTCACAGATAATGAAACAATTAACCCGACTGCTTGGGCTGCTCTACTTGATGGACCTATTGAGATAACTTTCCATGCCAACGATCTTGTTGGTCATCTTGTTTCTGCGGAGGTGAATATCATTAAAGATACATCTCCTCCGATAATCACAATAATATCACCGAGTAATAATGACGTTTTTGGTTCAGATTCCCCAAGTTTTGAAATTTCAATTGATGAAGCTAATCTAATTAACACTTGGTATACATTAGACCAAGGATTAACAAATTTAACATTTTCAAGATTAATTGGAACAATTGACCAAACTGTGTGGGATTCAACATCTCAAGGAAGTATTCAATTAAAGTTTTATGCGGAAGATATCGCAAATAAAGTAGCGTATAAAGAAGTTGTGATTATTAAGTCAATATCAACTGAAACTAAAATATCAGGATTTGATTTAGGTATTATACTCATTACATTAGGTATAATATCCATTACTTTTATCAAAAAGTTTAAAAAATTTAACTTTTAATTATTCCTTTTTTTTATTTCCTCCATCTAACTAACTTTTTCTGATTGTTAATTCAATGTATCTTAAGATTAAATGAACACAGTAAAATATATAAATGATTTAAAGGAATTAGTTAATTAAAAAATTGGAAAATTTAAGATATAAATTTATTAGAGCTATTTCTAATATAATATTTTCTTAATATGTTCCCAATTTGTTTAAAATATTAATCTACACTTAAGATTTGATATTGTGAGATTTAACCTTTTGATTTTTTTATGGTTTTAGCATTATTATTTCTACAGCTAATACCATTATTATTTTCTATTGTTTAATTAATAATGACCTTCTTTTAGAATTTGATAATAACAGTTCCTAATAGAAACATTTAAATAAACACCATTATAATTCATTTAATTGATATACTATCAAAATTATATCTACTTAAAGTAATTATAAAATGGTAGAAAAAATAACATAATAGGAGGATATTCAAATGGCAAAAAAGAAAGATGAAGAAGATTGGGATGATGATGATGATGACATTGATGATGAAGACGAAGATTGGGATAACGATGGCGATTACGAAGAAGATTTTGAAGATGATTAATGAGATTACTAGTTTTCACAATTAAAGAATCAATACTCTTCACATATCTCTTAAATAAATTATTTTTTTTAAAAAAAGAATATTTTACTATTTTTATCTAAAATTTCCATGTTGCATTTAGATACTCAAATACTTTTTGGAAATCTGATGTAGGAGGCTTACAGGTTTTATTAATGCAAACATAAGCAGTTGCTTTATTCTCTATCTTAATGAAGAATTGGATAAAGTT
Source organism: uncultured archaeon (assembly GCA_964409945.1). Taxonomy (GTDB): domain Archaea; phylum Asgardarchaeota; class Lokiarchaeia; order Sigyniarchaeales; family SOKP01; genus Loki-b32. The sequence continues at coordinate 25,896 of CAYPFJ010000012.1, read as the reverse complement.
TGACAATTTATCTATTTCTGGAAATTCACGTTCGGTATTTCTATGAATTATCACTTTATTTAAAATGTATTTTTGTTGAATTTGTTTTATTAATTCGATAGTATCTTTTGAATCAGAATCACCAGCTATGACTAATGAATAAGTTGGACCAATAGCGAAATCTATAGCAATTAAAAATTGAGTGTATGCCATAGGACTCGCTTTAATTTTATTAGAGAAAACTCTATTGAGTACATCTGCTTTTTTTTCTAATTCATAATTTCCCGTAATATAACTTAATCTAAGTAAGTTTAACATCGCAATTGAATTCCCCGAAGGAATTGCTCCATCATAAATCTCTTTTTGTCTAGTTAATAGTTTTTCGCTATTTTTTGCTGTAAAATAAAAACCACCAATATTTTCATCCCAAAAATCTTCTATTTGGATCTTATGTAATTCGAGAGCCGTTTCTAAGTAAAAAATATCAAAAGTAGCTTCATATAATTCTAAAAGACCCCAAATGAAAAAAGCATAATCTGTTAAATAACCTTGAATTTCAGAAACATTATCTTTATATCGATGAAGTAATTTTTTATTAGATTCTCGAAGGTTTGAGAGTATAAAATCAACTGCGTTCTTTGCAGCCCTTAAATACTTCTTTTCCTGGAAGGCTATAGCAGCTTTAGCCAGAGCAGCTATTAATAATCCATTCCAATCAGCTAGTATTTTGTCATCTTTATGAGGATGTATTCTTTTTTCTCTTATTTCAAACAAGCTTAAACGTATTTTTTCAATTTCTTCAGGTGATTCTATATCTGGAAGTGTTCTTAAATGCAAAATATTCTTGCCTATCTTTTTCATAGACGCTTCTTCAAGATAATTACCAGTTTCCTCGACATTAAAAATCCTAATTGCTAAATCCAATTCATCCTTTTTAAGAATTTTTTCCATTTCTTCTTTTGACCATACATAAAATTTTCCCTCTTCTCCTTCACTATCTGCATCTTCAGCTGAATAAAACCCCCCTTCTGGCGAAGTCATATCTCTTAGAACATAGGAAAATATTTCTTGAGCTGTTTTTTTGTAAAAATCCTTTTTAGTAGCTTGATAAGCTTCAATATAAGCAATTGCTATTAATGCTTGGTCATATAACATTTTCTCAAAATGAGGAACAAGCCAGATTGAATCCGTTGAATACCTATGAAATCCAAAGCCAATGTGATCATAAATTCCACCTTTTCTCATTGATTGAAGTGTGGTTTCAACCATCTCCAATGCTTTTTCATTACCAGTTCGTTTCCAATACCTTAATAAAAAGATAAGATTATGCGGTGTAGGGAATTTAGGACGTTCTCCAAACCCACCATTTACACTATCGAATTGCGCTGATAATAGCTTAAATGTCTTTTTAAGGGTGTTTTCTAAAAGCTTCTGACCAGGTGATTCTTGGTCGATATTTTGAAGGTTAAAAGTAATCTGATCAGCAGAATTTAATAACTCATTTCTCTGATTAGTCCAAAGATCTTTAATACGTTTTATTAAATCTATTAATCCTATTCGCCCAAACCGAGTCTTTTTAGGAAAATAAGTTCCTGCAAAAAATGGCTTTTTATCAGGGGTCATGATAATAGTTAATGGCCAACCTCCTGAGCCAGTCATAATTTGGCAAACAGTCATATAGATTTTATCTATATCTGGACGTTCTTCTCTATCTACTTTTATCGATACAAATCCATCATTCATTAAATCAGCAACTTCTTCATCTTCAAATGATTCATGTGCCATAACATGGCACCAATGACAAGTAGAATACCCTATTGATAAGAATATTGGCTTATCCTCTTGTTTAGCCTTAATAAAAGCCTGATTTGTCCAAGGATACCAATCTACAGGATTCTTAACGTGTTGAAGGAGATAAGGGCTTTTTTCATTTAATAAATGATTTTTATAGCTTTTTATTAATTCACTACTCATTCATTCTTCCCCTTCAATTTCAAGAAATTTATTATTATATCTATTTAAAAATATAAATTCTTTTGATTTTTTACGGGGTGGCCGTTGCTTTTCGCCTAATTTCATTGATTCAGAAAGAACTGGATTAATGGTTTCGGAATGTTTTCCAATAATTACTAGTGTAATAAGCCTAAATTCTTCAGGGATCTTTAGGATGGCTTTAGCTTCATCTTCTCTGAATCCCGCTATAGGATGAGCAACTAGACCTAACTCAGTAGCTCGTAAAATCAAAAAAGCAGTTGCCATTCCTGTGTCAAATAAATAATAAAGACGTTCTTTGATGATGCAATCATTTTCAGGTCTACTAAAAACAGCAATAATCATTGAAGCCTTCTCTACCCATTTATTCCCATCTGATAAGGTAGTGAATAATTCTGCTAAATAGTCTTTATCCTTTACAAAAATAAAATTCCAAGGCTGTCGATTTGCACACGAAGGCGTTATTTTGACCATTTCAACAAAATCTTTAATTAAATCATCTTTGATATTAACTGGATCAAGTGATCGATAGGCTCTTCTATTTTTAATTGCTTCTTTAACATCCATGATAAGTTATGTATAGTTTAATTGGTAAAAATAAAATAAATAAAATTTATTTCCTTAATTCAGTTAAAACCTTTTGGACTTCTTCAGGATGTCCATTAACAGAAACTTTAGACCATATATGTGCTATCTTTCCATTAGGATCGATTAAAAATGTACTTCTAACAACACCCATATATTCCTTTCCTTTAAATTTCTTCTTAGCCCATTTACCATATTTTTTAATGACTTTTATATCCTTATCACTGAGTAATGTAACCTTCAAATCTTTCTTTTCAATGAACTTAGCATGAGATTCAGGACTATCAGGACTAACTCCAATCACAATAGTATCTAATTTTTCTAGTTTTGGTAAAATTCCCGTAAAGCCTATCGCTTCAGTAGTACAGCCAGGCGTATTATCTTTCGGATAAAAGTAGAGTACAACAAATTTTCCTTTAAAATCATCCAAACAGACTTCATTATTATCTTTATCTGGAAGACAAAAATTAGGAGCATCTGCTCCAACTTTTAACTCTATTAATTGTTCTGTCATAATTATTTCAATTTGTTTAAACTTCTAAATTTTGGATTTAAAAATATACTATTAATTTAAAATTGATTCTTAGAGTTATCAATATTCGTGTTATGAAGTATTAAATAGAAACTAAAAGAGTTTAATAAATTAAAATTATAAGGAATTTTAACTAATAAATTATAAAATCAATTGATACTTTTATAAGAGAATAAGAGTAGACAAGATGAGTGAATTTTTAAAAGATTATATTGTGATAAAAGAGATACCCGTTCGATGGGGGGATATGGATGTTAGAGGGCATGTAAACAATACAATATATTATCGTTATTTTGAAAGTTCACGAATAGAATTATTTCAATTTTTAGATATTTATGAAGAACCTAAAACCGCACGTACAGGACCAATTTTATCTTTTCAATGTTGTTATTATAAGAAACCACTAGTCTATCCAGATACTGTCTTTGTTGGAGCAAAAATTATACGAATAGATGGATCTAAAATAATTATAAAGCATGAGTTATATAGTAAAAAGTTGAATCAAATAGCTGCTGAAGGTGAAGCGCATATTATTTGGTATGATTATGAAAAAAAGAAAAAAGTAATTATTTCAGATGATTTAAAACGCAGATTTCTGAAAACTTAATGATAATGAAACAAATTGGATTGATCTATTTACTACTTGCAAATATCTACCTCAGATTATGAATATTTAGATTATATACTATTAAGTTTGCACAAAGAATCTTAAAAAAACATATGAAAACAATGTGATTAGTAAATTATAAAAAATTAATAGAGGATTAAATTTTAGGGATTTTCGTTAAATCTTTTCCACAGACTGGACAAAATTCCATATCTATTAGAATTAGTGTATTGCAATTGGGGCAATTATATAATTCATCTTCCTTATCATCTTCATTAAGTAATGATAATTCTTCAAATTCTTTTCTATATTCTGGATCTTTAATTAAAACTGATCCATCCGTATTGACTTCAATATAATTACTAATTCTATCATATTTTTTCAAATAAAATATTAAATGTAATATTAAAAGCATTAATGTTAACGATCCAGAAACAATAGATATAAAAATTGTAAAAATAATTAGTGTGGGACTTATGTTAGAATCAAAATTAGTCCAAATATATATAAAAAAGATTGAAATACAAAATATACAAAAAAAACTATTTTTAAATTTTAGATACCTCAAGATTCTTTCGTATTTGGCTAATTCCTTTTTACAATTATCGCAGACAGGAATTTTAAAATATATTGGTTTAATTTTCCGAACAAAAAAAATTCTTGTATAAATAAATTCATTTAAGTGAAGATCTTCTTTTTTACATTTTATACATTTATTCGGGAATTTTATCATTAATACTCTTTTTATTGCCTATTAATTAATTTCCTTTAAGGATCGTTCCGAAAGGGATGCCGTGCGCTTTCAGCATTCTCAATAGCATCATCTACTGTTGGTAATCCTTCCATTGCTTTTCTTATTGAATTACGTGTTGCTTTATAATTATTGATAAATATTCTTTTTCTTGCACTAGCACTAGGATGAACAAAAACATTTACAATTAGTACGATATCTTCTGCTAATTCTTTCGGAAGGATTCCATCTTCAACGGATTGCATCACTGCCTTGGCGATAGCGGCTTGAGCGGGTCCATAAGTTAAACTAGCATGGCGAAGAGATGTTGGTTTGATAGTAGGGATCATTATTGTTGCTGGTTTTACTTGCATATTAGGCTCAAGTATAACTTGAAGCCCTTCACGTCCCTCTTCTGGATTAGTTAAAGCTTGAGCATAAGCATTTCCAACAGGTCCGTTCTTTTTACCGATTAGAAGATCAATATGTGCAAGTTCTGCTCGGTCACCTACAAGAGACTCTCCGACTTTCAATTCAAAATCAGTAATTTTCTGAGGTGTTATTCCAATTGCATAAAAACGACTTGTGAGTGACTTATCTCCCAATTGAAACTGTATTTCTGTTTTTTCAATTAGTCCCAACTTTTCAAGTTCGACTCGTAATTCATCCTTTATTTCATATGAAAGTGTATCACCTACAATAATGGGTTGACGGGTTTTACCTACTGGTATTTTCATCATATTTAGACAAGATTTTACACCTAAAGCTCCAGAATTTATCAAAAGTCTAGCTAACTTTTGAATTTTTTTCTGAAGTGCTTGAGCTTCTTGTAATCGATTATTCTTCACATGATCATATAATTCAAGCCAAATTTTAGGAAAAACATTTGCTGAACCTAAGATACACCCAGCAGCACCTCCAGCTAAAGCACCCAACACATTTTCATCCCATCCAATAAGAACTGAAATTTTATCACTTACTTTTTCTAGTAATGCTGAAAAGTATTTATAATCTCCACTCGAATCTTTAATGCCAACAATATTTTCGATATCCACGAGATCCTCCACCACCGTCCATGGTAATTCTACTCCTGTACAAACAGGTATATTGTATAATACTATAGGAATATCTGTTTTTTCTGCAATTGTAAAATAATGATCGTATAATCCTTTCGCTTTTGGTTTTAAAAAATATGGTGTAACTATTAATACAGCATCAGCACCGATGTCAGTTGCACTATTTGTAGCATCAATTACCAATTTGGTTCCTGTTTCTCCTGTTCCCGCTATTACAGGAACCCTCCCATTTACTTCATCAACAACAATTTCAATTACCTTTAATCGTTCATCAAAGGTCATATTAACAAATTCTCCAGTGGTTCCTACTGGAACTAATCCAGTTACTCCCTGGTCTATAAGATGATTAACTAAATTTCTTAAGTTCTCTTCATTTATTGATTCATCCTTATTAAATGGAGTTACCATTGCGGGCATAACTCCAGAAGGCCGAAAATCGAATTTACCCATTTTTTCTTACACTCCTTCTTATTAATTTTTATTTATGTAAATTTTGAGCGACAATAATATCAATACCGTTTTCAGTCAGGATTTTTGCAGTAGTGTTTATTGCAATATATCTATCAAGATGATTTCTTCGCATAAATTCCCAATGACCCGAATCTATTATTTCTTGCTTATCTCTGAAATAATCCAATATATCTGAAGGATGTTCTCTGCTCCTATCTAATTCCACATCGCCACCTTCATGTTTAGCACTAATATTTTTCACTTTTTTAGCAACTTCCACTAATTCATCTCTCTTATCATAGGGTTGCCTTACAATACTTTTTTGCGTTTCAATTACATGATGTTCTAATCTCACTACATCCTCAAAACCAAAATCTTTTCTAATATATGCGGAGAGTTCAAGAGTTTCATTATTAATTGAATTAGCAAGATTAAAACCGATTAAAGGACTTGTTCCATCTTCACGAGCAAATAATTTAGCAGTTAATAGAGTCCAAAGACATGCATAAGGATTATCGTTTCCCATATATACTGAAATTTTGAATTCATTATTAATTCCAAGTTTATGCATGAAATATCCCAGAAGAACAGTTCCAGGATTAACGTTTAGAACTTGCTTAATACCATAATTAGTATAATAATAAAGATATTCATCAATCCACTTTAAAGCAAAATCATTTGGTTGCCCAACTCCTCCAAAGTAACCTGTTATAGTTTCAGGTCCACCAAGATGCACATTTACTGGTAATCCATCAGGACCAGGAGCAGTTCCTTTGGTATCTAATGTTTCTACATAAGATGCGCCTATAATTTGCATCGCAGCTGCCATAGCTAATAAATCACCATCCTCTTCTTGTTCTTTCATTTTTCTAACGCGAATTATCCTCCCTGGCATTAAGTTCTGATCGTTAATTGCAGCCTTTGCAATATCTATAAAAAATGGAAAATATTGACAAGCTGAAAGTTCTAAAGTAACTGCGTAATCCTTATCAAATTTCATTCCTGATAATTTATCTCCAAGAATCTTTTTTCTATAATCAAAGATGCTAATAAAAGCACTTTTATCTCTTTGTTCAATCAACCATTCAATATTTTGAACATAATCCGGTTTTTTCTTACTTAATTTATCCATAATATTATCTAATTTATATGCTTCTTGAGCTTTTTTGTTAATTTCATTGACTCCACCATATTTTTCGATTATTTCAAACAATTTATTAATTATAATATTATTCTCATCAGAAAGAAATTTATTTACAACGTCTAATGCTTTATCTGTAATTTTAAGTTTTTTTCTCAATTCCTTCATTTTTCAAAATCTCTTTTAAAATTTTATAGATTTATCTATTTTCTTATTGTAATAAATTTTTCTTTGAATTTTTACAGAATTTTATGAAATGAGAGAATCGAAAGGTTTAAACTTAGATCGAATATTTTTGTTATTATTAAAAATAACAAATGAGAATTTAAATGTACAAATATAGTGTATCAATCCTCGGGACAGGTTTTATTGGCCTCTGCTCAGCAGCTTGTTTTGCCGAAAAAGATATCAAAGTATTAGCTTCTACTCATAATGAAAGGAAAGCAGCGATAATTAATGATGGCAAAGCACCCTTTTTTGAAGCAGGACTTCAAGAAATGATGGATGATATTAAAAAGAACACTCCAGAACTTCTACAATGCCTAACCAATCCTGTTAAAGCTATATTAAATACAGATATTTCTATGATTACTCAAGGCACACCAATGAGGGAAGATAAAAGTATTGATTTAAGCTTTATTGAAAGCACAGCAAGAGAAATAGGAGAGGCATTAAGAACAAAAGATAAATATCATTTAGTTGTTGTGAGATCAACAGTAGTTCCCGGTACTACCAGAAATTTAGTATCTACAATTATAAACGAGGTTTCGGGAAAACAGCCAGGAGATGACTATGGTCTTTGCATGCAGCCAGAATTTTTAGCTGAAGGTCGTTCAATTGAAGATACACTGCATCCAGATAGAATTGTCATTGGTGAATTCGATGAAAAGAGTGGTGCTATGCTTCAAGAATTTTATGAATATTTCTATGGAGATCACCTAAAAATCTGTACTATTTTGAGAATGAATTTAGAAAGTGCAGAATTAGTCAAATATGGTAATAACTGCCTTTTATCAACGAAAATTAGTTATGCGAATGAATTCGCTAATTTAGCAGAACTGGTACCTAATGTAGATATAATGCAGGTTATGAAAGGCGTTGGTCTTGATTATAGGCTAAATTCGAGATTTTTACGGGCAGGTGTTGGCTTTGGAGGCTCTTGTTTTCATAAAGATGTGAATGCAATAAAAGCATGGTCTAAATCCAAGGGCTATACTTCAAGACTATTAGAGGCAGTTCTAGAAATAAATGATGATCAAGCTATCCATATAGTAAACATTGCTGAAGAATTAGTTGGAAATTTAACAGGAAAAAGAATCACGCTACTAGGTCTTGCATTTAAACCAGGTACAGATGACATGCGAGAAGCTGCGAGCATCCGAGTTGTAAATGAACTAAAAAAACGAGGAGTAACCGACATAATTGGTTATGATCCTAAAGCAAATCAAACAGCTAAGATTGAAATGGGGGATAAAATAAAATATGCTAACTCTATAGAAGAAGCGTTGAAAGATTCTGAATGCGCTTTATTGATAACTGAATGGGATGATTTTTCAGCACTTACTCCCATTGATTTTAAAAAACATATGAAAACACCAAATTTAGTTGATGGGAGAAGAGTTTACGATTATGATACTTTCAACAAGGTTTTACCATTCAGAGCAATAGGTAGAATTAATCTCTAATATACCTACAATTCATTATAAAATATGTCTCAGTTTCTTCTTCTATTAAAAAACCAAGACGTTTATCTAATCTTTTTGCCATTTCGTTTGTTTTCAGTACCTTTAAAGTAACTAATTTATTGTATTTTTCTACTCTTGTTATAAAATCTTTAATTAATTTAGATCCAATTCCTTTATTTTGGAAATTTGATAATATTTCGATAAATGATAAAAAGTAATGATCTTTTTCTTAAGTTTTTAAAAAAATCAAAATCATCAGAATTTACTTGATGTAGATTTAGCATAATGTATTCAATTCTTCTTTTTCGTTATCATTTCTATGATTTTTTGCGGGATAAAAAGATAAAATGTCGTTCCTTCCTCTAATTTACTCTTCATTGAAATTTGACCCTTATGAGCCTCAATTAAATCTTTAGCGATGGCCAATCCTAATCCAGTCCCAGATATATCACTTACATTACTTGAGCGGAAAAAACGTTCAAAGATATTGGGTTGATCTTCTTTGGGTATACCACGCCCGTAATCTTTGAACTGAAAGAGAACTCCTGGAGTCTCATCTAAATTATATTTACCTCGATAATTTTTTATTGCCCGAATTTCTACTTTCGAATTATCCTTTGAATATTTTATTGCGTTATCAATAATCACTCGAAAAGCTTGATCGATTCTATTTGGATCAGCATTTAACCGAATATCTTTATCTACATCAACAATAAAATCTACTTTCTTTTGCGTTCTTAAAGGCTCCATGAGATATAGAATATCATTAATAATATCTAAGGGACTAAATTCTTTTATTTCTAATTGTAACTTACTTTCATCAATCCTAGAAATTACTAAGATATCTTCTACTAATTTATTTAATAATCGAATATTTCTTGAGATACCATCCCACAGCTCATTTTCTGACTCCTCAGTAAGATTATCTTTATTTTGATTGATATACTCTATTGACATTAATAAAACCGCGATTGGTGTCCTTAATTCATGTGAAACCATTGAGATTAAATGTGATAATTTCTCCTCTGCTTTTTTACGTTCTGTTATATCCATCCCATAAATATTTACATAATTCATGTTTTCGACTGGAGTGATAGCTAATGTATATGTTCTTCTATTTAGCATAAGTTCTAACTCTTGGATTTCGTTATTTGCAAGAGTTTTACTGATAGGTTGCTCTAATACTTCTGGGATTAATCCTACTTCATTAATATTAAAGAGAGTTTCACCAACTTTATTGGTATAGATTACACGCTCATTATTTACTCTTAAAACGGGATTTGGGTCTTCAGAAGGGAATTTTGCTAAATTATAAATCTCTATATCTTTTTCTTTTTTCTCGGTAATATCAGAATGAATTGAAACAATGACCTTCCCATACTCAGGGTCATCGAATAATGAAATATTAACATAACACCAAAATGTTGTACCATTCTTCCGAATATTCATTAGTTCCCCATGCCATTCTCCTATTTCTAAAAGAATTCCCATAATTTCTTCACTTATTTCATCAGAGGTCTTATCGGTTGACGCAGTTACAATAGAGCTGTATTTCCCAATCATTTCACCAGGTTTATAGCCAAATAACTCCTCAAATACAGGATTTGTATAGACTATTTTCCCATCATCTGCTTTTATAAGAGCTATTCCCTCAGACAAATGTGTAAAAATATTACTATTCAACCGCAATTTTTCTTCTATAAGTTTTCGTTTGGTAATATCTATAAATGAAATTACAATACCCTCAATTTTATTATCAGCTGTCCGATAAGGAACTATTCGCATTGTATACCAAGTGTTATTGATATTCTTTACATCAACTTCAAATGGAATTAAGGTTTTAAGTACTTTTTTTGAATTCTTCATAATATCTTTATATTCTAAATTAGACGAAATATCACTTATAGGTCGTCCAATATCAGTCTGAATTAAATTAAAGATATTCGATGTTGGAGGAGTAAAACGATTTATATTCAGATTATCATCTAAGAATAAAGTTCCAACGTTAATAGTACTCAATAAATTGTTCATATCATTATTGGCTTTAGTTATTTCAACAATTTTTGCATCTAATTCTGTATTTACAGTAACTAATTCCTCATTTATAGATTGTAATTCTTCTTTGGATGTTTGTAATTCTTCGTTTGTACTTTGAAGTTCCTCGTTTGTAGATTGTAATTCCTCATTTGTAGATTTCAGTTCTTCATTTGAAGTTTCTAACTCTTCAATAGTAGTTTGTAAATACTGTTTAGTTGAACTTAATTCCATTTCAAGTTGCTTGATACGCAGTTGACTTACATCTTCAGTTTCTTCTGTTATAGATTTTTCTTTTTCATCTTTTTTAGGGTAAATTTCTTCAAATTGAATTAAAATTAAATCTTCCATAGGTTTAGGATTTAAAATTGGGCTAAGAATCAAATTGAATGATATGTAATTTCCATCCTCGTCAATTTTTAAATTATTGAAACGAATTTCCTTTTTAGTTAAGGTTAATTTTCTTAATCCAGCTATTAATTTTAGTTTATAACTTTCTCGAGCCATATTTAAGAGGTTTAGGTTTGTTTCCCCAGAAGGTAATTCTAAAAATTTGTAAGTATGTCCATGTGTATATAAAACATTAAACTTTTCGTTAATAATAACACTCGTGGGGGCATACTTCTCAATTAATAATTGTTCTATTAAATTACGATAATTAATTTTTGTGGGGATCTCTTTTTTCTCAAGAGGTTTCCGTTTATGAGTGTAATCAACCAAGGGAGGGAAAGGTCTTGTGAAATCTCTATCGATTAAATTTATTTCTTTTTTTTGGAAGATTTTCCACTTTTTATTAATTACATTGAAATAATTGGCAAATTCATTTATTGATTCTGAATTCCCTAAAAAAAGATAACCATTTTGATTTAATGAATAATGAAAAAGCAATAATAACTTTTTTTGAATTTCAGGTGTTAAATAAATTAAAAGATTCCTACAACAAATTAAATCAACATTCGAAAATGGCGGATCAGTGATAGCATTCTGCACAGCAAATACAATCATATCTCGAATCTTTTTCTTAATTTGGTAAAAGTTATTTTCTAACGAAAAATATTTAGTGATTAAATCAAGAGGAATATCAACGATAATATTATCAGGGAAAATTCCTTGTCGTGCTTTATCTATAGCTCTAGCATCAATATCAGTAGCAAATATTTGGACTTTAATTTCTTTATTTAGCAAGTCAATTCTTTCTTTTACTAACATTGCGATGGAATAAGCCTCTTCTCCGGTAGAACAGCCAAGAATCCAAATACGAATAGTATCTCTTGGATTTTTATTTTCAAAAAGCTTTGAGACAACTTGTTCGTTGAAAGTTTTAAATGCTTCTTTGTCTCGGAAAAAATTGGTAACTCCAATTAAAAGTTCTCGAAAAAGATTGTCTATTTCCTCTGGATAGTCCTTTAAATATTGAATATAATCTGAATATTGAGTAATATGACACACAGTCATACGCCTTTCAATTCGTCGAAAAAGCGTGTTTAATTTATAAGCAGAAAAATCATGTCCAACTTTGTTGTGCAATAAAGTAAATATTTCTTCTAAGCTATCTCTTATTTTTATATTTGCTCCTAATTGTTCGATATCCGAGGGTAAATGCTTGACATATTTTATTAGATATTCAGGCATCTCATTTGGAGGTAAAATAAAATCAACGATAACATTGTCTATTGCGCTTCTTGGCATTCCATCGTATTTAGCTGTTACGGGGTCTTGAACCATTACCATCCCACCAACACCCTTTATTTCCCTTAAGCCAAGGGTTGCATCTGTTCCAGTTCCAGATAGCACAATACCTATACTTTTTTCTTGCTTTTCTTCAGCTAAAGAGCGGAAAAACTGATCTATAGGCAATCGCATACCCTTAAATTCTAAACGTTCAGTGAGATGGAGTTTACCTTCTTTTATAGTCATATTTTGATTAGGAGGTATTATATATGCCCAATTAGGCTTAATCAGCTCTTTATCTTCTGCTTGAACAACTGTCATTCGAGTATATCTCTTTATTAAATCACTCAAAATACTTTTATGAGTAGGATCTAAATGAGTTACCAAAACAAAAGCCATTCCTGTATCTGAGGGTATATTTGTAAAAAATTGCTCAAATGCTTCTAAACCTCCCGCAGATGCACCAATACCAATAACTGGAAATTTTAGACCACTTGATACTTCCGTATTAAAAGCCTCCTTCTTATCCTTCTCATCCAATTCTCCCTTTTCTTCTGACATTTTTCTGGAAGGTTTTTTATGCCAAATTAAATTTAAATTTTAAAACAAGAATAAAAGATTTATTATATAAATTTATTGATAAATCTTCAAAAATTCTTGATTCTCTTTTAAACATTAAAATGAGTTAAACATATAGAAATTAATTTAATACTAAATACTTTCAAAATTCATAAATTTCTTCATTTAGATCCAAGAATTTTATGTAGAGTATTTATTTTAGTTATAATGTTAGGTTTTGAACTCTAGTTCACAAGAGCAATTTTTCGAATTAATTATTTCGTCTCCGCAAGGGCATTTTTTTGGATGCCCATACTTTTCGCATATCTTATTTATCGTATTACACGATAATAAAAGATTAAATTTTGCGCTTTCAGCATGAGCTTCTTCCGCTGTCATTCCTAATTCGTTAAAGAAAAGTAATTCAAGCAAGCATTCGTGTCTTAACAATTCTCTTGCAACATCTATACCTTTATTGGTTAAAATTACTTCGTAAAAAGGTTCATAATTAACATATCCATTCGTTTTTAGCCTTTTTACACAACTACCGAGTGTGCTATGTTTTATTTCAAGCTTACGAGCCATTTGACTTATCTTTATGGGCTTTTTGATGTTATACAAAAATTTTAATACATTATAGTCTAAATCTATCATCAATTCATAACCTTAATCTACATTTAATTTAAAAACTAAAAATTTGTTTAATTATATCATCTATTTCATTGTTATCTGGCTTTCCATCATATATTATAGTCCCATCCATAAGTAATAACCTAGTACAATATGGTTGCAACAAATCAAGATGATGATTAATTGCGATAATAGTGATATTGAGTTTATTATTTAGATCGACCAACAATTTCATCAAGTCTTTTACCATCATAAAATCTAAGGCACTAGTGGGTTCATCAAGGAGTAAAATATTGGGTTTTGAGGCGATTGCCCTGGCAACCATTACTTTCTGAAGTTCTCCTCCAGATAAATGTCCAATGGGACGATTCTTATACATTTCAAGGTGAACTATGTGAAGTGCTTCTTCTGCTTGCTTTTTATCTTCGGGTCTTAAAGGCTTCATAAATCCAATTTTGCCAAATAACCCCATTTCCACTACTTCTAATACTGTTGCTGGAAAGGTTTTTTTAACCGAAATATTTTGAGGAACATAACCAACATTTGTCCGTACTTTTTTGATGTCTTCAGAGCCTAATACTGTAACCATCCCGTTGTCTGGTTCAACAAGTCCTATTATAGTCTTTAGAAAAGTAGTTTTTCCCGAACCATTTGGACCAAAAATGCCAATATAATCTCCTTGATAAATATTTATGTTAATGTTCCTTAAAGCAATTATATTCTGATATTTAACAAAAACATTTTTAAAACTTATAACTGGTTCCATTTAATAACATCCTTTATTTATGTGAAAGGTGATTTAAGCTTATTTTCTCCTCCTTACGTAAACAAATAAAATTAAGAGTGCGATTATAATTAACCCAAAAGTAACTATAATTCCTATTATATCTATTAAATTTGGTGGATTGATTGGATTGCTTAAAGCCCATATATCATACTCGATCATCTGGGTATAATTTGAAATTAATATCTGTTCTTTATTCCAATTGACTTCTACATTCAAAAGGGGAGTGAGTAAGGCAATTTTGGATTGTGTTTCCCTAGCTATTTCATAGATATTCTCAGTTCTATGTTGGGGATCTGTAACAATAAGATGACATCCTTCTTCCCTCATTATTTTTATAATATCTGTGATCTCGATAGCAGAAGGTTCTTGATCTTCTCCTTTTTCAATGGTTCCTAATCGGGTTAAATTTAAAAGATTTTCTTGGAACAAATAGAAATAAGCGGGATGATTAACAACAACTTTCATTCCATTAAAAGTGATTTTGGCATTCTGAATTGTAATTAATAAGTTATCAAGGATAGTTAAATAATTCAAAGTGTTATTTGAAAAAATCCACTTATTTGAAAGTAAGGGGTCTTTAATCCATAGAGTCTGATTAATTTCGTGTGTAAAATTTTTCATATTATTCGGATCCATCCAAACATGGGGATTAACAAACCCAAGTAAAGGGTCTACTCTAAGCATATTTGAATCAATTAATTTAACAACATACGCGTCCTCCCATTCAGTTCGCCACCAAGGCTCAAGATCCTCAAGTCCCATGCGAAAGATGATATCAGCATTTTCAAGAGCCAAAATTTCATTAGATGTTGGTTCGTACGAATGGGGATCTGCTGATCCAGGAACAATAACAGGGACATCTTGTCCAATAACATGTTGAACTGCATCTTCTATTATCGTAATTGTTGCCACAATTTTCAAAGAAATATTTGCTCCTTTAAAAGAATTTAATGTATTGGCAGCTTGCTTATTTATTTGACATGTATTTAATCCAATACTTATTGTTAATAAAAAGATGAAAAAGATAACAAATGTTACTCTTTTACTTCTTTTCATGTTTTTCATAATCAAAATTATTCTTAATTTTATGATGGTTTGTATTTACGATCATTCGTATATAATTTAATTTAAACTTTAAGATAGTAAATCTATAAAAAAAAATTTAAAGGAGTTTTCCATAATTTTACTCAAAATATTAATAGAAAAGTAAAGATTTATCATGTTATTTGAAAATTTTTTCGAAGTTTTATTAAAGTATACATTCCTCCAACGTGCGTTGATCACATCAATAATAGTAGGAATTATTTGCGGTCTTGTGGGTGTTTTTATAATACTACGAGGTTTAGTTTTTATGGGAGCAGGAATTGCACATTCTTCTTTTGCAGGAGGAGCTTTGGGAATACTCTTGGGAATAAATCCGTTTGTTACAATCTTCCTTTTTAGTACTGGGGCAGCGATGACAATTGGTTTCATAAATGAGAAGGGTTATATAGAGGATAATAATGTTGCTGTAGGGATTATTTTTTCTCTAACAATGGCTCTTGCAGTATTATTTATAAGTCTGATTAAAACATATAACGCTGCTGTTACTGCTATTCTATTTGGAAATGTTTTGATAGTCACAACTGAAGATTTGGTGTTATTAATCTCTATTAGTATCATAATCATTATGATCATTTTTTTTATGAAAAAGGAACTATTTTTTATAACTTTCGATGATGAAATGGCCAGTGCAACAGGGTTACCTGTAAGGCTTATTTCTTACTTATTTCTTATATTAATTTCATTAGCTATTGTTGTCTCCTTAAAGGCAATAGGGGCAATCTTAGTGTTTGCAATGATTACAACTCCTGCTGCTGCTGCATACCAATGGAGCTATAAGATAAATCGGATCTTATTACTTTCAATACTATTCGGAGCGGTTTCATCCTTTGTAGGGCTGTATCTATCTTATATCCTTAACTTGCCATCTGGTTCTACAATCACCATAACTATAAGTGTTATTTTTGTAATTTCTATAATTTTTTCACCAAAAAGGAGAGCAGGTAAGGATGTAGGATACAAGCATATATGCAAAGTCTGTGATAAAGCTGGTGTTGAGGAATGCGAATTCTGTTTAGAAGAGCAGAAAAATAAGAGTGGCAATGAATGAAATTATTGAATGGTAATTTAATACATTAGTGAAGTATATGCTTAAAAAGTTAAGAACGCCTGAAAACTGATTCAAAAATTTACAAGAAGTTCCTTTTACTCCTAAATATAAGGGGAAATTAAGGAAAAAAAAGTAATTTGAAACTTGCGGGAAGTTCTTCTAAAAAAGTATTAACTATCATCATTTTCATTTATATATCTTTTTTTTTTACTTTTATTTTCTTAGATTTGAAGATTTTCTTTTTTACAACAGAGGTGTCTTTTGTATTTAATAATCTCATTAATTCATCTGCTTTTGTCCCTAATTTATGCACCGTAGAGGTAATCTCTTCCATAGAAGCAGTTTGCTCTTCTGCAGCTGCGCTTATTTCTTCCATTTTATTGAAAGCATATCGAATTTTATTGTTAATATCATTGAATTACATATTAATACTGGAGAAGCGTCTGTATTAGACCTTGCAAAGAAATTTCAAGATAATACTGGTGAAAGTGTTATTATTATTGATGATTTAGCAGCACGGGAGATTGATAGGACATTAGGCTTAAAAATCACGGGTACTATAGGTGCCCTTATCAAAGCACCGCGCTTAAAATTTATTAATGTAGAAAAATGTAAAAATTTTCTTCATAATCTCGTAGAAAATACTACTTTTAGGATATCCTCTGCTCTGTATTCAAAAATCCTTAAAGAAATTGAAAAAAATAACGATAAATTTAACTGAATACTCAATATTTTCAAAACATAAAAATTAAATAATAAATTCTCTTAGAACTATATTATTAATCCAAAGCGTAAAAAACCAATTTTAAACAATGTAATTTTTATTATGCCATCTGAAAAAACTCTAAGTGATTACTTTAATACTACTGGTTATGAAGATATTTTAACTGGTGGAATAAAGATGATACCCATCCAGACGCCATTCGGTGAATTTAAAGTCTGGACGAAAAGGATTGGAAATAATCCCAAAATCAGAATACTTCTTTTGCATGGAGGTCCTGGTGGAACCCATGAATATTTTGAATGTTTTGATAGCTTCCTTCCAGCAGAGGGAATTGAATACTACTATTACGACCAGTTGGGATCCTATTATAGTGATCAACCTACAGAACCCGGCTTATGGGAGACATCCAGATTTGTCGAGGAAGTAGAGCAGGTTAGAAAAGCCCTAAAATTAAACAAATCAAACTTCTACCTGTTAGGGCAATCTTGGGGTGGTATACTAGCAGTTGAGTATGCTCTGAAATATCAGGATAATCTCAAGGCTCTAGTTATCTCCAATATGATGATGAGCGCCCCAGCTTATGGGAAATATGCTGATGAAGTACTAGGGCCTAAACTTAATCCCAAAGTATTAGCTGAAATTAGGGAGTTGGAAGCCAAAGGAGATTTTGATAAACCTCGTTACATGGAGTTATTGCTGCCTAATTATTATGCTGAACATTTTCTTCGTATACCAATTGATCAGTGGCCAGAACCTATTAATCGAACGTTCAAACACCTTAATGAAGATGTCTATGTGCCAATGCAGGGACCTAGTGAATTTGGTATCAGTGGAAAGTTAGAAAATTGGGATAGAATCTCTGATTTGCCAAAAATAAAAATACCTACATTAGTAATCGGAGCTACTCACGATACTATGGATCCAGAACATCTGAGATGGGTATCAACCCAAGTACAGCAGGGACAATTTCTTTTATGCCCCAACGGTAGCCATTGTGCCTTTTATGACGATCAGAAAATATATTTTGATGGATTAATAAAATTTATCAAAGATGTAGATCAAGGAACATTTTCTCCTAGGTAAATATTTCGAGTATGTCCTATACTTTAAATTTTTATAATAGTACTTAAAAAAATTAAAAATAAAACTTATTCATTATTTAGATCCAAGAATTTTGCGGATTTTATTTAGCCGTGTTTCCCTTGACAGTCTATTAGCAATAGGATTATGATCTCCATAAAGTTCCTTGTGATAAATAGGTCGGTGAGTTCGATAAAACACACCTAAAGTAAATTTATGCTTTTCTTTAGATATTTTTATTGCATCCATGTAATTTTCTGGTTCGTTTTCAAGATACTCAATATTTTCCCTATATTCTTCCCAATTATGGTATGGAACAGCTGGTTGTAAGATTTCTATGAAAGCGAAACCTTTATGTTCCACTCCCTGCAATATAAGATCAGTGAGATGCTTTATATCTCCCGCAAAGCCCCTAGCTACGAAAGTAGCACCAGTCTCAATCATTAAAGACATTGAATTAAAGGGGATTTCAAAACTTCCATTTGGGGTAGAAGGACCTTTCCAACCTTCTTGGGTTAAAGGAGAAAACTGGCCTGTTGTTAAAGCATAAACTCCATTATTGTGCAATATCATTGTGATATCCATATTACGTTTTGCTGCAAAGAGAGTATGGGCTAATCCTTCTCCTAATCCACTTCCGTCACCAGAAAAAGCTAGTACTTTTAAATTCGGATTAGCAATTTTGAATCCAGAGGCAGTGGCTATTTCTCTCCCATGCAATGAATAAATTCCACTTAAATTAAGATAATCAAAAATTTTTGCATGGCATCCTATCCCAGCTGTCATAACAACATTCTCTCGTTTAATACCCTTCTCTTCTAATAGTGGAATTGCATTCCTGATGGCTGTGAAAATACCAAAATTTCCGCATCCAGGGCACCAAGTTATTTCAGCATAAGTTTTAAGATCTTCCATTTAGTTAAAGCACCTCCTTTATTTTTTTTGATAATTCAACTGGATCAAATGGCCTACCATTATATTGTTTAATTGTAGATCTAATTCCTAATCCTGCTTTTTCTTTTAGTAGCTTAGTAAACTGTCCTGTAGAACTTTGTTCGATAACTATATTATCTTGATCCTTGAATTCCTCTAATTCCCAAATAGGTAAGGGACTCAAATATATTGGTGCAATACTAGTAGGATTCATTCTTCCATATTTAAGTGCCTCTAAAACACTCATATAAGTTGAACCGTAGGAGAAAATATTAGTAGGATTTTCTCCACGTATAATATTGACAGTATTTTGTTTCTTTAAGTATTTTATAAGTGCATCTAATTTTTTATTTCTTTTATCATGCATGAATGAAATCATCTCAGCATTTTCGGTTGTAATTCCAAATTCATCATGTTCATAACTGTTCCATTTCATAATATTTTTAGATGGTGGAAAAAGCATTGGAGAAATCCCATCCTCAGTATCTAAATATCGTTTATATTCACCATTTTCATGCATTTTAGGCTCAGCCCATTTCGCCTTTTCTAAATCAATTTCGACTGTCATACTACTTTCTGAGAGATGTTTTTCAGTAAGTAATATCGCTGGAGTCTGAAATTTCCATACCAAATCTAACATTTCGGCAGTTAGAAAATATGCCTCTCTAACGGTTCTAGGGGAGGCAACTATCCGTAAGAAATCTCCATGACCTGCGGTCAAAGCAAAAGCTAAATCTGCTTGTTCTGTATAAGTGGGAACACCTGTCGCGGGTCCTGGTCTTTGAGATAATATGACCAATAAAGGTGTTTCTGTAATCCCTGCTAATGAAAAACCTTCTGTCATAAGTGCAAAACCTCCTCCACTCGTACCAACCATAGCTCTTGCTCCTGTGAAAGCTGAACCAATTGCCATATTAATAACTGCTATTTCACTTTCAGCATGAACCACGGCTAAACCAAAATTTTCAGCTTGTTGAGCAAGAAAGTGTAAAATTGATGATGCAGGAGTCATAGGATATCCATAGTAAACGTTTAAACCCCCAGCAATTGCTCCTAAGCTGATTGCTTCATTTCCTGTGATAATTGGTCTCTTTTTGTCACCGTTCTCTAAGGTAAATTTCTTTCCACAATAAGGGTAGACCATATTATAAATTGTATCTGCAAAGGCGATATTATCTTCAATTCCTGTTGGATATTCCTCTTTAATAATCTGATTCATTTTTTCTCCTTCAAATCCAATTGTTGCAGCTAATATTGCTACCGCACCAACACCAAACATTAATTTTTTCATTGGGTAATTTTCTGCTTCTGTTGTTAAAGGAATACCAATGCCAGTTTCAAATTCTTGTTCTCCTGAATTATAAACCATAATCCCATTTTCTGCAATATCATTGGTATGTGTTTCACAGCTTCTTTTATCAAGATTTACCACTAGGTTTGCCTTCATATAATGACTACTTATCCATCTTGGTGTTGTACTTATAGCAGAAAAGTTATGCCCACCTCTTATTAAACTCATATAATCATCCATTTGGAATACATGGCGTCCCATGCTTGAGAAAATGTGTGCAGCTACAGAACCTGCTTTTTTTACCCCTTCTCCAGCTTTACCGCCAACAATAAATGTAAATAAATCTGAATCCATTGTTTTCAACTTTAATTTAATTCTATTTTAAAAAGATCTACAAATTATCTTATTAATTGTTTTGCCCTAAATTATTTAAATATATGGCTTATATTATTTTATTTCAAAAATTCTCAAATTGCGATCACTAAGTAAAGAAAATACATTCATGAAGAATTTTAGACAACTTTTAATAAACATACTTACATTAATAGATATTGAATTCTTTGGAAAACGCATTTAATTAGAATCATAAAACTATGAAGAGAAAATATAGTAGAAAAAAATTAAGACAAATTTCACATTTTAAAGTCATTAAGAATGCACCAGTAGCATTATTAATTTTTGGGATCGTTATTTTTCAAATTCTATGGTTTATTTCTCTTTCAGAAATTAGTATTACTTATGATTTTAGTAATTATACTGAAGAAAATATAAATGTAGACAGTTTTGATACATTTATGGAGGATGTTTTTACATATATTAAAGAAAATCAAATAAATTTCACGGAGGCGGTAAATGAAGTTCTTCAAAATGAAACATTGATGTCAGAAATTAATTCTCACCTTAACTATACAATAACAACAGTTGAACAAATAATTGAGGCTGTTAGGAATGAGACTTTAGCTGAGATTTACCTAAATCAATTTATTAGGCAACTCTGGTTAAATTCTATACCATATTTTATATCTGAAGGATATTTCCAATCTGCTTATATAAACTTTACAAATAAGGGTTGGGCAACTATTCAAAATATTGATGTCTACCTTGATTTATTTTTTAGAAATCAAACATATCGTTTGTTAAAACCTCTTAAAGGAATGGAGTCCTTAAGTTCAGGACAACCATTAATACTAAATTTTTCAATTGCTAGCTTTTTAACAAATTTGATTATGTTAAGCTTCGATACTCTTGTCGAAATAACTATTAGATTAGTATTGGAAACAGGAGACTTTATTGAAAATATATTAATTTATTTTAATGAATTATTCGATGAGACAAATATTTCAGCAAAAATACATTTCAGTGGTACTTTTGGCTTTATTCCATTAAGTATTGATCTAATTATTGAATTAAAAACAATTATACAGGATATAATCGGAGGTTTGTAAATTAAATTGGAGTTATATTATATAAATTCAGATAAAGGTAAAGTACTTACATTTATAGGGGCAATATTTGTTCTTATTTTTATAATAATTATTACAATTTTTTATATTGCTTCAACCTATTTCGAACCTATTAGAATATTTTTAGAGAGTGCTAGATTTGTTTTGTTTAAGCAGCAATTAAACTTAATTGAATTTATGATATTTATTACAATTTTTTATTTTTATGAAGTTATTGATTTTTTTATTGATGGTGTAATTATGGTTTTAATAAAAATTACTGTTGTACTTGTTTTATTTTTTGTAATTTTACAGGAAGGTGTATTTGCAGTATTTTTTCAGTTCATTTTTTTAGAAATTAATTTTTCAGTTAATTTCACTTTAGTTCTTTTGATCATTCTATTTGTATATTTTTGGATATTAACTTGGGAAATTATAATAATTTTTATTAAAAGACATCCTGAGGAAAAAATGCCCAGTTCAGAAAAAAAAATTAAAAAATTAGTTAAAAAAAAATGGATTGATTTTGATAAGGAGACTATTATAGCCGAATCTGGTGAAAGACTATTTGATAATTGGACAGATGTGGAATTATATGAAAGGCAATCCATAAAGTATTATTTATTATCAACAGTGGTAATTTTTGGCACTGGTTTCATATTTGGTCTTATTTTTTATTTCATATTTGACGTTCCAGCAGAAGGAAATTATTATAATAATTTTATTTTAGCTTCATTTTTCCCTTTTTGGTCAATAACATTTATAGCATTCCTATCCATTCGGCACTATATTCAAGCAATTATTTATTGTAGCTTCATGATATTTCTCGAGTTTTATTTATTATCAAGTGGTTTAATCACAGTAGAAGGTGTTTTTTTTATTCAATACGTAATTATCATTTCACAATATTTATCCATAGATTTATCTTCATTTTTTAACAGTCTATCAACATCACAGCTTCTAGATCTTATATTAAAATTTGTAGGGATTTTTTTCATTTTTGAATTTATCTTATTGGTTATATCGATTTTGATTTCACTAATTAATCAGAGGAGTAGAAAAATCCAGATATTGGCATCTTCAAAAAATTTTTACTTCAGACATGAGGAAACTTATAATAGTTGGAAAATGCTATTTGACTTATTCAGTATTATTTTATGGCCTTTTAATCCCTATATTTGGGAAGGTCTCATAAAGAAGATAAGATATAAAAAAGAAGGCAAGAGAGAAAGTTTAATCTATAATTATGGACGATTGAGTTATGATAAATCTATTAAAGTACTCAGAATATATAAGGCAAACTGGGCTTTATTTGTTTTAAAAATAATTGTTTACATAATAATTGGCATTTTCACTCTAAAATATTACATTGGATACCTATTATTTGCGGCTGTAATAGTTGAAATTCTGCGTTTCGTTAGATTAATCAAAAAAGTAAGAGTTAAAATTAGGTATCTTCAAAAATTTGCCGATGGATCAATCTTTATGAAAGGAAAATTTGATATTTTAATAATTTATGGAGTTCCTAAAGATATAGCTGTAAATATTGTTATGAAAACGACTAGATAATATCTAAGCTTACTTTAAATTCCTATCTAATTTTTTATATTTCACTAATCAACATTCTCAAAGAAATATGGAAAGATCAAATAATTTTATAGATAAATTATTCACAAAAAAAAATTTACTAAAATAAAACAAAACCACATGAAGGGCAATTCTTTCGCGCACCCTTTATGATTGTACTACAATTAGGACAAATATTTACATGTACTCTCTTTTTATTTTTTTTAGATTGAGTTTTTCCTTCTTCAGTTGCTATTTTTGCCCTAATCGAAACCGCTATTGGATCTTCTGCGTGTACTACTTTAGGTTTGCTTTTAGCTTCTAATTCATGCATATATTCAATAATATTCTTTTTCTTAACCTTACTCAATTCTGCAATAGTAGGAATTTTGCCCGTTTTTACATCATGTACAAAATTTTCATCAAGCTTTAATATGTTAAAACAATTATGACACCGGAATACATGAGGTATCCCAATATTAGATGTTTCAGCCCATTGAGCCCAACATACTTTATGAGCCACACTTCCACAAGACGGACATTTTACAATATTTTCATTATCACTTTTAAAACAAATAGAACATGTAACTCTTTCTTCAACAATTTCAGGCTCATCAGCTAAATTTATATAAAAGGGTTGATTGTCAGGTAAAATCATTCGGAGCCTCTGTTTAATAAATGAAGGCTCTGAGATGTACTTCTTCTCTGATAATGTTGTCAAGATAGGATTTAGATCCCGAATGGTAGCAATCTCGTAGAATTCACCATTACACAATTTTGTTAATTTCATTAATTTTGGACTTATTTCTGAATTTGGTGGACCTACTCGTATAATATCAATAAAAAAAGGCATATCTTTAACTACTTTAATTAATTCTTCTATAGGAGGAAGATATTCAGAGGGGATATCATATGCTCCGTCATCTATCAATATTAATAATCTAAAAATTTTCTCAGAAATTTTCTTATATACTTCAATTATAAAGGTGATTGCAATAAAAATTCCACCAGCGATATTTGCATTAGTAATATCCCCACTCATAGATTTCAATGTTTTAAGAATATGTTCTTGATCAAGGGTAAAATGATCTAAATAATTTGGTCCATCATGTTGAAACACAATAAGGTTAAATCTATCAGACGGATCTGTTAATTGTTTATTTTTCATAAAATCTGAGATTGAACTGAAAACTTGACGCATTTTAGTAATTTCTGGAGTGAAAGCATAAAAGATAAGGCAATCTTCACTCTTAGTGGATTCCATGTTTTTTGAAGAGAATTTAAGTATTAATAAAATTACGATTTATCTAATATAAATTTCGTGTAAAGATTAATAAGTTTAAGGGAAATCTAAATTTTTATTCGAATCTGATATAAGACTTAAAAATTGTAAATTTAGGATAATTTAAAACCACATTTAGGGCATTTTGTCTTATAGCCTATTATAATCTTGCTACAATTAGGACAAATACTGATAAATGCCGTTTTCTTTTTTTTCTTTTTTGTTTCTGGAACTATAGGTTCTTCTCTCTTTACGTCAATCATTGCTCTAATATCCGCTGCGAATGGATCTTCAGTTTGTACTACTTGAGGCTTGCTTTGAGCTTCTATTTCGCGTAAATATTCAACTACATTTTTCTTTTTCATCTTATTTAATTCAGCAATAGTAGGAATTTTACCAGTTTGCACCTCGATAATATAATTCTTATCTAATTTCAAGATATTAAAGCAATTATGGCATCGATATACATGTGGAATTCCAATATTAGATGTTTCTGCCCATTGTGCCCAACATACTTCATGAGCTACTGTATAACATGAAGGACACCTCACTATACCTTCATTGTCTTGCTGAAAACAAATAGAACAAGTTGATACTTCATTTACTCTTTCAGGGTCATCTGCTAAATTAATATAAAATGGTTGATTTTCCTCATGAATCATACGAATTTCTTGCTTGCCAAATACCGGTTTTGTTATTTTTTTTTTATATGAAAGTTCCATTAACAATGGCTTTAGATCTTTAATATCACTTATCTCATAAAAATCCCCTTTTGTTAAGTTCACTAATTTGGTTAAATTATTACGTTCTTCATAATCTGGGTGCCCTATATATATAACATCGATGAAAAATGGCATATCTTTAACTTTATTAATTAATTCTTCTAAATTTTTAATAATTCGGTTAATCTCTCCGTCATATTCAAGTTTGCTATCACATAGGACTTTTATTTTTGGTGTCTTTAGTAGT